>JAHHIC010000045.1 GCA_019359035.1 Scytonematopsis contorta HA4267-MV1 | reverse complement strand
CCAACTACAACAGAAATGGTTGATAAAGTAATCTCAGTTGCGCTCGACTTAATAAATCCTCAACATTTAAAAAACTGGTTTACTAATTGCTGCTATTGTACCTCATAACAGCGGTAAGTGCTGTAGCGTTGATATTGTTCTAATTTATCCATATTTATGCATAAATAAACTTATTACTTTATGTAATTGACATTAGTCTATAAGTATGATATAGCAACATATAATTAACCGTATCATCTTGATGTATGTAAACTCTGTTATATCTGTTATAAACTATGTGCAAGCCAAATTACCTTTAATATATTTGCCGAGCAACAACAATAATATAATGTATGAATTTTATATATTTATTTTTAGACAAAAAGTGTTTCAATAAAAACTATTGCGCCTGTTTTTACGGTTTATGTATGGTATGAGATTCAATTTATACCGAAAATTAAATAATTCGATTTACCAAAGATGCTTACGATATTAATATGAGTACAAATCAAATATTGGAAGTAGTAGAAAATTTACTGAAACGGAAACTCGCTCCTTTGGAACAATTTATACTGATTCAATCATGGCAAGGGTCTGGCTATCAAGATATGGCTCAAAACTCTGGATACGGACGCGATTATTTCAAAGAAGTTGGTTCACTGTTATGGAAATCAATCTCAGAAGCTGTGGGCAGGAGGGTTACTAAAAAAAATCTTCAATTGGTATTGAATCAATATTGTCAAGACAAAAGTAACAGTGATAGTACTGTAATTTTTTCGCAATCCAATGCTAATGTATACACGCATAAACAAACACTTTTTTCATCAGTAGAAACTTTTGTTAGATATCCTGGCAGTCCTTTAGCTTTTGATTCTCCTTTTTATATTAATCGTCCTCCAACTGAAAATCTGGTAAATGCAGAAATCCATCAACCTGGATGTCTTGTTCGCGTTAAAGCCCCTAGGCGGATGGGAAAAAGCTCACTCCTTAACGTCGTTATCGCTCATGCTCAAAGTTTTGGCTATAAAACTGTCTACCTAGATTTTCAGGAAGTTGATTCCACTTTCTTTGTCTCGCTTGATAAATTTTTGCGTTGGTTTTCTGCTAATGTTAGTAATAAATTACTACTGGTATCTAAACTCAATGATTACTGGGATGAAGATATTGGTAGCAAGGTAAGTTGCAAAAATTACTTTGAGAGGTATTTACTTGAACAAATTGATAGTCCGCTTGTTTTAGTATTTAACGAACTCAATCGAATTTTTGAGTATCCTAACATTGCCCAAGACTTTCTTTCGATGCTGCGATATTGGCATGAAACAGCACAGCGCGTTGATACATGGCAAAAACTTCGGATAGTAATGTCTCACTCGACAGAAAACTATATCGAACTAAAAATTAATCAATTTCCTTTTAATGTTGGATTCACTGTTGAGTTACCACCATTTACTTTAGAGCAGGTACAAAGTCTGGCACAGCGTTACGGTTTAGAGTGGGCAGCTTCTTCAGATGAAATGTATCGTCTTGAACCCTTACAAGCAATGGTAGGGGGACATCCTTTTCTTATAGCTTTAGCGCTATATTATCTGCGGAAAGGAAAAATTACGCTTGATGTATTATTGGATGAAGATGCGATTTATCGCGTCTCTACAGAAATTTATAGCGATTATCTACGAGGACTCTTAAATTCGCTCATGGCTGAACCAAAATTGATGTCAGCAATGCAGCAATTAGTGACATCAAAGACAGTTGAGCTAGATGCCATTACTGCTTATAAATTAGAAAGTATGGGACTGGTACAGCTAGATGCTTGTCAAGCTTCTATTAGTTGTGAGTTGTACAAGTTTTATTTTCGTCAAGAGTTGGAAAAGCAAAATTTAGCGTCTGCTTTATGGTATTCGTTCAGTGGACGCCTTCTAAACAGACTTGAACAAGAGCAAGAACCAGATGTGCGTTTAAATCATACAGATAAGCTAAGTAAATTTGTTAGTCTACATTACTTTAATCAATATCTTCAAACTGAGTGGCAGAAGTGGCAAGTTACAGTAACACCATTACATTTAGTTGTATGTGAAATTGATTATTTTAAGATGTACAATGACCGAAAAGGTATTCAAGCAGGAAATGAAAGCTTACAAAACATATCTAATATTGTTTTCAACTACTTGCAATATCAAGCGGTTATTATTGCACACTATGATGCAAAATTTTTTGCTATATTACCACGAAATAATTCCTCCAACGTGTTACAACTTGCCGAAACTATTCGATATGAAGTAGAAGCATTACAAATTGACCGCACGCAGTTAGGCTGGGATGGATTTCCGGCGCCTGTTCTCACTGTGAGCTTAGGGGTTGCAATTACAATACCTGATGCTCAACACACAAGCGCGATGCTGATGGCGGCTGCTGAAGATGCACTATTTCTAGCAAAGCGCAAGGGGCACAATTGTGTCAATTTGTATCCTGTTTTAGAATTAATTTAATGATAACTTCACATTCTCATGTATAATATTTTTCAAGGAAAGCAAAGTAAGATGTGTTTGCTCTAACAAAATATCAATGAGTAATTATACTTATCAATTTGGAGGTAGCCTAGCATTTGATGCACCTAGCTATGTCAAACGCTCCTGCGACTCACAACTTTATGAAGCGCTAAAACAGGGAGAACTTTGCTACGTCTTCAACTCTAGGCAAATGGGCAAATCCTCTTTACTCGTTAGTACAAAACATCGTCTAGAGCAAGAAGGATTTAAATGTGTAGCCATTGATATGTCGATTATTGGGATTTCAAATATTACTCCGCTTCAATGGTATAAAAGTGTGGTAACTGATTTATGGTCAAGTTTTAATTTATTCAAAAAAGTTGATTTACAATCTTGGTGGCGTCAACAACAACAAGATATATCTTTACTATCAAAACTTAGATGGTTTATTGAAGAATTACTACTAGTCCACTTTCCGCAAGAAAGACTATTCATATTTATTGATGAGATTGACAGTATTCTCGGCTTAGATTTTTCTGTGGATGATTTTTTTGCTTTAATTAGATTTTGTTATAACCAAAGAACTATTAACCCTGAGTATAAGCGCGTTACCTTCGCATTGTTTGGAGTCGCAACGCCATCTGATTTAATTAGAGATAAGACAATAACTTCATTTAATATTGGTCAATCCATTGCTTTAAACGGATTCACAATAGATGAAATGACTCCATTGATTAAAGGTTTAGAGAAAGTGATAGAGTCTCCCAAATCTATAATTAAAGAAATACTAAGCTGGACAAAAGGACAACCATTTTTAACTCAAAAAATATGTTATTTAATATCTAAGCTAAACACGAATCACGCACACACAAAAAAAAGAATTATACCTACAGATGGTGAGAAAAAATGGGTAGAAAATCTAATTAAAAAATATTTTATCAACTATTGGGAATCTCAGGACGAACCAGAGCATTTAAGAACAATTCGTGACCGAATAGAACGTAATGGACAGCGTGCGGGAAGGATGCTAGGGATTTACCAACAAATTTTGCAAGCTCAGAATCCCAAATTTGATGATAGTCGAGAACATATTGAATTACTCTTAAGTGGTTTAGTAGTTAAAGAACAAGGTTTGCTTTATGTTAAGAATCGTATATATGAAGAAGTATTTAATTTATCATGGGTTGAACAACAGTTAGCTTTTTTGCGTCCTTATTCTCAGACACTTGATGCTTGGGTTGCCTCTAATCAAATTGATAAATCTCGTTTGCTACGAGGACAAGCATTAAAAGATGCTCAAATTTGGGCGCAAGGCAAAAGTTTAAACGATTTGGATTATCAATTTTTAGCCCGCAGCGAAGAATTAGACCGACAAGAAGCAGAAATAAGATTCTCAGCAGAGCGAGCGCAAGAAGTGGCGGCACGGTTAAAGCAAGAAGAGCGCGCTCTGAGGTTACAACAATTGTGGTTAGGCGCCGTAACAACTGCATTGCGAGAGGCACAAATTAACGAAATCAAAGCAATAGCTAAAACTTCTGATGCCTTATTCGCCTCAAATCAACGTTTAGATGCACTTGTGCAAGCTATCAAAGCTAAACGGCGCCTACAAAAACTTGGTGCAGTCAATTTAAAATCGGAATCAGAAATCTCGGAGCAAGTCGAAGCTGTGCTTAGACAAGCAGTATACGGGGCTGTTGAGTGCAATCGTTTATCAGGACATTTTGGTGAGGTTTGGGAAGTTGCGATTACTCAAGATAGTAATATAATTGCCTCTGCTAGTTATAATCATGAAATTAAACTTTGGAGACGTGATGGCAAGCTGCTAAAAACACTCAAGCTCGAAACTGCTTCGGTGTGGGGATTAGTATTTAGCCCCGACGGTCAAATATTAGCTTCCGGAGGGGAAGATGGTACTATCAAACTATGGCGGCGTCTGTCTACTACGGAGTTTGAAACTTATCCCCATCAAAAATTTAAGGCACATAAAGGTGCAATTCGGGCAATAGCATTCAGTCCCGACGGTGAAATTATTGTCTCAGCAGGTGATGATGTAACACTCAAAATATGGAAGCGAGATTACACAGGTTATTGTAGCTTACCTAAAGCAATACTTAAAGGTCATGATGCCTTCGTTAGTTGTATCGCCTTCAGTCCGGATGGTCAAATGTTTGCTTCCAACAGCGAATCAACGATGAAACTTTGGCAACGAAACGGCACTTTAATCAATACCTGGCAAGCACACGACGCAGGAATTTCTCAGTTTGTTTTTACTCCCAATGGTCAAACACTAATTACTGCCAGTCTCGATAAGACTATTAAATATTGGAATATTAACGATTTGATGGCTACACCTCAACCCCAAAAAATCTTTCAAGCGAGTAGTGTTGGAGTTGCCAGCTTAATAATTAGCTCTGATGGTAGTATTATTATTTCTGGAAGCTATGATAAAACAATCAAAATTTGGGATATCGATGGTGCCGAACTAGTTACACTTAGAGGTGCTTCGGGCGCCGTTCAAAGATTAGCACTTAGCCCTGATAACAGTTATCTCGTGTCGGCAACTACAGAAAGAATTGTGCGCGTTTGGAAATTTCATAATGAAATCAACAAAATAATTACGGCACACAACGCACCAATTTGGAATGTTGCTATCAGCGGTGAAAGTTCTATTATTGCTACCGCAAGTCTCGACTATACCGTAAAACTTTGGAGTCGGGAAGGTAAATTGTTAAAAACGCTAATTGGGCATGATGCTTCAATATTCAGCATCGCTTTGAACCAGGACACTCAAACTATTGCCACAGCTAGCAATGATAGCACTGTAAGACTTTGGAGTTGGGACGGTATCTTACTTCATACCTTAAACGGGCATAGTACATTAGTTTGGGACGTTGCTTTCAGTCCGGATAACGAGACTATTGTTTCTGTAGGGGCCGATAATACGATTATATTTTGGAATCAAAACGGTACTTTACAAAAAACTTTAACTAGCTATGGTTCGACTATGCGACGAATCGCTTTTAGTTCTGATGGTAGTATTTTTGTTGTTGCTAGTGGTGAAAGTTCCATTGAATTATGGACTTGTGATGGTATCTTACTAAACACATTAACCGAGCATAAATCTTTAGTTTGTAAAGTTGCTTTTAGTCCTGACAATCAAACTTTTGCTTCTGGAAGTACCGATGGAACAGTTAATCTGTGGCGCCGTGATGGTTTACTTATAAAAACTATTTCCGCTCATAGTGGAGCAGTTTGCGGTCTTGCCTTTACTCCTGATGCCCATATCATTGTCACGGGAGGTGGTGATAAAATGGTCAAACTTTGGAAGCTAGATGGTACATTACTAGAAACGCTGAGTGGGCATAGTAGTGCAGTGCGTGCGGTTGCCGTTAGTCCTGATGGTAGTTATATTACCTCTGTGGGCGAAGACAATAATTTAATTATTTGGAATTTACCGCACGTTCTCAATCTCAACCTACTAGAATATGCCTGTAATTTGGTACGAGATTATTTACAAACGAATCTAGAAGTTGAAGAGGAAGATAGAGAACTTCTTTGTGAGGGGTTGGTTTGCAAGGGTATTACTCCTGTAACAGAACGTAAGTTTTAAAGAAAAATAGAGACGCATCTACTAAACGTCTCTACATTTTGTGCAAGAACATTTTTCTCTGCTACCTGTGGTATTAAGTTATTTATATAGTCATAGAGGTATAATTACCTTTTTACAGAATACATGTATCCTAGCTTTAAGACAGTATTAGGCAATTTACTTGGGTGCGTAAAGCGAGTAAATATGTGTACAACTTCAAGCTTATTTTTCTATAAAATACTATAGTAGATAGTAAAAATAAAATTTACATTTACACAAGTAACTTTGGAGTACTACATAATCATAACACATCTCTCAATTGATAATTAAAAATTGAGATACTTAACATAAGTGGGAAAAGTAAGTTACATAAATATTATGTTTTTAGAAAATTATGACAAGTGGAAAAAGTGAGAAAAGTAGGAAAATTCGGCAAGGTTAAAAAATGAATTAGAAATTAATGATACGAGCATAGCTAATTTAGAGCCAATACTTTATAATTCTCATATTTATAACTTTTAGGCATATTAAATTAAAATACATTTATGGAATTGCGGTAGCTCAAATACTTTGTGATTTTTGCAGAAGAACTGAATTTTAGTCATGCTGCTAGACTGTAAGTTTAATTTACACGCATAAAAATATACTCATTCTTATTTGACCGTTTCACCTAACTTACTTCTCCTAGTTTTCTCACTTTTCCTACTTTTTGAAAGTGAACTATTAAAATAAAGTTACAGAGTAAAGTCAGGTAAGCGCATTATTAGAAGTGTATCTTCTTATCAAAGTTTATTTAATCAACTTTACAGAAAATTTACATTGATTACCGTATTATTTTGGGACAAGCATGTTATAAATTACATGTACTCGAAAAAATGCTTATTTGAGTAAGACAATATAATGATAGTGTTTCCTTTTTAATTATTGTAGATTAAATTACTACTACAATTACGAATAATTGTAGTAGTTGAATATCTACCGATGTTCAACTACTACAATTACGAATAATTGTAGTAGTTGAATATCTACCGATGTTCAACAAGAGATATCATTAGCTTTTGTCTCTCAATGATTACTTCATCAGCGAAATCCTTCCAACTTTAATACATTTTAAAACCAATAAATGTATTTAATGAATAATTGCTGGAATTTTAGATGTATATTAGCCAAATTTCAGTAATTTTTGGCAAGAAAGTTGTGGAGTTTTTCACTCTTGTAAGCTTGCTCATTACTACTTTTTATTAAAAATTAGTAGGATTTGCTCGTGTGTAAATTATCGTGAATCTAAGAAGAATTAAACATGACCCAAAACTCTAATTCACCAATTAACAAGTTTACTGTTGATAGTCTTGAAGATGACCCTACAGTCAACAACGCCAGTTTCACGATTATCGATGATCTACCCGTAGTTAGCATCACAGCAGCCCCTGCTTTTGTGACTGAAGCAAGCGGTACACCAGAAGTACTTACTATCAGCCTAAGCCAGCCTGCACCAAAAGGTGGACTCAAACTGAATCTCCTCTCATTTGATAGTGATGCCACCAGTGGCGATGAGGATGCTACGACATTAAACATTGCCAATATTGAAAGCACTCAATTAAACAATGGCTTAGGCTCAGTTCAAACTATCTTTACTATTGCTGAAGGTGCAACAGAAGCGAAGTTGATCTTGACTCCCAAAACGGACAATCTAGTAGAAGGACCAGAAACTAATTACTTCTACTTGCTAAAGGGTGAAGGTTACAACGTTAACTCAAACCTCAATCAAGCAACTACAACTCTGTTAGACTCAACATCTGGTACACCTTCACAGCCTGACAATAGCCTACCCGTAGTTAGCATTACAGCAGCCCCTGCTTTTGTGACTGAAGCAAGCGGTACACCAGAAGTACTTACTATCAGCCTAAGCCAGCCTGCACCAAAAGGTGGACTCAAACTGAATCTCCTCTCATTTGATAGTGATGCCACCAGTGGCGATGAGGATGCTACGACATTAAACATTGCCAATATTGAAAGCACTCAATTAAACAATGGCTTAGGCTCAGTTCAAACTATCTTTACTATTGCTGAGGGTGCAACAGAAGCCAAGTTAATCTTGACTCCTAAAACGGACAATCTAGTAGAAGGACCAGAAATGAGCTTGAAATTAATACAAAAACAGGCTCTGGCAAATTCATTCAAAACCTTACAGGATTGACTGGGGATATCTTAGGAGCAACCTCTCCAGTTAAGCTCGACTTTAATAATGTTAGCTTAGTAAATACTAGCGCTGGGGATATTGGAGTCATCGACGCTGTAAGTGGAGCATTCACACCATTATTGACAGGAGGTTCAGCTTGGGGAGATTTAGCTCTATCGCCAATAGATGGGCAGCTTTATGCCGATACAACAAGTGATGCAATTCCTTTGGGTGAGAAAAATCCTAACCAGTTATTTAAGATTGACCCAACCACTGGACAGCAAACATTAATTGGCAATTTAGGTGTTGTCAATATGTTTGGTCTAGAGTTTGCTTCAAATGGTGTGCTTTACGGTACTTCACAAGCTGGTGGTTTTTACAGCATTGACACCACCACAGGTGCAGCGGATCTAATATCCAATATTCCTAACTTCCGCGCTGCTGGTGATTTAGTCTTCAACCCACTTTCTCAGGAATTTTTAGCAACTTCAACGGCTCCAGATAATTCAACATTGTTTGCTATCTCAACCAATGGTGCCGCTAGAGTTGTTGGAGATATTGGCTTTACCGATGTTCTTGGAGTGCAGTTTGACCGTGGAAAATTGGTTGGCTATACAAGAGATGGGAAAGAGCTTGAAATTAATCCAAACACAGGTGCAGGGACATTTACTCAAAACGTCGCAGGGCTGACTGGCGATGTCTTAGGAGCAACTTCCATAAAACAACTTTCACCTATTGCTAGTGGTAGTACAATGTCTTACAAACTGAACGATCCGTTGTCTAGTGTTGGAAGCCTAAATACCAATCTACTAGCAGCTAATAGTTCTTTCAACCACCTTAACTAATTCGGTTGAGTTGAATAACGCACGATAACCGTCATTCAAAATTACGTAGAGACCGTATTAATTCGGTCTCTACCAAGCAATTTTTGCGACAAAAAAAGCACTAGAAATCAGGAAAGTAGAAAAACTTGCTGTTTTTTAGTTTCTTATCAATAAGAAGCAGTTCAGTTTTTTATACCTCAACTGTCACAGTTGCTTTCAAATAATTGACCCGACGATTTTTAGCTACCACTAGCCAAATATTTTCTATTTCAGGCGTCTCAGGTGTTTCGAGTGTTTCGGATGTTTCAATTGTTTCATCTGTTTCGGATGTCTCAGGTATATCTGATGTCTCAGGCAATTGAGGAGCCGTCAGTTTTACGAATGGTGGCTCGATATTCTCTTTAATTTCCTCTGGGCTATTTTCTAGGGTTTCTTCGGGGCTATTTTCTGGCATATCAAATACTCAAACGGCATTTTCACCTATTGACTCAGACAATTGCACTTCCTTAAGTCCATCGCTATTTTTGACTAAAAGCTGCTTCAAGCTCTGGATTGGATATTGCTAAAGCGCTCTCATGCCATTCATGAATAATTGCATCTAGCTCATCCCAAGCTTTTTCGTGCAAATCAACCGAACGATACGCTACAGTTACTTCATCTATAAATTCATTCAGTTCATCTAAATCAAATACCGCAAGCCAACTATAAGGATGCTCTGCTCCTATTTTTTGCTTTAACTGTAAACGGAAAGCAGTACTGAGAAGTTCAACAAGCTCTCTACTGCGTTGCGCTGCTTTCACGAGTAAAGCTACATTTTCACGTCGTAGCAAAGCGAAAGACTGGTCATTGCGAGTAATTGTTAATGGATGCTCTAATGCTTTATCCAAAACACGTCCAGGTTGCCGATTTAACTCGGTGGCTGTAATTAACTCATCTGAGTAAATGGGGTTCATAGCTCCTACGTTCGTAGTTTAGATATTTTAAGCGTGCTGAATTATAGAATAAATCAGCCACAATCTGTCAATACGTATTATTTTACGTATTTATCTTTCAGAGTCAATAGAAATTAATCAAAGTTATTGCTTTTGATTGATTATGATGATAGCTAGTCAATACCCACTCACAGAAGTCATCAACGTGACGCAAACGACGAAAACCCCCAGTAAAAACGGTACATATAAGTTTATTTCCTGGTTCAGAACGGAGATAATAAACAATGACAGCAACATTGAAATCGACAATTGAAGGCATTAAAACTTTAAGGGGAATTCCAGAAAAAGGTAAACGTTTTTTATCGGTAAATCTTGCTTTAGTCGATGTTGCCGAGTTCATGGATAT
This sequence comes from Scytonematopsis contorta HA4267-MV1, assembly GCA_019359035.1. Lineage (GTDB taxonomy): Bacteria > Cyanobacteriota > Cyanobacteriia > Cyanobacteriales > Nostocaceae > Scytonematopsis > Scytonematopsis contorta. The sequence goes on along the minus strand of JAHHIC010000045.1, from coordinate 78,964 downwards.
AGCTAAGGAACTAGGATTTAAGCCGGAATTGGTACAGATGCCATGTCTTGCAGGTACAGAAATTCACGCACTATTATGGCATGGCTCTATTGCGGATACTCCTATTGATTTAGAAGCAAGGTTTGATGAACTGGCTACGAGGATAAATGCCGATGCAATTCGTTATGCTACAGGCGGACGGGTAACATCGATACAATAACCTTATAATGCTAATATGATGTAAAAGAAATTTTTTGGCGGGGGAAAGCACGGTCAAAAACCCCCCACCTCCTGCCAAATCAACAGAACCTAGACAATTCAATAATTTTAGCTTGTTGTTCGCTAATGTAGAGCCTGCTGATAAAGCCTGAAATGGACTTTTAAAGTTGACCTGCCAAAATTGATGGTGAGGATGTTTCTATATCTAGCTTTTAGCTGGCAGTCTTTCAAATTAATGAAACCCGTTCGCGGGATTAAAACTACCAATAATAGTAATTAACCAAAATAAATTTTTATTATCTTTCAAATTAATGAAACCCGTTTGCGGGATTGAAACAACCCAAAATATGGGGGCTAAGAAACATTCTCGACTTTCAAATTAATGAAACCCGTTCGCGGGATTGAAACTGGCAGCGCAGCCGCAATTTTTGAAATCGAGCGTGAACTTTCAAATTAATGAAACCCGTTCGCGGGATTGAAACTTATCTGAGGAGCCAGGGATTGCTGTGGAAGCTGCAACTTTCAAATTAATGAAACCCGTTCGCGGGATTGAAACATAAATTTTATGCGATTTAGCCCAAACTAAATCCTCTTCTTTCAAATTAATGAAACCCGTTCGCGGGATTGAAACATAAACTATTAAATTATATATGTGTGAACCAATGCTTTCAAATTAATGAAACCCGTTCGCGGGATTGAAACAATGCAAGTAGTCTATATCCTTCTCATCCATTTCATGGCTTTCAAATTAATGAAACCCGTTCGCGGGATTGAAACGCAGCAATAAGTACTGAATTATTACCTTCTTTCTTTCTTTCAAATTAATGAAACCCGTTCGCGGGATTGAAACCTTTGGAGAACGGGGATACCTATCAAGAGTTCTTGAACTTTCAAATAAATGAAACCCGCTTGCGGGATTGAAACGAGATACTGCCAAAATTATTAACGAACTATTTAATGACTTTCAAATAAATGAAACCTACTTGCAGGATTGAAACTTTCAATGTGGAAAACTCCTCACTACATGGAGACAAAAGGGTTAATTTCATTTTAGAAATTTTACTCAAATTGAGCTAATACAACTTCCTTGCTAGGAAAGTGGGCTACTATTTTTAAGCTTCCACCAAGAGCGTTAATATAACGAGATAGAGTATTAATTTTAAGATTATCCAAGCTATCTAAGTCGGGTGTTTCGGATAAATCAAAGCCAAGGTCTGTTTCTAAATCTTCTTGTGCAATTCCTAAAGATTGTTGTAATTCAATAAGAGCAATGTGAAGTGAAACTAATTTTGCACGAGCATCACTCTTTGCTCTTTGCTCAGGAGTCATTTTCTTTTGTAATTCGCTAAAGGGTTTAGTCTTCATATTAATCCTTCTTCTTTAAGTTCTTTTATAAGTTCATCGTAGAGCTTGTCTGCTTTTGGTACATTTTCTTCGTACCATCGGTCATTACCCACCTTGCTTCCTCCTAAAAGTAGTACAGCTACCCTGCGAGGGTCGAAAGCATACAAAATACGATACGGATCACCTCTGTGTTGTACTCTTAATTCTCGCATGTGTTGGTGACGAGATGTTTTAACACCTGAGCTGTAAGGAAACGGCAGATTGGGCCCTTTCATTTGAAGTTGCTCAACCACAGGATTTATGGAGGCTTGGGTTTCTTCATTAAGTGTAACCCACCATTCCTCAAACTCATCTGTGTACTCTACTTCATATGCCATACTATTTTATATCCATAGGCTTTTGTGCCGAACTATCCACATTCGTAAATAGGCTTTGAAAATAATAATTATCTGCAAAATTTTAACATTAACTGATGTGAGTAAATTCTTTTTATTCTTGATTATGACCCAATCAAACGAAAGCAGGCTTGACCGAATAGAAGCCCTTCTTGACCGTTAAGTGCAGGTAAACGCGAAGTTAACAAGCGCTATAAATTTTTTAGTCGGCACTGTTAGCCAGCAACAAGAAAAGTTTATGATGCTGATAACGGAAATGCGACGACTGCAAGCCGACGACAAATAAACAACAAAAGCAGTTGGGTAAAATCAACACAGTAACCTTATAATGCTAATATGATGTTGGAGTGATTTTTTGGCAGGGCAAAGCACGGTCAAAAACCCCCCACCTCCCGCCAAATCGACAGAACCTAGACAATTCAATAATTTCAGCTTTTTAAATCTGAATGTAGAGTCTGTTGATGAAGTCTGAAATGGACTTTTAAAATTGACCTGCCAAAATCGATGGTGGGGATGGGGCTACATCTTGCTTTTAGCCGACGGTCTTTCAAATAAATTAAACCCGCTTGCGGGATTGAAACAAGTGCAGCACGAATTAATCCGTCGTGTTCGGATTGCTTTCAAATAAATTAAACCCGCTTGCGGGATTGAAACAGTACAGATTTTTCAATTTGACACCAATCACTACCATCTTTCAAATAAATTAAACCCGCTTGCGGGATTGAAACACAAAGCAAATCTTCTGGTAAATCTAAAGCTGCTTCTTTCAAATAAATTAAACCCGCTTGCGGGATTGAAACCTGATACTGACTTCACTGCTGATAAGAATGAAGCTCTCTTTCAAATAAATTAAACCCGCTTGCGGGATTGAAACATTCTAGTTTCTTAATTTCTAATTGTTGTTCTTTAGCTTTCAAATAAATTAAACCCGCTTGCGGGATTGAAACAGCTTGGTTCCGTTAATTGCTCGTACGATAGGGAAAGCTTTCAAGTAAATTAAACCCGCTTGCGGGATTGAAACAGAAACATTCACGCAAACTAGTTTGACCTGGCTGCACTTTCAAATAAATTAAACCCGCTTGCGGGATTGAAACTGGGTAAGGACACTGTTGCCGAATTTTTGGTTAAACTTTCAAATAAATTAAACCCGCTTGCGGGATTGAAACTTGCCACCAAAATACTGCCATTTGGTCATCAATCGCTTTCAAATAAATTAAACCCGCTTGCGGGATTGAAACTACAATAATGTAAAAGCGCGAACAAAGAAGGAACAACTTTCAAATAAATGAAACCCGCTTGCGGGATTGAAACAGACCAGACTTGTCAGGGGTTGAGTTAATAGAGACTGCTTTCAAATAAATTAAACCCGCTTGCGGGATTGAAACTAGGGTAAGATATTGCAGAACCTGAACCCTAATACAGAATTTTATATGTTGCTCACTTCTAAAAAATACTCTCTAACTTTTAGTTTTAAGATAATTATTAAAATCTTCACCTACTTCTTTAATTCCCAAATCCGAATGTTGCAATGCTTTTTCGATAAGTCTTTTGGTCAGCCCATCATCAATTTGAATATAAAGTTCTAGTAATCGTCTATACTCTTCATCTGTACCATTTTTTAAGACAGATTTTGCCTGGTTTTCAATGTTTTCTAAAAGCCATGATTTATCAAATGAAAGAATTTCATAACGAACTAATTCAATATCTGAATGACCTACACTAGCCAATTTAATTAACTCATCAAATAAACTTTGACGTTCTTCGTTAGTTAAATAATCTAAAATTTCTAGCGCTGTAACTCTTTCAGATGGATTTTGTAAAGCTTTTCTAAGCATCTCCACTTTAGACGAGCAATTTATAAAATTTTTTCGAGTTTGTAGATAAGCTTTCTCTTTGTCAATTAATTCACGCCAAATATCTGTCTCTTGTTAATAGTACTTTGTTTCAGTCATTGCTAGTATAAATTATCTTATTTCTTTTTTACCAACATAAATCCAGCCACAGTTCAAAAATTTTTCTACAAATTCTGAAAAGGGCATTTCAAAAGCAGGGTAGATAGTATGGTGGGTGGGGAGTGAGTTCCACCAACGTCTTTAGCATCTGCTACTACAGCAAGACCTGCTGGTAATAGTGTCCCTTTAACTATTTTATAGTAAAGCTAAATAAGATACACCAATTTGATATTTAAACTTTTGTGGGGTGGGCATCCTTGCCCGCCCGATTGTATGGATAGGCTTACAAGGTAGATATCTAAACTCCTGTGGGGTGGGCATAGCAAGGTCTTTCCGATTGATAAACAATTTATAATTGCTGTATCTGGTTATTAGAAAATAATTACGGTTAAAATAATATATCACATACAATTTTTCACCGACATTTAAGACACGTCTAAAAAAAATTGTTTTTTAATAAATAGTTTAAAAATCTCTAAGAAAATCTTAAATTCCATGTTGACAATCGCAGTTTTAATTTGTTTTTTTTGGATGCTGTCGCTATGCTTACACGAATTTGGGCACGCCATTACAGCCTACTGCGGTGGAGACAAATCGGTTAAAGAAAAAGGATATTTAACACTGAACCCTCTCAAGTATACCGACGCTAACGTCAGTTTACTCATGCCATTGCTAATTTTGATGATTGGGGGAATTGCACTTCCCGGTGGTGCTGTTTACATCAATCACAATCAACTGCGGAACCGCAAGTGGAAAAGTGCTGTCTCCCTAGCGGGACCTTTGGCAAATGCGATAATTAGTGCGGTGTTGGCAATACCATTTATGCTTGGTTGGCATGAGTCAGCGCTTTCCAACAATGAAAATAGCTTCCAACTTTACGCATACTCAGCCTTAGCCTACAGCGTCACGTTAAATATTTTTGTAGTTTTGATAAATTTAATGCCAATTCCCGGACTCGACGGGTTTGGGATTATTGAACCTTGGCTTCCCCAGACTATTAAACCTAAACTCGCTTGGCTTTATCAATATGGGATTTGGATTTTAATGGGTTTGTTGTGGTTTGTGCAAGGTTTTAGTCGTACGCTTTGGAATATTACTTTTGCTTTGGGTGGCTTTTTACGAGTTAATCGTACATTAATATTCACGGGAAGTGAAGGATTTCGCGGCTATTCGCTACTTTTGGTTGTTGGGTTGATAGCAATTTTATGGATATTTCGCGATAAAGATAAGGATTTATATAGAACTGGAACCCAATTAATTTCCCAAGGTAAATACCCAGAAGCACTGGAAAAATTTAATACACTTCTTGCTAAACAACCTAGTAACGCGGATGCATTATTGATGCAAGGGTATTGCTATTATTGCCAGCAGCAATATGAAAATGCATTAAAATCTTACATGCAGGGCTTGCAATATCAACCAGACTCCAGCCGGCTTTATTATTATCAGGGAATTGTTTACAAAGACTTAAATGATACAACAGCAGCTATATCTGCGTTTGACCGCGCTATAGAATTAAACCAGGAAGATACGGGAAGCTGGTATGAAAAAGCCAAAATTTTAGTTGCTAAGCAGGAATGGCAAACAGCACTTGCAGCAGTCGAACGTGTTTTGCAATTGAAAGTCCAGGATGGAGAAGTTTACTCGCTTAAGGGTGATGTTTTGATTGCATTGGGTCGTCATGATGATGCGATTAATGCCTATAATCAAGCGTTTAAACTCCAGCCAAATTCCCTTGCGTGGGTGAAATTAGTGAAATTATTGGAGAAATTGAAGAAAAATGACGAGTTGTTAGCGCTATATGACCAAAAAATTCGTCTCAAACCTGATAACCCAGATATTTGGTATCGACGTGGGTTGAGTTTAGCAAAAATGAATCTTCCACAAGAAGCAGAAGAATCTTACGATAAGGCAGTTGCATGTTATGAATATCTTACCAAACGTCGTCAACGCGATGCTAAGATGTGGTGTGACTATGGTAAATTTCTGGAAAAATTACAACGCTACGACGCAGCAAATGTAGTATATCACCGTGCAGTGGAGAACTGGAAACGTGACTTTGAAGGCAGCAAATCCCCAACTGCGAATATGTGGTATGAATATGGTTTAATTTTGGATAAACTCAACCGCAATGAGGAAGCGCTTGTAGCTTATAATCGCGTTACCGAAATCGAACCAGAATTTTACCAGGCTTGGTATTTGAGTGCAAAATTACATGAGCTTAATGAACGCTACAATAATGCTGTTTTAAGTTATGACCGTGTGCTAAAAATTTGCCCCGATGATAGTAATACCTGGTGGATGCGAGGGAATACACTAGCAAAATTGGAAAAATATGACGATGCGGTAATATGCTACGACCGTGCTATTGAAATTTACCCAGAATTTTACGGTTTTTGGCTCGCACGTGGTACGGTACTTTACGCGCTTGAACAATTTCAAGATGCTTATGCTGCTTATAATACAGCTATCCAGAAAAATCCGACATCTGTTAGAGCATGGGAATATAAAGGGTTAGCGTTAATCAAGTTGGGAGATTTAAACGGTGCGATTGATGCATTTGATGACGCGATTAAAATCGATGAGGATTATTCGTCGGCTTGGTACAATAAGGCTTGTGCTTATGCGTTGCAACAAAATCAAGATTTGGCAGCCGATGCACTACGTCAGGCTATCAAACTCGGTGGGGAACATTACCGCGAATTAGCAAAGTGCGACTGCGATTTTGATGACCTCCCTGGCTATAGTGTAAAATAGTGATACTCCCAGGCAAATAAATAAGTTATGTCAGCGAAAGATAAATTTCACGATGTTGTGAGATTAGCTTTGGAAAAGGATGGGTGGACTATTACAAATGACCCCCTGTATGTTGATTATGGTAAAGTTCAGATGCGTATCGATTTGGGAGCAGAGAAGTTACTTGCAGCAGAAAAGGAAGGAGAAAAAATTGCTGTTGAAATAAAAAGCTTTTTAAATCCATCAGCTATCACTGATTTTCATGTTGCTCTGGGACAATTTCTTAACTACCGTACTGCTTTAAGGGAAAAAGAACCAGAACGTAACTTATATCTAGCTGTTGATATAGAAACCTATAATGATTTTTTTGTACTTCCATTTTTACAGCTTCAAATTCAAGAATTTAGATTAAAACTAGTAGTTTATGATACTGAAACTGAGGAGATAGTAAGATGGATAAGTTAGAAAAATATAGGGAATACGTTCAGCAATTTTTGATAAAACATGGTAGCTATAAACTTTCTTATGGGGATGTGCAAGTGGAACAAATCTTTGATACTGTACGCGACCATTATCAAATTGTTCATGTTGGCTGGGAAAATAAACATCGTGTTTATGGTTGCTCAATGCACATAGATATTATAAATGAAAAAATATGGATTCAGTGGAATGGAACAGAGATAAACATTGCTGAAGAACTAGTTTCTATGGGAGTTCCTAAGCAAGATATTGTTATAGGATTTCATTCACCTTATAAAAGGCAATTTACAGATTTTGCTGTGAGTTAGCAATTTTTAGTTTATTGAGAATAAAAGCAGTAACTCTTGAATCTATCAGTTATTGACCTTATTCTCAACTAAGGATTGAGACTTGCTTTAAGCCTTAGTCTTTATAATCCTTAATAGACAAGGCTTATAGTCCCTAAAATCCGTCGAACTCACGTTTTATTATGACGGTTAATAGCCTATCTCTCAAGCTCAAAAGTCACTTTGTATTTTTTACCTGACGAAGGAACGTTGCGATTAACTAAATCTGAAACGGTGTTTGTACTTTGAATTATTTCCCAACCAATAGGAGAAAAAGTATTTTCATTGAAGATATTGGGTGATAGTAAAGGATTAGTTAGTGCTTGAGAAAAAGCATCAATTCCAATTAAGCGTGCTACTAGAGGAGGAATAGTTGAATTTTGCCGCACATCCTCAGCATAAAGTCCCACAAAAAACTCAACATTATCAACATGACCATATAATTCTTTAAGTTTCTGTTGAGTAAATTCATCGCCAGTAATTTGCTCAAATCTTGTCACTCTGGGGAAACCACACATCTCACGATAATCATTGTAGCTTGCTAATTGCAATTGTCGTCCTAATCTGATTGAGGGTAATTCAGTTAACTCAACTAATATATCCGGAGTGTTAAATAAACCAATTCTTGTACCTGCTTGAGAACAAGTTTCTTCCATCAATGCTCCCAATCCTTGGTCAATTAATATTTTATTGTTCCAGAGAGATTTAGCCATATGAGTGGCTTTACCGTTACAGTTAAAAGTTTCTGGTATTGCACTATGCCAGCGATAAACAAAGTCAAACTCAATTGCCATCCAATTAGGACGATGCCAACTTTCTTTAACAAAAGCTTCAGGGTCGGCAAACAACTTAAAGTGATAGGGAGTGATGTGGTTAATGTACTCTTCCATAATGATTTTTAGAATCATTGCCGTAAGAGTATTTCTGGCAGTTTGGAAGAGACGTTCATCATCCCAATTTGGATAATTGTGTGCTAATTCATCACAAAGACGATTATGTTCTCTGATACATAAAGTATTGAGCATGACATAGCCAATTTGCACATTCGCTCGTTCTACTCCCATCGCAAACAGATATTGTTTTTTATCTGCTGGCTGTCTTTTTTCATCATTGATAGCTTCATAAAGACCCACAAATTGAGGGTCAACTATACCCTGTACTGGGTCAGCATAATAAAACAGAGGATATTCTTCTTCTACACCATCTTGACGTTTGAGTTTTTGAGTTTTGTATTTACCTCCTTGAAAGGTTCTTAAAAGGTGTGTTTGTTTTCTGGTTAAACCATAAACATTAGACAAATCAATTTCATGATTGGAGGTATTTTTTAATTTATTGTGATGGTCAATACGAAGAAAACTATCAGTAAACCACTGTACCCAATAGGGGAACAGCATAGTTGATTTGCTAGAGTAAATCGTTTTACCATCTCTTTTACGATATAAAACGGCTAAGTCTTCAACTTTTGGTAGATTACCCTCAGCGTTAAACTTTGGATTGGGTGGTAAATGTCGTCCGATATATGTGCGGTCGTTTAGTGATTCCCAAGAAGTATAAGTATCAGTTTTCTTAGGAATTTTAGTACCAGGAATATACTCATCTAGTGTCATCATACTGTAGGGATTGGGACGAGTCGGAATTTTGTAGATGAGACTATTTAGCAACGTTTTATTAACTTTACGTTTGAGGTATTCATTACTTTGGATAAGCTGCCAAAACCCTTTAAAATTTGTTAAAACTAATGTTTGTATTTTGTTATTTAAACCATCTTTAGATGTATCTCTTTTACTAGCCATAACTATTACCTCTTAATTGATGAATTCTGTATTTAATGCACCCTAATTTTCTTTAATTTTTGTTCACTGATTTCAATTAAACAAGTTGTGAAAATAAATCATACACAATTCATTCGCAAATAAAGATTATCTTGCGAAATGATAGATTGTTTGCTAATTTAATAAAAATATTTACACCGCTTTTTTAAGCAATTTCTACAGTTTCGAGTTACCAAGCTAATTTCGAGGCTTTCTTAAAATCAAGCTTATAAGCAATAATAATTTGAATTTATCACTGCAGTTACATAATCTATCGCTCTAAACTAGTTAAATCTTATGCTGCTTTTTATCTTTATAAAGAAACAAAAGATAGTTACATCCAGAGCATAGAGTGGCTGAATTCATTGGATAAGCAATCTGGGATATAGCTTTTAACTTTTCATGTTTTAACTTAGTGTAGGAAAGAAATTTCATCAACACAAGCTTAATGTACTAATTCATACCATGTCAATAAGTGATAAAACTCTCAAAGCAAAAAATCATATATTTTACTTAGTATTGATAAATACCATTATTTATCGTAAAGGCTTGTGTGTACACGATTTGATATCTTGTGGGGTGGGCATCCTTGCCCGCCCGCTTGTACTGCATTTACCATCCTTGCCCGCCCGCTTGTACTGCATTTACCATCCTTACCCGCCCGCTTGTACTGCATTTACCATCCTTACCCGCCCGCTTGTACTGCATTTACCATAGGGGTATAATTTTCTCTTTACCAATGGCAACTACATCTACAAGGGTGTCAATTTTTCGGGCAGTTGTATATATACCTGTAGCACCTGAGTTATGTAAAGCTTTTATTATTGCTTTACCAATACCACGGTTAGCGCCTGTTATGAGAGCAATAGAATTTTTAATTTCCATAAATGCTTTGTTTTTAATCTAACACCCAAAAAATTACCAGTAATCTATGAAAATGGGAAATGTAATTAATCTGTTGCTGTGTTACCAAATATAACAGTATGTTTGTTCCTGCCTCAGACTGATTTATGAAAATCATTTGGTATAAATTTATAAAAGTTAAACTCTACCTTTAGAGTAAACAAAAAGATTATATAAATGTCATCTACATTCAATTAGAAAGATTTATATGAAAATTAAAGTTTGCTATTATTAGCTATACATTTAATTTGACTTCAAAATTAATCAATGCTGTCTTCTCTGAAAGAAGCAGCTTGATTTCTGACAAACCACAGGGATAGCTATGAGGCAGAATCAAAAGACGGTTCTCATTGTAGACGACTGTTGGGAAGACCGGGAAAATTTTCGCCATTACCTACAGCAAGATAAAGAGTATACCTATAGGGTTTTACAGGCAGAACTAGCACAAAAAGCCCTGGAAATTTGCGAAGAATTTCTGCCAGACGCTATCTTATTAAATTATATATTGCCCGATATGACAGGCTTAGAGTTTATTCAACGTTTAAAAGTTCAGCTTGGCTATGATGATTTACCTGTGGTAATTTTAATTGCTCCCGGAAATGAAGAAATTGCTATAACTGCTTTGAAATCCGGAGCTAAGGATTATTTAATCAAAGAAGAAATTAACCAAAATAATGCTGTCCGTTTGCGATTAGCTGTGTGTAAAGTTATTGAACAGTCTCGCTTAATATCACAATTAAAACGTACTGCTGAATTTACTACAGTTAATCGTCTATTGCAAGAAGAATTGACTCAACATCAGCGTACAGAAGCTGCTTTACGGGAAAGTGAGAAAAGGTTTCGCTTGTTTGCAGATAATCTAGAAGCAATTATCTGGATTGCAACCCCAGATTCTAGTCAAAATTTTTATGTAAATAAAGCTTACGAAAAAATATGGGGACGTTCTTGTCAAAGTCTCCGTCATCACCCGAAATCTTGGATAGAGGCTGTACATCCAGAAGACCGAAAACGAGTTATCGCTAAATTAGAACAACAAAAAAATGGGTTGTTAACCAATATAGAATTTAGGATTATACAACCAGATGGTTCAGTACGCTGGATTTGGGACAGGGGTTTCCCTATACTTGACGAGCAAGGAGAACTAAATTACTATGCTGGTATTGCCGAAGATATTACGGAGCGCAAACAAGCAGAAGCAGAAATTCGTCATTTAAATGAAACTCTGGAACTGCGAGTTATGGAACGCACATCCCAATTACAAACTGCTAATAATGAGTTAGAAGCGTTCACTTATAGTGTTTCTCATGATTTACGTGCCCCCTTACGGTCAATGCAGGGGTTTGCTGAAGCATTAGCAGAAGACTATGGGGAGCTACTTGATGAGTTGGGTCATGAGTATATTAATCGCATTATCAATTCTGCCCGACGTTTAGAGAATTTGATAGAAGACCTTCTTGCTTATAGTCGTTTGAGTCGTGCTGATTTGTATTTGCAACCTGTTAATTTAGATAATGTGATGTTTGAGGTTATAAACTTGCTGGGAAATGAAATTTCTGCAAAGCAAGCTCAAGTAAGAATTGAGTCTCCGTTGCCTATCGTTTTAGCTCATCGTCATACTTTAGCGCGTGTTATTACCAATTTATTAAGTAATGCGCTTAAATTTGTCCAGTTTGGTGTACAACCACAGGTGTTAGTGTGGGCAGAGCATCAAAATCAACGAAGGATTCGACTGTGGGTGAGGGATAATGGCATTGGAATTAAACCAGAACACTCAGAGCGCATCTTTCGCGTTTTTGAACGTCTACATGGAATTGAACGCTATCCCGGTACTGGTATCGGTTTAGCTATCGTCCGTAAGGGTGTCGAACGTATGGGGGGGTGTGTTGGGGTTGAGTCTCTTCCTGGACAGGGTAGTAGTTTCTGGATTGAACTCAAGCTGTAGCAGGTGTATATGACCACGGTACACACTATTTTACTGGTGGAAGATGACCCAAACGAAATTTTTTTGACTCAGCGAGCCTTCCGTAAGGCTAATATTAATGTCTCTTTACAAGTCATTTACGATGGTGATAGTGCCATAGCGTATCTTGCTGGCACGGAAAAATATGCCGACCGTTCACTGTATCCTTTACCCAACTTGATTTTACTTGACTTAAAATTACCCTGTCGTTCAGGACACGAAATTCTTGCTTGGCTAAGGCAACACCCTCAGTTGAAAATCCTACCTGTTGTGATTTTTACCTCTTCCAGAGAACCAGGTGATGTAAATTTGGCTTATGAATTAGGTGCTAACTCTTATTTAGTAAAACCAAGTGGTTTAAGAGCTTTAAGCAAAATGGTGGAGACTTTAAGTTTATACTGGCTCGTAGACAATGAACCACCTGAAGTTCGACCATTCAATTTATCTACATCATAATTTATAATTATTAACTTCCCCTGTCTTTCTCATCTTTCCCATCTCCCCTTTTCCTTATCATAATGCCCCACATTCTTTTAATTGATGATAATCCAGATGACCGTCTTCTTGTACGTCGAGAATTGGAACGAGTATTTACCAGCGACTTACAGGTGACGGAAATTGCTGACCAATCACAATTAGAACAGGCTTTAGCAGGAAATAGTTTTGATTTGGTAATTACTGACTATCAACTTTGCTGGAATAATGGTTTACGTGTGCTTTTGGATGTTAAATCTCGCTTCCCACAATGTCCTGTAATTATGTTTACTAGCACGGGAAATGAAGAAGTGGCTGTGGAAGCAATGAAATCTGGGTTAGATGATTATATTATTAAATCAAAAAAACATTATCTTCGTTTAGCTCTTGTGGCTCGCTCTACATTAGCACGAGCGAAAGCCGAGCGTCAGGTTTCTCGTTTGGAAAACAGATTACAGTCATTACTTAATCAATTAAATGTTGGTGTTTTTCGTTGTACTGTGGAAGGTCGTCTTTTGGAGGGTAATAATGCATTTTTGCGTTTATTGCAATTAGAAACGCTCTCTGAAGCACAAATGTTAGATTTAGGGCAACTTTTTTGGCAGCAACAGCGGCAAGAAGAGGAGCCATCCCAGCAACAATCCCAGTTGTATGAAATCCCCCTAACTCAAAGCGATGGACAAGTACGATGGATTAAACTCTCTCAAACACTTATCACCACTGAAGAGGAACCGTTAATTGAGGGATTAATCGAAGATATCACCGAACGCAAACAGGCTGAAACTGACTTACAGCAACTTAACGAGCAATTGGAAATTCGAGTCAGTGAGCGAACTGCCGATTTAGAAGATGTTATTGAGCAGCTAAAAATGTTCGCTTATTCAGTCTCCCACGATTTGCGATCGCCTTTGCGAAGCATTCAAGGATTTGCGGAAGCGTTGCTGGAAGATTATGTCGCAATGCTAGACCAAACAGCAGAGGATTACCTGCAACGTATAGTCACAGCAGCGGAACTAACCAATACCTTAATCCAAAATCTCTTGGACTACAGCAAGCTCAGCCGTACTCAGTTACAGTTAGAGCCTATTGACCTTAATATTGTACTGAACCAAGCACTCACTCAAATGTCGGAGGAAATACGAGAGCAACAAGCGGAGGTAAGGGTGGTAAATTTGCTACCTGTTGTATTAGGTAACTCTGTCACAACTGTACAAATTTTGACAAATTTACTCTCCAATGCAATTAAATTTGTTGCTCCGGGTATTCAGCCAAAAGTCATAATTAGTGCTGAAACTAATCAAGCAACTTTCCTTCTTTGGGTGGAAGACAATGGTATTGGCATCAAGCCAGAATATAAAGATAAAATTTTCGGGGTTTTTGAACGATTACATGGTATCGAATCGTACCCCGGAACTGGTATTGGTTTAGCAATGGTTCGTAAAGGAGTTGAACGGATGGGAGGTCAAGTAGGGGTCGAGTCGAAACCTGGTGGAGGTAGTCGCTTTTGGGTGGAGTTTTTAGCCCCATCTTAAGTATTTCTCTACACAGAGGAAAAAGATTAATATTTATGTAGAGACGGCGATTTATCGCGTCTCCATAATATATCAATCCGGTTGAATAAAAGCCAGAAAAAAGCCAGGGAATAAATTCCCTGTCTAAAAGCTAAAGTCCTCTAAAGAGGACTGGTTAGGTTAGGGATTGGGTTGTTTTTGGGCTATTTTCTGACCTTTAGAGTCAATATATATAAAAATGTTACGTATTCTAATTATTGATGATAATCCTAATGACCGTCTACTTTCTATTCGGGAACTAAAAAGAGAGTTTCCTGATTTTATTGTCAGTGAAATTACTGATACTTTGAAGTTTGAAAATGCATTATCAACAGGGAATTTTGATTTAGTAGTTACTGATTATCACTTATGTTGGAGCAATGGTCTAGTGGTTTTCAAAACAATTAAAGATAAATATCCTGAATGTCCAGTAATTATGTTTACTGATAGCGGCAATGAGGAAATCGCTGTTGAAGGAATGAAGGCAGGGTTGAGTGATTACGTTTTGAAAAGACAGCATTTTCGTCGCCTTACAATTGCTGTAAGTCAATGTTTAGAACAACAAAAAATGCGTCAGGAATGTGCAGTTTCTAAAGAAAAGTTGCGCGTAAACGAGGAAGGTTTTAGATTAGCACAAGATGCAAGCGATTTAGGAATTTGGAGCTGGGATTTGCAAAGTAACTCCATTGCCTGGAATCAAATGCATGAAAAGTTATTTGGGATAAGTCCTGGAAGTTTTGATGGCAGTTATGAAATGTTTCTTAACTGTATTCATTCACAAGATAGAAATTCAGTAATTGATGCTGTAACTCACGCTTTAGAAAATAAAGTAGACTATCAGCAAGAATTTCGTGTAGTTTGGGCTGATGGTAGTATTCACTGGATGACTGATAGGGGACGTTTTTTCTGCGATGCATCTGGTACGGCTATACGTGCAATTGGTATTGTTTTAGATATTACCGACCGTCGAGAACGAGAGGCTGCTTTACAAAAATATGCTGATGGAATAACACAGGCTTATCGTCTTCAGGATGAATTTTTGTCTATAGCTTCCCACGAACTGCGTACTCCTTTAAATGCGATTTTGGGTTGGACACAATTATTACGTAAATATAATTTTGATGAAGCAACTAGAAATCAACGCTTAGAAACGATTGAACGCAGTTTGAAACGACAACAGCAATTGATTGAACAGATTTTAGATACTTCTCGTCTGGTTGCTGGACAGATGCAACTCGTTAGCGAGGTTGTGGATTTAAAGTTTGTAATTGAAAGTGTTATTAATAGTGCGCGTCTTTCGGCTAGTGCAAAATCTATTTCTCTAAATTCCTTACTTGATAATTGCCCACAAGGAGTTTTGGGTAATGAAAAACGGTTGCATCAGCTAATTTGGAATTTAATTTCCAATGCGATTAAGTTTACTCCTGTTGGTGGACAAGTTGATGTACGGCTGGAAGTTGTAAATGAAGATGTTGCTTATGCTCAAATTACTGTCAGCGATACAGGTCAAGGAATTAGTCCTGATTTTATTCCCTATATTTTTGAGCCATTTCGTCAACAAGATGGTAGTACATCTCGCTTGCACCAAGGAGCAGGGCTAGGATTAACTATAGTGCGTCAGTTGGTAGAATTACACGGTGGTAGGGTTCAAGCAAAAAGTCCAGGTATAGGACAGGGAGCAACTTTTATAGTTCAACTACCACTTGTGCGTAAAAATCCATCTGGAGAATCTGATTCAAGTTCTTCAGTTTTTCATCGGTCTTTAGATGGATTACGGGTATTAGTTGTTGATGATGATGAAGACAGTCTCGATTTATTGGTAACACTCCTGGAATACGAGGGTGCTGCTGTCAGTGTAGCTACTTCAGCCTTACAAGCTTTGCAATTTTTAAATCAAAGTAAACCGGATGTCCTTATATGCGATTTAGTAATGCCTGATATTGATGGCTATAAACTGTTGGAACATGTTAAAGTTCTGGAATTAGAATGGGGAAAGAGTTTAGGTGTTATTGCAATTACAGCCCATACCGAAAAAGAGCCTATTTATAAAGCCTTAAAAGCAGGTTTTCAACTAAGTTTATCTAAACCCATTGAGCCAGAGGAACTGATTACGGCGATTAGTGTATTAGCACAGATGAACTAGATTATGTAGAGACGTTACATGTAACGTCTCTACAGTTAGAATATACATAAACTACGGTTAATTGGTAGACTTACAGTAATATATTGAGGTAAACTTATGCTGTAGGGTTAGGCTGTACAAAATGCGGGTAGCTCGGGATATCACAGAGACAATTGGTAGAACTCCTTTAGTTCAGCTCAACAGAATTCCTCAAGCGGAGGGTTGTTTTGCTCAGATTTTGGTCAAGTTAGAGGGGATGAATCCCTCAGCTTCGGTGAAAGACCGCATTAGTGTCAGCATGATTGCTAAAGCGGAAGAAGCGGGATTAATTCGTCCGGGTAAAACAATTTTGGTGGAACCAACATCTGGAAACACTGGTATTGCTTTAGCGATGGTCGCTGCTGCGAGAGGATATCGTTTGATTTTGACTATGCCGGACACAATGAGTATTGAACGGCAATTAATCCTTAAAGGGTATGGAGCCGAACTGGAATTAACACCCGGAATTCGGGGAATGCAAGGTTCAATTGCTCGTGCGGAAGAAATTGCTGCGACCACACCCAATGCTTATATGCTACAACAGTTTCGTAATCCAGCGAATCCTCAAATCCATAAAGAGACAACTGCTGAGGAGATTTGGGAGGATACTGACGGAGAAGTAGATTTTTTGGTTGCAGGAGTTGGGACTGGAGGCACAATTACTGGAGTTGCGGAAGCAATTAAACACAAAAAGCCAGAATTTAAAGTTGTTGCTGTTGAACCCTTTAATAGTGCGGTACTTACAGGTGGTAAAGCTGGGTCTCACAAAATTCAGGGAATAGGAGCGGGATTTGTACCTCCGGTGTTGCGATTGGAATTAATTGACGAAGTAATTCAGGTAACTGATGAAGATGCAATTAATTATTCCCGACGATTAGCCTCCGAAGAGGGTATTCTTTCAGGTATTTCCAGTGGTGCAGCTTTATGGGCAGCAATTCAAATCGGCAAACGTAGAGAAAATGCTGGCCGTTTAATTGTCATGGTGCAGCCAAGTTTTGGGGAACGCTATCTGAGTACCCCTTTATTTAAAGATTTAGGATTAATGGAATTAATTAGTGCTATGGGTGTGAATTAATGAGAGAATATAAAAAAGTCGAAATCCCCAGTTTCCCTAGCGGGATTGGTTTGTATTTAAGACTGGTTCAATCCTTAATCCACTTAATCCACCTATTAAAACCAAAGTAATGTCTATCCTCAAACTTGATAACGGCGAAATTATCAGAAATGAAAGCGAGATTCAACTTATACTCGCTCCTTTATATATCCAAGTCAGAAACTGCTATTCTGAAAAATTACTGGATGATGCGATTAATAGTTCAAAAGCACTATCGCAAGATGTTCTGGATTATTCAGAAAAAAACCAAGTTCTTCATTTACATAGCAGTTTTCTTGATTCTCTTAAACAAGAATTTGGTTCTCTCTGGTATGACTTGCTGGTTTTGCATCCAGGTTCAGCTAATCTTTTCTCCCTGACAAGAACTTACAGTCGCTACCATACCCATACCGATGCTGAAGCGCTTTACTTGTTGTCGGGAGAAGCACTTTTTGGGTTCATAAGACCAGATGGCAGCCATGTACAGCTTTTGTTAGAAAAACATGACTATATCCATATTCCAGCTGGATGCGAACATTGGTTTAGTCTGACTGCATCTCTAAATTTAAAAGCAGTACGCTATTTCGCAACCACAGATGGTTGGATGCCACAACATACAGGTCGTAAACTTAATTTAGGAATTTCTTAAGTAGGAATTTCTTAAGTAATACTTTTTAACAACTTATATCTGATGCAGTCAATAAAGTTGGTCTGCGGAAAGAAGAAGCTGAGTTCATTGCTACAGCTTTACAAGATTCTGCACACTTGCGACATACGACAGCAGCTGCCATCATTTGAGCATCGTTACTCAGCAGTTCACAAGTAATTGCGTAACGCTCGCACATCTCAGCGCAAAGTTCGCAAGTACGTCTCATAAATTCGGAACCATCAACAATCATGTTGACGCACATCATACACATTTCCGCACAATCACGCATCATGGACATGAGAGTGATGTTTTGTTCAGTGTGGCTTTGAGTTTTACAGTAATTTAAGGTTTCTATACAAGTTGTTTGGCATTCAATGCAGGCAATCTTGCAAGCTTCCATTTCGGCAGTGATTGATTCAGTAAGCATCATGTTTTATTACCCCTGATTTTGTGGAGTAATGGCTGATGTTTTTTACTTTATATCTTTGTTTTTTAGAAATCAATAGTTTTTACGATTCGTATTATTCTAAGTTGACTATTCCCATTTCATTACTGGGGATTGAATATATTTTCTACGGTCTTGAGGTGTAGTTTGTGTAGAAGTATTTATATATAAGGTATTAGAGTTTGTACAGCCACTAACAGGTGATTATTTCATCTGTCTAAATAATCACCTTAATATTGAATATTTAAATCTTTATATAACTGCTTATTCTTAATTAATAAAAAATAAAACTGAGTATTTGTACTGCTTTTGCTCATTTATTTATAAATTTCCTAAGCCCTTTAATACAAGGATTTGACCGAAAATATAGTTAACGATGAATGTTATGGAGTAGGCTGGCAAGACCGAATTTTTCTTTTATTTAGAATTGTTATGATTTAATGACTTATGGCGATTATGTTTAAGGTTCTAGACCCCCGTATACGCTCCTGGCAATATAGAGGTTGAGACATAAAATAGAAGCGCAAACATTTTCTCGTCCCAACTCAAGAAAACCCCACCCCTAACCCCCTCCCCGCACGCACGGGTTGGGGTTATGCGATACACCTATAAATCTATCAAAATTTGGTTGTTTTGTGTAGTGCGATGCTTGAGTGGCAGTATTAAATGTGACATTCTATTTTTAGTGCTAAGTTACTACGGTTATTCGACTGGTTAACAGTAGATTCATCTTTAAGGAAAAGACGAAAACATGAAAAATCACCCACAGCAGGAGCAAAAAACTTTGACTGGAGAAGCAAAAAGCGGACTACTTCGTCCTTGGAAACTGCGTTCAAATCGCACCTTTGCTCTGCTAGCGACAGCGGGTGTAGGTCTAAGTACCGCAGTTCCTTTTTTTGCAGCGGGTACAGCTATTTCCAGTACAGCTTCTGTGAGTCAGAGTAAGCAACTGATAAGTCAGAATCCAGGTAGAGCGGAAATTACACTAGTTTCTTACGCAGTTACCAAAGCTGCTTACGATAAAATCATTCCTAAATTCCAAGCTCAGTGGAAGCGTCAAACTGGTCAGGATGTGGTCATTAAGACTAGCTACGGTGGTTCTGGTACTCAAACTCGTGCTGTAATTGATGGATTGCAAGCTGATGTTGTGAATCTAGCATTAGGTTTGGATGTAAATAGAATTCAACAAGCTGGTTTGATTCAACCTGGTTGGGAACGTGAGAATCCAAATCGTGGTGTAGTTACTCGTTCTGTAGTAGCTTTAGAAACCCGTGAAGGCAATCCTAAGAAGATTAACGGCTTTGCGGATTTAGCAAAACCTGGTATCAGAGTTATTACTGCGAATCCCAAAACTTCTGGGGTTGCACGATGGAACTTCTTAGCTTTGTGGGGTTCAGTTACCCAAGCTGGTGGAAATCAAGCTCAAGCCAAAGACTTTGTTACTAAGGTTTATAGAAATGTCGTGGTTTTACCAAGAGATGCACGAGAAGCCAGTGATGCTTTCTACAAAAAAAATCAGGGTGATGTGCTGATTAACTACGAAAACGAAGTTATCTTAGCTGCACAACAAGGAAAGTCATCACCTTCTTATACTGTTCCTCAAACCAATATCTCTATTGATGCTCCCGTTGCTGTTGTTGACAGAGTTGTTGATAAGCGTGGTACTCGCAAAGTCGCAGAAGCATTCACCAAGTTTCTGTTCACTCCTGAAGCACAACGTGATTTTGCTAGCGTCGGTTTCCGTCCAGTAAACCAAACAGTAGCAAAAGAAGTTCAGGGTAAATTTCCTAGGGTTGCCAAACTCTACAGTATTGAAAACTTAGGTGGTTGGGATTTTGCTCAGAGAACATATTTTGCTGATGGAGCAATCTTTGACCAAATTTATGGAAGACGCTAAAAAAATATCTCCATAAAGAATATTTTCAGAGTGTTCCCGATAAGGTAAAAATGAGACTGGGGAAAAAAGTTTCCTTGGTCTCTTTTCTTTTGCTATGAAAGATAAAAAAGCGCGTAATAAATTAATTAAGTTTGTTTTAAGTATTGTATTAATAACTATCATTTTTTGGCCTTTTGTGATTGTTGGGGCTGGTGAAAAAGGTGTATTAATGCAATTCGGTAGAGTCGAAGAAAAAATATTGGAGGAAGGAATACATTTAATTATTCCTCTAGTGAATACAGTCAAAAAGTTAAGTATGCGTGTGCAAAAGCAGGAAATTTCTGCGGAAGCATCTTCCAAAGATTTGCAAGAAGTTTATACTGATGTTGCTCTCAACTGGCATATTGTTCCTGAGGAAGCAAACATTATTTTTCGACAAATTGGTGATGAGAAAGAAGTGGTGGATAAAATTATCAGTCCTGCAGTAGAAGAAGTTCTTAAAGCTGTGATGGCTAAATATACTGCGGAAGAAATTATTACGAAGCGTGGTGAGGTGAAAGTTGGAGTGGATAATTTATTAATTACGCGACTGGTTAATTATCATGTTGCGGTGGATGATATATCTTTAGTTCATGTTCACTTTTCCGAGCGATTTAGTGATGCAGTAGAGGCTAAGCAAATTGCTGAACAGGAAGCGAAAAGAGCGGAGTTTATTGCACTGAAGGCTGTAAAAGAAGCGGAAGCTAAAGTTAATTTAGCTAAAGGGGAAACGGAAGCACAAAGATTAATTCGAGAAACTTTGACAGCAGATATTTTGCGAAAACGAGCTATAGAAAAATGGGATGGGACGTTACCTAAAATTGTGACTGAGGGTACGCTGAAGTTTGATGTGAGTAAGTTTTGAACTAAAACCCAGAAAACCCCACCCCAACCCCAGAAAACCCCACCCCCAACCTAAAGAACCCCACCCCCAACCCCCTCCCCGCTTGCGGGGAGGGGGCTACGATGCGATGTAGGATTCAAAATCCAAAATCCAAAATCCAAAATTAAAAATAATAGAGACTAAACATGTTTAATCTCCACATTCGTAGCCCCCTCCCCGCGCGCGGGGAGGGGGTTGGGGGTGGGGTTCTTTCGGTTGGGATTGACCACAATATAAACACCAATTGCCCAAGCAAAAGCAACCATCCATCCAGCTAAGATATCACTGGGAAAATGAACTCCCAAATATAACCGTGTCCAACCTATTGTTAATATAAACAAGCTACCAAGAATCAAAACAGGTAAACGCCAAGGTGTCTTCCAAGCCAAGACTAATAAAATAGCAATAGTTGTCATACTCGTCATCGCATGACCGCTAGGAAATGCATAGCTAGACTTATGCATTGCTGACTCCCACAAATGTGGACGAATTCGATGCATAAATCCTTTAGCGAAAATATTAATTATGGTGCTTCCGGTAGCGGTGATAAATAAATAAGCGGAAAGTCGCCACTGTTTCTTTAGTAACAATACTAGTCCAATTATGCTAGAAACTGGTAATGCTACTTTAGGTGAACCTATATTTGTCAGTATAACTGCTAAAGTATCTAATTGCGGCTGGGCTGTTTGGTGAATTGCTAACAAAATTGGCACATCCCAGGGAAAACCAGTTCCATTGTCCCATACTTTTACAGCTAATATCTCAAAAAGTTGTAAGGGTAAATATACTCCTATTAAAATTAACAGCAGAGAACGCCAATTATTAACCAGTGTTTGCTTAATAAAGCTGAAACCGATTTCTAATTTGAACTTTTGGCTCTCAGTTTTTTCTAAATTATTGTTTTCTACTTTCATAATTAGCTATCATCAAATTAATGAATTGTTGAAAAAAAAATGACGGATTTAACTGTGAATAGTTTCTATTTTATATCAGGAATTGTTTTACTAGCAATTGCAGTTATCGGACAAGCAAAACTTTTATTCCTGGAAATTAATCCAGGCTGTTTTGGAAGGATGCTAGCTCTTATTCTTGGGGTTATAAGTTTAAGCTTATCATCTACACAAGGAATATTTCCTAGTGAGCTACCTCAAGTATTAAGCAATTTTCTGCAAAGCTTTATCTCAGAAGCAAAGAACATCATTAATCAGTAGTGAATGATATCAAGTTCGGTTAAAGACTGGTAATTAGGTTCGTAGTTGCGCTTTAGCGCTTGTAATTAGATTTATAGTTGCACTTTAGCCCTAATTCTTACTTCAGTTTTATGAAGATACGCTAAAGCGCTACTACGAACCTTTTGATTTATAAATTATTAATCATTTAATTGATATGCCAAACAGTTATCTTAAAACAGACTATAAATCAGGCAAGTGAGGACTAATAAAGTAACTGCAACATAACTAAAATCTCTCGCTCGTAAAAAAGCGAAAAAAGAAATAATTACGCGCAATACTGGGGTCGCAACGAGTAAGACTAACCCTGCAAGAATAATACCACGACTACTACCAGACTTAACAGCTTTTAGGATACCCAAGACATGACAAAAACTAGATGGTTCTCCCCTAAAAATGCGATATCTTACAGGCTCGTCTCCATGACGAACTAAATATAATATTCCACCAAACAAGACTACTGCACTAGCAATTAAAACTCCGTATTTGAGTAAGTTACTGAGCAAAAATTCCAATTGTTGTTCAGCTTCATTTTTTGTAATATTCTCAAGCTTCCCGTCAATATAGTTAGCTCGCTGTTTTAATGCTTCTACATCACTATCTGCTTCTTCTGGTTGTAAAGGTAATACAGCTGCTTCACTTTTATAAGATGTTAATGAAAGTGAGCGCCACAAAGAATCAAAGTTATCCATTTATTACACCCCTATTACGCTGTTGTATACCATTTTTAGTGCCATAGCTACTAGAACAAAGCCGAAAATAAGTCTTAGAACTTGAGTTTTTGCTCCCACTAAAATTCTTGCTCCTAAAAAAGCTCCGGGTAATACTCCTAACATTACAGGCATTGATAAACCTGGGTCAATATATCCTCTGGCTAAATAAACTCCTGCTGATGCTGCACCCGTTACACCAATCATAAAATTACTGGTAGTTGTGGAAACTTTGAAAGGGATTCGCATCACATTATCCATTGCCAAAACTTTAAATGCTCCCGAACCAATTCCTAGTAAACCAGAAGTTATACCAGCGATAAACATGACAAGAAAACCACCGGGAACAGAGTGAACTTGATAAGGTATTAATCCTGAGGGAGTAGGATATGCACCACCAAGTTGCAAGTAACTTGCTAAATTATCTTCTGACTCATTTTCTGGCTCTTCTAATTTAGGCTGCTGTGAGAGGTATGCTGAGTATAGTAAGACTATTGCTAATATTATAGTTAATGCTTTAACTGAAACTTTTGTGGCAACTAAAGCTCCAACTATGGCTCCAACGACTGTGGCTACTTCTAAAAACATCCCTAACCGTAAATTGGTGTAGCCTTGTTTTATATATGTAGATGCTGCACCTAAAGATGTCGCAATTACTGATACTAATGAGGCTCCGACAGCATAGCGGATATCAACACCAAAGACTGAAGTTAGTAGAGGAACGATTACGACTCCACCACCTAAACCAGTTAATGCTCCTATTAATCCTGCTGTAAATGAACCGACCCAAACTAGTAAAGAAAATTCTAAAATATTCACATTACTATACCTCTTTATAAATTTTATGTAGAAACGCGATTTATCACGTCTCCGTTTATCGCGTCTCAATCCCAGACCAAGACGCGATAAATCGCGTCTCTACATAATAATTAATCTGATTCTTCACCTTGGGGAACGTTTGGCACTCTTGAAGCGATGCTTGCTGCTGGTACATTTGGGATATACCATTTTACATCTCCTGCTTGGAAAATTTTACTGGGGTTAGTATTTAATTCTAATACACCTGTGTCTGGATTGCTTTTGGCTACTAATTGGGTTCCTTTTAGTATTTTGATGGCTATAGCACCATCTAAGTTTTGGTTAGGGTCGGTGTTTAAATTCGCTATTTTTGTATCGCTAGGAAGATAAATACCTTGGCAATCCCATTCCGTAGGTGTTGTCTGACCATTTCCTAAAAAATAAAGTGCGTTGTCGTATGAGGATTCAGACTTATCTTTTTTAGATTTTGGTCCGTAAACAGCTATGGTTTTACCTGTCTCGTTTGTACATTGACCCCAGCTTAGTCCTCTTTCTAAAGCATATTTTTCAAAGGACAATTCATCAACTTTCTTTTGCAAGTCTTTAATAGTTAAGTCACTTGGTAGTGGCTCTCCTGATTTTGCTGCTTCCAATTTGCTTGTTAATACATCCAGTGATTTTGTTAGTTCTTTATATTCTGGACTTTTCGTAATTTTTGGTGCGTCTGCCCAAGATGGTTGAGCAAACACCAAATTCAATAAAACTACTAAAAGCAGTAGAAAGTAACTAAATAATTTCATTCGATTTCTCCTTAATCCTGTCAGTGTTCTTTGCTCAAAGGTGATGGGTTACGGCGCTTCATATGACTTAAAGAGTCTCCATTTAAGTGCTACAAATGCGCCTAACCCATCCTACGTGAATTTAACTTTTTTCCTCCTTATACTTTTATCACGCTTTATAAATTTCTATAATTTACTTATTTAGATGGTGTTAGTAATAAATATGTCTCGCTATCAATCAATATATAAATGCCTAAAGCTATTAATACGAAAGGAACAATAGCATCTCCGCGATTAGTTAAAATATTTGCAACCACAGGATTGCGAGTCAATTGATAAGCTATACAACACCAAACAGCAATCATCACCATGAAAATACTTAAAATTATTCCTAGTTTTGTTAAATTACTACTAGCGAATAAGGGAACATAAATTCCAATATTATCTCCACCGTTAGCGAAAGTTACTGCTGCGACTTTATAAGTTTGTGGTGAAATAACACTATTAAATATTGACATAAAAGATGCACCGGGATGTGATGAGTTTATTTCTTCTACTACTGTTTGAACTTCTGTTTCATCAGCTTTTCGATTAAGCAGTTTGCTAATACCTATAATAATTGGCAAAAAGCCTAATATTCCAATCCACTTTTTGTCTAAAACTAATCCTCCTAAAAATCCTGGTAAACTCATAATTATAATGGCAATAAATCCAAGATATTGCCCGAAAATTATGTGTTTTGGGCGAAAGCTAGAATTTACTTGTGCGAAGAAAACTGTTAGGACAATAATGTCATCTAGATTGGTAGCAGCAAAGGATGCAATACCTGTAATTATGATTTCAACTAGTCTATACATAATTTGTTTTGTTAGTTGACATTTTTTGTACCTTACACTAATTTTCTTCTACTTCTACCGATGGTTTATATTTTTTGACTATTCCTATCAAGCATAAGCAACATGCACCTAAAGCTAATGGATTCAAAGCGTGACTTTGTAAGATAATAAAAACTCCTAATCCAACCAAAACAAAAGGGACTAAACTACTACCATAGCGAGTTAGAATATCCGCAATCGTACTTTGGCTCATTAATTTGTAACTTGCATAGCACCAGACTCCAACCAGTGAAAAGAAAGTACCCAAAATTATCAAAAGTTTGACTAAATCAGTACTAGCAAACAATGGTACGTATATACTGACGTTATCGCTACCATTTACAACCGTAATCGCTGCAACACTATAAATTTGTGGAGACAATAAGCTGCTAAAAACAGAGTCAGGAGGCTTTTGTGTTTCTTCATTACTATCTTCAGAAGAGTCACTTTCTGGATTTAGCCAATGGCTGAAACCGATTGCGATAGGAATCAGCCCCATTAATCCAATCCAGTGTTTTGGCAATATCATACTACCAAAGAAACCTGATAGGCTGGCAATAACCAAAAGACTGAATCCTAAATATTGACCGACAACAATATGCCAAGGACGGAAGGAAGTATTGATTCGTGAGAAAAACAAAGTCAAAATCACTAAATCATCTAGGTTAGTTGCGGCAAATGCAGAAATTCCTGTAGGTATTGCTGTGATTAGTTCATCCATGTTGGGTATTGGCTGTTGACTGTTGACCGTTGACCGTTGACTGTTGACTGGTGACTGGTGACTGTTGACTGTTGACTGGTGACTGGTGACTGGTGACTGTTGAGCCTCAACCGTCAACCATTGCAGTTGGAAGGATGACTTAAATTTATCCCCGAAAAATATTTACAGCAAATATTCTTTCTTCTTAAATTAATAAATAGTAGTTATCGAACTTACATCTGATACCTTGGAGGTATCACTTTGAATAATTTGGAGGATTACTAGGCTCTGTAAACAGCTCAGGTATCGCAAAATTAGTCAAAATAAAATAATTGTCATGAAATCAGCAATAATTCAGTACTTTAAAATACTTCATTTGAAAATTAACCTAAGTAATAACCGCTTGTGACAGTTGATGGTAAGAAATTCAGCATTTAACCAGTTGCATACATCTATCTTTAGGAACATATAGAATGGCAGGAATGACGCTAGACCAGTTACGAATCTTTTTAGCAGTTGCAGAACATCTACATTTTACCCGTGCTGCGGAAGCGCTTTATGTTACTCAACCAGCAGTAAGCGCGGCAATCCAAAGTTTAGAAACGGAGTATGCTGTAAAACTCTTTCATCGAATTGGCCGTCATATTGAAATCACTGAAGCTGGCAAGTTACTTGAAAAAGAAGCACAAAAAATCTTGGAGAAAGTTGCTCTGACAGAACGAGGATTGCGAGAATTAAACGATTTGCAACGAGGTGAGCTAATTTTGGGTGCTAGTCTTAGCATTGGAAACTACTGGTTACCAAAGAAAATCAGTCTATTTCAACGTTTATATCCCAAGATTTCTTTTAAATGTACTATAGCTAACGCAGAAACAATTTGTGCAGGAACCGCATCGGGATTGTTTGATTTAGGTTTGGTGGAAGGAGAAGTCGGTCAACAGTACAAAACTTGTCTAGAAGAAGAAATTGTGGGAACCGACAGATTACTTATTGTTGTCGGTAAATCTCACCCTTGGTTTGAAAATCCTGTGGTTCCTCTAACAGAACTGACTAACGTTGGATGGGTAATGCGTGAAGGAGGTTCGGGAACACAGCAACGATTTGAACAAGCTTTGGAAAACTGGGGTATCGACTTGTCGCAGCTAAATGTGATATCCATCTTGAACAGTGGGGAAATGGTGAAAGCGGTTGTCGAAGATGGTGTAGCAGCTGCAGCTATTTCCGAACTGATGTTGAAGAAGGAATTACAGTTATATACTTTGCGAGCAGTGAAAGTTATTGATAATCGCAATTGTCACCATGCTCCGGTGGAAATTGTTCGACCTTTTTTGAAACTGAAGCATCGACAGCGTTTTCAGAGTAAGCTGTCCATTGTTTTTGAAAAAATGCTTGTTGCTTGTCCAGTTGAATTAGCATCGTAAATTATTCCGAAAGGAGAAATGTCTTTGTACTATACATACCACCGTACGGGATAATGTATCCTACATATCAAAAATAAAACAAATCTAGAGACGTTACATGTAACGTCTCTACATCTTTGTGAGTAGATGTGTAAAATAAAACAACTATACACTGCCGGAGAATCTCCTTTATAACTTGTCTTAATCCCTAATGTATAAAGCCTTAACTACTCGGACAGCGTTTTTGAATGTAGCTTTGTAAAGTGGTGTAACTAAAACAACATGTTACATACACATATTGTGTATTTACTAATAGATTTTTAATTTTTTTTGTATTAAACTACGGTATACCAATCGGGAAATAGTATCTTATGATAGAAAATACACAGGAACCAAGTTACGATTTAAACATCTTAGAAAATGCCCCTGATGAGGTTTTAGAACAGCCTAAACTAGATGGGATAAGCATTACAGATTTTATAAGAAAAATTCGAGGTAGTTTTTTTTTGGTAATCGGGTATTTACTATCGCCGATGTCCTGGTGGAATGACTTATTTTTTAATCTCCCATTAGCCTATGGGTTTGGATATCTTTGTAGTTTCTTTTATCCTGGTTTACTGATTCCTTGTTCTATTGCAGGTTACTGGCTTTCCAATGTTTTGGGAATTTTGTTAATGCAAGCTGGGGTTATAGATGTTTTCCAAAACCAACCTCAAGAGCGTAACCTCAAAAAAGAATTACTCATGGGTTTAGCTTCTTCAACGGCTTATACACTAATAATTTTGGCATTAATCCAATTCAAAATTCTTGAGACTCCTAACTTATTCCCCGGTAGCTAACCGGGGTTATTTGCATTTACATGTAGTAAATTGCCGTTTAACGGTATTTAACCACCCATAATGATTTTCTGGGGATGTCAAATCTAAATCTTATTCCCCAGTCCTCAAGTGGGGATATATGCATCAATGAAGTGGCGATACTCAAGAACCCAACGCTCAAAAACAATTAACACTTCTCAGCTATTAGGTGCAAATATACTAATCTACCAGCCTCTGCTTACTAAATATCTTGCCTGAATTAGTTTAACTTCTAGTCTCAAAAAAATATGAGTACCTTACTACTATCTTTCCTTAGTTTCTTAATTGGTATTATTGTTGGATTGACTGGAATTGGTGGTGCGTCTCTTATCACCCCCATGTTGATTTTCGTCTTCCAAGTTCCACCATCTGTTGCAATCAGTTCCGATATAGTCGCAGCGACTCTAATGAAAGTAGTCGGTGGTATTAAACACTGGCAACAAGAAACTATTGACTTACAAGTTGTTAAATGGTTGGCACTGGGTAGCGTTCCTGGTTCCCTTACTGGGGTAGGAACTCTTTATTTAATTGAACGTACAGGAATTATAAATATTGATGAAATCCTTCTGCGGTTAATCGGAGGAATGGTTCTGTTTGTAGCCTTCTTAGGAACTGGACAGATGCTGCTCAAATGGTTTGTTCCCAACTTTGAGTTACCTCAGTTACCCAAATTTGACTTAAACACTAATCTTGGTCGTATTAATACCATGTGTGTGGGAGCAGCCTTAGGTTCTATGGTGGGCATGACAAGTGTATCTTCTGGTTCCCTATTCGCGATGGTACTAATTGCTTTTTTCCGCTTAGATTCTAAAAAGTTGGTTGGTACTGATTTGGCACAAGCGGCAATTTTGTTAGTATTCACCTCCCTTGGACATATTTTTCTCGGAACTGTCAACTGGGGTCTGGTCATTCCAATTTGGATTGGTACTGTACCTGGAGTAATGCTTGGTGCTAAGCTCTGCCAGTTAACACCTCAGCGTGTGCTGCGGTTTGTGATTTACGCCTTATTAATGGGAGTTAGTTGGAAGTTGGTTTATCTAGCATGAAGAAGACAAATAATTATTGGGTGCGATGATGGTTAAATTTTAAAATTATGTTAAATACATAATTTCTACCGATTTGCAGTAGTATATTGATTTGTGGGTAAAAAATCCAAGTAAAAAGACGTTAGATATAAGGAGACGTTGGATACAAGGAGACGTTACATGTATGTAACGTTTCTACATTATTGGGTGCTGAGACTTAGAGTATTTCAGAGGTATTGTGATGTCTGATGTAAAAAAAGTCAGTGACAACTTCAGTGTAAGTGGACAGGTAACACCAGAGGAACTTAAACAGGCCGCAGAGGAAGGATTTAAGTCTGTATTAAATTTGCGTACCCCTAATGAACAAGGTGTTTTAGCTGATGAACAAGAACACGCTGAAAAGGTAGGGCTAGATTATGCTAATGTTCCATTACAATCTAACTCTGTTGATGAGGAACTAGTTGCCCAGACCTTATGGGAAATAGATAAATTACCTAAGCCTGTATTATTTCATTGTGGTGCTGGATTGCGAGCAGGAGCGATTGCTTTAATAGCTACCGCAATTGAGGAAGGCTTAACGTTAGAACAACTCACTGTTAAAGCACAAGAAATTGGACTGAGTTTAGAGCAACCGCATCTGCAACATTTTATTCAAAAAACTTACGAAAATGAAAGTGTAGATGACTAAGTTCAAATCGCGTCATTACTTTTAATTATTCTTTTGAAAAGAAATAATATTTGATTCTGTCACGCAGAAAAAGTAGTGTAAAACCAGCGGAAATAATTCTGTACTGTCTTAAATTGCATTGAGAATATTGTACAACACTTTAGCAGGGGATTGTGACATGCATCTATCTTATTTTAGCCATCAAGATTCTCTTGCCACCCTTCACTCAGGTACTGGGAAGCATGAAGAAGAAAACATTTCTAAATCAGCAACCTCAGAAATACTAGTTCACAATGATGAAAATAAGGAAATCAAAGAAGGACAACTTCCTGATACATACACGAAAAACCATAGTGAAGAGCAATTTGAGCAATTAATTAGCAACCTCCTAAAATACGGAGTTCTAATTGCTTGCTCAATAGTTTTGGTGGGTGGAATTTTATACTTATACCGCTACGGTGCAGAGCCTGCTAATTACAAATTTTTTCAAGGTGAATCATTAGTATTTGGCTCACCAATGGATATGGTGAGGGGTATTTTGTCAGGTAGCTATGAGAGTATTATTATATTTGGGATTCTGCTATTAATTGCTACACCGGTTATCCGCGTTGTACTTTCGTTATTGACTTTTGCATGTCGAAGGGATTTGACTTATACGGTTGTAACATCTCTATCACTTTTTGGATTAATGTATAGTTTCGTGATGGCATATTATTAAGGGTGAATAGGAGTAATTTTAAATAATATTTCTATCTAGATTTTTTTGTGAAAATTGAAGTCTTCAGGAACCTGCTTTCTTTTAAAAAGTGGGTTTCTCTGTTTGTCGAGTCATTTATTCATAAATTATATTTATTGTTTGAACAAAGAAGAATATTTGCTTTTACTTTAAAAAGAGCATAAATTATATGTGTACTCAAAAAAACCTAGTTCTACAGAAAAAAGAAACAGGTAACAATTTTTTTGAATTTGGAATGCTTCATTTTTAGTTACAAGTGTCACGACCTTCATTCCATCTTCAATTGCGGACAGCAAGTTTTTTCACTTGATATTTTCTGACTGAATAGAGCTTCCTTATCAAAATCCTCAACTGATTACTGGTTCAGTCTTAAATTTTTCCAAAACTAATCAAGCCATAAGTTGGAATAACCTCTAGTTATCACAGGAGAAAACTATGAAATTTCTAAAAATTGCTCTCGTATTAGCGGTCATGCTTGCTAACCTAGTTATAGCTCAACCATCTTGGGCAGACCCTAGCTATCGTAAGAGTCCTGACTATATAGAGGTCACCAAGACCATTGATAAATTACAGAAAAACGCAGGAGAGAGCGTACCAGCTGATGTACAACGTCAAATAGCAGAATTAGAATTTCAGAAAGCAGCTATCGAATCAGGAACAAATTGGGGACAGTGCCGAAATGAAACAGGTGGAAACCTAGCAATTTATGGTACAGGAAGCGAAGAATCTGAAAATTCTGGCAACAAAAATCAACTTTATTTCTTAGCAAATGGTCAAACTACACCAGACCAATGGGATTGTCAAGGAATTTATGTTCCTAGCGACGTTAAAGTTTCTGGATTAGACAAAACTAATGCTGTTGCTATCAAAATTTTGGATGGAACACAACTTTTAGCGAAGAAAAATCCAGATACATCTGAAGTAGAGTTAAATCTCCCCTCTCCTAAAGTAGTTACTTCTGAAGAAAAGAAATGGTTTGTCCCAAATGTATCGCAAGCTTTTGTTAACTCTCGCATTCCCAACACATTTACTGGTGGTGAGAACGGTTAAAAAATGAAGGAAGAAGGAGCAAGAAAAAAGGATATATGTCCTTACAATACTGCTCAGTTAAGCTCAAAAATGTAACAATTCGTAGGTTGGGTTGTTCGCGCAGTGTGCCGCTTCGGCATGGCTTTGGGAAACCCAACATTTCTGGCATGAAGTTGGGTTTCGTTCCTCAACCCAACCTACGTTTTTTATAAGAACAACAGTAGGAGTTAAATAATGTTTCAACATTTAAGTGGACATTTAAGCACAGATTTTTCTTTAAAAACAATTGGACTGTTAGTAGTCTTGGTTGCATTAGAAACGATTCTATCTGCTGACAATGCCGTTGCTTTAGCAGCAATAGTCCAAGATGTTGAAGACCCTATTCAGCAACGCCAAGCATTAAATTGGGGATTAGTAATTGCTTTTGTACTGCGGATGGGTTTACTTTTCACTGCGACATGGGTAATTCAGTTTTGGCAGTTTGAATTAGGTGGCGCACTTTATCTTTTATGGTTGTCCGGAAAGCACTTTTGGAACTACTTTTATCCCGAGACAGAAGAAGAAATTGTAGAAGGACAAAAAGATACGGGTTGTAATTTTTGGCAAATTATTGTCTTGATTGCTTTTACAGATTTAGCGTTTTCTCTTGATAGTGTTACAGCGGCAGTAGCAGTTTCTAGTAAGACATGGTTAGTTATAACTGGTTGCATAATTGGTATTGTTACTCTGCGATTTATGGCTGGTTTATTTGTGCGTTGGTTGGCTGAATTTACTTATTTGCTTGATGCTGCTTATTTAACAGTATTTGGTGTTGGTGTTAGGCTAATTTTTAAAGCATTAGTACCAGACCATGTACCACCACAATGGATGATGTTGACATTGATTTTACTTCTATTTACCTGGGGATTTTCTAAGCGGGTTAACCCAGAGTTTGAGGCAGAGTTTGAGACGGTATCAAATAGCAATGAAAAATAATCTTTAATTTGGAAGGTACTATGCAAGATACTGAAGTCATTAACTTAGGATTTAATACGACAGTTAATAGTAAAAAGTCAGCATCAAAGCCAAATAAAGATATACAAGCAATAGTAAGAATTGTTTCATTGCTGTTGGTTTTGACTATTATCTGTAGCTTTTTTGTAATTGTTAATCCCGGACAACGGGGAGTCCTGATGAAGTTTGGGGAAGTGCAACCAGAGATATTAGGAGAAGGTATTCATACTGTGATTCCAATTATGAACACAGTTGAAAAGCTAAGTATTAGAATCCAGAATCAGGAAATTTCTACAGAGGCTTCTTCTAAAGACCTACAAAATGTTTACACTGATGTAGCTTTGAATTGGCACATTGCTCCAGAAAAAGCCAATGTGATTTTTCAGCGTGTAGGAAATCACGAAGCTATCATCTATCGTCTGATTAATCCTGCTGTGAAAGAAGTTCTTAAGGCTGTAATGGCAAGGTATACAGCAGAAGAAATAATAACTACAAGAGGACAAGTAAAAACTGAAGTTGATACAGCTTTAAAATCTCGATTATCAACATATGACATTGGAATAGACGATATTTCTTTAGTCAATATTCATTTTTCCGACCAATTTAATCGTGCTGTGGAAGCGAAACAAATTGCAGAACAAGAAGCTAAACGTGCAGGATTTTTGGCTATCAAAGCAGAAAGCCAAGCACAAGCAAGAGTTAATCTGGCAAAAGGGGAAGCTAAAGCACATCAATTAATTGTAGAAAGTTTGACCCCAGCTATTTTACAAAGACAGGCAATTGCTAAATGGGATGGTAGAATGCCTTGGATTTCAGCTGGTGGTGGTGATAATACCAGACTTTTTCAACTAGAGCTAGATGAAATTGTTAAAGCTGCTCAGAAAAACCCTAATCAAGTAAGGGTTGATTCTAGGTCTGAATTAACAGATGCACTTCTTCACGAGAAATAAAATGGATGACTTCATTAGTGCGATTTCAACCGGATTTTTTGCATTTGCTGCTACCAATTTAGATGATATTGTTGTTTTGCTTCTGTTTTTCTCGCAGGTAAATGCAAAGTTTCGACACCAACATATTGTTGTAGGACAGTATCTCGGTTTTACTGCGCTTGTGTTAGCAAGCTTGCCCAGTTTTTTTGGTGGTAGACTTTTTCCAGAAGCTTGGATTGGAGTCTTAGGTACGGTTCCTATTTCGATTGGTATTAATCGTTTGCTAAATCCAGAAGCTGAAGAAGATGAAACAATACCACAACCTGAAAAGTCTACTGGAAATTCTTTACTAGAAAATTTATTTTCTCCCCAAGCTTACGGAGTTGCGGCTGTAACTGTTGCCAATGGTGGGGATAATCTTAGTATTTATGTGCCTTTATTTGCTAGCACTACATGGGAAAACTTGGGAGTGATTTTGTTTATTTTCTTCTCATTGGTTGCTGTTTGGTGTTACGCTGCTTATCGTTTGACTCAAGTCCCAATACTTGCTAAACTCTTCACCCATTACGGCAATTATCTGGTTCCTTTTGTTCTAATTGGATTAGGTATTTTCATTTTGATTGATAGCCATACTTTAGAAAATCGTGGCTTGACTGTAGTTACAGCAGCAATTATCGGTTTTTCTTTAATAACCGAGGGTCGTGAAGCTGGAAAGGTTTCGGAGTAAATAACTCAACTTACCTCTATAACACTAGCTTTTTTGCTGTTGATAAGCTGTTACACATTTAATTTGCATACTCAGGCGGGGCTTGCGATGCCCACCCCACAAGAGTTAGGTAAATTTAAATTATGCAATTTAAATGTGTTTTAGCTAAAATTAATTTACTAAGGCATTTTCTAAATCTTGTTTCAAGTCTTGAGGATTTTCAATACCGACGGAAAGACGTAGTAAATTATCTTTAATTCCTCGTTTTAATCTTTCAGTTTCTGGTAAAGCACCGTGGGTCATTTTTGCCGGATAGCAAAGCAGTGATTCTACACCTCCCAAACTTTCAGCCAACAAAAATAATTTAAGCCGAGAAGCGAATTTTTCAACTTCCGTAAACCCACCTTTTATTTCCAAACTTATCATTCCACCAAAACCAGACATTTGAGATTTTGCCAGTTGATGATGTTCATGAGTGGGTAATCCTGGATAATAAATTTTTTCAATTTTGGGATGTTTTTCTAAAAAATAAGCTAAATATAAAGCATTTTTTTCATGTTCCCGCATTCTAATCGCTAAAGTTTTAATTCCCCTTAAAACTAACCAGCTATCAAAGGGACTAGGAACAGCACCAATCGCATTTTGATAAAATTTTAACTGGCTATAAAGTTCTTCATTGGAAGTTACAACCGCACCACCAATAATGTCGCTATGACCAGCTAAATATTTTGTGGTACTGTGAACAACAATATCTGCTCCTAATTCCAAAGGTCTTTGAAAATAAGGACTTACAAATGTATTGTCAACTACTAAAATCAGATTATTTTGCTTAGCTATATTGGCAATAAACTCAATATCAATAATCTTCAATAAAGGATTAGTTGGAGTTTCAATCCAAATCAACTTTGTATTTGCTTGAATTGCACTACTAAAATTAGTGATTTCATCAATATCAACGTAAGTTGTAGTTATCCCCCAATTACTCACCACTTTTTCTAACAATCTGTAGGTTCCCCCATAAAGGTCATCCCCTGCAATAATATGGTCGCCACTTTTGAGCAAATTCAAGACTGTAGTTGTAGCTGATAAACCAGAAGCAAAAGCTAAACCATATTTTCCCCCTTCTAAAGAAGCTAAACTTTCTTCAAGTGCTGTTCTAGTGGGGTTTCCTGTACGAGAGTATTCGTAACCTTTATGCTGACCAATCGCTTCTTGTTGATAGGTAGAAGTCAAATAAATTGGGACAATTACAGCACCTGTTTTTGAGTCTGGTTCCTGACCATCGTGAATAGCTCTAGTTTCAAATTCCATTTTTTTTACTCCTCGATTTCATCAATCCAATATCTAATTAAATCGGCTCTTGTAATTAATCCAATGGGTACTTCATTCCGTTTGATAATAATACCTGTTGTTCCAGACAACAATACTCGGTAAGCTTCTGAAGCATCAACCTCTTCATCTAAAATTGGTAAAGGTTTACCCTTCTTTTACTAATCTTTCAGCTATACCGTTATAGCTTTCTGGAGAATCTGGTGCTACAGATGTAGGAGTAACTACTACTTCTGCACCATAAGCTTTAAGTAAATTTACTTTTTCTTGGCTCATTTTATCAGGCATCACAAAAATGCAGCGATATTTTTTTACTGCTGCTATCATTGCTAATCCTACACCTGTATTGCCTGCGGTCGCTTCTATTATTGTTCCACCTGGTTTTAGCAAGCCTTCTTTCTCTGCTGCTTCAATCATGGCGAGAGCTATTCTATCTTTAGTACTACCTCCAGGGTTGAGATATTCTACTTTTGCATAAATTTGAGATGATATATCTTGTGTAACTCTATTTAGTTTAATCAATGGAGTTTTTCCAATTGCTTGTAAAATATTATTGTGAGTTGTCATAACAAACAGTAAAGGAAGAAAATTTATTAATTAATAGCTAATTCGCTTTGTAATTTGTTCTTTCGTTAAAAGCTTGACGCAGTTCTGTTTCATCAAATGTCCATTCTGGGGGATGCAGCTTGACATAACGAGGTGTCGCGCTGGCTAATACCGCATCTGGCCCGTAGTTTTCGTAATAAGGCTCAAATACAATCACCTCGTCACCGGGGTCAACTGTTGCTAACATCACAGCCACCATTGCTTCCGTAGAACCGCAGGTAACAGTGATTTCTGTTTCAGGGTCAATATTTAAGCCCAGATACCACTTAACTTTTTCGGCAATGCTATTACGAAAAGCCTTATCACCCCAAGTAATAGCGTACTGGTTCACATCCGCTTCTATTGCTTCGTAGGCTGCTTTTTTTAATTCTGGCGGGCAAGAAAAATCAGGAAATCCTTGCGCTAGGTTAACAGCACCGTATTGTAGTGCAACCCTTGTCATCTCCCGAATCACAGATTCTGTGAACTGGTTTGCTTTGCGTGAAGTTTTTTGTTTGGATACCTCATTCACCTTGATGCTCCGTTACTATATAATACGGCATATCAATCGAGTTACCGTATATCTTAGCCTAAGCTGCGGCAAAATCGGAATAATCTTTATATTTCTAGCTCACACTTATCTCGAAACTATTGTGGGGTGGGCATCCTTGCCCGCCCTTGTATATTTAATAAAAAGAGAATTGCTATATTTGTGTTTTATCTGATT
Organism: Scytonematopsis contorta HA4267-MV1; assembly: GCA_019359035.1. Lineage (GTDB taxonomy): Bacteria > Cyanobacteriota > Cyanobacteriia > Cyanobacteriales > Nostocaceae > Scytonematopsis > Scytonematopsis contorta. The sequence goes on along the minus strand of JAHHIC010000045.1, from coordinate 41,615 downwards.
TGTTGATAGTGTTTATTTTCAATAAAATAGGGCAGCAACTTACTTCTACCCTTATAATTGTCGAGGAGATTTAATTCTAAAATTTTTTAATAAATGCTTTTTAAATAAGTTTTAGATAAGGAGTGGGTATTAGCCACTCCAACCGTAGATTGTAACGGAGATGAAATTCAATTGAAACCATATTTATTATAATTTGTTATTGAAATATAAAATATTAAATAAACTTTATATTGTGACATTTATCTAACTATTATTAATATTCTTTTGATGAGAAAATTATGTAGAATAGATTATATTCTATTCTACATAATAGACTAACAGCAAAACTTTTCAATTTTATTTATGAGTATTGAGTAATGAGTGGTAATTCATTATTTAGTAGCCAATCACCCACTGCTCGCAACTTATAATCCACAGGGTCATGTAGAGTAAAGGTACGTAAATCTCGCCAGTAACGGTCGAAGCCATACTTGTTACCTGTAGCACGGGTTCCCATTACTTCAAAAATACGATTAGTAATATCTAAGCCGACACGAGTTGCTAATGCTTTAGCTGCAAATACAGCAATGGCAACTTCACCTCTTTCATTATAAGTTAAGCCTAATCCCTTGTCCCATGCGGATTGAGCTTTCTGTGCGGCTTGTTCTGCAAGACTAATTGCTGCTTGGAGTTGAATCCAAAATTCACCATAATGATAAAGAATATATGGGTCTTTACTAGCACTATTTACTCCTGATGTAATCCAGGGTTTAGTGGTAGTAGTTGTATATTCCTTTGCTGCTTCAATGGCACCTTGAGTAATTCCGAGATAAACATAGGTTTTTGTGAGTTGGGCAATGATGCCAAGAAACGTCGAAAATGCATTCTCTGGAGGTTCGGCAGGCCCGAAAATCTCATATCTTTTTACCAAAACATTATTAAATGTAAAACTACCGCTATCAGTACGACGCTGTCCAAAGTTGTCCCAATCTTCATTAGAAATTAATCCTTCTCTGTCTTTAGGAATCGCGAAGATTATGGGTAAATCAACTCCAGGTTGTAAAGCTGAAAATACTCTTAAATCAGCTATGCTAATACCAGTACCAAAACTTTTTATTCCATTAATACGAAAGTTTTCTTTATCTACAGAAAGTTTTAATCTAGTATCTCTGGTGTTAATAGCATTTGCCCAGAACAAATTTTTTTTTGCTGTTTCTTGATAGTATCTTACTTTTTGTTCTGCGGTTCCTGAAACATGAGCTAAGGCTGTTAAATTAAGATGGTTTCCATATAGTTGACCTATAGAACCATCAGCTTTTGATAATTCTTGAACAATGTTCAGAGCCTCTACCCAATTTGCACCTATTCCGCCATATTCTTTAGGGACTACTAATGGTAATAAGCCACTTTGACGCAGCTTTTTCACTTCAAAATTAGGAATTCCTCCTTTGATATCACGTTCAACTGCGTTAGTACGAAGTTCTTGAGAAAGAGAAGATGCGATGGAAAACCAATCTTGAGATGTTTGGACTTCTAATAATTGCACCATTACCAAATTCCTAATCTATTTTTGACTATCTCCGGTCTAAAGATACTCTTCTCATTTTTTTCGAGAAACTTTTTGGAAAACTTTACTAGGAATGAACCTAGTAAAGCATTTATCATAGAGGGTAATACCTTCCATGAGTTAACCCATAAAATAATTCGTGCAAATCTATTTGTGCAAATCTAAAAGATGTGAGTTAGCTTGCTTAGCAAAAAATGTAGATACACCCTCATGCCGACATAGAACTCTGAATAACGATATTAAGGAGTTACCTTGCGCCTATACCTATGAAGCTATTTGTCAATAACGGAATAACAAAGAAGCTCCTAAATTTGTGCAAAGTGAGACTTTTTCGGAAATTTTAATGTAAACCGTCATAATTATCACCCCTTGATAAATTTTAGAGAATAGATAGCAGTCATATCCTAAAACTGCTATCCGCTAGTAGTTGCAGAGGGAAAACCTACAACCTCATGGCTGTATTTTGTAGTCTAGTTAGCTGCCTGGAAATGAGCTTGTTATTCCCAGGGTAGGCGCTGCCAAGCAATGTAATTCGCGGTTTTTAGTTCGTAATTTGTAATTAAACCCCTAAAAATTAATTACTAACTACTTTTATTTTGAATTACTTTGATTGGCAGTGGCTACCCTGTTCCGCTTATCTTTACTGAGATTTGGAAAACAAAGTTTTGGCAATCTAAAAAAAGGGCAGAAGAGATGCGATAAGTATGAAAAATTACATTCCTCACACCTCCGTGCCAGTTTCAGCTATAAGGTATCCGTCTTCAGCCAAACTATTGCACCCTCAAGCTTTACTGAGAACAACACAACCCCCAGCAGCTGCGATAACCGAGTGCGATCGCTTTCAAGTTTAGGTCAAAATCGGTAGTTAAATTCTTTTGCATTGCCTTCACCCAATTCTTACAAGTAGTAGTTTTGAGGCTCAGTCTTTTTAACGCCAATGCGGTAATACAACCTATAATCTTCCCTTGTGCTAGTGGTCGCAGCTTGTAAGCAACCTAAATTATTGTTTTTCTTACGTTTGCTGACTATACATTAGCACTTTTTCTTTAAACTACTAAAACTTTATCAAGATATAGTAGTTTTTCTTATAACAAAGCTTTGCACACTTTTAGTAAAAAAACAAGTAGTTCGCATAGTATTCTGATAATCTAAACAAAACTTAATCTATGTAAACCCTAGCTGGGGAGTGGGGAACTGGGGGGGATGGCACGCTTGTAATGCTCACAGATACCCTTCACTAAAGTTCGGGCTAAAAGCTAAAGTCCGTTGTTAACGAAGTTATCCCGAAGGGTAAACGGACTAAAACCCTTATTATACTTAGATTACAACCCGTTTTTAACGGGTTTAAGCTTTCAGCCCGAACTTTAGTGAAGGGGTGTGAGAGGTGCTTTTCTTAGTGCCATTTGAAACTGAGGGGTTGTTTAATTAGTAAAAAATAGTACTTGCATGTTCTACTAATTTATGCAATAGTCTCACTAGCGGCAGTTAACTACTGTAAAACGATAGATTTACCGTAGTTTTGGATATGGTAAGTAATTTGCCTCATCCTAAAACTTCCTCTCTTTTGCAAAAGCAAGGCACACTCTCAGTTTAGCAGGTCTAAATTCTATAAAAGTGAGCATTTCGCCTTTATAGAACGTTTTTAGAGAAAAACAATGAATTATTCTTTAATTAAATTGGGTAATTAGCTTAAATTATTTTGATAAATAGGAAATATTTATTTTCTTCCTTTTTCTTCGTTCAAAAATTGAATATTAGCTCTTTACAAATTAGCTCTTTACAAAATAGGTCAAAAAATAAAGGTAACATAAAAGTATAATTTATGATAATCTATTCTCATCATTTACTTGGGTGTCTCGACCGATAAATTGGATTAAACAAAAAGGAATATTTGTCTTGACAACCATTCAATTATTTACTCTAATAGCAATTTTCTTCATAGCAAGTGTTATCAGCGTCATTACTGGTAGTACTTCTCTAATCACTGTACCTATAATGCTTCAGTTTGGGATTGAACCGCGTATTGCCCTTGCTACTAATATGTTGGCACTAACTTTAATGAGTATTGGTGGCACATTACCATTTGTTGGCAAAGGAGTTATTGAGCGTCAGCGTTTACCATTATTGATAGTTTTAACGTTAACAGCATCCATTTTGGGAGCATTGCTTGTTCTGGTTATACCCTCAAAATCAATGCCGTTGATTATCTCTATTTCAATGATTACGGTTACAGTTCTGTCAATTGCTAACCGAAATGCAGGAGTAGCTCCAGTAGAGACGATACCTTCACGAGTAGCAGAAATTCTCGGTTATGTAGCCACCTTTGTTCTTGGTATTTATGGCGGCTTTTTTAGTGGTGGCTATGTTACTTTGCTGACAGCAGCCTATGTAATGCTATTTCGCATGACATTTGTTCAAGCAATAGCTACGACCAAGTTTATTAATATATTTTCCTCACTCTCTGCCACTTTAATTTTTATGATGCAGGGTGTTATCGATTATAAGCTAGGTGCTATTCTCGGTTTTACTATGTTCATAGGTGGGATTGTTGGTGGACGTATTAGCCTTACTTTGAGTAATTTATGGCTACAACGTATCTACCTTACTGTTGTGAGTCTTCTTACATTAGTAACACTTCGCAAATCCTTACAATCTAATCATTCCAATTAATTTCGTTTTTTAGTATCTGAACAAATGGCAAACATAAGAAATTTAGAGAGAACTGCGAAGCTAGCTACTTCTAACAAGACCAGGAATAGTAGTAGTACGATAATTTCTATTCCAGTATGAAGCGAAGTATTTACAGTTTGCTCTAACATTTACTTTTACCTCAAAAATTTTACTAATAAGCTTCTAAAAAGCCGAAAAGAATTCCGGATAGTGTAAGCAATGTCAACCCACTTACCACATTGCCCTGCTCCATCTGCAACTTGCTGCTTGTTGTTTTTACTTTATGCTCCCTAATCAGTAAAATCAAATATTATTTTTTTTTGACCCAATAACCAAAAGTTATTCTTTTATCGCCAATAATTACGAAGATACCGCTTTCCGTAACTCTGGAAAAACCTTCGACACCTTACCTAAAACGTAATCCCCATACGTACCTCGGAAATCATGAACGCTAGCTTCATCCCAACGTTCCCGCTTATCATAATTTACCACCACTCCATCTAATGCAATTGGCTTCACCTCAACGTCAAAATTGGGGTCAAAGAAAAAGGGGAAAGAAAGACGGTGTTTTCCCGACAAATTCAGCACTCGATGGGGTGTGGATTTATATAACCCAGACGTCATCCGGTCTAGCATATCCCCAATATTGCATACAAAAGAACCAGGAACTGGGGGAGCAGCAACCCAACTTGACTTTGATTTTACTTGCAATCCCCCTAAATCATCTTGTTTTAAAATCGTTAAAACCCCATAGTCGGTGTGTTCTCCCACACCCCAACTTTCTTCACCACCTTGGGGAGCTAGATTTGGAGGGTAATTAAAAATACGGAATAATATTAGTGGGTCGTACGTGTAACGGTCAGTAAAATAAGACTCTTCCAACCCTAAGCTGAGAGCAATACCAGCCATTAATTGGTGTCCAAGTTGTGTCATTGCCTCCATATATTCCAGCACAGTCTCGCGAAAATACGAAATATTCGATGGAAAAAGGTTAGAACCATGCATAGGAATATCAGCTTTCACAAGTGGATGTTCTTCTCCCAGTTCCGCACCAAAGTAAATCCCTTCCTTTAAGTCGGGTTTCCCAGATGTCAGCTCACCACCAACCGGAAAATATCCTCGCCAAGCTTTACCCCCCAAAGCCATACGGATTTGAAGTTTAGTTTGCAAATCTTGGGCGAAAAACTGACGACTGAGTTCTTCCAGACGTTGCTGTAAACCTTCATCTACGCCATGTCCGACAACATAGAAAAAGCCGCACTCACGACAAGCTTGTCCAATTTGAGTTGCGACTGTGTGGCGTTCGTCATTATGGGAAACCAAAGCACTGATATCAATCACAGGAACTTGTAAGCTTTTCATAAATTATTTTGAGCTTTTACAAAAAATTGCATACCTTTAATTTTATTATTTTGAAGAATTTGCGAATACCTCTTGATTTTGGCAAAAATCTGTGAGATGCTCTAGATTGAAATATTCTACGGTAACTTGGTCGGAATATCGTACATAATAAAAGGTAAGTCTGTAAGACTGAAAAATTAATAGTTAATTATCTTCCTATATTGAATTTTTCAGTGAGTTAGGTCTCTTTTGCTTGCCAATATCTTAATGTCTACTGACCTTATTACAAGCTATGAATAACTGTCATACAAATCTGTAAATGCTTTAGCTCGAAGGCTAAAGGATTGAACAATGAGTGTAACTTTCATAACTGATTCTAGATTCAGGGTAATCCTTATGCCAAAAGTTATAATTACCACCAAAAATTTTAACAATGAAACACCGCAAAGGAAATCTGGAAGGGACAGGAGGACTGAATCTGTACTATCAAAGTTGGCATCCAAAGGGAAATCCCTGTGCCGTTGTAGGGATTGTACATGGCTTAGGAAGTCACAGTGGTTTGTTTAACAATGTAGTTGAACATCTGGTAAATATTGGATACGCTGTCTATGGTTTGGACTTACGCGGTCATGGACGTTCACAAGGTCAGCGAGGACATATTAATAGTTGGTCTGAGTTTCGAGAAGATATAAAAGCTTTTCTTAGATTGATTGAGGAAAAAGAACCAACGTACCCGCATTTTCTCTTAGGTCATAGTCTTGGCGCAGTGATTGTACTAGATTATGCCATACGTTATCCCAAAACAATACAAGGTGCAATTGTAATGGCTACACCTGTGGGACAGGTTGGTGTCTCACCTGTAAAATTAACTTTGGGGCGTACGCTTTCGCTAGTGATGCCAAGGTTTGCAGTTAATGTTGGTATTGCTAGCTCTAGAGTTACCCGTGACCAAAACGTTCTAGAGACTTTTACTCAAGACTCACTTATGCACTCTAGGGGTAGTGCCCGTCTTGGAACTGAATACTTAGCTACGAAAGCTTGGATTCAATCTCATGTGGCAAATTTACAAGTGCCCATCCTGATTCTACATGGTGGAGCCGATGAAGTGGCGCGTCCAGAAGGTAGTCGTATACTGTTTGAAAAAATTTGTTTCCCTGACAAAGAGCGTTACGAGTATCCCCAGAGTCGTCATGCAATTCATAGAGACCTCGATTATCAGGAAATGTTACTAGATTTGGAAGACTGGCTACAAAGACATGTGAATGGAGGAACTGTGCTGCCATTTAAAAAGAGAGTAAAACCAGATGAATATATGTTTGGTTAAAAATTTTTTTGAATTTAGTTTTGCGATGTAGAATTGATTGGAGGGAAATAAGTACTTCCCATTAGATTTTAAAACGATGAAAGAAGATAGCATCGAAATAACTGGTTTTCACGCTCATGTCTACTACGATACCCACACTCGTGATGTAGCGGCTCGCGTTCGCGAAGAATTAGGCGCTAGATTTGAGGTACAACTAGGGCGTTGGCGTGATGAACCCGTTGGGCCACACCCAAAGTCGATGTATCAAGTTGCCTTCTTACCAAACCAGTTTGCAGAGGTTGTTCCTTGGTTAATGCTTTCTCGTGAGGGATTAGATGTTCTTGTTCATCCGAATACCGGGGATGCTTTGGCTGACCATACTTTGCACTCTCTATGGTTAGGGGAAAAATTAGAGCTTAATGTTGAGGTTTTAAGAGCGGCTTAATTCTGAGCAAACCTTCTCGATAATTAGTTATACGTTACCTAAAATCCTTGCAGAGTTGGTAAATTTTACTGTCTCTACAAGGATTTCGGCAATATTTAAGTGTCGTAAGCTTTACTGAATTTCTGCATTTCCAAAAAATTTCCCGGTAGAGAGAATGCTTAAAACAAAATTATTACCAAAGGATTTAAGATTTTGGTTGTTAGATTTTAGACTGTTTTGTTTTGTATAAATCTTTATTTTGAACTACGAAATAAATCCAAAATCCAAAACCTAAAACTTGCAAGTTCAGTATAAAAACGTAGGTGTAGTAACGGGTTGAGCTATCAATCACCTTTATTTATCGGTTTAAAAAAAAATAATATTTGCTTTTATATAGTTCACAGCCATACTATTGAAGTCATGCAATAACAAACATATCTGGTAAGAGTACCAGTTTGATTGGTATCTATTATCTTCAAAAAACTTTAAACGGGATATACCTTAAATGATATGAACAGTACAAGGCAACTATAATTTTCGATATCTGTAGCGGTAGTGCTGGGTAAAGCGTTTTGATAATACCTTCAACAACTCTCACTTCTACAACCAGATAAAGACTAGGAATAACTAGAATAAACAGCATTAATCATTGTGAGTAACGGTTATGATTTGGTTAATTCAAACATTAGTTATTGGGTTCTCTGCGGCTTTTGCAACTACATTTGACGACAATCTGTATTTAACTGCTTTCTTTGGAAAAGTCAATCGTCACTTTCATACCAAGCATGTTGTTATAGGTGAATTTCTGGGATTCACCGCGTTAGTATTTGCTAGTCTCCCTGGTTTCTTTGGCGGTTTAATTCTTCCAGAGTCATGGATTGGATTGCTAGGCTTTCTTCCTATACTCATTGGTACAAGTAATTTACTGAGTCGAGAAGAGGAGGGGGATACAGTGCAAGCTGTAACACTTAATTTACCCTCGGATGATAAACCTCAGCGTCATAAAAAATCACTATGGGCAACTATACGCGACCCTCAAACTTACCGCGTTTCTGCTGTGACTATTGCTAATGGAGGTAACAACATTGGGATTTACGTACCGTTGTTTGCTAGTAGCAATCTCCCAAGTTTAGGTGTGATTCTATCTGTTTGCTACTTGACTGTTGGGCTATGGTGTTTCCTCTCTTTCCACATGACTCGCAATCCACTCATGGCTCCCCTCCTTGCTCGCTATGGCAGAAAAGTATTCCCGTTTGTGTTGATTGCCTTGGGAATTTCTATTTTGATTAAAAGTCAATCTTATACACTCTTACCTGGTTTTGGAGCTTAGATATCCAATTTGTGACTTTATACACCCCGAATACCCCTGGCGAATTCCATTCTCCAGGGGTACGGTTGAATTTTTTAATTTATTCAACAATTACAGTATTTAATGCTTCTATAGGTATATTAAAAACATAATAAAGTACCCCTAGACCTAACATTAAAACTGCGAAACTAGAGATAAGCACCCAACGGTCTGCTGGTTTATAAGTATTTTCATCAATATTTTGACTAACTACAAAATAGTGTTGCGTTGAAAATATCACTGTTAACAAACCGACAACCCCAAAAGCTAATCCTAATTTCCAACCATTACCAGGTGCTTGAGGGGCTAAAGGTGGGCGAAGGATACGTATACGCACAATCAAAACGCCAAATCCCAACAGTGCTATACCACTACGCATCCAAGCTAAATAGGTGCGTTCATTTGCTAAATGGTCGCGTACTTTGTCAGGACTTCTAAATTTTTTCTTGGTTAAATTATTCGCATTGTCCTTTAAGGGTCTAAATAATTCCATTACAATAAACCTCAAAATTGAATTTAGAATTTTAAAAATTTTACGGACTAAACGTTTTATAGCGTACATATATTAAACTACGAACTAGTATAACTTAGTAATTACCTTGAGTTAAAGTAATAATGAGCTTTAAATATAGTTCTGCTCGCTTTTGTGAAGCTTTATTACCCTTTCAACTCTTTCACTTTAATTTATGTACTTCCATAAAAACAAATATTTTAACTTCTTTATTTGATAAATTAAATTTATCGAAAATGCAAAAAAACGCTTAAATTAAGCGTTTTAAAAATTATTACGAGATTTCCTGACTTAAAAAATATGTTTTAATAAATGTTTTACAGCTAAATATGGTACATCGTTAGTGTCTGCTGAAAAAATTGTCGTCGGTCGCAAAGGTCTTGGAGTGTATATTTTTGTAATACCAAGACAGCTGCTCCCTGAACTTCCTGCCAAACTTCCAGAATTATACTACTATCAACTGTTTTAGACGAAGCCTTATAATCGGGGAAGACTCCTTCCAGACCTTCAATGCAGTTAAATGCATCCCATAAAGTAGTTGTCCGAGGGTCTCGCGACAGTATATAGCCACCTTTTGCGCCGCGTATACTTTTAATCAATCCTCCACGTCTTAAGACTGCCAATAATTGTTCTAAATAGCGTACTGGTATATTTTGAATTTCCGCTATCTGCCGGATTTGTAGCGATTCTCCTGTAGGATAAGAAGCTGCTAACGCCAATAGGGCTAGAATTGCGTATTCTGATTTGTGTGATAGCTCCATTGGCAAAATTCCATTAGCTTAATGTGTTTAATCTGTTGAACTTGCACCTCAAAACTCTAGACGAATGATTCTTATTTTCTTTTTATATTTTCAGTTTTCGCGTGTGAAATTATAACTTGAGCCTGATGTTTGTACGATTCCACTCTAAAAAATTTCACCCATAAAAGCAATTGTTTTTAATTGTCAATCTAATAAATAAAACTTATTGCGCTTTTCGCAATATTTGCAACTGGTTGGGGGTTGTCATTTAATGTTGATTATGAGATACTCAAAAATTAAATACGGTATTCCGACTGATTAACAGTAGTTAAGAATTGTGGCTTATAAATCTAGCACTTATGCATGTGCTTGCTTAAAACCACTAGTTATAATGCCAGGAATAAAAAATGTTAAAAGATTTTCAGGGACTGGAAGTAACAACAGACTCACCAGAGGTCATCACAGCTATCAATATATTTACTAGTCAAGCTTTGAGCTATGGAAAGGATGCTGAAGCTTATATTCTTCAAGGGATTGCATGTGACCCTGATTGTGCATTGCTTTATGGGTACGCAGCTGCTCATTATCTAGCTCAGGAAAATTCAGTTGCTTGGCAAAAAGCTAGTCTTCACTTACAAGCTGCTCAACGGAATTTAGCAAAAGCAACAACAAAGCGAGAACAATTGTATATCCAGGCAATACAAGCTTGGTCTGCAAAAAAGATAGATTTAGCTGTTGCGCTACACGAAGAAATTGCACAAGAATATCCTCGTGATGTAATTTCAGTTCAGCAAGGGCAGTATCATTATTTTTATTTAGGTGAGAAGGAAAAATTATTGTGTATCGCCGAACGGGTTTTACCTGCAAATCGGGAGAATCATTATCTATATGGAATGGTAGCATTTGGTTTAGAACAATGTCATCAGCTTGTGGAAGCAGAAACAATGGCTAGAACAGCAACTACAATGAATCGTTACGACCCTTGGGCACACCATGCTGTTGCTCATGTTATGGAAACTCAGGGACGAGTTAATGAGGGTATTGTTTGGATGGAAAGTCTCGCGGACACTTGGGAAAATTGTAATTCAATGTTGTATACACACAATTGGTGGCACGTGGCACTATATTATTTGGAGCGAGGAGAGAAAGATAAAGTACTGCAATTGTACGATACTCTTGTTTGGGGTCGCGCTGAGAAAGAATCTCCTAAAGACCAAGTGGGAGCAATCTCACTATTGTTGCGCTTAGAATTGCGTGGGATTGACGTTGGAAATCGCTGGCAACAATTAAGTACTTATCTTATATCTCGTCTTCACGAACATGCATTACCTTTCCAAGATTTACATTATATTTTTGCACTCACAAGAGCAGGACATACTGATTTATCAAATGAAATGCGATTGAGTATGCACAAGCACGCTCTCAGTATTCATCCATACTTACGTCATAAGTGGTTAGAAGTAGCTATTCCTACAGCCAGAGGTTTAGTTGCATATGCTAATGGTGAATGGTCTAAGGCAATATCTCAACTCAAACCTGTTTTACCACGATTGCAAGAAATTGGTGGCAGTCACACTCAAAGAGCTTTATTTGAAAAGGTTTATTTAGATGCTGTGTTCAAAGTTGAGAAGCAGGAGCAATCAATTCATAATCTTTACGCAATTAACTTAAAATTAAACGCTGTATTGCTGAATACAAGCATAAAAAATTAATATTACATACAAATTCTAATTTATTAGGTAACTTAACAATTAAGCTCATACACAATATTGGTTAAGTTACGGTTAAGAATGTTCCTTTCTATCAGCATTCTTAAAGTTATCCTATTCTAGCATTGGTAGTAGGTGGGTATAAGCGTCCCTGCCTGCTACTTTTTATTTGTGGAATTTTTTATCATATAATTCAAATGAATACTTATCACTAGCACTAGCAGATGTTGTCATCAATAGAAGGTGCGTCTCAATCTACCAATGGTCGTGATACAAAACTAGACAAAATACTGGTATGTGGGCTAAAAAGTTTAGGACAGCATTGTATAGCAGCCCTTAACGATTATGACGTTAGTGTTATCGCTATTGACGAAGAAGAACCTGAACATTGGGAAGTCCCAGAAATACCAAATTTACTGGAAAAATTAATTATAGGGGATTGCCGTCAACCAAGTATTTTAGAAGAAGCAAATGTACATCAATGTCGTTCGGTAATTTTAGTTACTAGAAACGAGCGTATGAATATTGAAGCAGCATTTGCGGCGCGACGTCTCAATCCCAAAATACGCTTGGTTGTACGTTCTGATAAACAAAATCTTAACGAACTCTTGGGAAAAAATCTTGGTAATTTTTTTGCATTTGAGCCGACCCAGTTATCAGCTTATGCTTTTGCTTTAACAGCTTTAGGCTCTGAAACTATCGGATATTTTAATTTAGATGGACACTTTTTTCAAGTAAAACAACACCAAGTTAAACCAGATTCTAAGTGGTGCAATGCGAAGATAGTACATACACTTAATAATCAAACTAGGCGTATTTTAAGTCACACAAAAGTTTCATCTTATGAACCAAAACAATTTTATGACTGGGAACCAGAAGCTTCTGTAAAAGTGGGAGATACGCTTATTTACGTAGAAGTTGTGCATCAGTTAGAAAACTTTAAGGAATCATATGTCAAAAATTATCGACGTAAAAAGCGAGGATTAAAAAAGATTCTACTGAGCATAACAATAAAGAATTTAAAGCAGAAAATAGTAAAATTTTGGCAATCTTACTACCAAAACCAAAGTCAAATTCGGCAAGTCGCAACAATTTATTTGATGACTGTATTTGTCCTCTGGTTTATGGGAATAGTTTTGTACAGCTTGTATTTTCCTGAAATCACTATCCAAGAAGCTTTTTTTGCCACAGCAGTTCTGCTTTTAGGTGGATACGGTGATTTATTTGGTAGCGTTAAGTATGCATCACAACCAGTACCCTCAGAAAGTATGCCCTGGTGGCTGCGCTTTTTTAGTTTGGGACTAACCTTAGTAGGAGAAGCTTTCGTGGGGGTTTTGTATGCGACAGTAACTGACGCTTTGTTAGGTTCCAAGTTCAGGTTTTTTAGTAGACGCCCTGCACTACCACAACAAAATCATGTAGTGGTAATTGGTTTAAGTTTATTGGGTCAGCGAGTAGCAGTTTTATTGCAAGAACTTAACCAGGCTGTAGTAGGAGTTAATAGTACCCCTATTGACCATAGCATTCTACCTCAAATGCCTTTTGTTTTGGGAAATAACCATGAAGCGCTAACTAAAGCGAATGTCTCCCGTGCTAAAAGCATCATTTTAGTGGGGGATGATAATATGGAAAATTTAGAAATTGGGCTGATGGCTCACGCGATTAATCCTCGTAGTAAGTTGGTAATTTATTCCCGCAACCGCCGATTTAGTGATAATATAGCTCCTCTATTTCCTTATGCTCAAGTTTTGTGTGGTGCTGCTTTGTCTGCGGAAGTCTTTGCCTGTGCTGCTTTTGGCGAAAATGTCTTAAGTTTGTTTCACTTTCACAATCAGATTGTAATGGTTACAGAATACAATATTGAGGCTGGCGATACTCTTGAGAAATTTATCATCGCTGAAATTGCTTATGGCTACAATGTTGTGCCAATTCTTCACCAAAAACATTTACAAAATAATTATTCGTTAATGCCTTCATACGAAACCAGAGTTAATGTAGGAGACCGCTTAATTGTGTTAGCCACAAGCGATGGTTTGCAGCGAATAGAATGGGGTGAAATGCTACCTATTCCGCAACAACACATTCAATAGCGATTATTCCCAAACGTAGAAACGATTGTTCCCAAATGTAGAGACGTTACATGTAACGTCTCTACAATGCATCAATTCATAATCTCTCAATTCAGCAGAAGCAAAACGCATTACTCCTACTTTTGCCATTGCGGCTTTCAATTCAACATCCGGATTAAATAACGCCGACCTCATCTGCTGAATTACTGATACACCTAAACCCTGAGCCACTACCAAAGGGGGTATCGGAGATGGTCCCAGTGTCTCGACTACTCGTATAGAATCAGACAATTCCGGAAAGTCGCGTAATTCTTGCTCTAGTACAATAGTATCGATAGCTGCACAATCAGCTTTTCCATCTATTACCCATCGAATTGAGCGCTGATGAGAACCAGATTGAATAGCTTTTGCGAAAAAATTAGACGAATATCCACCCTGAACTAATCGATAACACGGCAGATTGTAACCACTATTTGAACCTAAGTCGTTATAACAAAATATTTTACCTTCTAAATCCTCAAATTTAGCAGATGCATTTTTTGTATTGACAATTATATCCGAAAAGTAAATCGGACGGTTTTCATAGCGCTCTGCTTGCATGACTGGTGCAACTAAAAGCTCTAATTCAAGAGGAAAAATTTGATAATGCTTAATAAAAGGCAATCCACAAATAAATGCAAGGTCTAACTTATTGTCTAATAATAATGGGTCTTCCAGAGGGTCACATTCACCCTGTCTAAGCTCTGTTTCTACCAATAATACACGACCCAGGCAAGATACAATCGATTGATAAAATTCAAACCAATTAGGAGCTAAGTAAGAAATAGCTAGTAGTTTTTTGAGTTGATTTAAATGAGTACCCATAATTTCTTAGTTCAACCAGTTTTTTCCACTTCTTCTTGAAATCTAAATTTGATAAACATATTACCAAATGAGCGTAGAGAAAGAAAAGTCATAGTAAATAATACTAGTACCATCATACCAAAAATAATTCCATAACCTTTTGTATGCCACCATAACCTATGTATCAAAATCACGATTGATTGTAAGCTTTTATCCCATACATTCAAACTATCTTCTCGTTTTAATGCTCTGGAATTTTCGGTGTTTAGTTTTGCTGTTACCACTGAAATTACTCCTTTAACAAATGGCACGTATAGGCAAATTTACCAACAATGGTTCAAAACGGAACCTGAGAAGTTACCAGAATCTCCACCCCTCTAATTTTGAGAAGCAATTTTAGATTTTAGATTTTAGATTTTGGAGTCTTGTTTGTCATTATTTACACTAATCTCCCACAAGTATGAGAAGAAGTAACTTTGAAAATATAACCATCTGGACTAACTAGCTTAAATGAAGTATGAATACCCTCTATTTCAATTTCAGAAGGATTCAGCTCCAACTGACGAAAATATTCCCTAGTAGCAAAAACATTATCGACCATTAAATCAAAAGGTGCGTTTGTTCCAGAGCCTAAGAAAATATTTGCCTTATTTAAAACTAAGTGTGTACCTCCACGTAACTCTAAAACAGCTACATTTTCTGATTGATGGATGTATCTCAAACCCAGCTTGAGAAAAAAATTAGTCGCGATTGAAACATCACTTACCATTAATTTCACGTGAGCAATTGCCACGGGAGGACGATTATCTGTTTTCGTTACGTTGATTTTCTGCTGTAAGATTTTTTCTTGTAGTTGCATAATTTTAACTTTCGTACTTTAAGTCCCTGACTATACCGCAAGATTAATTTTCTTTACATATTCTAATCTATCATAAATCTATCGATTTGCCGTAGTTTATGATTAAATGTTGTTGGATTAGCCAAAATATCAATATAAAGAGAAGAAAATGGGCGAAAAAAAGCAACTCAAACTAGGCGCATTCTTACCCGGTCCCGGTCATCACGTAGCAGCATGGAGACATCCCAACGCACAAGCTGACGGTGGTTTGAATTTTCAGCATTACCAACGGCTCGCGCAGACAGCAGAACGGGGTAAATTTGATATGATTTTTCTCGCAGATAACGTGGCTGTCTGGGGTTGGTCTGAGACTGAGGCATTGAACCGTTTGGGTCAAATCGCCCATTTTGAACCTCTGACTTTATTATCAGCCTTATCCGTAGTCACGCAGCGTATTGGGTTAGCGGCAACAGTCTCCACCACCTATAACGAACCTTATCATCTTGCTCGCAAGTTTGCGTCCCTAGACCATCTCAGCGGTGGTCGTGCTGGATGGAATCTCGTTACCTCTGCAACTGAAGCCGAAGCGAAAAACTTTAACCAGGAAAAGCATATGGAACATACTACACGCTATGGACGTGCTAAAGAGTTTGTGGATGTAGTGACATCGCTTTGGGACAGTTGGGAAGACTCGGCTTTTTTAAGGGATAAGGAATTAGGCATTTACTTTCATCCCGATAAACTACATATTCCCAACCACAAAGGAGAGCATTTTTCGGTACGCGGTCCCCTTAACATTGCTCGTCCACCTCAAGGATATCCAGTTATTATCCAAGCCGGGTCTTCTGAAGATGGGAAGCATCTTGCGGCTCAAACAGCGGAAGTAATTTTTACTGCTCAGCAGACCCTGGAAGAAGCTCAGGCTTTCTATAGTGATGTAAAAGAAAGAGTGGTTAAATCTGGACGCCGAGCAGAACATGTAAAAATTATGCCCGGAGTGTTTCCTGTAATTGGGAAAACTGAGCAAGAAGCCAAGGAAAAATACGACCAGCTTCAGGAATTAATTCATCCAACGGTTGGCTTAGCCCTGCTTTCTGGGTTGGTGGGTGGAGTTGATTTATCCAGTTATCCTTTGGATGAACCACTGCCAAATCTTCCTGAAACTAACCTCCACAAAAGCCGCTTGAAGTTGGTAGCAGACCTTGCCCAAAGAGAAAATTTAACGATTCGGCAATTGTATTTGGCAATTGCTGGGGCACGCGGACATCGAACCATTTTGGGAACAGCTCAACAAATAGCTGACCAATTATCCGAGTGGTTTGTCAATGATGGGGCTGATGGTTTTAATATTATGCCCCCTTATTTACCCGATGGTTTGGATGAGTTCGTAGAGTTGGTGATACCTGAACTACAACGTCGAGGATTGTTTAGAACCGAGTACGAAGGTCAAACTCTACGTGAAAATCTTGGTTTGCCGCGTCCTGAAAACAAGTTCAGCAAAGTAGCACATGAAGAGAGACCTTACATGTAAGGTCTCTACATTTGACGATACTTAGAATTTAGCGAGACTTTTGAATTTGCTCGAAAATGCCACCCTTATCAAAGCAGAACTCTTGCATAAGGGTTGCTTGGATGAAGGAAATAACTGCTTTATTGTGCCTAATATTCCTATCTTGCTTCTGTTTGTGTGTGTCATTGGCTGCATGTTATTGCGCTAAATTTAAATCTACTGCTACTTGATAGATTTGCAGTAGTAACTCTTACACAAATCGTGTCAGTTCATATCGCACGAAGCAAGTATGTTTTATACTTTAGTGTTTATGTGAATTTTCGTAACTATGTATTGTAAATAGCTTGTTATTACTTAAATCTGTTTTGTTCAATTCTTCTGAACTTTGGATATTGGTGTTTAAGCGAGAATCTATTTTGGTAGTCATTCTGCGAACATTAAAATATTGTTTGGAAGCAAAAGAAAATTTACGTAGGAAGCTTCACCTGTTGATTTACTCTCTTACCCACAAACATGTCAGCAAACAGTCGCTGCTCCCACCGTAAACTTGTGAAGCCAGTATATCAACAGTATGATACTTCCTACGCAATCATATACCTTTGCTAAACTCAGCGGTCATTAGCGAATTCAAAACATCTGCTAGCTTAAAGCATTGATTACATAGTCAATGTAAGAATTCGCTTCAACTGCGGGGTCGCCATTTAAACCATGATTAGCCTTAATATATTTGAGAGCTTCTATGTACCAGCTAGGAGATAGCTCAAAAGATTTGTTGATTTCAGCCAAACCTGCAAGTAGATAGTCATCTATTGGCCCTGTGCCACCAGCAACTAATGCATAAGTAATAATTCGCAGGTAGTAGCCAATGTCACGCACACATTTATCTTTTCCTCGCGCATCATAGGCGTAGTTAGGACCTTGTGACTGGGTGGTATAAGGAAATTTTTGATACACCGCGTTTGCAGCTGCTTCAGACAGACTTTGCGCTTTACTAGATAAGATTTTTACAGCTTCTAGTGTTGCAGCTGCCTGACGGAATCGTCCGAAAGCTACTTGAAATTCTGTGCTGCTCAAAAAGCGACCTTGAGAATCTGCGCTTGTGATTGCTTCTGTTAAAGGCGTTTTTGACATGGTTTTCAGTCTCCTTTATGATTCAATTCAGGTTTTCGGAATTAGAACGCTCACGCATAAACCGGAGGTTTTCCCGCAAGGTAGTCGCGAAGACGCAAAGGAAATCACGAATTTTTGATTACGAATTATCTTGACTAAGCGACAGCTGAAGCTGCACGGTCGAAATAAGTCGCGACTTCTGAAAGCACGGAACTGCAATCTCCGCGAGTAATATTATTAGGGTCACTAGCGATTGAAATCGATGCTTCCTTCAGCTTTTGAATTCCTACAGCAACTGAAGCCCCTGGTGTCCCCAATGCTAAATAAGTTTCCCGTAAACCATTCAGGGCACGGTCATCCAGTACACTAGCATCACCTGCAAAAATGGCATAAGTCACATAGCGCAGTATGATTTCCAAATCTCTCAAGCAAGCGGCTGCACGACGGCTAGTATAGGCATTACCCCCAGGAGCGATTAGCTGAGGCTGTTCAGCGAACAAAGAGCGTGCGGCATTAGTAACAATCGTTGATGAGTTGCTGGAAATACGATTGACAATATCTATGCGCTTATTCCCATCTTTGACAAAGCCCAGCAATGCATCTAACTGAGCATTGTTGAGGTATTCTCCTCTTGTATCTGCTTGGGAAACAACTTTGGTAAATGCATCTAAGACCATTGTTCTAATCTCCTTGATGTTCTTAAGAATGAAGTTGAAAGCCGAAAGGTAAAAATAGGGATTTTTAAACCCATATTTACTTCTTTTTTGGCCACAACCTTAATATACTACGGTAACTTGACCGAATTACCGTGTTTTATGGAATTAGTATCTCACAAGCAGAGTACAGAGACAATATTTATTTGGGATTTGTAATGTTAAGTTTTGTATTTTACTTTTGTAGGAATTTTCCAACTTCATCTACTTGCGCTTACAAGGAAATTGTGCAAAAGTACATATTAACAAAAACCCAATTCTCTATCGATAAACCGTAGTTTAATAACCAAGGAATTTAATGCCCTCGTCTAGAGCGGTGTCAGGGTAGGTAGACCAAATCCCGTCTAAAAGCCTCCTGCCATCTGCCGGATTCAATCAATATTAAACAATCCGAAATTTACATTGAGGAGAAAACTAATGATTAGCCAGCACAGAACCATAGAATTGTCGTTAGCGGAGCGGGCTGGATGGCTTAATGATGGGATACCCGGATGCAGTGCGGCAGAGTCACTTACCATCCTGGCAAAAGCAGGAAAATTAACATCTGGTGTACCAGAAAATCTTGGTGGGGATGACGGAACACTGCTCAGTGCGGTGGAAGAAATCTCTAATGTCTCAGAACAATGTCTTACCAGTGGGTTTATCTTCTGGTGTCAGCGAGTATTTATTGAATATCTAGCTAATAGTCCCAATCACTGGTTGAAGTATCACATTCTACCCAAAATGCAACAAGCAGAGTCTTCTGGGGCTACAGGGCTTTTCAATACTACGAAGCATCAACTCGGTATTGAACAAACCCAACTTAAAGCTTCCTTGGATGAAGAAACAGTTACTCTGTCAGGTTCTCTATCGTGGGTCTCTAACCTGCAACCAGAGAATTTTGTGGTGGCAATTGTCGCACGAACAGACACAGGAAAAACACTAATTGTTGCTGTACCTTCATTGGTTAAAGGGCTAGAGCGAGGAGAAGACTTACAAATGTTGGGTCTGCAAGGGTCTTGGACAAGTACTCTACATTTTAACCAAGTACGTTTGTCCCATAGGTGGATTATCAGTGAAGATGCTGATTCCTTCTTATCAAAAATTCGTCCGACATTTTTACTTTTACAGTGTGGTTTGGGGCTAGGTATAGCGCGACGGTCAATAATGGAAACCTTGCAAAGCATAGACGGAAATAATGAGACAGCGCTGATTAATCGTTTAAAGTACAGTACCTTTACCCTAGCTCAACTGGAGGCTCAAGTCTGGAAATTGAGTGCTGCTCGTTGTTTTGATGACTCTAAAAAGCGTGAGTTATTAGAACTGCGTTTAGCTTTATTTAGATTAGCTCTGGATTCTGTTTGGCTGGAGTTAGAAGCAAAGGGTGATACTGCTTATTTAAAGCCTAGTGGAACAGCTCGACGATTGCGGGAAGTAGCTTTTTTACCTGTTCTAACACCGAGTTTACTAGAACTGGAACTGGAGTTACAACAATCTGCTAAATTCTCCCTATAAATTTTCGTGCCTGCAAAAGATAACCCCACCCCCAACCCCCTCCCCGCAAGCGAGGAGGGGGCTACGATGTATACACCTGTCATTGCGTTCACGGAGTGACGGTCTATTGTAATTTGTGTGTACAAGATGTAGCCCCCTCCCCGCGTGCGGGGAGGGGGTTGGGGGTGGGGTTGTCTTTTGCAGGAGTGATTATATTTTGGCGAATATTTGTTTGTGCCGAAAAATTAGGTAAGATAATCTTGATACCCTGTCGAATAACATTTCCCGAATAATTTTTCAACCAAAACGTCCGCTAATGTACTCAGCAGCTTCTTTAGTTTTAGGATTACTAAATATTTCATTCGTTGGGCTAAATTCGACTAATTTTCCGCGACGTTTACCCTTACCATCGGTTTCAGTATTGAAAAAAGCCGTCCAATCAGCAACTCTCTGAGCTTGTTGCATATTATGTGTGACCATAATAATAGTGTACTGCTTCTTTAATTCCAAACAAAGTTCTTCCACTTGACGAGTAGAAATTGGGTCAAGAGCAGAGCATGGCTCATCCATTAATAATACATCTGGCTTCATAGCGATAGCTCTGGCAATACAAAGCCGTTGTTGTTGTCCCCCCGATAAAGCCGTACCTTTTGATTTAAGTTTGTCCTTGACCTCATCCCAAATTGCAGCACGACGGAGAGAATCTTCTACTAACTGGTCTATATTACCTTTGTAACCGTTAGAACGGGGTCCAAAAGCAATATTTTCATAGATTGACTTAGGAAAAGGATTTGGTCTTTGAAAAACCATCCCCACTTGACGACGCAATTTTACTGAATTAATAATAGGGTCATGTATATTGCGATTGCGATAAATTAATCGACCTTCAACTTTTGCTCCCGCTATTAAATCATTCATCCGATTGAAGCAACGTAGTAAAGTACTTTTGCCGCACCCAGAAGGACCAATAAAAGCAATAATTTGTTTTTCGGGAATTTGAATATAAACATCAAGCAGTGCTAAAAACCCATTATAGTAGACCTTTACACCCTCGACATCAAATACAGTTGTATCTTGTTCGCTGAGAGTGGTACTACCTGAAGTGTTTCTATTGTTATTATATGTCATTGTTTATTTTTTCCTGTATTTGCAAACTTTTCAATTAATGAGCCATAACCAAGTAGATACACCAAATAAACGAAGTAAGACCTCTTCTTTCACCGAGAAATTTCAAAGCGTTGTCTGACATAAATAGCTACACCATTTAAAGCCAAAATCAAGAGAATCAACACAATAATTGTTGCTGCTGCTGAGTTAGCAAAACCTGGTTCTGGACGAGTAATGTAACTGAAAATTTGAATGGGGAGCGCCATAAATCTGTTAAACAAACCTGGGTCAAAGGTGAGAAAGCTTACAGCACCAACTACAATTAAACAAGCCGCATCACCAATAGCGCGAGAGACAGAAATAATTAGCCCAGTGAGAATACCGGGAATTGCATAAGGTAAAACATGTTGACTAATTGTTTGCCATTTAGTAACACCTAAGCCGTAAGAAGCATGTCTCAGGGAATCGGGAACTGAACGAATTGCTTCTCTAGAGGTGACGATAATAACTGGTAAAGAAAGCAAAGATAAAGTTAATGCTCCAGAAATTAAAACCGGACCAAAGCCTAGCAAATAGTTGAAAACTCCTAAACCAAGTAATCCATAAACAATAGAAGGTACTCCAGCTAAATTGCTGATATTAATCTCAATAATAGTCGTCCACCAAGCTTGAGGTGCATATTCTTCGAGATATAAAGCCGCTCCTACACCAATCGGTACAGCAGTGACAATTACGATAATACCTAACAGAACACTACCGATAATTGCCGGACGGATACCTCCATCTTCTGGGAAACGAGAAGGAGTTTCAGTCACAAAATTGAGTGTAAATAATCTAGGTAAACCGTCTTTACATATATCGAAAACTAGCAGCGCTAAAACAAATAAACCAATCAGTAATCCGAGGAGAAAAACAATTTCAAATACTTTACCTAGACTTTCCCGGCTATCGATATTATCTGTAAATTCAGCATCAGAGTCAAAGTAATTGTCCTGTCTATGAGTAGTAGTCATGTTTTGTGGTGGTATATTTTAGTCGTATTTTTCTTTAAAACGATTAGAAATCCAGTAACTGGTAATATTTAAAACCAAAGTAATTACGAACAAAACAGCACCTACAGCATATAAAGTTTTAAAGTTGAGAGTACCACGAGGGCTATCACCACCAGAAATTTGTGCCATATAAGCTGTCATGGTTCCGACTGATTCCATCAGATTAACCGTTATTCTTGGCTGTTGTCCTGCGGCTATGACAACAGTCATAGTTTCACCAACAGCGCGGGAAATACCCAAAATAATCGAAGCTGTAATTCCTGAAAGTGCTGCTGGAAGAACAACTTTAAAAATAGATTCTAATTTGGTGATTCCCAATGCGTAAGCACCTTCACGTAAAGAACGTGGAACAGCTTTAATTGCATCTAAACTGATAGAACCGACTGTTGGGGTAATCATTATCCCCATCATTAATCCCGCACTCAAAGCATTGAAAATTTCTAACGGGAAAAATTTTCTTAGGGTTGGTGTAACAAATAAGAGCGCGAAATAACCGTAAACAACCGTAGGTATTCCCGCTAAAAGTTCTACTGCTGGACGCAAAATTGCTGCGACTTTCGGTTGAGCATATTCACTCAAATAAATAGCCGAACATAAACCTAGTGGGATAGCAACCGCCATTGCAATGAATGTCGTCAATAAAGTACCATTAATTAAAGGCCAAATACCAAAATGTCGCTCTGCAAATAGAGGCGTCCATTTAGTATCTAGAAAGAATTGAGCCAGAGAAACTTCCTGAAAAAACTCAAAGGTTACTTGAAAGATAATTATAACAATACCAAAAGTTGTGAGAACAGAAACCAAAGCACAAGAGAATAATACTGCTGCAACAATCTTTTCTTGGATATCTTCTGACCCTTTTTTCTCTAATATCCGTGAAGATGCTGGATAATTTTCCAGATAATTTGCATTTGCCATATACAATTAGCCTCGATGTAAAATTTTCTTCTTTGTTTTAATGCCAAACTCTAGCTACTTCTTTACTAAATAAAATTTGTGATTGGTTGACCTGGTTTTGCTTTTTTAAATTGTGTGCCAGTTTTACCCTCAATAAATTTTTGTTTTACCTTGACGTAAGCTTCATCAGGTAGGGCTACGTAACCTACACTATCAACCCATTTCCAAGAATTATCTAAGTAAAAATTAACAAATTCTTTAACTGATGGTTTGCTATCCAGAGATTTTTTGCTGACATAAATAAACAATGGACGAGATAGAGGTGTGTAAACATTTTTTACCACATTGTCAACCGGAACAGGCTTTTCACATTTACCTGTTGGGCTTTCGACAGCAACCAAATTCAACTTACCCTGGTTCTGAGTGTAATAAGAAATTCCTACATATCCCAAAGCATATTTGTCACCAGCAACTCCCTGTACCAAAGTATTTTGATTATGGCTAGGAGTATAATCTGTACGGCTATTTTTGGCTTTTCCTGTGACAGCTTGAGTAAAATAATCAAAGGTTCCAGTATCAGAAGCTGGTGCGTAAAGTTTTATTTGCCCGTTAGGAAATTTAGGATTAATTTGATTCCAACTTAATATCTTACCATCAGATTTCGACTGCCACATTTTTTTTAACTCATCAATTTTCAGGCATTTGGCAAAATCATTTTCACGATTGACAATAACGGCAATACCATCTAATGCTATTGGTAACTCAACAAATTCAATATTTTTCTTTTGACATTTAGATATTTCTTCATCTTTGATAGTCCGAGAAGCACCAACAATATCAATCTCACCAGCACAAAATTTACTTATACCTCCACCAGTTCCACTAGAAGCGACACTGACAACAGCCTTGTTGTTAAGCTTTTGATACTCTTCCGCAACCGCAAGAGAAATATAAAAACCAACAGCAGCACCATCGATACTTACTTGATTTTGTTGGCTTTGGTTCTTACTACAAGCCGTAGTAGTATACGTAGTCAATATCAAAGATGTTAGGAAAATGCCTTTTTTTAGCTGACTGTGAATGCTCATAAGCTACTAATTGAATAAAATTAATTAAAAAGTTTGTAGTAGCGCTTTAGCGCCGGCTTATATAATGAAGCGCTTAACCACTACTACGAACACGAACTTTCTCAAAAAGACCTCCATCTCCAAAAAACCTTTTTTGGATATAATCCCAACCACCTAAATCTTGAGCAGTAAAGATAGTCTCGATTGGGGGATATTGGGACTTAACTGCTTGAGTAACAATAGGATTAACTGGACGATATCCTAGTTTTGCAAATTCGTTTTGAGCTTCTTGAGAGTAGAGAAAATCTACAAATGCTTCTGCAACTTCCCTTGTTCCGTGCTTATCAACATTTTTGTCTACAACGGCCACAGGATTATCAATCGAAATATTAATCGGTGGTATTGTGTAAGGTAACTTAGACGCACTTCGCTCTGCTAGGATTACTTCATTTTCGTAGTTAATTAAGACATCTCCCTCATTTCTTTGGAAGAATAAGTCACTAGCTTCGCGAGCATCTGCTGTCAGAAAAGGAGCATTCTTATAAACTTTCGTAACGTAATCTATTGCTGCTGCTTCCTCACCACCTGTTTGAGTAACCGAACCCCAGAAAGCTAAGAATTGCCAAATCGCAATCCCAGAAGTTTTTGGGTTTGCAGCAATCACTTTCACTCCATCTTTTGCCAGGTCTGCCCAAGTGTTAATTCCTTTTGGATTTCCTTCACGAGTGACAATCGCAGCCACTGACCGACTGACAATACCATTTCTAGGTGATTTTATTTCCCAACCTGACTTAATCAAGCCTGCTTGCTGAATCTTGTTCACATCTAAAGGTAGAGCCAGGTGTACTATATCCGCCTCTTGAGAACCAGCAATCACTGCTGTTGCTTGAGTTCCAGAACCTCCGTAACTTTGCTCAAAAGTCACCTTTTGGTTATGTTCTTGCTTCCACTTTTCCACAAACTTAGGAATAATCTGGTCGTGAGCAGCTTTTGTCACGGAAAAAGAAACTAGTCGAAGTTTGACATCAGGTTTGACAGCCAAACTACTTCCCGAACAGGAAGCAATCGCCATACTCAAGACAGCACTTGCTAGAAATAGACAAGCAAATTTCTGGATTGAGCCTAGATTGGACAAGCTTCTCACGATTCTTTGATACCAAAATTGTAGAGCCTGTAAACTTTTCACGGCTATAACCTGCATCAGTTTAATAAACTTTTTAAGTCGCTATTGTTTTTGCGACTTGCCCATAAGAATCCTATACAACTACGGTATATTGGTCGAGATTTCGTACTTGAAGTGTATTATAGAGTTACTCAATCGTATTTATCAAGTAGTTGATTATGTATATTTAAATTTCGTTACGAAGAAGCAAGCCCATCAGTGAATTGCCCATAATTTAAGCTAGCCATGAATAAAAAAGTAAATAGTCATGCTAAAAGCAACAACAATGACAAATCTTTTAATTAAGCTAGGCTCAAGTCTACGCGCATAGCGAGCGCAAAAGTAACCCCCAAGTGAACCACCCACAGCCATTAAAATAGCCTGAGGCCATGCAATTACGCCAGCAATAACAAAAGGAATGATAGCGACGCCATTAATACAACTCCCTAGAAACATTTTAAAGGCATTAATACTGTGAATATTTTTTATTCCTAAAAATGTTAGTGTTGCCAACATTAAAATTCCCGCACCTGCTCCAAAAAAACCACCATAAATGGAAATTACTAGTTGGGCAACCATAATATTAAAAAGTGGTGGAGATTCAAACGAAGATTTTTGCCTTTGTCGTTGAAACCAAGCTTTAAGAGGTTCACCAAAAGTAAATATTAACGTTGCTAGCAGCAAAAGATAGGGAATCAGTTTTTTAAACACATCAGCAGAGGTATACAGCAACGCCATAGAACCAATGATTGCACCTAATATACTGATGCCACATAGTAACAATAGTTTTCGTCTTTCTATATCTAAATTATCACGATATGCTCTCGCGCTCGCTAAAGCTGCAACCCAAAGAGCTGTATTATTTGTTGCATTAGCGACGATAGGTTGAACACCCGTAAAAATCAGGACTGGAAATGTAATAAAACTCCCACCACCTGCCACAGCATTTAGACCACCGGCAATAAATGCGGTACTAAATAAAAGTAAGGTATTGATAAGTGTTAAATGTTGCAGCATTATTTGAGTGACTAACTGAATTTTGAGCGAGTAGTCGTTTAATCTTTAACATATAATACCTTGCTAGCGCATTCATAGCCCAAAAATGTTGTAATTAGATTTACATAACCTGTATTTATTGAAAGCAACACAAAAAATGTTTGTTATTTTTTAGAAAAAGGTAATAGATTAAGGCTATCAACTCAAACCAATGGATTAGCTGCCGTTTCGATAGTAAAAAAGAGCAGAACGTTGCAACACTACTGGTTTGGCTGGGAGTTATCATTCGGAGGAATTTCATGATTAAACTAAGTTTAAGAAAAGTAACTAACTGGGTAGTAGCCGCAATATTTCTAGTATTCGTAGCTGGATTTTCTCTAATAGACCAACCCAGCGCTTTAGCTAGAACACAAACATCATCCGTAAGTAGCGAATCTAAAGCAGCCACTGTTACACCTCGTACAGAATCACCCGCAGTAGCTCCTACGGTAGCTCCCACAGTATCGCCCGTAATACCTCCAACAACCGGAATGCCCGTAGAATCTGTAACAGGAAATGTGATGCGTTTATTGCAAACCAATGAATGTGTTGGTTGCAACTTAATGGAAGCACAACTGAAAAACATGAATTTGCAAGCAGCAAACTTAGAAGGGGCAAATTTGCGAGAGGCAGATTTTGAGAAGACTAACTTGCAAGGAACAAACTTAAAAGGGGCTAACTTAGAAGGAGTAGATTTGAGCAAAACAAACATAGCAGGAGCCAACTTAGAAATGGCAAACCTGTTTGATGCTGACTTAGAGGGAGCGAACCTGCAAGGAGCAAACCTAAAAGGAGCAAATCTACAAAAGGCAGACTTACAAAAGACAAATCTTATGGGTGCTGACCTGTTGGGGGCAAACCTACGGGGAGCTGATTTAGAAGATGCAATCGTACCTAGAGGGATGATGGTTCAGTAATCCACTGTGTTGCTCGTCCTAATAAAAGAAACCCCACCCCACCAACCCCCTACCCTCTACCCCGCTCGCGAGGAGGGGCTACCGTGTACAAACAAGTCGAAGCAGACCGTCATTGCGTTCGCGAAGCGAACGCAATGACATTTGTGTGTACAGGGTAGGCGTGCAGGGTTGGGGATGGGGTTCTTTTATTTCAAGAAACTTACCACCAAATCATTAAGTTCCCCCATATCAATCAAAAACCCATCATGACCATCGAGCGAACTTAACCACACCAATTTTGCATCAGGTATTAACGCAGCTAACTCTTCTTGTTCACAAGGAGGATAAAGAATATCCGAATCAATTGCCACAACTAAAGTTCGCTGTTTAACACTACTTAAAACATTATTAAAACTACCCCTACCTCTACTCACATCATGGCTATCCATCGCATGAGTCAGGTTTATATAAGTATTAGCATCAAATCTTTGTACTAACTTTTCTCCTTGATATCGTAAATAATTAGCTATCGCAAAATTTTCTTCTAAATCATAAGAATTTCGTTCTCGTCCAAAGCGATGTTCAAAACTACCCCAAGAACGATAAGTACTCATAGCCATCATCCTAGCCACAGCCAAACCTTTAGAAGGAGTTTCCAGAAAAGTATAGTTGCCATTTTTCCAGTTTGGGTCAGCATAAATAGCTTGTCGCTGTGCCTCACTCAAACCAATACACCAAGCAGAATGACGACCAGAAACAGCTGTTGGGGCAATCGCATCCACCAAATCGGGATACAACAATGCCCACTCCAACACTTGCATTCCCCCAAGCGAACCACCAATTACTAATTTTAAGCGCTCAATAGAAAGAGCTTTTACTAAAACAGCTTGTAAATTGACCATATCTCGTATGGTAATTTTGGGAAAGCTCGCACTATAAGGCTGATTTGTTCGAGGATTAATACTAACAGCTCCCGTAGTGCCATAGCAGCTCCCTAAAACATTGCTACAAACAATAAAATTAACTTCTGGGTCAAAAATTTTACCAGCACCAAATAAAGGTTCCCACCAGTCGTCAGCATCAGCCGAGCCAGTTAGAGCATGGCAAATCAGCACTGCATTATCTCGCGATGAATTCAACTGTCCCCAAGTACGGTGAGCGACCTCAACTCCTAAGAGAACTTCCCCAGACTCTAATTGAAAAGCCTGAGGTAGCTTATAAAATTGAGTTTGAGGTGAAATAAATTGTTCGTAATTCATGCTAAACAAAGCTATTATTTTAATTGCTCAAAAGCCTGCTCAAAATCCTCTTTAATATCATCAATATGTTCTAACCCTACTGAAACTCTAACTAAATCGGGAGTGACTCCGGCAGAAATTTGTTCTGTCTCCGATAACTGTTGATGAGTTGTTGAAGTCGGATGAATCACCAATGTTTTTGCATCACCGACATTTGCCAGATGACTAGCTAATTTAACTTTATCAATAAAGGCTTTCCCTCCTTCTAATCCACCTTTAATACCAAAATTCAGCACGCATCCGAAACCATTTCTCAAATATTTTTTCGCTCGTTCGTAGTAAGGATGATTAGGAAGTCCAGGATAATTAACCCACTCAACTTGAGAGTGTTCAGATAACCATTGCGCCAATTCTAAAGCATTTTTGGTATGACGTTCCACACGTAGCGATAGAGTTTCCAACCCTTGTAATAATAGAAAAGCGTTAAAAGGACTTAAACAAGGGCCTATATCTCGCAGTCCCTCAACTCTCGCTCGGATAATAAAAGCGATATTACCGAAAGGACTTTTTGGTCCAAAAGTTTCATAGAAATTTAAGCCATGATACCCAGGTGCAGGCTCGGTAAATACGGAGAATTTACCATTACCCCAGTCAAATTTACCAGAGTCTACAATCACACCACCGATAGATGTGCCATGTCCACCAATCCATTTAGTTGCGGACTGAACCACGATATCTGCTCCATGCTCAATGGGACGAGACAAATACCCACAACAACCGAATGTATTATCAACAATCAGAGGTATCCCATTTTCATGAGCAATATGAGCGAGCGTGGCAAAATCAGGCACATTAAATTGAGGATTCCCAATGGTTTCTACGTACAAAGCTTTAGTACGGTCGTCAATCGCTTGTCGAAAATCTTCTGGATTATCACCATCTACAAACTTGACATTAATTCCTAAGCGGGGAAGCGACACTTTGAATTGGTTATAAGTTCCACCATACAGAAAACTTGTAGAAACTATATTGTCACCAGCCCCAGCCAAATTACTAATCGCCAAAAACTGCGCCGCTTGACCGCTAGCTGTTGCTAAAGCTGCAACTCCTCCCTCCAATGCAGCGACCCGCTGTTCAAATACATCAGTAGTCGGGTTCATGATGCGGGTATAAATGTTGCCAAACTCTTGTAAGGCAAACAAGCTAGCGCCATGTTCTGCGCTGTTAAATGTGTAGGAACTTGTTTGATAAATCGGCACAGCTCGAGCATTGGTTCCAGGGGCTGGCGACTGTCCAGCATGGATTTGCAAGGTTTCAAAACGATAGTCTGGTGACATAGTTTATTCCATGTAATGTTTGTGACTTAACTTAATAATTAGCTAAGTCGGTCAATTAATCTACGGTAACTCTATAGACTTACGTGATTAAATTTTAACAGAAAAACACTAAAAATCAGCAATAAAATTTGTGGAGTATGGTTCGTTCCAATAAAAGAAACCCCACCCCCAACCCCCTACCCCGCACGCGGAGCTACCCTGTACACACATCTGTCATTGCGTTCGCGAACGCAATGACAGATTATTTGACTTACGTTTACACGGTAGGCACGGGGGTTGGGGGTGGGGTTTCTTTTGCTGGAACGAGCTATACCGAAATACCACATTGCAAATTAGCAGGAACAGCTTTTGTGATTTTTTTTGGATAGGGTAAATTCAGATTGTTCATTAAATGAATAAATTCGTTGCGATTGCGTCCACTAAAGCGAGCATTCCAGCGTTTTTCTTCCCCAATGGTTGAAACAGTTAGCCCTTTATAATCGTGACCCGGGTAAACAAGTGTTTCATCTGGTAGAGTAAATAGCTTTTGAGTTACCACATCATAAAGTAATCCAGGGTCTCCATTCTGAAAATCTGTGCGACCGCAACCGCGAATTAATAAACAATCTCCTGTTAGCAAGTGAGTATTATTAGCCAAATAAGCCATATGGCTGTCGGTATGACCGGGAGTTGCGATAGCCTGAATTTTGATATCCCCTAAATCCAAAAATTCCTTATCCCCAATCAAGCGATTTGCACAAGTGACATTAGTATTAAACGGTAAAATAATTTGACAACCAGTTTTCTCTCTCAGCTTACTTGTCGCAGTTATATGGTCAGCGTGAATATGGGTTTCTAGGCAAAAATACAGCTTTAAATCTAATTCTTTCAATAACTTAAGGTCTCGTTCTACTTGCTCTAGAACTGAATCTACTAAAATGGCTGCTTGACTTTTCGGGTCTGCAATTAAATATGTATAAGTACCAGTCTCTTTATCAAATAATTGACGAAATAACATGATATTCTCCTTAATAACTATCTTGCTTCACAGCTCCCTTGAAACTTATAGATATATAAAAACACTGGCGTAAAAAGAAAATTAAATCAGCTACCTACGACACCCCAATGTAGAGACTAAACATGTTTAATCTCTACGTTTTGTGGCTAATGTAAAATATTAACGCAGTAATTCTTGGGCAAGTAATCGCGATTGTTCTCTAAGTTCTGGTACTGCTATCGTTTCCCACAATTCACCTATTCGTGCTGAACCAATAGTATAAATTTGCTGAGATACTTTGCTACTAGCGTCAACAAGTGCTCCATTTTTAGCAACATTTAAACCCAGATTTAAAGCATGAGGTTGAATCAGCCCAGATGCAAGCAAATTCTTAATTAGGGGATGTTGTAATTTGCGATAGTCTGACTGGAAACCCGTGCAATTGATAACAACAGCAGACCGTAATATCTCTGAGTTTTCACTACCTCGCTTGCGGATTTCCACATCCACCCCATCAGCATGTTCATAGAAAGCTTGAATACGGCCTGCATACACAACAACTTGCTCAGAATCTATTAGCTCAGCAATAACTTGGCCAATTTCTGGTGCAACCCGATGACGATGGATATCCCAGTATGGTCGAACGTGCCGCAAAAAACGTCGCTTTTCTTTCAAAGGTAACGTTTGCCAGATTATTTGAGTCTGACTTCGCAAAGCATCAATCACTGCACGCCAATCATATCCTAATTCTTTTATGGTTTTAACTTCCTGCCTAACTAAGCGAACCAAACTGCTAATTGTTTGAGGAGTTTGTGATGTATTTAAGAAAGATTGGTAAGTTATTCCAAGTTGGTGAGATTGCGGTAATAATCCCCGACGCGAGACAATATAAATTTTACCTTTATGTTTTCGTTGATACAAAGATATAACTACATCTAAGGCTGTTAAACCCGAACCTATCAAGAATACTGGGTCATCAGCAGATAGAAGATTTAACCACTTTTGTGACCAGGTTGAATTTATATAGCGCTGACTACTGTAAAAAGTCGGATTTTTTACTTTTGGATTCGCTGGAGGAAAATTTCCCAATGCCAAAACTACTTTGTCAACTTCTAATTTTTCTCCGCTATCTAAATAAACTGTCACATTTTCTGGAGTGGTTTTGATATCTATTGCTTCATTTGTGAAGCGCTTTAGATGCGCTGTAGACTGAGAAAAGTTTTCAGATTCTTTTAATAAACCTTGAATATATCTACCGTAAAGTTGACGAGGTGCAAAAGTATTTGTGTTAGGTAAAGTAATTTCTTGGTGTCGCAACCAACGCATAAAATGACCTGGTTCATCAGAAAAGGCGCTGATTTTGCGTGCGGCTACATTCAATAAGTGACAATCAAATTCTGTACCGTATGCTACTCCCAACCCTATCTCGGATTTCCGTTCTATCAAATTAATAACTATATTAGAAGTTATTGTTTTTAGCAGATGAACTGCTACCATTGCACCACTAAAACCGCCACCAATGATGGCGATTCTTAGGGTTTTATTTTCATGCATAATTATAAAATGAATTTTACGAGTAAAAATGTAGAGACGCGATATAAAGCCTTTATATAAGTGTTGCGCGAATACATTTAGATTTACCCTGTCTGAATTTATCGCGTCTCTAGGACTAATTAAATACGAGAATAGCGTAGATTAATCCTAATTAAGCGTAGCCAAGACAACCAAATTTTAGCTGGTTGTTCAAAGAATGTGAAAATATCGCCAAAACCCGCGTTAGTTTTTTCGTGATGTAACCAGTGTCTCTCTGGAGTTGTAATAAAGAGAACTTGACACAAAAAATTTACAGGCTTTGGAGTTTCCCAGCCCAGGATACTGGTGTGTCTCCACCAAACATGAAATTGACCGAAGAGTAGTCCGCAGATAACACCAATAGGAGAAAAAATCCAAAGAACAACTCCCACTAATAAATAAGGAAGAGCACCCAAAATTCCATCTAAAAGAACCTGCTGATTGAATGTCTGAATAGCGTAGTGATGAAAGTCCTTTTTCCAGGAGTGGTGCGTTTTTAAATGAAGACTACCAAAAACGTGTTCTGGTACATGGTAGAAGAATGTAGAAAGAAAGTCGCCAAAAAACAGCAATAGCCAAGCTATAGCAATACCCTTAAGCATTTCTACTCCTTAAATTCTATAATAAGACTGAATAATACTTATAATCCTTAATACATCTAAACCTTGATAGAGATACTGTATTTTATAATATGAGACCGATAATTTTTTGATTCCAGGGATACAGTAGCTCAGCACGAAACGTAAAGATGTTACTAAAATAGAGACTAAACATGTTTAGTCTCTACATTCTTTGTAGGAAATATTAAATATATATTTGATTTGTTAAAATACAAAACATTAAAAGTGCCAAAGCTTTAGATATAGTACATCATAGCCATCTCTGGATGAATCCCTCTCATATCACAAAGGTCTTGGAGAGTATATTTTTGCAAAACAGAATTAACCATTCTATGTGCTTCCTGCCAGAATTCGTAAATCACTCTACTTTCTACAGTTTTAGGGTCAGTGTTCCAAGCAGGTAAAATAGCATCTATACCTTCAACACAGTTCAAAGCATCCAATAATGTAATGCTTTTAGGATTTCGGCTTAGAATATACCCACCGTTCATTCCACGTGTACTTTTAATTAAACCTCCTCGTCTTAGCGTTGCTAATAACTGTTCTAAATAGCGTTTGGGTATATTTTGAGCTTCCGCGATTTGTTGAATTTGTAAAGATTCACCGCTTGTGTAAAATCTTGCCAATTCTAGTAAAGCAAGAAGTGTGTACTCTGATTTACTTGAGAGTTCAATGGACATAGTTTTGTATACTCTCGGTTTTACTAAGAGAAAGTTGACATTCAGCTTATGGCTGAGTGACTTAACTTTAAAAACTATTCTCAATAGAAGCAAATATTTTTTCTTCTTATATTGATAAAGAAAACTAATGAACTTTTAAATCCTAGACGCGATAAATCCTAGACGCGATAAATTTTAGATGCGATAAATCTTAGACGCGATAAATTTTAGACGCTATAAATCTTAGACGCTATAAATCTTAGACGCTATAAATCGCGTCTCTACCTTTAGAAATCATCATCTGGGTCTGATGAAACATTTACTGATTCCCTAATATTCTCTTGTGTTTGCTGACTAGACCTAATACCAACTGCTCTAGTCAAACGCTTGACTCCACTTAATGTAATCAAAGTTAATATTCCTCCTAACAATCCCATCTGCCATAAACCACAACCAATAGCAGCTCCGAGGGCTGCCGAAATCCATACTGATGCGGCTGTAGTTAATCCTCGTACTCTTGGCACTGCATATTCTCTAGGTGATTCTTGCAGAATTAATCCCGCCCCAATAAATCCTACTCCTGTCGTTACTCCCTGAATTGTCCGACTCAATGCATTAGTTGCGGCGTAAGGGCTGTCTCCCTCAGCTTGTAAAGGAATCATAACAAACAGCGCACTACCCATACTCACCAACATAAAAGTTCTCATACCAGCTGGTCTCCCCCCTTTCTGGCGATTCAATCCAATCATGCAACCGACTGCGAGTGCCATTACTAATCGGAATCCAATATGTAACCAATCATTAGAAGTAAGAAACATCTCACCCATTATCTGTATTCCTTCCTAAAGAGAACAAACTTTAGTTTTCAAATTGTATGAATGATTACTCTAAGTCAAGCATTGGTAGTCAATTAACTGAAAATTTATACTGTATTAGCATCTCAGATTAAGGTCTCATAATATACTAGTAATCAAATTTGACTTTAAGTATAATGATATTAGCTTGACTCATGTAACTCCATATTTTTCGCAAAAACCTAATGTATCAATATTTTACCAGCTACAGGATAAAAACGTAGTGCAAAATATCCGGTAAATTGATAAAGATATAGATGTTTTTATAAAAACCTATTGACTTACGGAGATGAATGAGGAATAATCTAAAGTTAACCTAAATAATACGGTATATCGACTGATATACCGTAGATTAAATAAAGTCAACTAATGCATCTGCTCTAGTTTATCCTCATCCATAGTAGGGAGCAAAAATGCAAACTTCATTCATCTGGAGAGTAATTAATTATGGAAAGAGCAAAAATCGAAGCTAAACTTACCTTCTTTTACTCCAGTTTTCAATTCCAGGATTAGCTGACTGAAGGTTACGATTGTAAGTAGAGATTGAAGAAAGATTGAAAATTAAAAAATCTTTCGACGGGCTAATAAAAGTAGTTAAACCTTCTAAAGTCACGAAAGAGTTGGCTTAAACAAACTAAGCTAACATAGTTTCAACTCGTATTTCCAGTAGCAGGTAGTTATATTTATTTAGCATCTGCTACTTTCCTGAAAAAACCTGTCTTTTCACCTAAATGCTAAATTTTTCAAACAAATTCTAGTCAATATTTGTGGATTTAAATAGTAATGACAGAAGAATCTAACTTTGCTACCCATCTGAATAATTTTCTATATCCTCGATATTCTTATCATGGAGAGTTTAAACCAGAGTATTTAGTGTTTAATGCGAATCTACAAGAATTTGCTCAACGAGTTAGTTATATCTCTAATCTACAAACTGGTGGCAAAATTTCCCCAGAAGAAGCTTACGACCAAATAAAGATTCTTTGGAAAAATTTAAAACGGACTAAAAAGGAACTCAATATTGAGTAATTATTGAAAAATAAAGGAGAAAAAAATGTTTTTTGGACATATTGAAAGAGAATTAATCGAAGGTACACCCTGGGATAATATGCCTCCGCATACTTTGCCACAAGAAGTAGAGGAACATTTTGATTTGCGTGATTCCTGGGAGATAAATTCTAATAATAAATGCTTTGTCCAGCAGTATTGTATTTCTGATTTTATATTGTGGCGTAATTTAT
This sequence comes from Scytonematopsis contorta HA4267-MV1, assembly GCA_019359035.1. Classification (GTDB taxonomy): domain Bacteria; phylum Cyanobacteriota; class Cyanobacteriia; order Cyanobacteriales; family Nostocaceae; genus Scytonematopsis; species Scytonematopsis contorta. The sequence continues at coordinate 5,754 of JAHHIC010000045.1, read as the reverse complement.
CATTTATCAAAAGACCAAAAAATAAGTAGTAAATTGCGGACAATGTTAGCGACACATATTAACGAAAAATATTAGCGAACAAAAACTATAATGATTAAACACCAAATGATAGACTCGGAACTGATAGCATTAGACCCTAGGATTGAACTGATTAGCACAGCTAGAAATTTTTATGATAAAGGATGGATGGTAGGAACAGGGGGAAACCTTTCTGCAAAATTACTAGATGGTAGCTTTTGGATTACTGCTAGCGGTAAATCTAAAGGGAGTTTATTACCCAGCGATTTTGTGAAAATTTACCCTAGTGGAAAAAAATATCAAAAGTTTTCTGATACTCGACCTTCAAAAGAGACAGCAATTCATCAGACAATTTATGAGCTTTTTCCAAAAGCACAAGCTTGCTACCATATCCTTTCGGTCAAAGCAAATTTAGTTTCTCGGTTTGTCCAAGAAGACATTTTAGCTTTACCACCGTTAGAAATGCTGAATAAATTAGGATTGATGGAGGAAATTTTTCATTGTACTATGCCTATTATTGATAATAATTTTCAAGCATCTAAAATAGCAGCTAATATTAAAGAGCGTTTTCAAGCTGAACCACCAAAAATACCTGCATTGCTGATTCGCGACCACGGTGTTACAGTTTGGGCGCCTTCGCTAGAAGCTGCTCAAAACTACATAGAAGCGATAGAATACATTTTCTGTTATATGGTATCAGCTCGTGAGTTAGGTATTTGGAATGAGGCAGATAATATTATCCCCAGGTCTAACAAACGTATCAACCCACTTTTGCAAACTCCTCGCAGAGGTTTACGTTATAGAATTGGTTCTTAGAGGATGTTTATAAATAAAATATTAAGCATCATTCATGCAACAAGCCAGCAACAAGCCAGCAACAAGCCAGCAACAAGCCAGCAACAAGCCAGCAACAAGCCAGCAACAAGCCAGCAACAAGCCAGGGAATAAATTCCCTGTCTAAAAGCTAAAGTCCTCTAAAGAGGACTAATAATAAATAATATTTTTGGGAATATCTTAAATTTTGTAAAATACTTTTTTGACCTATTACTTAGTCCTCTTTAGAGGACTTCAGCTTTTAGACAGGGAATTTATTCCCTGGCTATTTATTCCCTGGCTATTTATTACCTGGCTATTTATTACCTGGCTATTTATTACCTGGCTATTTATTACCTGGCTACCTATTCTCTTGCTATCTATTACCTAGCTGCGTATTTATATCCTGATGCTAATTTTAACATTTTGTTCAGCATTTTCCTAGTAAATATCGTTTAAGTAAAGCACCCTGAAACACTGAACTATCACCCAAGTAGAATGCTAAACAGAGAAATATTTTGCATTTCTTGCTCTCGCAAATACCTCTTGTTCCGGTTGTAATTTTAATTTACTATACTCTTCGCGGCTCAAGTTTGCCGTAACAGTTTTTCCATCATCAAAAATCAACTCGGTCACAATCTCCCAACCCAAGTGAATAAGACGACTCACCCTAGCACGTGCGGAGTTTTCATTAGGAGCAGTTTCTATCACCACATCATGAGGTCGAAAAAATACGTCTTGAGTAGCACCAACCCCAACATTTTTAACTAGTGACGAACTCCCTGGAAGTACATTCACTGGCCCAACAAAACCCATTACAAAAGGAGTTGCAGGGTTGTCATAAACCTCAGATGGGGAACCAACTTGCTCGACCCGGCCTTTATTCATCACCACGATTTCGTCTGCAACTTCCATTGCTTCTTCTTGGTCGTGGGTAACAAATACCGTCGTTACGTGAAGCTGCTTGTGGAAATTGCGTAACCAGTTTCTCAAGTTTTTTCTAACTTGAGCATCCAATGCTCCAAAAGGTTCATCCAGCAACAACACAGTTGGGTCTACAGCTACAGCACGAGCAAGAGCAACCCGTTGTCGCTGACCCCCAGACAGTTGCGATGGGTATTTATTTGCTTGGTCGCTTAATTGCACTAATTCTAATAATTGCTCTGCACGCACTCGAGATTTTTTCTTGTCAACTTTACGAACATCCAGTCCAAAAGCGACGTTTTCCACTATGGTTAAGTGCTTAAACAAAGCGTAGTGCTGAAACATAAAGCCAACATTACGCTCTTGTACGCTTAGGTGGGTCGCATCTCGACCAGTCAAATAAATTTTACCTGTGTCAAGTTGTTCTAAGCCAGAAATGATTCGCAACAAAGTAGACTTTCCTGAACCGGAAGGTCCTAACAAAGCTACCAAAGAACCTGTTTTAACTTCCAAACTTACATTGTCAATAGCCAAGAAATCACCAAACCGTCTCGTAACCTTTTCAATTGTAATCCCCATTTATAGTGTCTCCTTGTAAAGAATGATAGTTAACAGTCCGACTTAACATCTATAATCACCGATATATCGCTCAAGTTTTTGTAGATTTTGTTACCGGTGTACTTTTTCTTGCTGAAATAACCCTGTATTATGATGAAATCTACTAAAGCTTTATCGACTTGTCGTAGTTTAGTGTTAGTATTATAGCTACAAACCACGTACACCGATAGAGTAATAGAATACCAGAGTGAGTAATTTGATGTATAAGTTGCAAAAACGCCTTAATCGCTTTTAAAGCAGCTTCCGTCGGCAGATTTACTCAATATGTTTTTCAAGACAATGTTTTTCAGGGGTGCTTTTGAGTTGTCGCTTAAGATAAACGGATAGCAATACAGTGAAGGTTTTGCTTACAGTGTTGCTTACAAACGCGAAAAACCAACAAACTGAAAAAATTAGTTACTTATAAGGTGTGAGGAAAAATGTCTAAGCTGCTACGGAATTCTTTGTGGATAGCTCCTTTAGTGTTTGTGTTTGCAACGATTGCGTCTGGTTCCGCATCAGCTAATCAACCCTTAGAAACGAACTCTGCTAATTCTGGGGAAACTTCTGGGCAAACTCAGGAGTTAAATCAGGTAACATCAGTTTCCCAGCTTTCTGATGTCAAACCCACAGATTGGGCATTCCAAGCCTTGCAATCTTTAGTGGAACGTTACGGGGTAATTGCAGGATATCCAGACGGCACTTTCAAAGGAAATCGTTCCTTAACTCGCTATGAATTTGCCGCAGGTTTGAGAGCAGCTTTAGACAAGGTAAACGAACTGATTGCGGCTGGTACTGCAGATTTAGTTAAAAAAGAAGACATAGAAATTTTGCAGAGGCTGCAAGAAGAATATACTGCTGAACTTGCCACCTTGCGAGGTAGAGTAGATTCGCTGGAAGCTCGTATATCTGAAGTGGAAGGCAATCAGTTTTCAACAACTACCAAGCTGAATGGGGAGGTAATTTTTAATCTTGCAGGTGTATTTGGTGGAGACAGAGCGCTTAACTCCGACCAGTGGAGAACAATTAACGCAATTCCCCCAGGAGCAGCACGAGAAGCTGCTAAAGATGCAGCATTTGGTGCATCTGGAAGAAGACTTCAGGACAATGCTATCCTCAGTGACCGTGTTCGCTTGAACTTGGATACAAGTTTTACTGGCAAAGACCGCTTGCGAGTACGTCTAGAAGCTAACAACACTGCTGCTTTTAGTGGAGCAGTAACAGGCACAAATATGTCTCGTTTGGGTTGGGATGGAGACAATCAAAACAGTGTTGTAATTGGGAAAGCCTTTTATCGTTTTCCTTTAGGTAAGCAAACCAATGTCATTGTCGATGCAACTGGTGGGGAATTCTATGACAACTTTAACGTTGTCAATCCCTTATTTGAATCTTCAAGCACTGGTGCAGTTTCCCGCTTTGGTCGTTTCTCCCCTATCTATCGAGTTAGCAATACTTCTTCTGGAAGTAACACAGGTGCAGGGCTAACTGTAAGTTATAAATTGAGCGATTCAATTACTTTCACTGGAGGTTACCTTGCTAGAAGAGCTAATGACCCAACTCCTGGTAGAGGCTTATTTGATGGAAGTTATGGTGCTTTAGCACAATTGGCATTCCAACCAAATAAAGACTTGACCTTGGCCTTTGCTTATGGACGTTCTTACCTTAGTGGTGCGAATGGTGACGTAGCTATATCGGGTAATTACGGTAGTGCTTTTGCAAACCAGCCATTCGGTTCTACTATTGCCACTTCTAGTAACCAATACGGTTTACAAACAAGCTACCGCATTAATCCTAATTTCGTGCTTGGTGGTTGGGTTGGTTATACTCAAGCAACCGCTGAAACCAGTTCTGGTACAAATCCAGTAACAAATGTGGTAAACAGAGGCGATAGAGCAGATATTTGGAACTGGGCAGTTACTCTAGGTTTTCCTGACTTGGGTAAAAAAGGAAACTTAGGTGGTATTATCTTTGGTCAGCCACCAAAAGTTACAAGCAATGACTTTGGCCCTGCTACCTTGACTTCAACAACTGCTCGTCGTCAAGATAGCGATTCGTCGTTCCATGTGGAAGCACTTTATCGTCACCAGGTAAATAACAATATCTCAATTACACCTGGTTTGATTGTTATTTTTAACCCAGAAAATAACAGCAACAATAATACTATCTATACAGGCGTTCTTCGTACTACGTTCCGTTTCTAAAATAATTTAAAGGGTGCATCCTATTCTTTAAGGGGTAATGCGAGCATCTTGCTCGCTTTCTCTAAAAACTATGAAATTGCTCGCTTTCTCTAAAAACTATGAAATTGCTCGCTTTCTCTAAAAACTATGAAATTGCTCGCTTTCTCTAAAAACTATGAAATTGCTCGCTTTCTCTAAAAACTATGAAATTGCTCGCTTTCTCTAAAAACTATGAAATTATTGTTGCTGGGGTTTAGCAAGAAATAATGATGCAGCCTTTTTCCTTAGGTTAGGTCGCTAATGCGTCCCACTACCATTTTTATTCAGGTATTTAATTTATTCAAAAAAAATAAGTAACTTTTTGAGCAAACTTGTTGTTATTTATGTTTTTCAGTGGTCATCATCAACAAATTTCTTAAATACTTCAATTCTTTTTCTATTACAAGCTATCATGACTTATTCCAACAATCAAACACATAACTCACACTCTCAAAATCTTCATAACTCTACTATTGGAGCACACTTACCTCAGCGAGTGTTTAGCCGTAGGGAAATCATTCCGTCACGTAACGATGTACTTTGGCGAATTGAAAGCGGTGCTGCTCGTACTGTAACCTGGGATGAAGATGGAACATACGTAACCTTGGGCTATTGGGGAGTAGGAGATGTAATTGGCTATCCTTTATCCAAAATCAATCCCTACCAAATTGAGTGCTTAATAACAACACAAGTAACTATATTACCTGCACATTTGTGGTTTCAGGATATGAATGGTTTGTTATCTCATATCCAAAAAACCGAAGAGCTATTAAGCATTGTTAATTGCAAAAGAGTTGCTTTAAGAATGTGGCTATTTCTAGTTTGGTTAAGTGAAAAATTTGGACGGGATGTAGAACAAGGTAAAATGATTGACCTAAATGTGACTCATCAGGAAATTGCAGAAGTATTAAATACAACTAGAGTTACGGTTACACGTCTTCTACAACACTTTGAAGAAGAAGGCAAACTTATACGTAATCGGCGAAAAATGATTTTAACTCCACAAAACTGAGGTTTAAAAGTCGCTGAACAATAATATTGGCTGTGATAATTTACCAATTTTATTTACTAAGCAATTTTGTTAATTTTTCACTCACACTGATTAATATCCTCTTCGTTAATCTATTGACGAAGAGGTTTTATTTATGGTTCTGCGTAATAAATTGGTTGTCATATGCTTACT
>JAHHIC010000044.1 GCA_019359035.1 Scytonematopsis contorta HA4267-MV1 | reverse complement strand
CCTAGGGCGATATGCTTACTCCTAGGGCGATATGCTTACTCCTAGGGCGATATGCTTACTCCTAGGGCGATATGCTTACTCCTAGGGCGATATGCTTACTCCTAGGGCGATATGCTTACTCCTAGGGCGATATGCTTACTCCTAGGGGCGATATGCTTACTCCTAGGGGCGATATGCTTACTCCTAGGGGCGATATGCTTACTCCAAGAGGCGGGCAAGATGCCCGCACTACAATTTTATAGATTGATGAGGTTTAGAGCTTATTTATCAGTTTGAGAGTGGGGTATAGATAAAACTAATTAATAAAATACTAAAAACCGATAGAGATAAAGTAATACTTTACCTTTTAGATACTTGTGTTTCAGTATTTCTTATGGAATGGTAGTACTATAAAGTAAATACTGTTTTCCGACCTTGATACAGTAGATTTGCATATTTACTGTAAATAAATATCTTTTACCTGACGCGACTCTCCAGTATTTGCGAAGTTCAATTGCTTGTTTAAACTTACAAAAACATGATTTTGAGAGCATAGTTATGAAATTTAAACTTATCAATTCTAAGCTGAAAAGACCAAGATTTTTTACTTTGTTGGTAGCTTTTTGTGCTTGCTTAGTAATGTTTCCGCTAATATCACTTCCAGCTTTTTCTGCTAGTCCAAAATCTAATATCCAATTTGTTTCACCAACTTGGTTTGCTCAGAATTCCAAAGACTCAAATCTAAGGATTTTGGATGTGCGTAATCTTCCATTAGACTATATTGCTGGTCACCTTCCTAATGCTGTGAATATTGCTGATAATGCTTTCCGTGGTCCAAAGGAAGGTCTTCCTGTGCAGTATTGGAATAATCAAAAGCTAGGTGAGATATTCGCCAACTCTGGCATTACTAATAATAGTCGCGTCCTTGTTTACTCAGACGGTAGAGATGTTCTAGGTGCAACGATGGTGGCTTATTTATTGGAACGTTCTGGAGTATCCAACATTGCGGTTTTAGATGGTGGCTATAAAAGCTATGCTGCAACACAGAATGTTACTAAAGAATTTCCTAAATATAAGCTAAATAAATTCACAGTTCGAGATAATCCCTCTGTTCGAGTAAGTTTAGCTGAAGTAAGAAAGTTAATTGGAAAACCAGGAGTTACCTTTATTGACCCTCGACCAGAAAAACTATTTCGGGGTGAAGAAAATATTTGGGTTCGTAACGGACACATTCCTGGTGCGCGAAATATTCCTTGGCCGACATTTACAGAGGCAGAAAATCCTCATAAGTTAAAGTCATTAGATGAAATTAAACAAATTTTGGCAGATAGAAAAATTACTCCATCCAATGACATTATCGTTACTTGTAGCACCGGACGCGAAGCCACACTGCAATATATAGTCCTGAAACATTTACTAGGCTATCCCAAAGTCAGAATTTACGAAGGTTCTTGGACTGAGTATAGTACTTACCCAGATTTACCTGTAGCTACTGGTGCTGAACAAATAAGCTAAACAAAAAAGAAGGAAATGAATATTATGAAATTCGCAATTTTGTTGTTTGCAATATTACTCAGTTATTTCGGTATAGCCTACACAAAATTGGCTAACAGTGGAAACCATGAAAACTTGGTGAGTTGTACTACTAGTGAACCACCACCTAAAAACTCTAGAGGTGGTAAAGGAGCCTAGGCTTACTAATAAAAGGTTCGTAGTTGGGCTTCAGCCCCAATCGGAAGACTGGCAAAGACAGCGCAACTACGAACCTAATAGCTATGTTGGTAATTGAGGTAAATTTTTATGAGCAGTTCTGTTGATAACACGCTTCCATCGCAGGAGCGTGTTTTGCGTCCGCGTTCCCAAAAGTCTATTGTGGCTATAACTTTAGCGCTGATTACTTGTGGAACTATCGCTTTGAGTAATTTTGGGTGGCGACAAAGCGTTTTGTTTCTGATTAGTGTACTACTGGGTATGAGTTTATTTAATTACAGGTTTGGCTTTGCTTCAGCTTACCGTAAATTAATTGTTAATCGGGATGTTAGCTTCATTTATGCCCAGTTAATTATGCTTGGTATTGCCACAATTTTATTTGCTCCTGTACTAGCGAATGGTTCTATTTTTGGTCAAGAAGTAAAAGGAACAATCGCACCAGTGGGATTGCAAGGAGCTATAGGTGCATTTTTATTTGGTGTCGGAATGCAACTTGGTGGAGCTTGTGGCTGTGGTACACTTTATACCATTGGTAGCGGTAGCATTTCGATGCTGTTAACCTTAATCGCTTTTTGTTTAGGCTCATTTTGGGCAAGCGTGACAAGGCAAATATGGAAAGACTTACCAACGACTGAACCAATTGTTTTTGGACAAACTTTAGGTTGGTTAGGAGCCGTCTTTTTGCAATTAGCATTATTTGTACTGTTAGCAAATATACTTTGGCGATGGAGTAAAACCAAAAGACAGGAAGAACGATTACCTCATCCCCCTTATCTCCCCCTTCCCCTTATCAAGGCAGCCATAGCTTTAGCAGTCCTCAACTGGCTGACTTTAATAATCTCCGGTCAACCCTGGCGAATTACCTGGGGTTTTGTTTTATGGGCAGCAAAAATAGCAACTTTTTTGGGTTGGGATTTATCCGACAGTCCATTCTGGAGTAGCAAAGTACAGCAAACAGCCTTGTCTGAGAGTGTATTTGCCGATGTTACATCTGTAATGAATATTGGTATTATTCTGGGAGCATTACTAGCTGCTGCGTTCGCTGGTAGATTAATTTTTCAAACTCAAATTCCCTTAATGACAGCTGCAGCAAACCTTTTGGGGGGCTTAGTGATGGGCTATGGCGCTCTACTGGCTTTCGGTTGCAATGTTAGTGCTTTTTTTGGTGGGATTGCTTCCACTAGCTTACATGGCTGGGTATGGATTATTTGTGCTCTGTTGGGAACTTTACTGGGGGTGCGGTTGCGTTCGGTATTTAAGTTACAAAAATAAAAAACTAATTGTCAGGTAATCTACATATTACTCATATACTCTACCAACAATATGTAGATTTACTCTTGCAATTTTGTCAACTTCTGTGTAATCTATGACCATAGGTGCATTATACAAATACTCTATAGATTAACCGTAGTTTGATAGGAGAAGGTTAGATGAATTTTTGGCGAAGTCCCCAAAGGTTATTGAAAAAAATTCAGATGGAGAAAGCTTTTAGGTTTAAATCTAGTTCGCTAAAAAGTTTCGCATCTTTATTTTTGGTAGGAGCATTCTTAAGTCTGACAATAGCTGCTTGCGGTGGCAATGCCAACAATTCTGCCAGTGGGGGAGATTCTACAGCAAATCCAGGCGCAAGTCCTGTAGCCCAAAAGTCTGGGGATGCTCGGATAACCTTGGTTTCCTTTGCTGTGACGAAAGCAGCACACGAAGCTATTATTCCTAAGTTTGTAGAACAGTGGAAGAAAGAACATAACCAAAACGTCACCTTCAAAACCAGCTATGGGGGTTCCGGTTCCCAAACTCGCGCAGTTATTGATGGTTTGGAAGCAGACATTGTTCACTTAGCACTGGCTTTAGATACCCAAAAAATAGAGAAAGCTGGATTAATTCAGCCCGGTTGGGAAAAAGAAGTTCCCAATGATGCCATAGTCTCTAAATCTGTAGCAGCCTTAGTAACTCGTCCTGGCAATCCCAAAGCGATAAAAACCTGGTCAGATTTAGCCAAAGATGGAGTCAAATTAATTACCGCAGACCCGAAAACATCAGGTGTTGCTCGATGGAATTTCCTAGCACTGTGGAATTCGGTTATTAAGACTGGTGGTGATGAAGCAAAAGCTACAGAGTTTGTGACTAAAGTCTATAAAAACGTGCCTATTTTGACGAAAGATGCTCGTGAAGCCACTGATGCATTTTTCAAACAAGGTCAGGGTGACGCTTTGATTAATTACGAAAACGAGATTATCTTGGCACAGCAAAAGGGTGAAAAGGTGGAATACATAGTTCCAGATGTAAATATTTCCATCGACAATCCTATTGCAGTAGTAGACAAAAACGTCGAGAAACATGGTAATCGTGAAGTTGCAGAAGCTTTTGTTAAATTCCTTTATACACCGGAAGCACAACAAGAGTTTGCCAAAGTAGGATTTCGACCTGTGGATGAGACAGTAGCTCAAACCAAGGAAATTCAAGACAAATATCCTAAGGTTCAAACTTTGGGTACAGTTCAAGAATTAGGTGGATGGAGTGCTGTACAGCAGAAATTCTTTGAAGACGGAGCTCTGTTTGACCAAATTCAAAAGAAAAACAGAGGTTAATTTCCCCTGTAGAGACGCGATTAATCGCGTCTCTACGTATATCCCACTCCCCATTCCCAATTCCCCAATCCAAAATTGCTATGACAGTATCATCTCCTAGGCAACAACTTGATTCACAAACGCCAGCTTGGAAGAAATTTTTGAACGTATTTACTCAAAGTACTTGGGCATGGCGGGTTACTGTTGGATACTTGACAGTTTCATTGTTCTTGCCGATGGTAGCGATTTTCCAAAAATCTAGTACTGAACCTCTGGATAATTTTTGGAAAATTGCTACAAGTGAAATGGCGCTGTCGGCTTACGATGTTACCTTTAACACAGCATTAATTGCCGCTCTGATAAACGGTGTATTTGGGACTTTACTTGCCTGGGTTTTGGTTCGCTACGACTTTCCGTTGAAAAAAATTATTGATGCCAGCGTAGATTTACCATTTGCTTTACCAACAGCGGTAGCAGGTTTAACTTTAGCAACTGTTTACAGTGAAAATGGCTGGATTGGTTCAATTTTCGCACCTTTTGGAATAAAAATATCTTTCACCCGTGTGGGTGTTGGGATAGCGATGATATTTATTTCCTTTTCCTTCATCGTGCGAACAGTACAGCCAGTACTTTTAGAATTGGATAAAGATACGGAAGAAGCTGCTTGGAGTTTAGGTGCTTCCCAATTCACGACTTTCATAAAGGTTATTTTGCCACCTTTATTTCCAGCAATCTTGACTGGTGTGGCTTTGGGTTTTGCACGTGCAGTCGGAGAGTTTGGTTCAACAGTAATTATTTCCTCTAACACGCCTTTCGTAGATTTAATTGCACCAGTCCTTATTTTCCAAAGATTGGAACAGTATGACTATTCTGGTGCAACTGTAATTGGTGTGGTGTTGTTATTGATTTCTTTATTTTTGTTGTTAGCTATTAACCTGCTACAAGCATGGGGGAGAAGATATGACAGTAAGTAATTCTGGACAGGGTAAACAAAAAAGTTTTGTTCCGGCAATTTTGATTGGAATTTCGCTTCTCTACTTAGCTTTAGTTTTATATATTCCAGCTGCGAATGTATTTGCTCAAGCTTTTAAAAAGGGAGTTGGACCTTTCTTTTCTAATCTGACTGAACCAAACTTTATTACTGCTGCGACGCTAACAATTGTATTAGCATTAATTGCTGTACCTTTAAATACGGTGTTTGGTTTGTTTGCTGCTTGGGCACTTACTCGTAACACAAGATTTCGTGGTCGTGCTTTTATCTTAAGTATTCTCGACCTACCTTTTTCTATCTCCCCGGTAGTCGCAGGTTTGATGATTGTACTACTGTATGGTCGCAATGGCTGGTTTGGTCCTTTGTTGGAACAATATGACCTCAAGATTATCTTTGCCTTTCCGGGAATGTTACTAGCATCGGCGTTTGTTAGTATGCCCTTTGTAGCACGGGAAGTAATTCCGGTGTTGGAGGAATTAGGCAAAGACCAAGAGGAAGCAGCACGAACTCTTGGCGCAAAAGGTTTTCAGATATTTTGGCGTGTCACTTTGCCTAGTATCCGTTGGGGTTTGCTATATGGCGTACTTTTGACAAATGCCAGAGTTATGGGTGAATTTGGTGCTGTTTCTGTAGTATCTGGAAATATCGCTGGTGATACCCAAACTTTACCTCTGTTTATTGAAGATGCTTACAAGCAGTATCAAACTGAAGCTGCATTTTCTGCTGCTGCAATTTTGGCACTGTTAGCATTGGTGACGTTGGTGTTAAAAGAAATTCTCGAGAAGAAAACAGGTTCTTCTAAAAAAGGCGCACATTAAAAGGGTGGTTTGTATATGTCTTCTCACATTGCTTCTCACACACACACAACTATTTCTCAAAAACGAATTCGTCTGAGAATTCCCAAAAACTATCACGAACAACCAGTAATTTCTCGGTTAGTTTCTGATTTTGGTTTGGTCATTAATATTAGAGCTGCAATTTTAGGAGCTGATGCTGTTGGTGATGGTTGGTTTGATTTAGATTTGCAAGGGACAAGTACTCAAATTGAAAATGCTATAACCTATATCCGTGATTTGGAATTAGAAATTTGGGAAGATGACCAGGGTGAAAGCTGGTAAACCCAAAGTTTCAACCTGTACAAGTATAGCTTTATCTACTCTCTATTTTTTATCCTCCTCATACTTGAGGAGGAATTACTTTTTTGAATTTGTAAGTAAATCCTTTTACTCACCAATTTAATCCCATGTCCCGCACTAAATTTCCAAAAATTACTCCTCTTAAGAGTCTAATTAAGATGCCTGGAAATTACCATAGACAACCTGTAATTTCTCGGTTAGTTTCGCGTTATGGTCTCACACTAAATATTACTGCTGCATCTCTAGGTCATAATCATGAAAATGATGGTTGGTTCGAGATAGAAATGTCTGGAAATTCTGAACAATTGGTTTTGAGTCTTTCCTACTTACAACAGTTAGGAGTAGATGTATTAGAATTAGGAATTCATAGTCATCTAAAACCTAGCGAAAATCTACCTTTTTCAGCGTTGTTCCATAATCAAGAAAAACATACCAAAAACAATTACTTAAGTGATTTTTCAGGCAATAATGTATCTAGTAGTAACTCTGAGTCTAGAACAGTGGGTAGTAAAACGACACGACTGCGCTTGCAATTGTGCATATTAAAAATGTATCAAAATAAGCCAGTAATTTCTCGTTTAATTTCTGATTTTGGAACAATAGTTAATATTAATAGTGCGTCTCTTAAATCCGACGTCAAAGATGATGGTTGGTTTGATTTGGAACTTTGGGGAAAACCACAACAAATTAACTCCAGCCTCAATTACTTAGAAAAGCTGAAGTTACCACATTGGATAAATGATTCTCATTCGGCAAAATATTACTGGGTTGAATAAAAAATAACCCCACACCAATTTCTCCCCCTAGGCTACCGTGTACAAACAAGTTGAATTATTTGTCATTGCGTTCACTCCGTGAACGCAATGACAGTTTATATTTCGTAATGCCACAATTCCTGCGCTTGCACAACAGTCAGATGCAAAGGCAAACGTTGAATCATACCCTGTTCTTCTAGCTGAATCAAAATTCTAGTCACCGTAACGCGAGTAGTATTAAGTAATTCGGCAATATCTTGGTGAGTTAAACGTAAATCAATTAATTGCCCACTTTCTACAGTCCGACCAAACTTTTTGGTAAGCCAACCCAATAATTTAAGTACCATAACATCCACAGTTTTATAACTACGAATTAACATTAATTCTTCATTTTGGTAAATATGCTTCAATAGCACATCACTCAAAAAAACTAACTCTTCCATAGGTAAGACAGTTGCTTCCACTGTAGTCAAACACTCTATTTCTAAAGGCTCTATCTTACTTAATGCTCGACCAATAACGTCTCCTGCAGTCCATAAACCCAAAGTGACATTATTACCATTATCCAGCCATGTATATGTTCGTACAACACCGTTTTCAATTTTCCAAAGATTAGCTCTATCTGGAAAAAGCTTCCGTCTCCTGAAGACATGTTTTTTAGGAACAGAGGAACTATTTAAAGACGCGGTTGACTTATGATTTGTCAAGGTTTTCATATCCCAGCTCCATCTAAAAATTCTTCTATCAATAAATTAGAAGCCTTTGAAGTAGCTTCCATTTTTTTATACTCAGCGGAACTAACTTCAATACCTAAATCCTTCTGTAAACGATTAACTTCCTGTTCTAAGTTCCGAACCCGCTCAAACAAAATACCTATTACTTTAGCTTCCATGTCCGGTAAAATATTCTGCTGTATAGAATTAACTAAGTCTTTTTCTTGATACACTATCCGACCTGGAATTCCCATTACGGTATGGTTTGCTGGCACATCTCGCAACACTACTGAACCAGCAACAATATGTACGCTGTCACCAATATTGATACTCCCCAAAACTTTAGCATCAGCTCCCACAACAGCATTGTTACCAATAGTAGGGTGACGCTTTCCTGTTTGTTTGCCGGTTCCACCCAAAGTAACTCCTTGGTAAATTACTACATCATTCCCAACTACCGCAGTTTCTCCAATCACCACTCCCATACCATGCTTTATAAAAACTCGCTTACCAATTTTAGCTCCTGGATGAATCTCAACTCCGGTCAGAAAACGATTCAGATGAGAAATGAAACGAGGAAAAAGTGGAATACTCCAGGAATAAAGTAAAGAAGCCAATCTATGAAAGACCAAGGCATGGAATCCTGGATAGCAAAACAAAGCTTCCAACCATTTTACGGGCGCTCGGTCATGCTCTGAAATCGTCTGTAAATCTGAAAGCAGCATATCTACCTTCTCCTTTGCTGGCTGTTTATTTCACCAATAGCACTACTTTACTATTGACAACTGCTTATTTAATTACTAAACTACGGTAAGTCGGTCGATTATTTGGACTTTATGTTTCAAGTATTATATCAGACTTCTGTTCTTTTACAAGCTTCTGCGACCGATAAATAGTTAGTTACGAAAACCTACAATTTAAGGATTTTAGATTAAATCCTATTTATCTATCGGGGAAGAGTAGTATATTGGTATGGAACATTAAATATACTGAAATATTGTGGGATTATCTTCGCGGGTAGAATACGCTTTTCTGGCGTTAATGGAACTAGCAGATTGCTACGGCACACCATCGTGCTTAAAGATTGGTGAGATTGCAGAACGTCACTCTCTACCAGAACGTTATTTAGAGCAAATCCTTTCTAATCTCAGGCGTGAAGGAATCGTCCAAAGCTTACGTGGCGCTAAAGGGGGGTATGTACTTGTTCGTGAACCCTGGCAAATTACTTTGCAGGAGGTAATCACTGTTATCGAAGGTGAGGATAAGCCTAGAGAAGGTGATAGTTCCGAGTCTTCAACGGTAGAGAAGGGTGTCATTTACGAAATATGGCTACAAGCGAATCAAGCATCTCAAGGTATTTTTAAGAACTATACAATTCAAGATTTGTGCCGACAACGAGATGAGTATCGGCAACAGAATACTATGTATTATATTTAGCTGATAATCTACAGTTTTTTTGACCATCGGGTTTTTAAAGTAATAGCACCCCTAAAATTTCTTTGGGCGACAAAAGTTATAATAAGCTAAAACAGTTTTAGAAGTCTTCTAAAATTTTATGAGTGCTGATATTGTATGAATATTCATAACCAAACAATTGCAAAAATTAATCAAATGCCAGAATCGCTAGTTAAGGAAGTAAGTGATTACATTGACTTCTTGTTATGGAAGCATGGAAATTCAGACTCTTCTACGTGGCTTCATTCAAAAGAATCAATGGAAATTGTTGAATCAGATTTTTCTGATTACTTATCAAATTTAGAAGATTACGAAAATCGTTTGGCGCTTGGAGAGATTAAATGGTAGATATTAAGCGTGGAGATGTCATTCTCTGCGATTTAAATCCTGTTGTGGGGACAGAACAAGCAGGCATTAGACCTGCATTAATTATACAAATTGACCGAGCAAACAATGTTAGCCCTCATACAATTATTGCACCATTTACGTCAAAAATACGACGCGCTCTTTTACCGTCTCATGTATTTGTCCCTGCTGGGATTGGTGGTTTGAGCCAAGATTCTGTAATACTGTGCGAACAAATCCGAGCGATTGATAAATCGAGAATCATTCGAGTTATTGGACATTTGGACAATAATTATATAATGCAATTGGGAACAGCTTTGTCTAATATCCTTGGTTTACAAAATTTAGGTGACATTGAATGACTCAACATTACTCAAGATTTTTTATTTAATTCCCCAAATTTAGGACTCCACCAACCTTTCTGGGTATTAAAATAAACCGCTTCTTTATGTTTAGGGTCGTTTCGGGACTCTTGTTTAGAACACCGCAACATACTCTTATTCTGTCCATCTTTCACATAACTATACTCTTCCATTGGCTTTTTACAGACCGGACAAGGAAATTTTGTGATTTTGGCTGGAGGCTTCTGTGAATTTTCATCTTTTTTATTTCCATCAGTATTTCCATCTTTTGCAGCTTGAGACCGAGGAGCTTCCCAACTTTTGCTATACTCGCTCCAAAAGAGAACAGAATTTTCACATCCACTAACGCACTTGAGAAAAAATTTCTTTTTCAGCTTAGTGCTAGGTATTTTGGCTAAGAAATTACTGCAATCTGGACAACGAGTTCTGGAAGTTTCGTATTTGCGTTCAGCAACAGAAACGCCTTTGCTTCCATTTGAGGAAGGAGTAATGGGTACAGTTTTTGCTTTCGCTAATGCTGGTGCAAAATAATTTTGATTCCAATTTGTTAAATATTCTTGCCAAGGTTCCCTACCTGAGGCAATTGCATCTAGCGCACTCTCCATTTTAGCAGTAAATTCTGTCTCTAATAAATCCGGTAAAGCTTTCGACATAAAAGTATCAACTTCCAAACCCAAAGCTGTCGGCTGTAAATTATCCTTTAGTAACTGGATATAATCTCGTTTTTTCAGAGTTGCAATGGTAGGAGAATATGTACTCGGACGACCAATTCCTTTGCGTTCCATTAATTGTACTAATTTTGGTTCGCTGTAGCGTGGTGGTGGTTGAGTTTGTTTTTTCTCATGACCAGCATTCTCCAAAGTCAGCATTTGACCTTTTTGTAAATTTGGCAGAATTGTATCTTTGCTTAGATTTGACCAGTAGCGAGCATAACCAAGAAATTCAACTACTTGTCCTCTAGCTTGCCACAAAAGTTGCCCAGATTGAGTAATGATAAGAGTTTTGCGTAATTGTGCTGGACAACATTGGGAAGCCATTGCCCGTTTCCAGATTAAAACGTAAAGACTAAATTCGTCAGCAGTCAGTTGAATTCGTAACTCTGCGGAAGGACGAAACACATCTGTGGGACGGATAGCTTCGTGAGCTTCCTGAGCGGTTTTGTTACTGCGATGTCTAGCGGTTTTCTGGGGTACATTGTCTGGGTCATTTTCTTCCAACCACTTACGTGCATCATCACAGAACTCTGGACTCAACATTACCGAGTCTGTCCGCATGTAAGTAATTAGACCTGCCTCATAAAGTTTTTGAGCCACCTGCATAGTCTTCTCGGAAGGGAATTTCAACCTCGAACCAGCTGCTTGCTGAAGACTAGAAGTAATAAAAGGTGGGGGTGGTTGACGGCTGGCTATCTTTCCTTCAAATTGCACAACTTGATGAGGATGGCGTCGCGCTTCTTCTACTAAACGATTTGCCTCTGCTTCCGAAAGAACGCGAGTAGACTCAGGAGCTTCTGCGGTCTTATTTGTTGTGGTATCGTCATGAGCTTCAGCTTCTTCCTTTGGTGTTTCTGAGGGAGCATTTACCGTTCCTTTGTAGAAAGCGCGGAACCCCTCAGCATAATCAACCCAAACACTCCAATAATCTTGAGGAACAAAAGATAAAATTTCTCTCTCACGTTGGCAAATTAAGTGTAAAGTCGGACATTGAACTCTCCCAACACTCTTTGCTCCATTATTAAGTGCCCATACCAAGGGGCTTCCTTTATAACCAACTAATTTATCTAAACAATCTCTGCATAATCCTGCACCTACCAAATTAAGGTCAAGCTGTCTAGGATTTGCAACAGCAGCACGAACCGCAGATTCTGTAATTTCGGTGTAGATAACTCGTTTCGGTTGCTTAAGTCCTAAGGCTTCTTTTAGATGCCAAGCAATAGTTTCCCCTTCTCGGTCTGGGTCGGTCGCTAAAACTACTTCATTTACCTGTTTGACTGCTTCTTTTAGCTTTTGAATCGTTTCTTTTGCCCTTTGGTCGCGGGGTATATAGCGACATTTCACACTGTTGCCATCCATAGTAAAACCAAGAGAGTCTTCTCCTTCGTTGCTGAGTTCTCTAATATGACCGCAGCTAGCACGAACAATCCAGTCGGCTCCTAGGATTTGACTGAGTTTTTTGACTTTACCAGGAGATTCGACTACTAGGAGGCGTTTTGGCATAAGAGCTTACCTTTGGATGCAACCGAAAAATTGGTAGTTTCATGGAGACTCAGATTTATAATTTTAGTAGTAATATACTAAATTAGTCAACAAAAAAATATTATACAAAAAAACCTCGCAAGAAAATCTATCTAAGTAATACGTAGGATGGGTTAGGCGCATTCGCAAAAATTATTGAAGGTTATTTAAATTACATAAAGCGCCGTAACCTGTCACTTGATGTGGCTTAATTGTGGCTTAATTGTGGCTTAATATTACCTGATAAATCAACTTTTAATATTGAGCTAAAGGTCTTGAACGTAATAATGATGATACTATATTTAGAGTCAGAATGGCACAAGTTATTTTCCCTTTACCAGGTTGAGCCAGCTTCAAGTCAAAAAATATTTGATGAAATAGTAGCAGCATATTCTAGCAACGAACGTCATTATCATAATTTATTACATATTCAGCAAGTTCTTAAAACAGCTAGTATCTTAAAACCTCTTGCTTTTAATTTCCCTACTATCCAAATCGCTATATGGTTTCATGATTTTGTTTATGACCCTAAAGCAAAAGACAATGAAGAAAAAAGTGCTGAATATGCTTTTATTTATTTTAAAAATTTAAATATACCACTGTCCATAATCAATGATGTAGTAAATATGATTTTAAATACCAAAAATCATTATGCTTGTCCAAAAGATATTGATAGTCAAATTCTTATAGATTCCGACTTAAGTATTTTAGGGTCAGAAAGTTTAGAGTATAAAGCTTATGCTCGTGCGATTCGTCTGGAATATGCTTGGGTTTCTGATACGGAATACCAAATCGGACGCACAAAAGTATTACAGAAGTTTTTGCAAAGAGAGAGAATATATTTTACAGAGTTCGCTTTTAAAATGTTTGAATTCAAAGCGAGAGAAAATATAAATAATGAGATATTTAATCTTAGCCAGCCAGGGGATGAATTCCCTGTCTAAAAGCTGAAGTCTTCTTATAGCCGTTCCCGCTCTGGTGAGGTACACAAGGGCGGGCAAGGATGCCCACCCCACAATACTGTGCTATTTTAATCTGTACCTTACTTGACTGAGAAACGCTATAAGAGGACTAAAATAATATATTAAAAATAGATATTTTGACAAAACTAAAACTCTACCAAAAATTTTATTATTAGTCCTCTTCCAGAGGACTTAAGCTTTTAGACAGGGAATTTATTCCCTGGCTTATGATGCCAGTGAAGCTTACTATTTTATTTCTAAACACCCTCTAAGCCGCAAATCCACCATTAACCCGAATATTTTGTCCAGTAATCCAGCTAGAATCATCACTCGCTAAAAATGCTACAGTATTTGCAATATCTTTCACCTCACCTAATCTTCCAAAAGCACTCATATTAGCAAGACGATTAATTTGTTCTTCGGTTTTCCCTTCTCTAAAAAGTTCTGTATCTGTTGGACCAGGTGAAACCGTATTGATAGTAATTGCTTTTGCTCCTAATTCTTTAGCTAAATGACGGGTAAGTTGTTCAACTGCTCCTTTTGTGGCTGCATAAGTTGCGTAGGTTGGCAACATGACTGCTGTTACAGAAGTCGAAAAGTTGATGATTCTGCCACCGTTTGCTAAACGTTTAGCTGCTTGTTGACAAGCAAAAAATGTACCTTTAACATTAATATTAAAAATCTTATCAAATTCATCTTCGGTAACCTCAGCAACTGCTTTGTAAACAGCAATCCCTGCATTGTTAACTAGAATATCAACTTTACCAAACTTGGATATTGCTTCGTCAAATAATTTTTCGATGTCAGCTATTTTGCTCACATCAGCTTTTACTGCGATTGCTTTTCCCCCAGTAGCTTCTATCCCAGCAACTGTTTCCTCTGCTTGTTCTGCACCTTGAGCGTAGTTAATCACAACACTAGCGCCATCACATGATAACCTTTCTGCGATTGCTTTGCCAATACCTCGTGATGCACCTGTAATAATTGCTACTTTACCTTGTAATTTGCCAGTCATATTTTTAGATTTTTGACTTTTTTCGACTTTTTTTTGACTTGTTAATTTTTTAATAGGTCGTGATGTCTTTAACCTGACTAAGTTTTCCAAAACTGGAAACTAGGTTTCATTTCTAGTAGGTGCCCAGTCGCAGTTAATTCCTTATTATATATATTCAGCAGAAAAAATGTATTTAATATCATTTATTTAAATTCAGGATTAATAATAGTGCATAACTACTTTGCTACTCAACCAACTGCTAAGGTCAATCAAGTTACATCAGCTACTCAACTTCAGGTTACATCTAGTGCAACAACTATAAGTGTTATCACTGCTTCTTTTTCTTTATTGTTGTTCTTAGTAATACTTATTCGTAGAGAATCTCATACATCCTCCAAACGAAGGCAAATTCAAAGATTGGAGCAAATTTGGCAAGTTAACAGCAAAGACAACTTTAAATAAACTTTTGTTAGATATATTTCTTAATCTTTTATTAAAATTTATTTATTTGTAACAAAAGAAATAACTTTTCAATTAAAGTTAATAGTAGGGGAGCAAAGCTTTATCGTCTTCCTTTACATAATTAAAAAAGAGATATGAGCCAACCCACGAGTAAACAAAATCAACATATATTTTTGGTGGTAGATGACCACGAAACAATTTTGGAAGGTACGGTTCCAGCTTTAAAGAAAGAATATCCCGATGCGAATATTTTTACTGCTGGTGATGCTCAAACTGCTCAAGAATTGATTCGATGTTATCGTCCTACTCTGATATTATTGGATTTGAGTATACCAGCCAAGCCCGACACCCATGCTAGTTTGGATGTGGGAATGCAGCTGCTCAAGTTGTTGATGGAAAGTCATCTTGCTCCTAATATTATGGTACTAAGCACTTACATCAAGCCGTTAATCCAACTTAAACCAATGATTAATGCTTATGAAGGTGGATTCGCTGCTGTGGATAAGTCGTTACCAATTCGAGAAATGCTGCGACTTCTGGATTTTGCTTTACGTGGTTCTGTTTATCTTCCTTCTGAATTGCGTTCCCGTCCAGAATTTGACCGTAAGTGGCTCCAAGTATTAAAACTCAAGTATCAAGATGGACTTACCGATAAAGCCATTGCTGAACGTTTACAAGTCAGTGACCGCACTATCCGCAACTACTGGATAAGGCTTCAGGACGCACTAGGTGTTTACGATGACCCAGAAAAAGACTTGAGAATTCAAATTGAAATTGCAGCCAGAAAAATTGGATTATTAAACTGATGTTTACGAAATTGATTTTTATTAAAAAAAAACCGCAAAGCGGGTATAAAAAATGAATTTCTCTAACTTGTGGCAAAGAGTAAAAAAAAACACAAGTATATTGTGTAAAGGAGGACTACCAGGGTTAGCGGTAACGGGATGTGTGGTCATCACAAGATTAACAGGAGGTATGCAAACCTTAGAGTGGATGGCTTTTGACACTTTTTGGCGTTCGCATCCTTTGGAGCCAGCAGATACAAGAGTTGTGATTGTAGGAATTAACGAAGAAGATATTCGTGCAGTTGGGGACTATCCAATACCAGACAAAGACCTTGCAAAACTGCTAAAAAAGTTACAAAGCTATAAACCTAGAGTAATTGGTTTGGATATTTTTCGTGACCTGAGCAAAAATAAGGAATTATCTCAAGTACTAGCCAATAGCCCTAATTTAATAGGAATAGAACAACTTTTAGGAGATACATTAAAGCTAAAAATTAAACCACCCCCACAACTACCGACAGAAAGGGTTGGGTTTGCAGACATGATTTTTGACGCAGATGGTAAATTGCGACGAGTGATTCTTTCTACTCGGGAAGAAAAATCAAAAAAAATTCGCTATTCATTGTCGCTACTTCTCGCAAAACACTATCTAGAAGCAGAAGGTATTAAATTTGAACATGGAAAGCGAGTTACATCACCTATTAGCTTTGGTAATACGCAATTGCCTAGGTTTCGTTCTAATACAGGTGCTTACGTGAAAGCCTTGTCAGGTGGGTATCAAATGCTGCTTGCGTTCAGGAATAATCCGCAGCCTTTTTCTATAGTTACTCTCTCAGATATCTTAAACTCTCAAGTAAAGCCTGAGTTATTTCGCGACAATATTGTCATAATTGGTATGACGGCAGTGAGTGTAAAAGATTACTCTATGACTTCAGCAGTCAAAGATACTTTGTTTAATAAATCTTTGACAACTGATGTAGCAGACCAATATAAATTAATTTATGGTGTAGAAATCCATGCTCATGCTACCAGTCAAATCATCAGTAGTGTTTTGGACAATAGGATACCAGTGTATGCTTTTTCAGATGAATTAGAGCATATTTGGATTTTGGCTTGGGGAGCGTGGGGAATAGCTTTAGGACTTTTATTACAGTCACCGTGGAAAACGTTACTCAGTATAGTAGCAAGTAGTTTTGCCCTCACTGGGATTTGTTATGGAATGTTAAACTGGTCTTGCTGGGTTCCTTTTGTCCCATCATTGTTAGCTTTAATTGGTGCAGGATTAACAACATCTTTTTTTGATAGCAATTCTAAAGCATTATTAGAAGAACGTAGCTTAACACTCAAACGTACTTATGACAAAGTTCATAACGGACCACTACAAACTTTAGCGGCTATTTTGCGTAGCGATGAACCATCAGAGGAACTGCGGAAAAAACTACAAGAACTTAATCATGAATTACGAGCAGTATTTGAATTCATGAACCAGTCACTGATTTTTGGAGACGAATCTTACTTGCAAACACCATTACCAGAATTACTTTATCAAGTATACGAGCATACTTTAGGTCGTGATTTACCAGGTTTTACAACAATTGTCAGTTACATTCCTCCTGACTTTAGTCCATTAGAAGATTGTCCTCTAACTGTAGAGCAGAAACAAAGTTTGTGTATTTTTTTACAAGAAGCTTTGTGTAATGTTGGTAAACATGCAGCTAAAGCTACTTGTCTTGATGTTTTTTGTCGAAAGGATAAAGCAAAATATAGCTTATTTGTGATTGATAATGGTGTTAACCTGGAAATGGTTAACTTGTACCAAGAAGGACGTGGTAGCGTTCAAGCAAAAGAATTAGCCAGACTCCTGAAAGGTAAATTCTCAAGACGACAAAACCATCCTAGTGGAACTGTTTGCGAGCTAACTTGGTCTATAAATACGTTAAATAAATGGATGCGTTGGCGATAAGATTAAATTACTTTATTAAATAAATATTTGTAGGTTCCTGGAAATTTAAAGGCTAAACGTTATTTAATGCTTACAGTCAGTACGCAATGGGAGTGTAAGGATTTTGATACTTTTATCTTAAGTGGGTATCGTATCACCTCTATCTTAGGGTAGAGGTTAGGAAAAACAGGGAGTAAGTTTCGGAGATTAAGTTAGAATTAGCATAATAAATAATTACTTATCCCATATATATATAGAAGCATTTTTAACAAGATTATGAAACTACTGACCAAGTGTATCTACCAAAAATTAGCTCGTGCATTGCTTGTGGGAATCCTAGCAGGATTATGGTTATCTGTATCCATCTCAGCCAAAGCTTATGATGACGAAGAAGCACCCCCCAGTGCTCGCTCAAGTGGCAGTAGAGGATGTGCAACGGAAGCTCTTCCCCAAGCTGCTACAGTACCAGGAATAATTTTACTTGTACCTGATAGACAAGTTAGTAAAACTGTTTCCACCCGTCCAACTTTTGCCTGGTTTGTACGTGATGCTAATAACCGCCCGATAGAGTTTCGACTATATGAAAGTAGAGGTAACGATTTTAAGTTACTCAAAGAAATCAAGGGTGAAAACTTCACAAGTCGTCCAGGGATTATGGTATTGTCATCGCAGGACATACCAGAGTTGTCACCTCAAAAAAGATATCGTTGGCAAGTCGAAGTAATCTGTAACCCCAGTCGTCCTTCTAGCAATATTTTTGCTGAAGCGGAAGTACAAGTCGTGCCAATCTCAGCAGAACTAAAAAACCAGATAGATACTACAAAAGACCCACTAAAGCAAGCTAAGTTATATGCTGAAGCTAACTTGTGGTATGACTCTTTAGCAAGTGTTTTGACTTTTGCTGGAAACTCACCCAGCATTGAAAATTTTCGTTTATCTTTGTTTAGAAAAATCGCAACCAACAATAAAGAGGAACAGTTATTTAAATATAGTGCCATCTTCCCTGTAAATCTTGGATTCAATTAATGTGAGTTTCAGTTGACAGAGTCGTCTAAAGAGACGACTTTAGCTTTTAGCAATGAAATTCCTGTACACCTATAGTTCAATATCAAGAAGGTTGGGATTATTCGACTGTTGATTACTTTGTAATTGTTGAGTAAGTGTTTGCCAGTATTGTTTATCCTGTTGTGTAGGATTAGATGCAATGACAGCACTATCTTGCAAGTCATATACAATGACTTCCCTGCTGTCAGATTTAGATAGAATATTGAGAGTTCCAGTATTGCGATTAACCTGTAAGTTATAATGTCATCATAATCACCATGTTTACTTAAATACGGTCATCCCTTTCCACGACAGCCAGGGAATAAATTCCCTGTCTAAAAGCTAAAGTCCTCTAAAGAGGACTAGAAACAGCGTTTTATTTTAAGTATAAATATTAAATAGGTTATCTTTATATTAGTTGTTTATACGTAAGATGCAAGATATAAGGTAATAGTTGATTTACCGCTGCCATTGGCTCCTGCGAACACGACCAGTTTGGGTTGATTATTTGGCTGCGTCATCGTTTTGGCTAATAATAATTGGAGTTAGCGTACCATCTGGGTGACGTAGATGGCGCGTACCGTCGGCTGCTACTTCGACTGTGGGTACTCCCTTTGAGTGCATTCTTTTGATGGCCTGGGTGACTGCCTCAATAGCTAGTGCCTCCTGTTCTTCTGGAGTCATCTGTTCGGTGACTTTTTTGTTTTATATCATCGATGTTTCGATTACTGTTGGTGTTGCTCATATTCAGAAATCCGGAGTAATGGGGTAAGGTGGTATGTAAATTTTACCAAGTATGTTAGAAGCATTTGCTTCATAGTGGTGGTTTTTGTAAATTACTCCAGAAAAGGAATCATATATTTTATTAAATCAAACTCAGCAACTTACTAATGATTTAAACCCCATCGCTTCCTCAGTTCGCTTGTTGAAGTTGTTGCTAAAGCTACTCACCTGGCTTTTTAACTTTTATTTCTTGATAGCAAAACCGCGTTGAAACATACACCTCACTTAAACTGGAAGACTTCATAAATGGTGCAGAAAATTGTCTTCATACTTTACACCTATTTTCAGAAAGTTTGGGAGATATTGAAGATTTTCAGCAAAGTTTTGAAAATCTAGAGTTCTTTAAATTTTTCTAAAGCTGAACCTAATTGTAATTTTTTCGCTAATATAGCTTAAGTAATCACACTTAGGTTTTATGGTATTAGATACTAGAATTAAAGGGCTTTACAACGTCTTCGACCCCGGTTTACCTTTACCAGCAGGTGACCCCGCATACGTAGACTGTAACGATGTACGGGGTGAGGGTGATATTTTAATAGATATAGGTAAAGATATTTTATTATCCGAAGATAAAACTTGTCAGCTTTATTCAGGACATCGTGGTGCTGGAAAATCAACGGAACTATTACGATTGCAGAAAGATTTAGACGACAAAGGTTTTTTTGTAGTATATTTTGCCGCAGATGAGCAGGACATTGAACCCCAAGACGTTGAATTTAGCGATATTCTTTTAGCTTGTACGCGACGGATATTAGAAGCTTTAAAAGATAATGGCAATCCTTTACCCGTTTTGGAGTGGTTAAAAAATCTCGCTCAAGATTTAAAAGACATCATCCCCGATATATCTTTATCAGAAGTCACCGTAGAAAAAGATATCCCGACTTTTGCGAAAATCACAGCAAAAATCCAAGGTGAACCAACCCAGCGTCGCAAAATACGCAATTTAGTTAATCCCCATACTCAAACTTTAATTCAAGCTTTAAATCAGTTTATCAACGATGCTAGAAAAAAACTACCAGAAAAATATGTTGATATTGTCGTCATCACAGATAATTTAGATAGAATTGTTCCTATCATGTATGATGACGGACGTAGCAATCACGAGAAAATTTTTCTTGACTATAACGAACAACTTAAAGCGCTAGATTGTCATTTAGTTTATACAGTACCAATTTCTTTAGTTTATTCTGGAAATGGCACTAATTTACAAGATATATATGCCGATATACCTTCAGTTTTACCAATGGTAATGGTACATACCCCAAACAATGAAACCTACGAACGCGGGTTAAATAAGTTTAAGCAATTATTACAAGAGCGAATAAAAAGAGTTGACACTAGTATTTCCATTGTACAATTATTTGCAGACACCAAAGATTTAGATGAGTTATGTTTAATGAGTGGGGGACATTTAAGAAATTTAATACTTTTAATGAAAGAGGCAATAACATATACGGACTCCTTACCAATCTCAACAAAAGCAGTACAAAAATCTATTAGCTCACTGCGTAATACTTACCACAATACAGTTTACGCTGACCAGTGGTCAACATTAGCTTCTGTATTTTTATCTAAAAAAATCCAGAATGATGAAAAGCATCGCAATTTATTATTTAATCGTTGTATCTTAGAATATCGCTACCTAGACGCTAAAAACAATGTGTGCTGTTGGTATGACGTTCATCCTATAATTAGAAATATTAATGATTTTCAAACTGCTTTCGCGGCATTAAAATCCTAACAGTTAGGCTAAAGAAACACTTTTTAACAGAAGCAGTCTTAAACCCCTTCCTTTCCTACTCCCTATTCTCTCCTTCAATCCATGAGTCCACAACAACCGATTGACTTAAAAAAACTTTTTTCCGAGTCAGCAACAGAAGAATATCAAGCCTTACTACGTGCCTTAAAATGGACTGATGGTTTTGGTTTAATGTTTGTGCGTTGTTCTCCTGTGGAAGGGGAGAAAGTCATTTCTCTTATCAAAGAGGAGATGACAAATAAAAATATTCAAGTATTAACTTTAGATAGAGATGTAGAAAATTTATACCAAGAAATAGAAGATTTTCCCAATATCCAGGAAATAGATATTTTATTTATCAAAAATCTGGAATATTCTTTACGAAAATATGAAGAAAGTAAAAAAAATAATGGTTGGAGTAGCAGAGATACCCATACTTATAGTTGGAAAGACGTACCGCCAATTTTTATCAATCTCAACCAACAACGAGAAAGTTTCAAAAGAAATTTTCCCATCTGCTTTATATTTTTAGTCCCAGTATTTGTTCTTAAATACTTTATCCAAAGAGCGCCTGATTTTTTTGATTGGCGTTCGGGATACTTTGATTTTCCCACAGATGCAGAAACTTTACAACGAGAATCATCTCGTATCATCGAGGATGCCGATTCCCAAACATATCTTAATTTTACACCGGAATTAAAAAATAAACACATTCTAGAAATACAAGAGTTATTACAAGAACATTATCAAACACCCGAAAATAAAGCTAAATTATTTCGCGAATTAGGTAGAATATATGGTGTTAGCGAAGAACATGAAGAAGCATTTATACATTTTGATAAAGCAGCAGAAATTAAACCTGATGACCACCAAGCTTGGTACAATCGAGGTATTGCCCTGAGTCAATTAGTGAGATTAAAAGAAGCAATTGCTTCCTTTGACAAAGCGATAGAAATTAAACCTGGTTTACACGAAGCCTGGAACTTTCGAGGTATTGTGCTGGATGAGTTAGGAAGATTAGAAGAAGCAATTGCTTCCTACGATAAAGCAGTAGAAATTAAACCTGATTACCACGAAGCTTGGTACTTTAGAGGTATTTCTTTGGGTGAATCAGGGAGATTAGAAGAAGAAATTACTTCCTACGATAAAGCAGTAGAAATTAAACCTGATTACCACGAAGCTTGGTACTTTCGGGGCATTGCGCTGCGTCAATTAGGAAGATTAGAAGAAGCAATTGCTTCCTACGATAAAGCAGTAGAAATTAAACCTGATTACCACGAAGCTTGGTACTTCAGAGGTATTGCTTTGGGTCAATCAGGGAGATTAAAAGAAGAAATTGCTTCCTATGATAAAGCAGTAGAAATTAAACCTGATTTACACGAAGCTTGGTATCTTAAAGGTATTGCACTGCGCCAATTAGGAAGATTAAAAGAAGGAATGGCTTCCTTTGATAAAGCAGTAGAAATTAAACCTGATTTACATGAAGCTTGGTACTTTCGAGGTATTGTACTTGATGAGTTAGGAAGATTAGAAGAAGCAATTGCATCCTACGATAAAGCAGTAGAAATTAAACCTAATGACCACCAAACTTGGTGCATTCGAGGTAATACGCTGGATAAGTTAGGTAGATTAGAAGAAGCAATTGCATCTTACGATAAAGCAGTAGAAATTAAACCTAATGACCACCAAACTTGGTACTTTCGAGGTTATACACTGATTAATTTAGGAAGATTAGAAGAAGCAATCGTATCCTACGATAAAGCAGTAGAAATTAAACCTAATTACCATCAAGCTTGGTACTTGCGAGGTCATGTGCTGAATAATTTAGGAAGATTAGAAGAAGCAATTACATCCTACGATAGAGCAGCAGAAATTAAACCTTATGACCACGAAGCTTGGTACTTTCGAGGTATTGCGCTGGGTCAATTAGGAAGATTAGAAGAAGCAATTGCATCCTACGATAAAGCAGTAGAAATTAAACTTGATTATCACCAAGCTTGGAACAATCGGGGTATTGCGCTGGGTCAACTAGGAAGATTAGAAGAAGCCATTGCATCCTACGGTAAAGCAATAGAAATTAAACCTGATGACCACCAACCTTGGTACTTTCGAGGTCATGTGCTGGGTGATTTAAGAAGATTAGAAGAAGCAGTTGCTTCCTTTGATAAAGCAGTGGAAATTAAAACTGATTTACACGAAGCTTGGTACTTTCGAGGTATTGCGCTGGGTCAATTAGGGAGATTAGAAGAATCAACTACTTCCTTTGATAAAGCTGTAGAAATTAAACCTGATTTATACGAAGCTTGGTACGTTCGAGGTATTGAGATGGGTCAATTAGGGAGATTAGAAGAAGCAATTACTTCCTTTGATAAAGCTGTAGAAATTAAGCCTAATGACCACGAAGCTTGGTACTTTAAAGGTATTGCCCTTGGTGATTTAGGAAGATTAGAAGAAGCGATTGCTTCCTTTGATAAAGCAGTAGAAGTTAAGCCTGATTTACACGAAGTTTGGCACAATCGGGGTATTGCACTGGGTCAATTAGGGAGATTAGAAGAAGCAATTGCATCCTACGATAAAGCAATAGAAATTAACCCTGATTACCACCAGGCTTGGTACAATCGAGGTATTGCGCTGAGTCAATTAGGGAGATTAGAAAAAGCAATTGCATCCTACGATAAAGCAGTAGAAATTAAACCTAATTTACACGAAGCTTGGTACAATCGAGGTAATGCGCTGGATGAGTTAGGGAGATTAGAAGAAGCAATTACTTCCTACGATAAAGCAGTAGAAATTAAACCTGATTTACACGAAGCTTGGTATTTTCGAGGTCTTGCACTGGGTCAATTAGAGAGATTAGAAGAAGCAATTGCATCCTTTGAGAAAGCAGTAGAACTTAAACCTGATTTACACGAAGCTTGGTACTATAGAGGTAATACGCTAGGCCAATTAGGGAGATTAGAAGAAGCAATTTTTTCCTACGATAAAGTAGTAGAAATTAAACCTGATTACCACCAAGCTTGGTACAGTAGAGGTTATGGACTGGGGCAATTAGGAAGATTAGAAGAAGCAATTGCATCCTACGATAAAGCAGTAGAAATTAAACCTGACGACCCATCTATTTTTTATAACAAAGCCTGTACCTATGCCTTAAATAATAATATTGATTTGGCAATAGAAAATTTACAACAAGCAATTAGTCTTTACCCAGAAAAATGCAAAGAAATTGCGAAAACCGACCCTGATTTTGATAACATCCGAAATAGCGATGCTGTAAACCAGTTGCAGCGTGACCGCTTTCAAAGATTAATTTCAGAAAACCAGTAGGGATTGGCAAGCAAGACGTTAAAAATCGCTCGCCGGCTTTCTAGTTCGCGTCCCATTTCTTCCATAATACCAATAAAGACAGCTAACCAGTCCATAAACACAATTGATACCAAAGTTTACTATTTTTGATTGTATCGCGTCTTCAACAAGAAGGTCGATAAATTTACTACCCCATCATAACTTGGAGTTTCTGACTTGAACCGCAAAAACTAAGTAAGTGTATCCGCGTTAATAAATATAAAATTATTATTTAGCTGGAAGCAGAGAATTTATTAGGATTGCTGTCTCCTCTAATTCCTCTACCAAGCCTTTCTAAATATTCACTTACGCTACAACCGCAATGGTTCCCTATTCCTGTAATTCCTGATAACTAGTATCCGTAACCTTGAAATTGTGAATTTAAATTGCGATCGCTTTTCTAGTTCGCAAAAACCGCGTTTCCCCTAGAACCAACGCAAACCCTTATAAAACAACGTGAGTTCGACGGATTTTAGGGGCTAAAAACCTTGTAAAACAACGATTATAGAAACTAAGGCTTCAAGGAACTCTCAATCCTTAGTTGATAATAGAGTCAATAATTGACATATTAAAGAGTTACTGATTTTATTCTCAATAAGCTCAACAATTTTGACAAATGCTATTGAGCAAACAACATACTGCTTAAGGGTTTCACAGCTTAAAGTTCATCGAACTCACGTTAAAACAGCGCTCCTATTTACCCCCGTGATGCTAAAATTCGGGTTTGAATGGAGAATTTTAGCGCTCCACTCCACTACGTGAACGCGAATATAGGGATAATCATTATCGAAAATATCTAAATGTATTGCTATATATGAATTGCTAATTTAAATTGATTTACATTAATTAAAAAACATAGATATCAAGCTATTGCAAAATCTACTAAATGATAATGATTATCCCTGTGTTCGCACAAAAACTGTTTGTCAACTTGAATTTTAACAAGAAGAATCAACTTCTATTCAACAACCAATACTAAATTAATAAAGCGCGTGCTTGATTCTAGTTCACAACGACGACGGACACAAAAATTCAGGTTGTTTCCAATACTGCTCGGTCAAGAAATCGCAAAGTAGAGACGTTACATGTAACGTCTCTACGTTCGTCAACTCCTAACTTGCACATCCCAGTACTCATATATAGCAAGGTTTACAAAAAATGTGCTTGTTCTAGATTTTACGGTTGGGGCAAACGCGACCGTCGGAGGCTGATATCTTGCAACTTACGTATATACAACTAATTAAAACATTCGTAGTCTTAAAATTAATGCTTACAATATCACCTCATTTCCAGTCCTCTACCCTTCGGGAACACTTCGTGTACAGAGAACTTTAGCTTTTAGACAGGGAATTTATTCCCTGGCGGTTGTGGAAAGGGGTGACTATACTGAAATAAGTCTAGTAGTGATTATGACATTAACTTTTATTGGTGCAAGTTAGGAGTTAACCGTATTATTTAGATGAACTTTTGAGAAAATTGTAAAAAATTCTCCACAATAGGAGTTAAACTATTTTCTTGCCAGATTACAGCAGTTTCTATAACAGGAACTTCTTCTAATATAGGGCGATAAGCAACACCAGACCTTTGAAGATTCTCAAGAGTTGATGGTGTAATTGCCACACCCATTCCAGCCGATACTAATCCAATAATTGTTTGCATTTGAATCGCCTCCTGAGTAATATTAGGTTTGAAATTTCTTTGCTCAAAAATACTCATGATGCGGTCGTAAAGTCCCGGTGCTAGGTAGCGGGGAAATACAATCAGAGGTTCGTGCAAAAGCGATAGCACCGAGATATATTCTTGTTGAGCCAATGAATGAGTTGACGACAAAGCCACAACTAAGCTTTCTCTGTAAATACATTTATATGATATTGTGTCATCTTCTAAAGGTGGATGAGCAAAACCCACATGAATCAGGGAATCTTTCAGTGCTTGTTCCTGTTGACTTGTAGTTAACTCCAGTAAGACTAGTTCTACTTCTGGAAACTGCTTGCGAAATTGTCGCAAAATCGAAGGTAATAGGTTATAAATTGCCAAACTAGTAAATCCGATTCGGAGTTGACCTGTTTGACCTCTTCCAATCCTTTGAGTCAGTGCTACTGCTGTTTCTAATTGCACCAGTAGTTGATAAGCCTCCTGTAAAAAAACCTTACCGGCTTCTGTAAGCTGTATTTGTCGCTTAGTTTTGCGATGAAAAAGTTTTACTCCTAATTCTGCTTCTAGCTGCTGAATTTGTTGACTCAAGGGTGGTTGAGCTATATGCAATCTTTCTGCTGCTTTCCCGAAATGTAGTTCCTCAGCTACTGCAATAAAGTAGCGCAAGTGTCGTAGTTCCATATTTATGATACTTTATAAGTCTCAATTTTAAATAAATATATATTGGACATATCAAAAAAGTCTACCTACGATACTCCTATAGAGATTTGCAATATTCAAAGCAACAGGTAAAACACAATGTCAGAAAATTTCAGAAGTAAAGTTGTCACACAAGGGGCACAGCGGTCACCAAACCGCGCTCTGCTGCGTGCAGTTGGTTTTCAGGACGAAGATTTTAAGAAAGCAATTGTGGGTGTAGCATCGGCTTACAGCACTATCACTCCCTGCAATATAGGGATTAATCAACTAGCACAAAGAGCCGAAACTGGAATTAAACTAGCTGGAGCAATGCCGCAAATATTCGGCACAATTACTGTCAGTGATGGGATATCGATGGGAACTGAGGGGATGAAATATTCCCTGGTGTCACGAGAAGTGATTGCTGACTCCATTGAAACTGTCTGTAACGGTCAAAGTATGGATGGGGTAATTGCCATCGGTGGCTGTGATAAAAATATGCCAGGTGCAATGATTGCAATGGCACGAATGAATATCCCGGCTATCTTTGTTTACGGTGGAACAATTAAACCCGGACGCTATCAGGAGCGCGACTTGACTGTTGTGAGTTGCTTTGAGGCTGTCGGTCAATACAGTTCAGGAAAAATTGATGACGAAGAACTGATGTCTGTAGAACACCGCGCTTGTCCTGGTGCTGGTTCTTGCGGTGGAATGTTCACAGCCAATACCATGTCCTCGGCTTTTGAAGCGATGGGCATGAGTTTACCTTATTCTTCTACAATGGCGGCTGAAGATGACGAAAAAGCTGATAGCACCGAACAATCGGCTCGGATATTAGTAGAAGCAATTCGCAATCAATTATTACCCCGGCAAATTATCACGCGCAAATCTATAGAAAATGCTATCTCTGTAGTTATGGCTGTGGGTGGTTCAACTAACGCTGTGTTACATTTTCTGGCGATTGCTCATGCTGCGGGTGTAAAACTTAACCTAGATGATTTTGAAATTATCCGCAGTCGCGTCCCTGTTTTATGCGATTTAAAACCTAGTGGTACATATGTCGCGACGGACTTACATCAAGCTGGTGGTATTCCCCAAGTGATGAAAATGCTATTAGTGAGTGGATTACTTCATGGTGACTGTATCACCATCACAGGTAAAACCATCGCCGAAATTTTAGAGGATGTCCCCAATGAACCACCCACCAATCAAGATGTGATTCGTCCAATTAATAAACCGATGTATACCCAAGGTCACTTAGCTATCCTTAAAGGGAATCTTGCTACAGAGGGAGCAGTAGCAAAAATTACCGGAGTGAAAAATCCCTGTATTATCGGACCTGCACGGGTATTTGATTCCGAGGAAGAATGCTTAGATGCCATCCTCGCAGGTAAGATTAAAGCTGGTGATGTAATTATCATCCGCTATGAAGGACCTATTGGCGGCCCTGGTATGCGGGAAATGCTTGCACCCAGTTCTGCAATTATTGGCGCGGGTTTAGGTGGTGCAGTCGGTTTAATTACTGATGGACGCTTTTCTGGTGGTACTTACGGGATGGTAGTCGGACACGTCGCTCCCGAAGCTGCCGTTGGTGGTGCGATTGCTCTGGTCGAATCTGGCGATATCATTACTATTGATACTAATTCTCGCTTGTTACAAGTCAATATTTCTGATGCAGAACTAGCTAGCCGTCGTGCCAAATGGCAACCCCGTTCACCCCGTTATACAAAAGGCATCTTAGCAAAATATGCGAAGTTAGTTTCCTCTAGCAGTGTTGGTGCTGTCACAGACTTTTAGAACTGATTTATAAAGTAAATATTAAGTCTACAAAAGTGATGGGTTACGGCGCTTCATCCGACTTAAAGAGCCTACAACTAAGTGCTACAAATGCGCCTAACCCAACAATCGTGTATTTAACTTTTAGTTTATAAATGACCTGTTAAACTCAACTTCCAGTAATGTAATAAATAGATTCTCCGGAAATTAATTATGCTTTGCCTGCAACTTTGGGGATTTGTCAAAGGCAAACACCGTTCCGCCAAAAATTTTCGCGTTTGCCTTTGTGAAATTTTCCACTCTCCTAATACCTCGAAGTAAAAAATTGGGAACTATATAGTTGACGAGTAAACTTCTATGTTCCCTAAAACAATGATTAAGAATACATGTATACCAGGATACAACTTACTCAGTATCATCAATACTGGTGTAATTACTAATATTTATCGTGCCACAAAACAAGACGGAGATGTAACAGTAATTCTCAAAGCTCTCAAGGATGATTATCCCACATTAGGAGCCATAGCTCGTCTCAAGCACGAGTATTCTATCGCTGCGGGTATTGAACATAAAAATATTGTCAAAATTATACGGCTGGAGAATAATGATAATTTCCATGCGATTATATTTGAGGATTTTGGGGGTATTTCTCTAAAACAATATTTAGAAGTCAATTCGTCATCATTACAGCTAACCCTCCAGGTCGCGATGGCTATTGCCAAAGCACTTATATATATTCACAGCCACAATATTATTCACAAAGATATTAAACCAGCGAATATTATTATTGAAAATAAACAGGACAATGGAACTTCAGATTTTCAGCCTATAGTTAAACTCACGGATTTCAGTATTTCTTCCTATTTAGAAAGGGAAATTACACAACAAACAAACCTCAGCCATTTAGAAGGCACTCTTGCTTATATTTCTCCTGAACAAAGTGGAAGGATGAATCGTAGCTTAGACCACCGTAGTGATTTTTATTCCTTAGGAGTAACATTATATGAAATGTTAACAGGTCAATTACCATTTATTAGCGATGACCCCTTAGAACTAGTACATGCTCACATTGCCCAACAGCCTACTCCTATCCAGAAAATAAATCCAGATGTTAACAATATTGTTTGTGCGATTGTCGAAAAATTAATGGCGAAAAATGCTGAAGATAGATACCAAAGTGCTAAAGGTTTGCTAGCAGATTTAGAGGAATGCTGGAAACAATTACAAGCCACTGGAAGAATTGTGGACTTTATTCCAGGACGGTTGGAGGTTATATCGCAGTTGTTTATTCCCCAAAAGTTATATGGAAGGGCATCTCAAGTCAATTTATTACTCGATGCTTTTGAAAGAACAACTTGTGGAAATAGCGAATTAATTTTAGTGTCGGGTTATTCTGGTATTGGTAAAACATCGTTAATTAATGAAATAAACAAACCAATAACAAAAACCAGAGGATATTTTATTAGCGGCAAGTCAGACCAATTTAAACGAGATATTCCCTATGCATCTTTTGCCCAAGCTTTTTCCAGTTTGTGTGAGCAAATACTTACAGAAAGTCGCCCCCAATTGGAACTCTGGCGCAAGAAAATACAAGATGCCGTTGGTAATAATGGGCAAGTTATAATTGATATAATTCCAGAAGTGGAGTTAATTATTGGTAAACAGCCAGAGTTACCACAATTAGAAGCGATAGAAACACAAAACAGGTTAAATATAGTATTCCAAAAATTTGTTAGTGTTTTTCCTCAAAAAGAACATCCCCTAGTTATATTTTTAGATGACTTACAATGGTCGGATTCTGCTACTCTGAAATTGATACAATTATTGATAGCTGATTACAATATTCAATATTTATTAGTAATTGGTGCTTATCGCGACTCAGAAGTTAATGCTGCTCATCCTTTGATTATGACTATTGAGGAAATTGAAAAAAAACGCACAGTTAATAATATTAACTTGCAGCCTGTATCAGCAAATCATGTTTTGGAGTTAGTAGCAGAAACTCTAAACCATAAAAAAGAATATTGTGAACCTCTCGCAAAGTTAATTTTTAACAAAACGGCAGGAAACCCATTTTTTATAGTTCAACTACTACAGACATTAAAGCAAGAATCATTACTTACATTTGATTTTAATCAACAAAAGTGGTTGTGGAATATTGAAGAAATACAGGTGGTTGGAGTTACAGAGAAAAGTGTTGTAGAATTGGTGATATCTCAAATTGAAAAATTACCAAAAACCACCCAGAAAGTATTACAGCTAGCTGCTTGCATTGGGAACAAATTTAATCTAGATATGCTGTCGCTGGTAAACGAAAGCTCAATTTATGAAACTGCCTATCAATTAAATTTAGCGCTTCAAGCTGGTTTAATTTTACCACTGAATAATAACTATCGCATTCCTTTATTATTTAGCGATAGCAAAAGCATTAATTCATTTGATACCAGCCAAATTGATTATAAATTTTTGCATGACCGCGTTCAGCAAGCTGCTTATTCATTGATTCCAGATAGCGATAAGCAAACAACACATTTGAGAATTGGGCAGCTTTTAAAAGCATCGAGCAGCCAGGAGAACTGGGAAAGCAATATTTTAGATATTGTCAATCAACTAAATTTTGGTGTACAATTGCTAAATTCCAGTAAGGAAAAATATGAGTTGGCGAATTTAAATTTTATAGCAGGTAGAAAAGCAAAGAAAAATTCTGCATTTGCAGTTGCACTTAACTATTTCCATGTTGCATTGGGCTTATTGGGTAGAAATGCTTGGCAAGATGATTACGAATTAACTCTAGATTTGTATGCAGAAACCGCAGAAGCTGAATATTTATGTGGTAGTTTTGATAAATCACAAGAGCTATCCAGTATTTCATTAAGCAAGTGTCAAGATATTTTAGATAAAGTTAAGTTTTATGAAATACAAATTCAATCTTACACAGCAAAAGGAGAAATGACAAAAGCATTAGAGATAGGGGTAATTGCGTTGAAAGAGTTGGGTTTAAATTTACCAAAGCAAGCTACAACAATTCATGTTTTATATGCATTTGCCCAAACTAAATTAGCTTTAGCTGGTAAAAAAATAGAGGATTTACTTTATTTACCAGAAATGCAAGACTATTATAAATTAGCAACGATGAAAATGCTAATGCTTATTACCCCTGTAGCTTCTCTATTGGGTTCATTACTACTTCCGATAATGACACTAGAAATGGTGACATTATCCGTTAAATATGGTAATAGCATATATTCGACCTATGCATATAGTGGCTATGGTGCGGTACTATGCGACAAATTTGGAGATATTAATTCAGGCTATCGCTTTGGTCAATTAGGAGTTCAACTTATTTCCAAGTTAAATGCTTATTCTTTAAAGGCAAAAGTTTATATGCTCTACAATGCAATGATTAAGCATTTTAAAGACCATATATCTCAAACTCTTCCCGAACTAACTGAAGGAATGCAAAGTGGTATCGAAACAGGAGATATACTATTTTCCAGCTACAATACTTATTGGTTGGTTCTAAATATATTTGTCTGTAATACCAATCTCGACACATTTATTAAAGAAATTGATAAATATATTGAATTGGTAAATAATAATTTCAAAATTGAATCTGATATTGTATCGCTAAAAGTATTAAAACAAAGTGCCTTACAACTTCAAGGATTATCGTTAAATCAAATCTCATTG
This sequence comes from Scytonematopsis contorta HA4267-MV1, assembly GCA_019359035.1. GTDB lineage: Bacteria > Cyanobacteriota > Cyanobacteriia > Cyanobacteriales > Nostocaceae > Scytonematopsis > Scytonematopsis contorta. Next base: position 67,930 of record JAHHIC010000044.1, on the reverse strand, counting down.
ACAGGTAATGACTTAAATGAAACTAATTTGCTATCTCCATATAAAGATGATTCAGCAGTAATGAGAATTCTTTGCTTTTGTAAAACCCAGAAACATTATTTTTTTGGTGATTATAAAGCTGCTATTGAAGCTGCACAAGAATCACAAAAATATAGCGATTTAGGATTTTTTGTGTATCTTGTCAATAGTTTTTACTATTCTTTATCTTTGCTAGCTGACAGCAAAAATATATTCAAGAAAGACAAACAAAAGTACCTTAATCAAGTAAAATTAAACCAGAAAAAAATGCAACTCTGGGCACACCATGCTCCTTGTAATTTCCAACATAAATATGATTTGATAGAAGCAGAAAGAGACCGAGTATTGGGCAAAAATAATTTAGCTGCTGATTTATACGATAAAGCGATCGCGGGAGCGAAAGCAAATAATTTTATCGCCGAAGAAGCTTTGGCTAAGGAACTAGCTGCAAAGTTCTATATTAAGTGGGGCAAAAAAAAATTTGCCCAGATTTACATGACAGATGCTTACTATGGTTATGCAAAATGGAGTGCTTTTGCAAAAGTAAAAGATTTGGAAGATAATTATCCCGACTATATTATCCGTGGTCAAGATGCTACATATTCAGAGACAAAAACAACCGCAGTTTCAACAAGTTACAGTCAAAGCTTAGCGTTAGATACCTCAACTTTAATTAAATCATCGCTAGCATTAAGTAGCGAATTAATTTTAGAAGATTTAATAGAGAAATTGATGCGTTTAGTTAAAGTCAATGGGGGAGCGGAAAAAGTTTTATTTATCGCTATACGTCAAAATGAATTAGTTATTGAAGCTTCGTTAAACCAACAAAATGAGATAGCGGTTTTACAATCCTTGATAACTGACACAAAAAATAATTGCCAAAATCTGCTACCTATAACCCTGGTAAATTATGTCAAACGGACTCAAAAACCAATTGTTTTAGATGATGCAAATAACGCCAATCATTTTAATAATGACCCTTATATTATCAACCATAAGCCAAAATCGATTTTAGCGTCTCCCATTATCCATAATGGGAAGATGGGTGGAGTATTATATTTGGAAAACAATCTAACTAACGGTGCATTTACTAAAGATAGACTGGAAATTTTGAAAGTATTATCTGCACAAGCTGCTGTTTCTCTAGAAAATGTTCGCTTTTACTCCACCTTAGAATCGCGAGTGCAAGAAAGGACACAGCAATTGTCAGAAAAAAATCAGGAATTGCAAGCCATTACCAAACAATTACAAACTACCCTAAAAGAGCTAAAACGTACTCAATCCCAGTTAGTTCATAATGAGAAAATAGTATATTTGGCACAAAAAGCATAGCCTTTGACATTTATTCCCAAAACTTTATCCCAATCCAGATTTGAAGCTTCCTCAACAGGACCAATAGCTAAAATTCCGGCATTAGCAACCAAAATATCTATACTTTGCCATTGATTAACAACATTTGTAATCCAATCTTTAACCTCACTTTCATTACTAACATCGCAGGTGTCGAACATTACATCTCCACCACTGTGTTTTATCTCCTCAAGCAGTGATAAACCACCAGCAGTATCAATATCAGCGATTGCCACCTTAGCACCCTCAGAGGCAAAAAGTTTAGCTGTCTCTCGACCAATACCGGAACTACCTCCAGTAACTAAAGCTACTTTGTTTGCTAGCTGCATAAATTCAAAGTCCTTTTAACAAGTAGTAAGACAAGTCTGCACGAAGTATAAATTTTACCGACTATTAGAGTAATCGTTGAATTGTAACTGTAATTTGTTAGTTAAATCTTGTACTTTAGAACTGTATAAATTTTTTAATTGTGTACGTACATTACTGTATGCTTGAGAATTTAATGGCTGCATTACTGCTGCAATCGAACCAATTTGACGCACAGGAAGCCCCATATCATACATCAAAGTGTCTAAATAATGAAAAGTAGACGAGAAAAAGCAAGTACCTCCGTATCCTGCATACCCATTTTGCTTGCGCCACTCTAAATCAGCTTCCATTTCCGCTATCATTTGATGGGTCGCTGGCTTCTTTATGTTTCCTTTTAGGAATTGTACTAACCATAAAGCACCAATATCACCCGTTAAGGTTGCAGATAGTCCTGCGTTGTAACCAACAAAAGCTAGATTTGGAATTTCAGGATGAATTAAATTGCGGTACAAATGGAAATAACCCTCATTATCAAGACATAAGTAGCGATATTTTTCCTCTAGAAAAGGTATAGCTTGTTTAAATCCAGTACCAAATACTACAAGGTGCGGATTTAACTTCTCACCTGATGCTAATTCAATACCATCTTCTACAAATCTTGTAATTGATGTTTGATGAGGAATTATTTTATGATTACGAATATATTTATAGAAATTTTTAGGAGCAATATTTAACTTAGCTACTATAGCTTTTATAAGTGGTTTTTTTGGTACAAGACCACACACATCTAGTCCGAAAGTATAACACATTATATTTTCTTGAAGTTTCCAAAATACATCTATTAACAATTTTCCATGAGAGTGCAACCACTTTTCAATTTTATTTGGGTTGTATTTTGGAGTCATCGATTCTGCAAAACGTGTCAAAAACAAGTGCTTTATGTTGATAAAGCCAAAGAAAAATCTGGGAGCTTTCCAGTCTGCTTCGCGAAAGACAATATGACATGATAAAGCATTTTCAACAGCCAACATAGCAATATCACAAGCTGACTTTCCAAAGCCTACCACTACTACATCTTTTCCTTCTATTTGAGCAGTTGAGCCAACTTCTGTAGTATGTAAAACAGTACCACCATTTAACTTAAATTCATCAATTCCCGGTATCGCTGGAATATTAGGGATATGATTTACACCATTGCATATCGCAACAAAATCAAAACACGATGTTTCTATGACTATTCCGTCAAATATGCGAGTTGTAACTTCCCATCCTTTATGTCCATTATCTATGGCTTTTAAAGCGATTACTTCAGTATTAAACTGAATTCTTTTTAATAATTCAAAATGGTTAGCATATGATTCAAGGTAAGCATTAACTTGCTCACCTGATGGCCACTCTGGGTATGAATCTGGTAAAGGATAATCAGGATATGAGTACATCCGACCTGGTGTTTGAGTTCTAACGTTTGGATAACGTCGTGACTTTTCCCAAACACCCCCTAGAGCATGTTGTTTTTCATAAACTAATACTTCATAACCCTCTTCTACAAAGGTTTTAGCTGTTACTAAACCGCTAATACCCGCTCCTATTATGCAAACTCTTTGTACTAGCATATCGCAATAATTCAATTTATAAAGATTTGTTTTCTTATACTTCTATAACTGGTTGACAGAAGTATTCTCAAATATTCTCAAAATTGATTTGACCCTCCGAGGGAGGGTTTACAAAAAACATTGAGATTAGGCTTCAACTAATCCTGAGAATATACCTTGACCTGAAGTTTGTATATTATCTGTTGTATTACCAATAGATGTTCCAGATTGCTTAATACCATCAATTGTTATAAACGGTTGATCGTAAGTATGCTTTTGGGTAAACGTAAACATCTCATCCATTGCTTCTGCACAATATGCAAACACTTTCTCTACCAGGGTAAAAGCTTTTTCTTTCTGTGCTTCTGTTAGCTGTATAGTTTCGATAAAATTCTCTACCGAGTCCATACCTACTTGGATATGACCTGTCTCTTTTGCAAGGTGAGAAGCACCAAAATAAGGGTAATGTTGCTTGGTTATTTCTGTAAGTTCTTTTGCTATTTGTGAAAACTCGGTGAAACCACAATTACCCGCTGCTTCAATCGATTCAGCTACAACTAACTTTATCAAAATATCTTCTTCTAAGGGACATATTGCAAATATCTTATAAGCCCATTGGCGGACTTTAATATTTTCCTTTCCCCAAAGGAATCTCAAAGTATCAGCATAGTTTATAGGGCAATTATATCCCATCAATTTTAAATCTTGAAGAAACCATACCCAGTGTTGTGCATCTTCATTGGAGTGCTGATTAATAATTTCTTGAAGTTCGCTACCTGCTGGCTCTTTACAAAGTATGATTTCGTTAAAATCTTTGAACATCATTACAAAAGGAGCAAAGGCTGGCACCCAAGCAAACCTTTGTCTTGGGTCTACACTTTTATCTTGCAGAAATTTAATGAACTGAGTTTGAGCAAGTTCTTGCTTATTCTTTTCGATGAACTCTAAAACTTCTTTCATTTTTATCACTCCAATATTGCAATTGTTTTATTGTTGAGAAAATTAACTATCATTGCTCTTTAAGAGATAAAGGTTATTCATATGGATGGGATTCCAAAGCTAGGTAAACTGTGACTCGTGGTTGTTGCAGCTTATCCCGACGGAATGAAATACAAGAATGTATTCCAGAATGATTGCTCAAAGGACGGGTTGCAACTGCTTTAATGGAACTGTCGTAAATCAAACTAGGAAGATTTTTTTCTACAAGATAGTTGTGAATGCGGTCACGCATAATAGCATCATTCGTAGCGTAGAGTGTAAGTGGTATTTGAATTGTAGCGGTATTTGGGGTACTGGCACTACCTTCAATAAAAGAGAAACAAGAAAAAATAGGTCTCTTAGAAAGTCTTGTTGTACCTGCAATCGTTCGACAAAATTCAGTAACATCTCCTGGTACGTAATTACGTGCAACAGAATACATTTTCTCTAATTCATCTGCCGTAATATCATGATGTCGCCAATAAATTTTAACTCTTGACTCTGGTTTGGCTGAAAGGTCGAGAGAAAAATACTTTAGTTCGTTCTTACTTGCATCTTGCTCTTGTAAAATAGCTTCCACTGCTAGCCAAGACTCTTTTAGTCCAAGCCTTTTGAAAGCTTCTTGAATCAAATCGTTAGCTTGTTCTTTTCCTTGAGCTTGTGGATTCAAATAAATTTTAAACTCCGATTTTTTGTTGGGCAAAAAGCAAGCTCCATGCCACATGGCGAAATGAGCAGATTCATCTTCCGGAAAAAATAGGTCGCTGACTTGATTTAACCGAGTCAAAGAAGCACCATAATTATCCATCAACCAGTAATTGAATTTCATTCCCGCTCGCCAGTTGGATAGCAAGTTAAAACCTTCTCGTTGACATTCACATAAGATTCGTAACTCTGGAGTATCACTATCTATCGCAACGGAAAACTCAAACGGAGTATGGTCATCAGCGATTCCAGATAACCATAGCGGTTTATCTTTAATAAAATTATTTCCCCAAGGTAAAGTCATCTGCTTAAAGACTTCCATTATCTCAGGGGTTTTATGCTTCATTCCACAGATATCAACAAGCGATTGTAATTTTTTTGAACCATATTCCAAGTATGTAAATGTTTTTAAGGCAATCTGTTCAGCATACATAGCCACGACTCCAAATATTTTGTGATATTTTTTGATGCTATTGAATGGGTAGTCCCATACATTTCCAAAGAATCTCCCTAGAGCCTCACCGACTTAGAGTATCAAATAATTACAATTCGCTTTTTCTAAGAAAGTAGTGTGACGAAGGTAGATGTCAGAAGGAATGCAACATGACGAGTGCAGTTGTACAGGCATTTTCCCACCGTAACAACTGCCGAACCATGAAGTGCTAGAAGGTTTTTCGGAAGAGACGCGGTGAAGCAGGGACGTGGTGACGTAGAGAAAAAGGCTGTCTTCAATCGAAACCGTGTCTCCATGTCCCAATATCACCGCGTCTCTCTAAAGGTCGCTTAAACCCTTTCTTCCCTTGCGGTCGCTTTAAGTGCGAGGGCATAGAACGGATACATAGCTAGTTGATATTTGTACTTCTGCCTCCAAGCTAATTGCAGTCCAACAGAAGCCAATACTGCGAAGGTTTTGCTCGAAAATACGAAAACTCGTAGGTTGGGTAGCTCTACTCAACCCAACATTTGCGGGCTTTGTTGGGTTATCTTTTATCGGACGCTGCGCGAACGCAAAGCCTCAACCTAACCTACAAAATCTCTTAACCAAGCAGTATTGCAACAGGAGCAACACCAATAATCAAGTATCCAATAATTTCTTTTTTTCTATGATGAGAATTGGCAAATTTGCTAATACTAAGCTTCTTCATAATTGTCAAGCGATTGGTATTTAAACAGAAAATTTCAAAATTTTAGACTCAAACGATAATTGAATAACTCCTTTAATAAATGCAACTAACACAATAATATAATTGTGGAAATATATACATTTCCACGCTTATGTATAAATCAATTGCACTTAGTAAAATACTTACCAGACACTACAGGAATATTCAAATAAGTAACATCAACTAGATAACTAGGACAAAACTTATAGGATTTACCTAGAATATATTTAAACAGCGCCAAGTATTAGATGACACCGCAAATTTGATGAACTATTAAGAATGATAGTATAGCAATACACTTAGTATGTCAACATATTATCTGTTTACTTGCTGCTTAGTAGCCGCTTAGATGCTGTATACATTTTATCGCATTCAAAAAATAATGATTAGAATTAACTATAGTATTTGTTAGTGTATATGCATCTATCGCAGGGTATACTTATTTAAAAATTATCAAACTCGATAAGCCCCTCTGAAATAGTGACAGGTAGAGTGAACACATTTAAATGTGGCACAAGATAAGTTAATGATTGTTCCGTTTATGCATTATCACCGAAGATAACATTTGTACTAAAAGCCATAATCTTCCGTTTCATCAAAGCGACAACAACAGCTAAAACCAAAAGCAGCCCTCCACTCAAAGCATAAGTCATATCCAAACCCACCCGCACACTAACAGGCTGGGCAATAATGGGAGAAAGAAATTGCCCTAAAAATAACGATGTTGAAAGCCCACCCAGAGCTCTTCCCCGTACCGCATCTGGTACAGTTGAAGATACCCACACCGTCATATTCGGCATTAAAAGTCCCAGTCCCACACCCGCAACAGCTAAACCAAGCATTATTACCCCCAAGTTTTTCCCAAAACCGATGAGGGTATAACCGATACCCAAAAAAGTGAAAATGAAAGGTAAAATACTGACAAAATCCAACCGTGCTTTAACTTTGCCGTACATTATCGAACCAAAAGCGCTCAATAACGTACAAAGAGCAATCGCTTGTCCACTTTGTGCGGGGGTTGCATTATTCAGGTTGCGGAGATAAAAGGGTAACTGTACTGGTATCAAATAAAAAATTGTTTGAACAAGAGTTGTAATCCCATACACAAGTATCAATAAATTTCTTGGTGTTGCAGGGCTAGTCTTTTGTTGATTTTCTCCCGACAACATCTCAGGGATTGTACGATTTGGCTCAAATATAGATACTAATATCAATGGCAAAAGTATCCAAGAAAACAAATAAATTAGGAATGGGTAACGCCAATTTGCCTCAGCTAAAGCACCACCAGCAGAGAGAAATATTACTCCTCCCAGTCCCATAAATCCCGCTTGCAAACCCATAAAATTTGCGCGAGCTTGTCCTATATAATAGTCAGCAATTAGCGTCGTAGCACTTACCATTACTCCCGCGACAGCTAAACCCAATAAAGCGCGACCAGCTAAAATAGCAAACAAAGAATTGAGGAAAAAGCCAGAACAACCTGCTAAACCATACAACACAGCAGAGACAACTAATAAAGGTTTACGTCCCAATCGGTCTACAATTACTCCAGCAATGGGGGAACCAATAACTATAAATAAAGCTGGAATAGTTAAAACCAGTCTTACCCAAAGTTGAGCGTTTGTAATTGATGCAAAATGGTCTTGCATTGCTGGTAAAGAAGGAGCAATAGTTGCACCAGACATCACTGTTAGGCTACTGCTTGCAAGTAAAGCGATTTTTGTCAGAATTGAGTTAGGATTAGGTTGATTCATATATTTTTTTAGAATGAATGTTTTTAGAATGAAAAGACCGTTCGCAATGTACCTGTAAGAATCGTACCGTTAGCGTTTTGATTTGCAGGGTTAGTAACTACCTGCAACAAGGGCGTAACGCGAATATTATCATTGAGCGGTAAGTTATAAAATGCTTCAAAGTTCGTTTGGGTTGTATTCCCCAAGTTGCTTTCAATAAACGGTTGCCCCACAGCGATACCAGCTAAAGAACCCCGCATTAAAATATCTCGAAGTGCAATCCCAGCCATCCAGTAGTTGGGATTAATATCACCCAAGCTTGTATCAGGATAACTAGCATAACCATAACGACCAAAAACTCCTAAGTACTGATTTACTTTTAAGTCAAAATTGACACCAATCCCATTGAAGCTACTACCAAATATTTTGCCGCCACTGTATTGAAATTTAAGATTAAAAGCTTTGCTGGGAGAATATTCTAACTCCACAAAACCCTGGTATGGGTCGCCAAATAAACCTCCAGCAGCACCCCCACCTGCTGTTGGAAATAAGCGAATATTTTCTGGTGCGCCACCACCGATTAAACGTTGGTTTTCTGGTAATCTATCTGCAGCATCACTAGAAACATACAATGCTCGTAATTTTATTGAGCCTCCTCCTGGATGCCAATCAACAACCGCACCCGCACCCCCTGGTCTGGGAAGTAAAATAAAGTTGTTTACTAAGGCTTGTGTAGAAAAGTCCAAAAAGCTGTTGCCAGCATAACGGTTTTTATCGACAAAATCTGGGGCAACAATCGCTGGGCCAATTGTTACTTTTAAATCTTTCACGGGAGCAAAGGTATAGTACAACCTTGCTAAACTAAATCTATCGTTCCTTCCTGGAATTGAGAAGTCTAAGGTACTGCCCAAATTGGGTTCTAGAAATCCTGCTGCGTTATCACCCGCACCATTGCTACCCGTTACCAGTCGAACTTTTAGCAGGTCACTACCACTAAAGCTGCTGTTTAAGTCTAGACTAGCTCGGTAAATAAAAGTTGCGTTGGGATTATCTTCAGAAATTACAGCACCCCTGGGAGCAATTATGCGCTCACCATCAAAGCCACCTGCGTTAAGAGCGAAAATAGCTTGACCAGTTAATTTAGTTGTGGTAGAGAATTGATTCGCTTCTAAGTTTGCGGAACCTGCTTCTAAGTTGTCCATGCGACTGCGTAAACTTGCTAATTCTGCTGCAAATTCCTGCTGTAGTCGTTTTAAAACTTCTAGGTCTTCACGAACAACGAATATATTTGGAAGATTGTCCGTCCTCTCACTTATTACTGTCAGCGCTTTATTAAGAGCAGCAGCAAATTCGTAGCGCGTAATAGCACGGTTTCCGCGAAAAGTACCGTCAGGATAACCTGTGATTACACCATAGCGTTCAACTAAAGACTGAAGTGCTTGAAATGCCCAATCTGTGGGTTGCACATCTTTCAGTTGACTAACAGAAGTGACTCGGTTGTTCTGCGTTAACTGTAAATTATTTTGCTCCTGAGAAATAAATGGTATATCTATGACTGGGTGATTAATGCTTACAGCAGGCATTGATTGTGGAAGCTTCTCTGGTTCTGCATTAGCGGTAAATTCAGCTAACGTCCTAGATTGTTGCCAAGTAATTAATAAGACACATATGCTACTGCCGAAAAGTTGACTAATCAATTTTATCATTTAAGTTTGGAACTCCCATAATGCCTAAATGGGCGCGTATTTTACTAAAAATTGCCACATTTGCTGTATTCTGGATAAAGTTTACCATTTTTCAATATCCTCACAAAAAAGCCGTATCAATCGCAATTTGTCCTAATTTGTTAACCATAAAATTGGCTATAGAGTTACTTTTCTTCTTTCAACTCTGAACAAAATATATAAGCATGAATCTACTACTGTCTATCTCATTCTTGTGAAAAATTGTCTAATCTTGGGATTTTCACAGTCAACGACTAAGAAAAATTCGGTTTCCCGCACCTTGATATTAGAGAGAGATATATTGTAAATTTTATTTAGTCGGCTAACTAAATTATCATATGGCTGATAAACCAATGCAAGAAACCATGGCCTACTTGATGATGCAAGTCTCTAGAGCGCATCGTCACAAAGTAAGTACGGCTTTGGCTGAATTCGGACTCCACATAGGACAAGAGATATTACTCGCGTACCTGTGGGAAACAGACGGGTTAATTCAATCAGAACTAGCAGAACTGATGATGGTAGAACCTCCAACCCTGACGAAAATGCTAAACCGTATGCAACAAGTGGGGTTATTAGAAAGATGTCGAGATTGCGAAGATGGCCGTGCTTACCGAGTCTATTTAACAGATAAGGGACGCGAGCTTGAAGAACCAGTTACTCAAGCTTGGAATACTGTGAACAAGCAGATATTGCAAGGCTTGAACCTAGAGGAGCAACTTCTATTTCGCCGCTTGCTTTTGCAAATTCGTGATAACTGAAGCTGAATTTATTTTTTCACAATTTAATTAGCTGGCTAAATAAAGTCAAACCCGCGAATCTGAGAAAGAGGTTTGAAGAAGGCAGAAGGCAGATGGAGCAATCGGATGGGGATTCAGACCCCAACCGATTGCAAACACCGTGCAGACGGTGGGGTTTTATACCGAATGGCACTAAGAAAAGCTTCCCCGATATCTATCCAGGAAATTTATACACTCAGGTAAAATAGTTATTGAACATGATATTCAACCTCCTGACGAATTTGAATCTCCTCCATTAAACCATCATATTCTTGTTCTCAACCTGAATAATTATTCCCCACGTCAAGTACATCAGTTTGCTGGGAAAGAGTATGACGGACAACTACGCAAAGGAGATTTTTTTTTGCTTCCTGCTGGTATTCCTGCATTTTTCCACTGGGAAAGTACAGATGAAGCTCTAGTATTTATGATAAGTCCAGATTTTTTGTATCAAATTGCAATAGAAACCGATTATATTAATCCCGATAAGGTTGAATTATCTCCAGTCATTTTGAGTAATGACCCACAATTGGAATCAATTGCTTTATCATTGAAAAGTGAAATGATTCAAGATGGTATTGGGTGTCTGTTATACATAGAATCTCTTACTAATATTTTGGGTATTCATTTGCTAAGAAATTATTGTTGCTTTAAATCATCTGCTCAGGAGTATAAGGATGGACTTTCCAAATATAAATTAAAGGAAATACTAGAATATATCAATGCCCATATTGATGAAGAAATTAGTTTAATAGCCTTAGCTAAATTAGCTGAAATCAGCCAATACTATTTTTGTCAATTGTTCAAACAATCGATGGGTATTTCTCCTTATCAATACGTAATTCAGCAAAGGGTGGAACGAGCAAAGTTGTTGTTGAAGTTTGGGGATGTAGCTATTTGTGATGTTGCTTTGGCATCTGGATTTGCAAATCAAAGTCATTTAACTAAGCATTTCCGGAAACTTACGGGAGTTACCCCAAAAGCCTATCGTCTGGGGTAAAGACTTCACCTTTTCCCTTGATTTCGTATTAACTTTTTTTGTGGGATTAACTTTGATTGCCGTCCTTACCAACTAGAGGAGCGATTTATAAAATAAATGTCGCGGCTCTTAATGAGTTTGCAGCAAGCGCTACATGGGTTTTAGTAAAGGATTATATAGTGCTTGCTACAAACTATCAACTTTGCATTAAAAAAGCTATTAAATAACCTGTAATTTCATATTTCCAGGTTAATCATCACCAATGCTCGCAATTATTAGCATTAGTGAATTGATGCTAGTAGCTTTAGTTAATGAGATTTTTTGCCAAAGTATTTGTCATATCCTTTGTCAAAGTATTTGTCAAAGTAATTGTCAAAGTATTTGCCAAAGTCAAAGTCTTTATCTTTGCCTTTTTTATCATCCTTATCGTAATCTTTCTTATGGTATTTACCCCCGCTACCACCGATAGCATTGAGGGCTTGTTCAGAAGTATCCAAGTGTTGTAAATCTAGAATCTTCATGATTTTTTCTCCTTGAGAAAGTAGTAACCCTGTATCAACTTTAATTGAGTTGACATCAATATTCTATAACTGAATTTACAGCTTGATAAACATAAAAATTAACTTTATTCTTTTAGATAGATTTTGCTTGGTAGAGCTTGATTGACTATAAAAAGTATGTTACTGGAAGTGCGAGTAAATCTGATAATAATAATTGACGTAGTTAAATATTTTAAATATTTATAGATAGAGTAAGCATATTGAAAACAGACACAACATTAAATAGTAGCTATTACTATGTAGAATTTACCTGTAACTTATTTAAGTCAGGGACTTCCAAATAAAAAAATCACCAATTTTGATTGTGGAATTGCATGGAATGTTGTCAATAAACGCGGGCGGGCAAGGATGCCCACCCCACAAGATTGAATAATTTATTTTTTGGAGCTCCCTTTACTTGCTAATATTCTTGGCTGTGCTTTTAATTGCTTCGAGGAAGAAAAGGAGTGCCATTACAATAGTAATCCCATTTCCCAATCACTCAATTTTTTAATTATTTAATTTAGGATACTTCGACAATTGATAATTTCAAAAATATCAACTTATTTTTAAATTATTTTCAATTTTTCATTACTATTTCTTAGCTAAAAATTTTGAATTTATGTCACTAACGATGATTAACTAAGCTCTAGATTTTTTTGTGTTGACAGGAAAGTATATAGTGCATAAACTAAAAAACTTATCCCTATATAGTTACAGAAGGAGTGGAAACACAACTTCATATCGATTCAAAATTATCAGAGTACACCATATTATTTACGCAAGGAATTATTAATCATGTCTATCTTACAACAAATTAAGTATCATAAATCCGTCGCGCAATTATTGGCGCTAATTAGTATAAGCGTTCCTTTGCTTGCACTAAACTTTGGCGGAAATGCAATCGCTTCTACTTCTGTACAGAAAGGAAGTTGTCCTAAAAATATAGGAGGAAGACTGATAAATTATTTTGAAACTAAAAATTTTAAGATTTATATCTGTGATAAAAAACAGGGTTACTTTTATACGGGGATTGATAAAATAAGTGGCAAACGTACTGCACCTCTCCCTGCTGAAACCGAAGAAGGTACTGGATACGTTGTAAAAAGTGGAAATATCACTTACATTGTAAATGGCGCTTCCTTGGATATTTTCCGTGGCAAGAAACTCTTACAACAAGACCGTGTAATCAAATCAATTTAATTTTCTAAGCACATCCTCCCTTTATTGTAGGGAGGCTCTTATTTTCTCAATTATTTAGCTAGGTTGTGCCTGGATTATAAATAAAAATAATTAAAAATGGAACTGAGTTCTAAAAGTTGAAATTTCTTTTAGTCCTTACTACGGATTGAAACTCGGTTTGTTCCGGTAGTGCTAGAGCTACTGTGAATTGGAGGTCAGGATTTATCTTACTCCCTATTAGGGATTGACCGTTATCCCCAGTAGTAAGAGAATTTTAGTTATCGCTGACGGGGATGCCGAAACTTGTTGTGAGTCGATTTTGTGTCATTGTTATTTCTCTATTTCTCTTCCATTTAGGGCTGGGGGGTAGGGTTGTTTATTGCTAGCGGGGTAGAGAGTTAGGATACCTTTTTAACTAGGCAACATGGTCGCCAGTCATGTTTCAATCCTCAATTCCCATTAGCGGAAATTGCCACTTTAATCGTACACAAATTTTATTGCTTTGGTCTTTCCTGTTCTTGTGGAAAATTGTCTAATCTTGCTGAATTTTGTATAATTCATTTTCTGAATTTTACCTTTTTAAATGCTTTGCCATCTGTAGCACTGGCAAACTTAGTCCACCAGACATAGGAATTTCATATCGCTGCACAACGGTGTAACCAAAAGATTTGTAAAGCGGTTCACCCCCTAAAGTCGCCACTAAGTTAATTTTGTGAAAATGTGCCTCTCGTATTGCCTTTTCACACGCAGTTAAAATGCTACTACCCAGACCTTTACGTGTCCATCCTGGGTGAACAAAAAATGCCCTGATACGAGCGGGGTCGTGCTGTGGGTCTAGCATTAAGTCTTCTTCCATTCTCCCATCATCTCCTCCAAAAAGTGACTTACGCTGACTCCAACCACCGCAAGCAATAATTTCTTTTTCTTGCTCAACAACAAAATATGTGCCGTCCTTAATAAGTTGACGGTCAACAGCAAAAATCGTCCCTAATGCTGCTTCCATTTGGTCTGAGGAATAATACGCTGCTTGCAAAGAACGAACGGATAGCGGGATAAGTTCTTGCAATCTTGGGATATCAGATGGAAGTGCTAATCTTATTGCCCTACTAGAAAGTTCCATTTACAACACTTTTGTAAACATTTATTAAGTATGTGAAATAGCGGCTCAAATAGAGGGTTTTACTTGTTTATTTCGTGTACCATTCGCGAATGAAAGATATATCAGTAGAATTATCTAGGACAATTCTAGATAATGCATACTCTCGGTAATTAGTTGAATATTAGCAGACTATAATTGCTTATGAAGCAGATTGTAAAAAGTGGTAGTGCAAGCATCTTGCTTGCTACCAAATTCGGGTAGTACATACTGCCGAAATTAGCTAGTACATACTGCCGAAATTAGCTAGTACATACTGCCGAAATTAGCTAGTACATACTGCCGAAATTAGCTAGTACATACTGCCAAAAGCGAGTACTACCTACTACCAAAAGCGGGCAAGATGCCCGCACTACAACCCAGCGATTAATCTATGGAGGAATGAAGAGCATGGATACAAAGCAACAACGACAGCAATGGCTACTAATTTTGCTTGTAATAAATATAGTTATCACGGCATTTCATTATACTGATAACTTTCTTCACTTTGAACACTATCCGGCTCCCGCTTGGATTACCCAAAGGGGCGTTTATATTTCTTGGCTAATCCTGACCGCTATTGGTATGCTTGGCTACTTGTTATATATTAAACAGGCTTTTTGGGCAGCATATTTATGTCTTGGTATTTACTCCATCACAGGTGGTTTCAGCCCTGGACACTATTTTTTCCCAGCTACTGAGGCTTTTTCTTTCAAAATGCACACCTTGATTTGGTTGGATGCAATAGTCGGATTATCTATATTATGGTTTACTCTTTGGTCTGCTTTCTTTAAAAAAGAGTGGCAAATGACTTGAGCCAAAAGCATATGGAAAGGAAGATGAAAATAGGTACGAGGTAGAATTAAAAAAACTAGCCGCTAAGCAAAAAAATGGTCGCTTCCCCTCAACCTATCTACCTCACACCTGAAGAATACCTCCAAATGGAGGAAAAAAGCGATGTCAAACACGAATATATTGATGGGGAAATCTACGCAATGGCAGGGGCACTTGACCCTCATGTTACTATTGCTCTAAACCTGGCGTCATCCTTACGTAACCATGTCAGGGGTTCAGGTTGCCGAGTTTATATATCTGACATGAAAACGCAAATTGAAAAACTAAATCGCTATTACTACCCTGATGTGATGGTAACCTGTGACGAACGCGACCGAGAAACATCTAGGTTTAAAAAATTTCCCTGTTTAATCGTAGAAGTTTTATCTGAATCCACCGAAGCCTTTGACCGAGGTGACAAATTTGCTGACTACCAGTTGCTAGAAAGCTTACAAGAATATGTCCTAATTAACACCAAACGCCAACGGGTTGAGTGCTTTCGGCGCAATAGCGAAGGACTTTGGGTATTACAATCTTACACCTCAGAGCAGCAATCCTTTCAACTTAAAAGTATTCGCTTTGAAGGCAGTATGGATGAACTGTATGAGGATGTGGTATTTGAATAAAATAGTGGTGATAGCAAATAATTTCAACGAAGTTTTTGTGCAGTTGATGCGATATTAATGAACTGACTAGTTTATTAGCTTCCGTCCCACTCAAGTTGATTAAACGCGAAAATTCGAGACCATTTTGTGAGAGCTTAGTGTTATCCATGTACATCACAGTATCTTTGATGATTGGGAAAGCCCAAGAAACCTGACTCCCCTGCACCTGGAACCCCACCCCAAACCCCCTCCCCGCACGCCTACCGTGTACACACAAGTCCATAAATCCCTGAACGGTCATTTCGGGCTAAAAGCTGAAACCCGTTGAAACGGGTTTGAATTTACATTCTTATCTTGCTTTTAACCCGTTTTTAACGGGTTTTAGCTTTTAGCCCGAAATGACCGTTCAGGGGTATTTCGTGGAACTTTAGGACTATTTCAATACTTGTGTGTACACGGCAGGCACGTGGGGAGGGGGCTACGAACAAAGACTAGTTTTTTTGTTTTGGTTATCTTTAATTTCATCCATCAAAATCTTAGCCCCCTGTTGACCTAGCGCGTACACACAAGTTGAAATAGACGATAATTCGACTTGTGTGTACACGGTAGCCTCGTTCGCAGGGAGGGGTTTGGGTGTGGGGTTCTCTTTGCGATAAAAAACATCCGTATTTATAACGCTGACATTTGATACCTAAATCTCGTAAAATAAATATCTAATTAACATGACATTTGTATATGCCTAATCTTTAATTATATGGGTTAAGAAGTACAAAATATAAAAGTATCATTTTTATGTTTTTTTTAATGCTCATATAAAAAAAACATGCTATTGAAATTATCCTATTTTAAAATTATAAAAATGCAACAAATTAATCGATTTATAAGCACAGCTATCTTATTTTTAGGTATCATTGCTACTACGATTTATCCCGCTATGGCTGATAAACAATATGATAACTTTATCAAAAATCAATTAGCTCAATTTCAAAGTGAAGCTGCACCTAAAAATTGTAAAGAGAAAAAGAGAAAAGTTGATTCCCGTACCACTTATGAATTGTGTGAAAAAAATGATAAACCTACATATTTGAGACACACTTATTTTGATAAATTTTACAATGTCACTCTTTATAGTTACAGAAACGGTCAATTAGTACAAGTTTGTAATTATAGTTGCTTTGGATATAAAAATAACCGACTAGTCGTAGAGTGGTTGGATACCGATAAAACGGTAAATTTTAATGTTTCGTCATCAGAATTTAAAACAAAGGAAAAAAATGATTTAGCAGAATCGAGAGAAGGTTTAAGATTATTTGGAATTAATCCCAAGTAGTCAAACGTCATCAGATAAAGTTACACACCTGAGTGTCACGCTATGCGAATATAGGAAAGCGGGGTAGGGGGTTAGGTCAGAAATTTGAAGTGTATCGTATAATGCTCCCAGCATTCACGAGAGCGAACCTGTCCAACATGCAAATTTTAGAGCTAATTGTCCAGACAAACCCAATTCAGCAATATATTGTTAATCAAATCCCATTCAGTATTGGGAGTGACCTGGGCAATGATTTGGTAATTAATGACCCGACTGTCGATAGCTTCCATGCTAAAATTATTCTAAAACAGGAACAATTTTTGCTAGTTGACTTAGGTAGTATTACTGGCACTAAGGTAAGTAATTCTCAGCTAAAACCTCACGAACCACAAATACTAGCAGATGGAAACTTGCTGCAAATCGGGTCTGTTATTATCCAAACAAAAATAAAAGGTTCGACAAAACAAAAACCGCAGCCTATACAATCGCAAAGCGTAATCCCTGACGGACTGAGATTAGATGCTGTCCGCTTATATAAATCTACCAGACCAATATTTGGAACAACTATAATTAACGGTATTTATTTGTCCATTTTACCCAAAGAATTCGTTGTCATCGCCGGAGTTAGCGGAGGGGGTAAATCGACTTTGATGGATGCTCTTAATGGACAGCGAAGAGTTGCGGGTAAAGTTCTAGTTAATGGAATAAACCTTTATCGGAATTTTAGTGCTTTTAAAAATACTATCGGTTACGTACCACAAGACGATATTGTCCACCCAGAATTGACTGTAAGAGAAGCACTTAACTACGCATCTCAGTTAAGAATGCCTTGGATGACAAAAAGTCAAAGACAACAAAGGATACAAGAAGTTTTAGAAGAATTGGAACTAACTCCACGTAAAAATACTCCTATTAAACGATTAAGTGGTGGACAGCGCAAACGAGTCAGCATTGGGGTGGAACTAATTACCAAACCGAGTTTATTCTTTTTAGATGAAGCAACATCAGGATTAGACCCAGGTACAGAACAGCAAATTATGGCATTGTTGCGGAGATTGGCTGATAACGGACATACTGTACTGCTAATCACACACGCAACAAAAAATGTTACCATCGCCGACATGGTAGTATTTCTTGCAAAAGGTGGTCGATTAGCTTATTTTGGTCCTCCCAAGCTAGCGCTAGATTACTTTGCTGTGAAAGATTTTGATTCCATTTACGATAAAGTAGAACGGCAACATGTTCCTCTGTATTGGCAAGACCGTTTTAAAGAATCAGCTTACTACGTCAAATATATCGAAAACCGCCAAAAGTCTATTCCTCAAACCAAAAATCGACCTGTATCTGTAGCAATTAACCCTTGGAAACAATGGCGAGTTTTATGTCACCGTAACCTGATTATTCTCCTCAAAAATAAGTTAAGTTTAGGATTAATGCTAGCTGGTGCGCCTATTTTGGGTTCACTAAATTTTGCTTTGTGGAAGTCAAACTTATTTGAAACCAAGGAAGGAAGTGCGGGACAAGCTATCACAATGCTTTTTGTAACTGTTATTATGGCTGTGATGGCTGGTTCTTTGGCAACGATGCCAGAAATAGCTAAAGAAACTGCTATTTACCGTAGAGAAAGAAGCGCAGGATTGGGTGTAATTCCTTATTTAGCTTCCAAATTACAATTAGCTTTTATACTAGCACTCTATCAGTCTGCGGTGCTTTTGGGCTGTATGGTTGTTGCTGTGACTATACCGGGTGGGTTCAATGTTTTACCGGGAATGTATATCACTTTATTTTTAGCATCCTTTGGAAGTATGGTACTGGGACTTTTGGTTTCTGCTATTGCTCCTAATCAAAGTGTTGCACCGTTATTAACAATTCTTGTATTAGTTCCTCAGATTGTTTTTGGGGGTGGAATGCTTCCCGTAAGCGAATTTAATACTATTGGTAAAGTTATTAATCTGGGAATGATTACTAAGTATCCTTTCGAGTCTTTAGTGACACTTAGTACCCTAGGGAGTGATGTTTCTTCTGATTTTTGTTGGCTAAAAAATGAAGAAGAGCGCAAATCTTTGTCTAAGGAACAAGAGGCTAATTGCAATTGCTATGGAGAAAAAATATTTGCTCAGTGTAAATTTCCGGGGATGGGTAAGATTTCTCGGTCTTCTACTTTAGAGGCTGATTTGTTTAAAGCTAGGTTATTGATTGAGGGAACTCATAAGAGCTATGGAAATATGTTTAGTGTTAATTTAATTAAGCATTATATAAAGATGGGGATGGTTATTGCTGGACTCACTTTGTCGTTGTTTGTAGTTCAATTTTTAAAAGGCTAAAAGTATCTGCGTAAGTTCCAGAAATAGATAGCCAGGGAATAAATTCCCTAAAAGCCGAAGTCCTCTTAAGAGGACTAAAACAATACACTAAAAACAGATATTTTTACAAAATTAAAATATTTTCAAAAATTTTCTCATCAGTCCTCTTTTAGAGGACTTTAGCTTTTAGACTCTTAATTTATTCCCTGGCTTCTGGTATGAATGAAGTTGTTTAATTTTTCTCTATCTCAAGGAGGGTGACATTTAGTTAACTTGGCAAAAGTATGGAAACCCGTAGCTATAAATAGGGAAAACACTACTATTTAATTATAGGTAATTTGGAAAAACTAAAAATTTGGAACTACAATAAAGATATATAAACGGCGACAACGCTACACATAGTGAGGCAACCAATATGGATGCCAATGACATTCTAAGACGATATGCAGCCGGAGAAAGAAGTTTTAGGCAAGTAAACTTAAAAGGCATAAGCCTAGTCGGAGTAAACTTGAGTGACGTTGATTTTACTGGGGCTAATTTAACAAATTCTGACTTAAGCGGTTCAGATTTAAGCAATACTAATTTCAATTGGGCTAACTTGAGAGGAGCCAATACAAGTAATACCAATTTGAAAGGGGCAAAAATGCCTGACGGAAGAATGTACAATGAGAAATTAAAATCAGCCAATTACTTTGGTTCATATGTGATTCTTTGAATGCAACCCTTCCCATAAATACGTCACACAGAATTAATTTATGATTTTTGAAGAGAATAAAATTTAGAGGAATACATGAAAACTGAATTTGATTACCCTAACAAAGATTTACTTGGGTCTTTTGTTTTTCGACCATCATTCAATCACTTTGAAAAAATTAATGCAAATCAAGCTTGGTCATTATTTTTCACTGGTGGTAAAGATGACAAGAAATGGGGAGAAAAAACTCAATTAGGAAAACTTTTCACTTACACTTTAATTGCTGGTGGAGTCTCCAGAGTTCTTTGGTCAGTATACTTCGGTCACTTGGCATAAATAAGTTCGCTTAGTTTTTTCCGCAGTTAATTTGTACTAATAGAACTTATTAATTGCGAATTCAATAAATCTAAAAATTTGGAGTACTAATCATGTCAGACACTACAAAAGCAGCACAAATGATGGTCGAGAAACGTAATGCTTGGACTTGGGGTTTTAATATTGGTTCGGAAAATTGGAACGGTCGTTTAGCAATGATAGGCTTTTTATCCGCTACTTTGATTGAACTGTTTAGTGGTGAAGGCTTTCTCCACTTCTGGGGTGTTCTATAAATTAGGCATCTCTAAAAGGTTTTTTGACAAACAAACATCTTTAGTACAGTAAGTAATTAATCAGCTTATGGCATTATCTTTAGAGCAAGAATTCATGATGAGAAGCTTTGCAGAGCAAGTTAAGCTCATGTCCCAGGAACAAGCGAAGGAATATTTACTCATATTATATAAGCAAATAATGGTTCAAGAAACAACATATCGGCAATTGCTGAAGCACGAATGGAAACTAAATTTAGACGCAGCTTTTGAAGCACAAAAATAAGACCGAATCACAAAAACAACCCCGCAAAAGTGGGGTTTGTTCGTATAGCCCCACCCCCAACGAGGGGGGCTAAGAACAATGATACATCTATCGAAAATCAGGAATCGATTATTTCTGTCCGTTTTTCGTAGCCCTTGCTATATGATGATAAGAAAATTTACTTAATCATTGCTACTGGATAATTTGGATGTTCGGGATTTGGAATCAATCGTTGATTTTTGCAATCTACAAGTAAATCTAACTTCTCTAAAATTACTTGACCAACTAAGACTTCGTTGCCAACAATTAACGCTTCATCAATGGTTTTACGTCCTAAACACTCAACAATTAAAGGTCCACTAAACCCAATAAATTCTTCGCTTCCATTAGCATATTGCGCCATACGTTGCCCCATGATTCGCAAACCTAGTTGCTCTGCCATTGATGCTGGAATGACAAGAGAAACAGCTCCTATGTCTACTAATCCATCAACTTCATACTCGCGTAATAATGAAGGAGCAAGAAAACCTCTATTAATTAGCTCCTCATCAATGGCATTTGTTAACTTAACTTTAACGCGAACTGCTCCCATCATTTTGATTTTATTTTAAATATTTTATTGTTTAATATTATAATTTATTTTGTCTAATAGCAAGAAATACTTAAATTGTTGCTAGTGCTATTTAATATACTAAAAATCATAGTATTTCTATTATGATGCTCCCTGCTGGGCAGAAAGCTTTATGGAAGACCGCACTACACAATAAGGTAAATTTGTAAATTAGCATATTTGGAATGCTCCCATGCTTATGCGGAAATTTTAGCCGACTTACGATTCAAGAAAGATTTAATTCGTCAATTATTAAGCGAGGATGTTATGAAAGAATCGGTTATTTATCAGGATATTTTGCAAAAAGGTGAGCAGAAAGGCGAGCAAAAAGAAGCATTTAAAATTCTTAATATCCAGTTAAATCGACGATTTGGTCAGATAGATTCATCAGTTTTAGAGCGCATTCGACAATTACCAGCGGTTAAACTAGAGACTCTAGCACAAGAATTTTTAGATTTCACACAAATATCTGACTTGGAGAATTGGTTAAATCAGCAGGAGAATACTTAAATCAAACAAGTAATAGTAAATAAAGTTAAATGTAGAGATACTATTAATTGTGTCTCTATTTTTCTGTTTTTATATCTTGCTTCATTTTGTGCCTGAGCGCTTACAAATAAACCCGCGACAGGGCAAACTAAGAGTTTCTTATACTGCAAACTGGTTAAAACTTAACTTAATAAGAACCCCTCTCCAAACCTCTCCCCGTATACGGGGAGAGGCTTAAGAACTTAATCTTAGGTAGAAAAGAAGTACGATTTTTAAGCGTTTTGAGTATGACAATGCCGCATTACTAACTCTGGTGGTCAACCCCTTACGGCATCAGAGGTTAAAGCACTTTATCCAATTTAAAAAAGTAGAAGGAGGAGAGTGTGGTCAACACCTAACGGTATCAGAGGTTAAAGCACATCCAAAAAAAAGACGGAGCTACCTGACTCCATCCGTGGTCAACACCTAACGGTATCAGAGGTTAAAGCACACTGATACATTTGGAAAAGCTGTTAGCAGAAAGAGTGGTCAACACCTAACGGTATCAGAGGTTAAAGCACGGCGACGGCTGAAAGGTTTAACTAGCAAATGCTCTACATCAAATTTACAAGCACCTCCTCCAAAAATCAATAAAAGAACAAAATTTCTCAACTTTCCTTCCATTTCAACTTAGCCTCATCAAGTACAACCCTTACCTCCAAAGGCTTTGAAAATTTTGCAAGCATCATAAAGCCCTTCAATAATCCCCAAACTCTTTATTTGCAAACCTTTGAGTTCTCAAACCTACTTTTACAAACTCAACAGCCACAGGTGCTTGCATTTTCAAACAATTAAGGGATTCCGGCTTGTTGAAAAATTTGTTGAGGTGTCAGTTGTAAGCCTTCGAGTATGGAATCGGCTAAACTATCATTACCTCTTTTAGTTTGTGGTAGTGCATCAGGATAAAAAATAGTGATAGCTTTAGCTTTCGTATCCACAACCCAAACTCTCATAACTCCTGCGGTCAGATAATCGGTAGCTTTTTCAGTCATTTCTGCAAAAGTTTGGTCTGGTGAGATAATTTCAATCACCAAATCAGGGGGAACTGGACAAGCTTCGTCTGTGATAGTATCGGGAAGACGGGAGTAAGAGACATAAAGTAAGTCGGGTATAGGAACCCAACTTTTACCATTGCGTGTTAAGGTGACTGCCCATTCGATACCTACCTCACCACGATTTTGCGCCAATTGAATGAGAAGAGTGTAAAGTGCGCCAGTTAATCTGGAATGAAAGCGTTTTGGTGACATTTTGGGTTTGGCTTCGCCATCAACGAGTTCGTAGGTAATATCGACGGATGGAAGGGCAAAAAATTCTTCAAGGGAGAGTTGAGTTTTGATTTGGGTCATTTTTAGATTTACCTTTAAATAGGTTTTTAGCTACTTGGATTGCCATATAGTAATTTTATCCAATACTCGTTGGTTCGAGTTGAGTAAAAATTGCTAACAAACACTCCGGTGTGAGTTTTGGTACTATCAGTGCGGTCAATCTACAGCGACAAATTCAACATAGCATAATACCTACAACTAAAACTCAATTGACTAAATAAACACTATGTTGTGCATTTCGTAATTCCGCTGATTGATAGATAATTTCTAACTCTTCTATTCCCCAAAACCCCTTCTTGAACAATATAAACTCTCATCTGCGATTGCTAAATAATTTGATAATTTTTCTGGGCGACCTTTCCATTTCCATATTGCTAGTCGTTTGGGTATGGGAACTATATAACCGTCGTAGGGTTTCTTGTGCTCAATTAATTTTTCTACTACTTGTAAATCGCTACTGAGAATAGCATCTACTGAATAATCATTTGTATCGCGAAAATTTTTAGAAGTTGCCCAATAATCACCTTGTAAAAATTGACTACTACCATCTGCAAATGGCTCTGCTGGGGAGTATTTTTCTAATGCTTGAGCTAATTGTGCTTGACTAATTTTTTCTCCTTTTATATAGTTAATAAATTTTCTTGATGCTTCTAATTCATTTGTTGCATAGGGTCTGATATTCTTAGGTTCATAAACTAATACTTTGGCACGAAAATCTTTGCCACGAGAAAGATGGCGGTTAGAACGACCAAACCTTTGTACAAGTGAGGAAATTGGAGCGAGTTCAGTAATTAAAACATCTGCATCTAAATCTAAAGACATCTCACAGACTTGAGTGGTCACAGCAATCGCTGGCTTTCGTTCTCCCTTTTCATAAGCAAACGCTGCAATCGTTTCTCGATGGCGTTCTTGTCTATCTTTGAGGGTAAATCGAATGAATTCTCAACCCATTTATCGGGTAAATCATGAGGTAAGCCTTCAATCTGTGCAATATTTCCAATTTTTTTGAAGATATTTGTCACCTCTGGGTGGTTTAAATACAATTGAAATTCTTTGACATATGTTGGACGAGGTTGACCCCAATCTTTATAACTAGCTTTTAAATGGTGGCTCAATACTGCTGCTGTAATCACCTCCAAATCTAAATTTAGTTTGCTATTTTCTAACCACGAGCGAACGCTAGGTAAGTGTAAAACAAAAGTACTCAGCCATTCATGACGCAGGGTTTGCTGCTTGAGTTTTTTGAGGACTGCTGCATAAAACTCAGCATTTGCTTTACCAATATCATGAAATAAAGCTGCTATTTGTAAATGACTCAAAAAAATATCAGCATCTTTAACCCGAAAAAAACGACACCAATTGATTAATATCCTTCCCTTAAATATTGCTAAAGCGGCATCATGTGTATCTACCAAATGTTGCTCGACAGTAAGTTTTTCACCGTCTTCTCGATAACTTTTTGCTAATAGATGTTTCAACATAATATTTTTCTCTACTTTGATAAACTGACAGTGGTCTGGTCAACACCTTACGGTATCAGAGGTCAAAACACACAGTTGCCACTTCTTTTTAAATTCGATTGGGTCGTGGTCAACACCTTACGGTATCAAAGGTCAAAACACTATCATCTATCCTCTGTCGAGCGCTCGCTACTCCGTGGTCAACACCTTACGGTATCAAAGGTCAAAACACACTTCAAAACCGTATTTTCTTTTACAATCAGTTCGTGGTCAACACCTTACGGTATCAAAGGTCAAAACACTTTAGTGTTTTACTGTGCAACGCTACACAGCTAAATTGTGGTCAACACCTTACGGTATCAAAGGTCAAAACACTAATTAATTCGGCTACCGAAAACCCAGTAAACTCATGTGGTCAACACCTTACGGTATCAAAGGTCAAAACACAGCATTAAGGGTGTGATTGCTCGAATTAATTCTGGATTGTGGTCAACACCTTACGGTATCAAAGGTCAAAACACTCTGATTCTTCCGCAACTCTCGCTGCACCTCTAGCAGGTGGTCAACACCTTACGGTATCAAAGGTCAAAACACTTCTTCTTCGTCTTGAGGGTGACGCTTCTTATATTGTGGTCAACACCTTACGGTATCAAAGGTCAAAACACATAAACGATAACATTCGTTCGTTATCTCCGTGGTTGTGGTCAACACCTTACGGTATCAAAGGTCAAAACACGATAAGCCTTATTGGCTTGATGAATGAGAGAGGTGAGGTGGTCAACACCTTACGGTATCAAAGGTCAAAACACAGCGACCGCTGAAAACTTTAGCCAATAAATACTCTACGTCAAATTTACAAGCACCTCCTACAAAAAACAACAAAAGAACAAAATTTCTCAATTTCCCCTCAATTTCAACCTAGCTTCACCAAGTACAACCCTTATCCCAAAAGGCTTTGAATATTTTGCAAGCATCATGAAGCCCCTCAATAATCCCCAAACTGACTATTTGCAAGCCTTTGAGCTATCAAATCTTCTTTTACAAACTCAACAGTCACAGGTGCTTGCATTTTCAAACAATTAAGGGATTCCGGCTTGTTGGAAAATTTGTTGAGGTGTGAGTTGCAACCCTTCAAGGAAGAAATCAGCTAAACTATCGTTACCTCTTTTGGTTTGTAGTGGTGCATCAGGATAAAAAATAGTTATGGCTTTTGCTTTTGCATCCACAACCCAAACTCTTAAAACTCCTGCGGTCAGATAATCGGCAGCTTTTTCGGTCATTTGTGCAAAAGTTTGTTCAGGTGAGATAATTTCGATAACCAAATCTGGAGGAACAGGACAAGCCTCATCTGTAATCGTATCATCGGGAAGGCGGGAGTAGGATATGTAAAGCAAATCCGGTATAGGAACCCAGTCTTTACCGTTGCGGGTTAGGGTTACTGCCCATTCAATACCTACCTCACCACGATTTTGTGCCGATTGTGTGAGAAGCAAGCTGAGAGCAAGAGTTAATCTGGAATGAAAACGTTTGGGTGACATTTTGGGTTGAGCTTGGCCATCGACAAGTTCGTAGGTAATATCGCTTTCTGGAAGGGCAAAAAATTCTTCGAGAGTCAGTTGGGTTTTAGTTTGGGGCATTTTTAAGCTTCCCTTTGAGTAAGTTTTTCAAATACTTGGATTGCTATACGGTAATTTTATCCAAGCCTCGCTGGGAGGAGTTGAGTAAAAATTGCCAACAAATACTGCAGTGTGAGTTTTAGTATTATCAGCACGGTCAATCCAAAGGGTTAACCGGCAAGTGCCACGTTCGGGACGGGTTGTATTTTGCAGGGGTTTATACCAACGTGCCATTGGCAAATTTTCTACTATTTCTATTGAATCAAACAGAAAATTGTTATCACCTGCAAATGGTAATCCATACCGAGGTTCGTCTAGTTCTCCGTTTAAACCTTGGATGATTCGGTCATAAAGCCATTTTTCTGCTCTCATACCTACCAATATGTTTAGGTTAACTAAAACTTCTCGTCGTACTGGTGCTATCCAATATTTTGACCCGTAGGTTTTTTGGGCTAATTCTGCACCGGATGCACCAACAGGTATTGGTGTAACTGCTGACTGAGTATTGCTGTTTCGGTTTTGGATTCTGCTTGGTAAATTTGGGCGATCGCAATTTCTATTTCTGGTAAATCATCACGAATCAGAGTAATGGGTGCTGTAAACTCAGTCCTTTGTTCGATACCTGCAATATTGAGTAATATACCGTACACTGCTGATGGAGAAGGTACAGGTGTAGTAGAACGGTAGGAACCTGATTGAAAGGGACGAAAGGAAGCAAAGGGAGCTTTAATGTGTAAAAAAAGCTCTATAATTTCTGTGTTTTGTGAATCACTCATTATTTATCACTGGGCAATTTATCACTGAGCAAAAAGGCATCTGCTAAAGCATTAAATAGCTGTTCGGGGTTTGCATAAAGATGAACACCAGCATCATCAAGTCGGGTTTTCTCTTCAGGTTCCATATTGCGAACAATTTCACCACCAACCCAAAACTCGTTACCAGGTAAATCGCATTCATCTGTACCGACTTTACCCAAGCGTTTTAAATCTCCAAAATTGCCAGACTCATCAAAACCGTAAGTGCTTTTACTTTTATCTTTTTTATCTAAGACCTCTACTTCTTCCACGCGGTCATATTTTTTAATTTTTGTTTCTGTTGACCTTTCCTCCTCATAAGCTTGGTAAGCCAAATCAAAAAGCATTTTCAATCCTTCTAAATTTAGACGTAGCGTAACACCAAATTCATTGTAGTTTTGCAGTTCAATAATTGCTCCTTCTCGTTGAGGAAGTAAATGCTGGACATTGGGTAAATATTGCACCATTAAAACTAAACCAGCTAAACCAGCACGATGTTGTGGAGATGGTAGCTTCGCTAATTCATAGATAATTTCTAACTCTTCCATTCCTCAAAACCTTTTTTTGAACAATATAAACTCTTATCAGCAATTGCTAAATAAATGTTACTCAACGGTGAGTATTTTACTGTCTTCTGAATGAATTTTAGCTAACAATAGTTTCTGTATGAGATTCTCCTCTACCCCGATAAACTGCCACATTAGGATAAAAAATACCGCAACCAAGACGACGCTTATCACCTAAACCATGAATCTGTAATTTAATTGAATCATCTGCACTTAAATCGTAAACAATAACACTAAAACCAACAATTATATAATCTTTAATCTCATCTCCAATTTTTTTCCTAATTGTCAGAGTTAAGCGCTTTGGTTCTCCCTTTTCGTTTGCGGGGATACCAATATTTGCATTAATTTCTAGTTTTTGCAATTGTCGATATGCAGCACCAAGAAACTCTCCTGGTTCGGTGTATCCTTTGATGACCACAAGCCTTGCTTTAAGTGACTCTGCGGGTTTTAAAGTCTGAAGTTCTGGATTACCTAGTTTGATAGCACAACCACCAATATTCAGAGTTTCACCAGCTAACTGATAGACTTGAGATATAGCCTCAACTGGAAGTCTTAACAACAATCTTGATTGACTTGTCAGAATAATTTTGCCTTGTTTATCGGGAATACCCGTGATTGTATTAATTGCTAGCCGATTTAGGTCGTGTAACTTTGGAAGTTTCGTACAAATAGCTGCACAGAGACGATGATTGTGGTCGGCCCATAACTCGGTTCCAATTACGGGAAAGGATAAATCGATAATGTTATTCATGGTAAATACGACTATTTTACAGTTTGTAATTTTGGCTCATTTGTGCTATATCTTCCCTCACCATCTCCACCAACTCTGGTGGACTTTTGACAATGCATAAGAAAATAAGTTTTGCATTATATCATGTCCGCTTACATACCCATAATAAAACTCACGCAAAGACGCCAAGACGCAAAGAATTTAAGAATATTTAATTATAGTCGTACTACCGGACATGATATTACTGGTTAATTTCCTGACTGTTAGAGGATGTTTATAAAATAATGATTAAGCTCTAAAAACCCTATTATTAGTCCTCTTTTAGAGGACTTTAGCTTTTAGACAGCGATTTTAATCGCTGGCTTTTGGTACGAATTAAGCTTTATATTTTTTATGGTCATAGCGTAGAGACTTTACATGTAACGTCTCCACGTCTCTACAGAATATTGCTAAGATATTTTCAGCTTCATAATAGCTGCAGCTAAAGCATCCGGTTCTACAGGTTTTGATATGTGCATTTGGAAACCAGCCGCAACAGCCTGTCGTTGGTCAAATTCTCCAGCATAAGCTGTGAGGGCTATTGCGGGAATTAATCCTCCTTGTTCAGCTGTCCATTTTCTAATTTGCCGCAAAAACTCGTAGCCATCCATCTGAGGCATTCCAATATCACTTACCAAAACATCTGGCTTTAATTCCCCAAGGGTTTGCAGTGCTTCCGATACTGATGATGCGGTGGTAACTTCTGCTCCATACATTTCCAGCGCAAAACTAATAAATTCTCGCGAATCAGGGTCATCATCTACAACTAAAATCCTTATACCGCTTAAGTCTAAAGATGCATCTTCTTGTTGATTATCCCCCATAGTTTTTGTATTATTAATAGCTAGCGGCAACATGACGGTAAAAGTGGCTCCCTTTCCTACACCTGGGCTATTAACTTCGATAGTACCACCGTGCAATTCTACTAAATTACGGACAATAGGTAACCCTAATCCTAATCCCCCAAATTGTCTTGTGATTGTGCCATCTTCTTGAGAAAAATAATCAAATATACTCGGTAAAAATTTGGAACTAATTCCTTTACCCGTATCACTAACTCTAATTTGAGCGTTAGAGTCAATACGCTTTAAACTTATTTCTACCCGTCCGCCATTAGGTGTAAACTTAACAGCATTAGACAAAAGATTCCAGACAATTTGTTGTAAGCGTGCTGGGTCTCCTGTTACTTGTCCGACATCAGCTTCAAAGATAGTTTGAATTTTAATTGCTCTGGTTTCTGCGGCTAAACGTATTGTATCTAAGGCTTGTGTAACAATTGATTCTATTTCAATCGTAGAAATATTTAGAACAAGTTTACCCCTGAGAATGCGTGAAACATCTAACAAGTCTTCAATTAATTCAACTTGTAACTTAGCATTACGCTCAATTATATTCAGTGCTTCAGCCGCTTTTTTTGCGTTTAACCTTCCATCTTTAAGTAGTTTAGCCCAACCTAAAATTGGATTAAGTGGGGTACGAAGTTCATGAGAAAGAACAGCGAGAAATTCATCTTTTATGCGGTTTGCTCTCTCTGCTTCTTCGCGAGCTGCTTGTGCTTGTTTTAGAGCATTTCTCAGATTTTCTTCTGTACGTTTTTTATCATCTATATCCGTATTGGAACCAAACCATTTAACAATTTCTCCCTTTTCATTGCGTAAGGGGAAAGCACGACCAAGATGCCAACGATATTGTCTGTCACTAGCTCGCAGGAAGCGATACTCGATTTGGTATGGTTTTCCTGTAGAAATTGACTCATTCCAAACATCCAAACATCTTTGTAGGTCATCTGGGTGTAGTATGGGTTTCCAACCCCAACCTTGAGTTTGCTCCCAAGTCATACCCGTATATTCGTACCAACGTTGGTTGTAATAATCCAGCCAACCATTCGGTTGAGCAGTCCAAAACATTTGTGGCATGGTGTCCGCTAAAGTCCGGAAGTCTAAATCGCTTTGTTTTAAAGCGACTTCTGCTTGTTTACTCTCGGTAATATCTTGTGTTATTGAAAATCCAGCGATGACGTTTTGTTGTTCATCTCGCACTGGGAGGAGATGAGTCACGTATAAACGTTCAGCAAAAAGAATTTCTGTGACGCTTGCTTCCCCAGCTAGTGCTTGTCGGTACAGTGGTTCAATAACTGCACAAGTCTCTTCTGGTAAAACCTGCCAAATAGTTTTGCCTTCAAAGTCCTCTTTAGTCATACCAACTGCATCTAACCCTAAACCTCCAGCCACTAGATAACGGAGTTCCCGGTCAAATAACATGGCAGACCCATTGGGCAAATTGTCAACAATAGTGCGGTAGAGCCTTTCGCTACGACGCAGTGAATTTTCAAAACGTTTACGCTCTGTAATATCAGTAGAAATACCACAGATAGCGTAAGGTAGTCCATTTGCATTATATAAAAGAAATTTGTCTGCGATATAAGTACGCATTTCACCATTAATAAAAACTGTCTCCTCAAATTGCAGGAGAGTTCCACTTTCTAGCACCTGCTCGTCGTTTGCTCTTACTGCTTTTGCTACTTCTTGAGGGAAAATATCCCAAACAGTTTTACCTTGAACTTCTTTGTTGGTTATGTAGAACAGTAATTCAAACTGACGATTGACCAAAAAATACCGTCCTTGGATATCTTTGACGTAAATTACTGCTGATGAATTATTAATAATCGCATTTAGTCGCTCTTCACTTTCTTGTAAGGCTACTAGTATATCTCGTGTTTCTCCCCAAAAATTTATCTTAAACTCAATATTTTTATTTTCTGCTACTTGGTTTAATTGATTATCTTTTGTTCCCAAGTAGTATTTATTTTGCCCTTTTTCTTGCTCAGTAATATCAGTAAACGATGATAGAACTGCGTAGGGGGTAGATTCGCCATTGCGAAATATGGGCTGTGAGTTAATCGAAATCCAAGTTAACTCTCCATTAGGTTTGTACAGACCCATGACCACGTTTAAACATGGTTTACCTGTTCCCAAAGAAATAATTGCCGGATGAGTTTCTCCGGGAAAGGGTGAACCATCTTCATGAATAGTTTGCCAGATACTATCAGTGGAAGCCCATCCCTGTATCTGCTCAATCGAAAGCCCCAAAATACTTTTGGCGTTCGCGTTACACATTTCTACACTGCCATCAGCTAGCTGAAACACCATTCCTTCGGACATAAGCGTATTTGAGAGGCAAATCAACTATTAACTATTGTATGTTATATCCTTTGATTTATTCTTTGCAAAGGGATGTTTAAAAAAAATTAAATATTTATTGTATTTTGAAAAATCATCTTTCTATAGTTAGGCTTTTATTAATCATAAGTATGATTTTTATATGTATCTTATAGTATAAATTAATTAGTAAAAGATAATATATTTATAAATTTTGCTATTTCTTAAGATAGATGTTTGTTTTTGCATTAGTTGGAACTATAGCTAAAGAATAAATAATTAATTCCAAAGAATATCTAAGAGATATCCTAGAAACAGCCTAGAAACAGCCTAGAAATAAATTTCTGGCTTAAAGCTGAAACCCGTTAAAACGGGTTGAAAAACGAAAAAGTTATAAGTAATTAGTGATTATATGAATTACCAAAATATTTATCCTGAAATTAATTCTATTCTGACATCGCATCAAGAAGCTGATGTGATATTCTCTAAATTATTACCTGCGTTAGGCGAGTTTTTAAAGTGCGACAGATGCTTTCTGTATTTACGCGACCCAGAAACCCGCTTAGGTCGAGTACCTTTTTACTGGGTTCGTACTTCTGATATACCTGTTGTTTATGACGAAAGTTGGAAGTCTGAACCTTCGTCTTTAGAAGATGAAGACCCTATGTTCGCTGCTGCATTGCGTACTGAACCATCTATTTTTATTGAAGATGTAGAAACTGCTGACCCTAAAGTATTAAATCGGCAGTTTGAGCAAGAAAATTTTGGACATCGTGCTTTGATTCATGCTCATTTATGTCAAGATGGTCAGCTTCGAGGTGTTTTGCAACCCTGTGTTTTTGGTCAACCTAGAGTTTGGAGTCAGCAAGAGAAGGCAGTGATTGAGGAAGTTGTACAGGCAATTACTCCATTAGCAGTTACTTATGTCAATTCTGTGCTTTGTTAAATTATCTGTCATTGCACTATTTTTTTAGTTATGTGTATAGGGTAGCTATCTAAGAACAGCAGCGTACTACATGAATTACTAAAACATTTGCAAGTGATTCTACATATTGTTTACCAGATAATTTACCTTTTTTTAATTCTATTTTTAACAAGTTTGTAAAGTGCAAGATTGCTGGGTCGGTCAATTGTCTTGTGTACTTGTGGTGGCGTTATATGTAACCTTGCTACGTGCTTTCTCGATACTGTTTTGGTGTCGCTCCCGTTGCTTTACGAAACTGTGCGGTAAAATGGCTCTGGTTAGAAAAGCCTACCCGATAAGAAATTTCCGCTACGGAAAGCTGGGTTACTGACAACAAAATCTTAGCCCGTTCCATCCGTCTTTGGGTAACGTAGCGATGTGGAGATTCACCCACTGCGGCTTTGAAAGCACGAGCAAAATGAAACTGGCTCATGGGAATCAATGCTGCTAGGTCTGAAATTGCCAATTCTTCTGTTAAGTTTTCTTCGATGTAATCCTGGATTTGCTTGAGTTTTAAGGCTCCGATAACACTTTGAGATTGTGTTGTTTTCGTTGATGTTCCCGTGGCTGATGTCTCAGTGTAATTTCGCAACAAATGCACAGCCAAGAGATTTCGCAGCGACTCGACATATAAATTCCCAGCCAAACCGCTGTTAATTACTTCTCCTTTTAACAACTGGGCTACGTGCAAAATAGTTGGGTCAACAAACATGACACGATGGTCAAATTTGGCTGTTGATAATCCGCTTTCATTGGCTAACCGTTCCAGTAATTGCGGCTCTAGCGTCAGGTTAACATACTCACTCGCTTGTTCCCGTTGATGCCAAGTAAACTCACGCTCGGCATACAAAAACACACTCCCAGCAGCTAAGTTTGAAGTCTGTCGTATTCCACCATCCACCGACCAAGTAACTCGGTTATGAGGTGCAAACGCCACACTCAAAGCATTTTTGGGCATAATAAAATCAAATTCACCCACATCCTCCAAACAACCGTACTCAACCGCGATTCCATCCCACTCTGATTTCAAAATGGCTACTGCTGGTTTAGATTTGGAAGGCTGCATAGGGAATAACACCACAGGTTACTTTACAGTTCTTAATTACATTATGTTAGCGAATACTTACCGTTGGCAAGTTTAAACGAGCTTAAAATTGATTCTAATTTTCCTATGGTCTGGTAAAGAATCACCTATGTAGCAGGTAATACATAGAATAAGTTTATTTTATAAAAGTACGGTTGTCGCGTTTATCTTTTTATTTTACTGTCACTAATAATACATTTATTTAAGCATTATTACAGGTTAGTGCTGGTTTTATGCTAGCTTTAATAGTAGCCTCTTTAAGTTTAAATATATTTTGCATTTTTGCATCTACCTTGCGGGAAAATCTCTCGTTTATGCTTAAGGTCTTCTTATTGCCATTATTCTTTTACCAAACTAAATGATGCTTGATGATAAAAGCACCGAACTTTGTGAATTAAACAATCTAGAGTTAGCAGCAAATCCAATAGAAGCAGAATCAACAATAGCTTTACTACACTGTTATGATTTGATAGATGATTTTTTGGACAGTATCAATATCTCTTTTGAAACTTATTGCCAGCAATTTATTGGGAGTTGGATGTTTGGTTATATCAATGCTCTTAAGCTTGCTGGTGTCAAAACCGTATTATTTTGCATTTCCGCTCGTGTTACCGAATCATCAAGATTCATTCATATTCCTAGCGGGACAAAAATTTGCGTCTTACCACCTTCGCGAACTTATCTTGTCTACAGAGAAATACGAAATCTAGCACTCAAACTTTACGGTGGAAATGATGGAGAATCCTTTACTGATATACAATATAAAAATAATGCACGTAATTATTTATTAACAAAGGTTAAAGACGTAGCCAAAAGTTTTGGAAGCTATTTATCTACACCATTAAAGTTACTTGCCCAGGAAATAAGGCGTGAAGGTTGCAGTGCTATTTTATGCCAAGAGTACGAATATGCGAGGTTTGACTCTTGCACACTGTTAGGGAAATTTATTGGATTGCCTGTATTTGCTACATTCCAAGGGGGTAATGAAACCCAAAGTATGTTAGAGTATCCCATCAGACAATTAGCTTTCAAACAATGTGCGGGTGTAATTATCTCGACGCAATCTGAAATCGAACGTGTACAAAAACGCTACAAATTAAGTTCAGAAAAAATAGCCCGCATTTTTGACCCAATGGACACTAACTCATGGTGTGCCATTAACCGTAAAGAAGCGCGTAATTCTCTAGAAATCCCACTGGATGCAAAGGTCGTAGTTTGCCACGGAAGAATAGAATTCCATCGTAAAGGATTGGATATTCTATTGAAAGCTTGGCAACAGATTTGTAATCTAAACCGCGACTATGATTTACGTTTATTGCTTGTGGGAACTGGTTCCGATTCAGAAAAGCTTCGTGCTAGAATTGCTCAGATGAAATTACGCGGCATTATGTGGCACGATGAATTTGTTAACGAACGCAGTTTATTATTGCGTTATCTTTGTGCTGCCGACGTTTACACCCTCGCATCTCGGCAAGAAGGCTTTCCTATTGCACCTATTGAAGCAATGTCTTGTGGTTTGCCTGTTGTGGCTAGTGATGCTCCTGGGATACCAGATATTCTCGAAGGTGGTGAACTCTCAGGGGGAATTATTGTCCCCAGAGAAAATGCAGATGCATTGGCAGAAGCAATTTGTACTGTTTTAGACAATCCAACCTGGGCTTCGGAATTAGGTAAACGCGCACGGTGTCGTGTGGAAGAATATTTCGCACCCGAAAGTGTTGGCAAGCAATTAAGAAATTTTTTACTTCCGTAACGAATGTTAAGTTGTCGTGCATTTCCTTTGCAATCGCCACGAGCGGTATTAAGTTAGTTAGTTAGTTAGTAAAATAGTTAACTGCGAAGGTTTTTACCCTTTATCAAACCTTTAGTTAAAATGCAAAAAACTTCTTATTTTGCAACCAACAAACCCCAAAACCGCCAAAATTTGCTCAAATATACGTTTGGCGGACTGCTTGCTTCGGTCGCTACTTATGGATTATTAGCTTATGTCGTTTTGCCAGCTTTGTGGCGTCATTACGAGCATAACCCGAAAATGGAACATTCTCCAAAAATTACCCAAACAGCCGAAGGTATTCCCGGAGACCCGGTTAATGTTGGATTCGTTGGTACACGAGATGAAGTAGTACAGGCTTTACTGACGGCTGGTTGGTATCCGTCAGACCCAATAACTTTACGCTCAAGTGTTGGAATTGCTAGAAGTGTTCTTCTCAAGCATCCTTACCCAAAAGCACCTGTCAGTAATTTATACCTGTGGGGGCGAAAACAGGATTTAGCATTTGAATTACCTGTGGGAAACAGTGCTACACAGCGACACCACGTTCGTTTATGGCAATCGAATGATTTGAGTAACGACAGTAGACCTTTGTGGCTAGGCTCTAGTACATTTGACAAGAGTGTGGAACTTAGCCATCGTACGGGGCAAATTACTCATCATATTGATGCGAACATTGATGAGGAAAGAGATAATCTGATTAAAAGTATTGCTCAAGTAAATCAAATTGTCAGTCTCTATCAGGTGACGGGTGTGGGAATTACCTGGCAAGGTAGTAATGGAGGAGGTGACCGATATTATACAGATGGAGAGTTGACTATTGGTGTACTTGCAAAAAACAATACTCCGCAAACAGAACCCTATACTCAGGCATCTAATCCAGAGCCAGTAAAAATAAAAAATCAAGTATGGTTATGGCTCCGAAATTTATTACCATAACTTCTTAAAAATGCAAGACAAAAAAACCTTTAGCATAGATTTCCAAAAATCTGATGCGATTAAGCAAATTCTTCCTTGTGCGCCAATTCTATCGAGCCATGCAATCGGTTAGCAGGGTGTTTATAAATCAAATATTAAGCGCCATGCACAACACAAGCCAGTGACTAAAGTCACTGTCTAAAAGCTGAAGTCCTCTAAAAGAGGACTGAATAATGCATCAAAAACAAATATTTTACAAAATTTAAAATATTTCCAAAAATCTTATTTCTTATTAGTCCTCTTTAGAGGACTTTAGCTTTTAGACAGTGACTTCAGTCACTGGCTTGTGGCTTGTGGTATACATGGTGCCTTAATATTTTACCGCTCTTACGTTAATGAAAATACTGGAGAAAGCAGAGATAATGAGCGGTTAGAGTTTCTTGGTGACGCAATTCTTACATTTGTGAGTGGTGAGTATCTCTATCAACATCATCCCGAAATGGGAGAGGATGAAATGACAAGACGACGGTCAGCGCTTGTAGATGAAAAACAGCTTGCTAAATTTGCAACTGAGGTTGGGTTAGATTTCAGAATGCGCTTGGGACAAGGTGCGATTCGTGATGGTGGTTACCAAAATCCAAACCTTCTTAGCAGCACTTTTGAAGCAGTTATTGGGGCTTACTATTTAGACAATAATCGAAATATTGAAGCAGTTCGTCCCTTAATAGAGCAATTATTTGACTCTGTGCCTCAAGGAATTGCTGTTGTTCGCTCGAATGTAGACTCCAAAAATAGGCTTCAGGAAATTGTACAGGCAAATGGTGCAATAACTCCCCCGAAGTATGTTACGGACAAAAGGGGTGGGACAGACCACGCTCCAGAATTTATTTCCAAGGTTTATGTTGGTGGTAAAGCCTATGGTGAGGGAACAGGTCGTAGTAAAAAAGATGCCGAAAAACATGCTGCTGAAAATGCTTTAGCAAAATTGAAGAAGAAAGGATTGTTTTGAAGTGCGGTTATTTTTGTAGCGAACTAATAAATTGATGAAGCGGACGGAAGAGCAATCTTGTTGCTTAGCTAGATTTCAATCTTTCCAATATTCCATTAGTTTTGTGTGGTCGGCTTCTAGCTAGTCCATAATTTAAACAATTTTGTTCGCGTTACACCTAAACTTTCTAGAGACAGAATTAATTCTGTCTCTACATTATTGTTATGCTAGATAAGTAAATTACATTATAAATTAATACATTTATCACTACTACTATAAATGCAAAACAAAAAAACCTTTAGCATAGACTTCCAAAAATCTGACGCAATTAAGCAGATTCTTCCTTGTGCCCCAGTTCTGTCGAGCCATACAGTCGGTTGGCAGGGTGTTCACCTTGAGTACCATCGTCAACCAGCACATGATACTCCCGATTATAGCTTCCCTCACAATACTATTACAATTGGGCTGGGATACAAGGCTAAAGAATTTGGAGTTAACGGACGAATATACAAAGATTTTGTCCCTGGTAATATTGGTATTATTCCTGCAAATTATGAGATAAAAACTCAAGCTTACGGCAATGCTGAATTTATTTTGCTTGCTGTTGAACCGAGTAAAATGGCTTTTACGGCTTATGAGTCTATTGATATCGACCGATTGGAAATACTTCCACAGATTTTTGGGTTTGACCCATTAATTTATCAGATTGGGTTAGAACTAAAAAAGGAGTTAGAAACAACAGGTGTTGATAGTTGTATTTACGCAGAGTCGATGGCAACTGCGCTTGCTGTACACTTAATTAAGAGATATTCAGCGCAACCACAAGCAATCAAAGAATTTACAGACGGACTACCTAAATACAAGCTTCGAGAAGTTATTACCCATATTAATGAGTGTCTAGACCAAAACTTAACTTTAGCGGAACTTGCTGCTGTAATCCAGATAAGTCCTCATTATTTTGCTACTTTGTTTAAGCAATCGACTGGGCTTGCACCACATCAATATGTTACCAAATGTCGGATTGAGAAAGCAAAGCAGTTATTAAGATGTAAGGAATTAACTATTCTAGAAGTAAGTCAGCAGGTTGGTTTTGTTAGTCCAAGTCATTTTGCAAAGGTGTTTCGCAAGTACACTACAACTACACCAAAAATATATAGAAACGGACTATAAAGTTTTCGGAAGAAAGCGATACTTTTAGGAAGAATCGGCGAGACAGATTTATAATACTGTAACTAAACTGATGGAACATCTGTGACATCACGAATGACCCATGAGTGACTTAGTTTTCTTACCTGCACATCAGTTAGCTAAAGCTATTCAAAAGCGTGAATTTTCTGCTACCGAAGTTCTAGAAGCTCATTTGCAGCATATCGCCAAACATAACCCAAAAATCAATGCTTTTATTACTTTAGATGAAGAAGGAGCAAGACAACAAGCTTTATTAGCTGATGAGGCTTTGGCAAAAGGAGAAATATGGGGGCTATTACATGGTGTCCCTTTTACTGTCAAAGATTGCTATGAAACTGCTGGAATCAGAACTACTTGCGGCTATAAAGATTTTTCAAATTATATTCCTAAAGAAGACGCTACCGTAATTGCTCGGATAAAAAATGCAGGAGGTATCCTCATTGGTAAGACGAATCTTGCCATATTTGCTTCCGATGCACAAACCAACTCAGATTTTGGATGCACCAATAACCCCTGGAATTTAGAATATACTGTCGGTGGTAGTAGTGGTGGAAGTGCCGCATCTGTCGCAGCAGGGTTTTCACCGTTGGATATATGCAGCGGTTTGGGTGGTTCTGGTCGTATTCCTGCACATTTTTGCGGTGTGTTTGGTATTAAACCAACAGAGCAACGAATTTCAATGGCTGGTGGATGGCTGGCTCCTTTGGAAGGTGATAAAGGGCTTCAATATATGTACGCACCAGGAGTCATGACGCGCTCTGTGGAAGATTTAAAATTGTGGCTGGGAATTGTTGAGGGTGCTGATGGTAAGTTTTGGCAAGTTCCACCCGCGATTTCCGAACCTTTGGATGAGCGTCCGTTGAAGGATTATCGCATCGCTTGGACGGACGATTTCGGGATTCCTGTTACTCTTGAAACCCGCGCTACTTTAGAAAATTTAGTATCTTTGTTAGAAAGTAATGGTTGTAAGGTTGAAGAAGCAAGCCCTTTGAATTTTGATTATGTGGCTGCGGTTGAAACTTATGGAGAACTAACGGGAGCTTGGCTAAGTAATCGACCAATTCCTAAACTTCCAACATTAAAAAATGATTTGCGAAAGCTTTTTTCTGGTGCGTCTGTTGTTAGAGGTGCGCTACGGGGTACGCGAATGAATCTTAAACAATATGCTGCTGTGATGGCAAAACGAGATTATTTTACTTCGCAAGTAGAAAACTTCCTCGAACAATGGGACGCTTGGTTAGTTCCGACTACCGCAATGGCTGCTTTTTCTCATCAACCAGTTGGTCGAGCATTTGAAATTAAAGGACAAAAAGTTCCTTATCTGGATGCTTGTGTTATGTTTACGGGCTTGTTTACTTTAACTGGTAATCCTGTAGTAGTGCTACCTGTGGGACAAACAAAACAAGGATTACCCATCGGACTGCAACTAGTGGGACGACGATGGCATGATATGCGTTTATTAAATTTGGCAGAGAAAATTATGGAAATAACAGATAATTTTAAAATACCCAGCTATTAAACCTCAAAATCATACAAGGAAAACTCATCTTTGTTGATTTAACTTTAGCCGCTGGGTACAAAATATGAGTACGATTAACTAGCAACATTTAATTTTACTCACAAGCGTTTTCAAGATTAATTTCATTCGATGCAGGTTGATTTTTTAAATTTTTATTTTCTTGTCGCTTTTGCCATTTAGCAGCGACTTTTTTAAATTCTTCTATTTCATCAAAATCAATTTGTACAGATGCATTTTTAAATTCTATACCCAATGCTTCACTAACATCGAGGATTTCTAAAAAGCTAGCGCACTGATAATCTGTTTCTTCGCACTCTTGAATCCGTTGTTCTTCAATGCCTAAGATATCAGCCAGTTCTTTCTGGCTTATTTTTGCTGCTATGCGAGCTTTGATTAATACATCTGGCAATTTATTGAAGTTTTCAACTTGTATTTTAATAGGTTGATTTCTACTACAATTAGTTAGTCTTTCATATTCGCTAATTTCTTCCTTAAACTTGTCAACTTGACTTTGATATGCATCTTTATATAACTGCCATCGTAGCAAGTCCCCTTTTAAACTTTCATCATTATCAATTCCAGCTACGGACTGCTCAAACTTTTGTAACCACTCTTTAGTAATATGATATTGCTGCTCGCTCTTTATCATCCTGTTGTCCACCTTGTTAAATCTATAGCTATGATGCCTTTACGGATATTTGTTCTTGTATCAAATTGAAAAAAATCTACATATGGAGTAGCAGACTCATTTGCTGGGTAATTGGCTGGAAAAATTTCACCTTTGTATTTAATTTTCTGTTCGGCACGTCGTAACGTAAAGTTATATAAAGTCGGAGCGAGTAAATTCAACTCATTGATGTCAACTCCATTCTCTTCCCAACATGCATCGAAATCTCCCGGTCTTGGTTTGCTACTGATAAAACTGCCGTTTACGTAGATTTTACGGCAACCTGCTGCTAATAAATGTGTCATTGCTAGTTCTAAACCGTTTATCAAACGCTGCCTAGTAGGATTGTAATTGAATCGTTCTTCAAACTCCTCCCATTCTACCAAATGTACACCTGGTGGTAAATTACCGTTTTCACCAAATTCTGGAATCATTTTTCACACCTAACATGCTCTGATTATCGAGTGTGAATAGGTTTTATCAGCTAAAAATTCAACAAAATTCAATAGTAACCAAGATAAATGACTTTTTAAGTTATTTTTATTACTCCTAACTAGCTTGATAAGCATTTGTACTCATAGCTCTTTTAGCTTTGTTGATACTATAGTGATATCATTGTAATATTAAAGAGTATCGTAAATACTATGGAACAGAAAATAAAGGAATTTCCTGCGTTTAAAATCAATGGCTTCGTCATGCTAGCCGTCGTAGCAGTGATTACACTTGTCGGAGGCTGGTATATTTGGGATAAGGTACATAGCTTTCAGGCTTTGCTTGCTAGGGGTTTAAAAATTGCAGATTTTATTGGTGGAGATACAGCAGCAGAAGCACTTGCATGGTTAGTGGGAACATTAATTGTTGTTGTAATTCCATCATTGTCAGGTTTTTTTAGTGTCGAACCAAATCAAGCTGTTGTGCTTGTTTTATTTGGTAAATATGTGGGTACGGTGCGGGAGTCTGGTTTTTGGTGGACAAACCCCTTTGTTAGCAAGCGACAGGTTTCACTGCGGGTTCGCAACTTTAATAGTAAAATGATTAAAGTTAATGATGCGGAAGGGAGTCCTATCGAAATCGCTGCTGTGGTAGTTTGGCAGGTGGTAGACTCCGCGAAATCGAGGTTTGCAGTCGATGACTATCAGGAATTTGTTGCCATTCAGAGTGAAACAGCAATACGTGCTCTAGCGATTCGCTATCCCTACGACACCCCCAACGACGCGGAAACCCCATCATTACGTGGTATTCCCGATGAAATTGCCCAGGCACTGCAACGGGAATTACAAGCACGTTTGCAAGTTACTGGGGTGGAAGTAATAGAAGCGCGACTTTCCCACTTAGCTTATGCACCGGAAATTGCCCAGATGATGTTGCGACGACAGCAAGCAAAAGCATTAATCGACGCAAGAAAGCAAATCGTTGAAGGTGCTGTGGGGATGGTAAATGAAGCTCTCAACCGTATCAGTCAAGAACAAGCGATGGATTTGGATGATGAGCGCAAAGCCGCTATGATTAATAATTTGTTGGTTGTATTGACTTCAGAGCAAACAGCTCAACCCGTAATCAATACTGGCACACTTTACAACTAGATATTTTTAAGTATGACATGAGCCAGAAAAAGCGATTTTTATTGCGTTTAGATACAAAGCTTTACGACATACTGGAAAAATGGTCTGCGGATGAGCTTAGAAGTGTTAATGCCCAAATCGAGTTTCTTCTTAACGATGCAGCAAAAAAAGCTGGACGGATGAAGAAAGATAAAGAAAAATCAGAGGAAGAATAGATACAAGTGGAGATTAAACCTGTTTAGTCTCCACTATATTTAATATACTGAGGATATCAATATTTACTCGCTACCTAATGATTTTGAATCATTAGTCACTACCTTAGTGGGAATAGTTAAAAGAGTTTAACTGGATACGTCAATCCTCTGCGCTAATTTTTTGCTGGTCTAACCACACTTCTAAGTCAGTTATTAATGATATTCTTAAAAGCGCTCTGCATAATGCTTCTAGTTGTTCTTTATTTAAAACTTGGACTCGTGCAATAATTGATGAATCAAGTTTACCGAAGCGTTCATCAAGTAAAGATAAACATAATCCAAGCGCTTCCTCTTGCTTGCCCTCTTGCTTTCCTTTTTGCAATATATCTTGATAAATTACTGACTCTTGCATAATATCCTCCCTTAATAACTGACGAATTAAACTTTTCTCAAATCGTAAACCTGCTAAGATTTCCGTATGTCCTGCTATATTCTGCCTAGTTTCCTTATCTGAAATTCTAGCAACACTTTGAGCAACTTGGGATAGTAATGCTTGGGGTGAGTCTGTTTGTGCTAATGGTGCTAGCGGTAATAATGCATCATTTGAGTTTGGGTAACAGGAGACATTATATGTAACGTCTCTACAAATATTTGGATGTCAAATATTACGCCTAAGCATGTATTTATTGTGACTACAATTTATCAAAAAAGGTTACTGTAAAAAATTATGAATAATTTCAATATTTTTTGGAACTATGATGCCGTCATGTTTTATATGTATATCTGGATGGTAATGAATATTATCATCAATAGAAACAACAAAAATAAGACAAGGGTAAAATTTATGGATGATACCAACAATGTCACAATTAAATCAGAGATAAGTGTTGTCATTTCTGGTGAAGAAACAGATAAAGACTTAGAGACGATTTCAAATTCAATTGACAGTGTTGCAAATTCTGGTGAAGAGAAAGCCATAACATCTTTTAAGCCCATATTCCCAACATCTAATTTCATAATAGGTACAAACAATCCAGATGTTATTGATGGCACAGCTAGAAACGACATAATTTTTGCATTAGGAGGAGATGATTACGTATATGCTAAAGCCGGGAATGATTTGGTTTATGGTGGAAAAGGTAATGATAGCTTGTTTGGTAATTTCGGAAACGACACTCTATATGGTGGTCTAGACAATGATAATCTAGACGGTGGAGATGGTGATGATAAATTGTTTGGTGGTTTAGGCCGCGATAATCTATATGGTGGTAATGGTAATGACACCTTACAAGGTAGCCAAAAAGTACCCTACCCAGGAGCCGAAATAGATAAACTCACAGGTGGAGAAGGGAAAGACAAGTTTATTTTGGGGGATAAATCTGGTTCTTTTTACAAACAAAAAGGTAACCTAGACTATGCTCTTATCACAGATTTTTCCTTTGGTGAGCAAATCCAACTAGGAATTGGTGATACCTACGACATAGACCAAACTAAAAATGGATTTAACCTATTTGTGGTCAACGGAGACCTCAAAGACCTCATTGCTCAAGTTAACTTGGGTGTAAATATTGACTTGATTCGCACTTCCAGAGTTGCAGCAGGTTCAGAAGCGGCTAATTTTATTACCAGCTTCAATACCTTATTGGAAGGTAATTTCAAAATAGCTTCTGGAGAAAGTAACGGTATTTTCGTTGGTGCAAAATAGTTAACTTAGATACACACTTGTAGAGAACGTAAATTTATTCATAGTCTCTACAAGTTTGAGTATTTATTTGCACTGTAACAATCTTAAATCATGTGTTAAAAGGTGTTTATAAATAAAATATTAAATAACATCTGTACCACAATTCACAATCCAGTGACTAAAGTCACTGTCTAAAAGCTGAAGTCCTCTTTAGAGGACTAATAAGAAATCAGATTTTTGGTAGTTTCTTAAATTTTGTAAAATATTTGTTTTTGATGTATTACTTAGTCCTCTTTTAGAGGACTTTAGCTTTTAGACAGTGACTTTAGTCACTGGCTGGCTAGCTGGCTGCCTTATGACATATGCTTAATATTCTCTTTATAAACGCCTTCTTAGAAACGACATGAATTAATAGACATATATAGATTAAATGATAAATAATTGATTATTGTGCTAACTATCACGAATCTTTTCCAAATTAGGAAAAGAAATTACCAATTATTGCTATTTCTAATTTGACTAGTTTGTGTGTCTATTGTGACTTAAAAATCCCAAAAAATGTTTCTGTAAAAAAATATTAATAATTAAACTTTTATTGGAAGAATAATACAGAAATAACCCATATTTATATCTATGGCGATTAAA
The DNA here is from genome assembly GCA_019359035.1 of Scytonematopsis contorta HA4267-MV1. Classification (GTDB taxonomy): domain Bacteria; phylum Cyanobacteriota; class Cyanobacteriia; order Cyanobacteriales; family Nostocaceae; genus Scytonematopsis; species Scytonematopsis contorta. The sequence continues at coordinate 23,137 of JAHHIC010000044.1, read as the reverse complement.
AAAATATGACCGCTGAAATATTATCGTCAATGAAAACAATCAACTACAGGTAGTGAGGTAAGTTCATGGTTGAAGTTCAGGATACCGCGATTCAGTCCGATGCAAGTATTGTCATTTCTGGTGATGAGACCACTGCAGCCAGATTTAGGCCTATAAAACCAAATATCATCACAGGTACAGAAGGTCCAGATATTATTTTTGGCACTCCTGGAAGTGACAGGATTAGAGCATTAGGTGGGGACGATTATGTTTATGGCACCACAGGCTTTGATTTTGTTGATGGTGGTAAAGGAACAGATACTATAGACTACAGCAACGTCAGAAGAGCAATTACACTATTTCCCTTGGGACTGGTGGGAAATGGTGGTTCCAGTGGAGGTCAAATTGCCAACTTTGAAATCATTATTGGTGCTCCCGGTCAACAGAATACTATCGATGCTTCACAAGCTTTTGGTGATGTCTATTTAGATGTCAACTTGGAGAAACAGACTTTGCTTGTCAATAAAGTTCCTGGTATTGGAACTCAAAGCTTTACTGTCAAAAATTTCGTCAATGTTAAAGGCACACAAAACGGGGATAAAATTATTGGTAGCAATGCCGATAATATTATCGACGGAAATGGTGGTAACGATGAGATTGACGGACTAGGTGGTAATGATACCTTATCTGGCGGTTTAGGAAGTGATACTTTATACGGTGGCGATGGTAATGACGTTCTCCAAGGTAGTGTTAATGCTCCTTACCCAGGTTCCGAGATAGATAAACTCACAGGTGGAACGGGTGTAGACAGATTTATTTTGGGAGATAAATCTGGTTCCTTTTATAAACAAAAAGGTAAAGAAGATTATGCTCTGATTACAGACTTTTCCTTTGGGGAGCAAATTACCTTAGGAATTGGTGATGTTTATGACCTGGAAAAAACTTCATCTGGATTTAATCTATTTGTAGTCAAAGGTGATTTAAAAGACTTAATTGCTGAAGTCACCTTGGGTGCTGAAGCACAACCTGCATTAAACCGTAAAACCCCTGCATCTAGTCGGGAAGCTAGTGTTGTCGAAACTTTCGGTAAGCTGGAAGATAGTACTTTCACAATAGGCTCTGGAGAAACTAAAGGTATTTTCAAAGGTGCTTAAAAAACATTTAGCAAAAATAGCGAGCGAGGAAAATTTATGACTGATACCCAAAACGCTGCAATTCAACCACAGATAGGTGTTGTTGTTTCTGGTGATGAGACAGCCAGAGTTGGCTTTAGTAAAATAGCACCTCGAAACTTAATCATAGGTACTGAGAACCCAGATATTATTTTTGGAACACCAGGAAATGACGAAATCAGAGCTTTGGGGGGAGATGATTACATATATGGCACCACAGGCAATGATTTAGTTGATGGTGGAACTGGAAAAAATACAATAGACTACAGCAATTTGAGAAGAGCTATCACCGTATTTCCTAGAGGCTTTGTGAATAATGGTGGTTCCAATGGAGGTCAACTTGCCAATATTCAAGTGATTATTGGTGCCCCAGGTCAACAAAACACTGTTGATGCTTCCCAAAATTCTCCGGAAGCATTTTTAGATGTGAACTTGGAGAAACATATTGCTACAGCTAAAAATATTCCTGGGGGTGGTGACTTCAGCTTGACTGTGAAAAACTTCGTCAATGTTGAAGGGACAAGCAATGCAGACAAGATTATTGGTAGCAATGCCGCTAATATTATTAACGGCAATGGGGGTAATGATAATATTGACGGGTTAGGCGGTAATGACACCTTGTCTGGGAATTTAGGCAATGACATCATCAAAGGTGGAGATGGAAATGATAAGTTGTTTGGTGGTATAGGCAGTGACGAACTATACGGTGATAATGGTAATGACGTTTTACAAGGTAGCGAAAATGCACCTTACCCAGGTCCAGAAATAGATAAATTAACAGGTGGAGCAGGGGTAGACACGTTTATCTTGGGAGATAAATCTGGTTCCTTTTATAAACAAAAAGGTAAAGAAGATTATGCTCTGATTACAGACTTTTCCTTTGGTGAGCAAATTACATTAGGAATTGGTGATGTTTATGACCTAGAAAAAACTTCATCTGGATTTAATTTATTTGTCGTCAAAGGTGATTTCAAAGACCTAATTGCTGAAGTTACTTTAGGTGCTGAAGCAAGACCAGCATTGAGTCGTGGGGATAAAACAGCAACCGGACTAGAAGCTGCTATTAGTTCTACCTTAAACAGCCTAGAAGATGCTACTTTCACAATAGGTTCTGGAGAAAGCAAGGGCTTTTTCAAGGGTGCAGCTTAAATAATTCGTAATTACGTTTTGTGAGTATAGAGACGTTACATGTAACGTCTCTATATGTTAAAGAAAAAAGCGAATCAAAACAAATATTGCTGATGTAATTAATTGCAAAAACATCACAGGTAGACCATAATGCAGAAACTTTTTGAAGGTAATCCTTTGTCCGTGTTGTTCGGCAACTCCTGCAGCGACTATATTAGAAGAAGCTCCGACTAAAGTACCATTACCTCCTAAGGTTGCACCATACATCATTGCATAAAAAAGAGGTAAAACTTCGGGGGGAAATTGTCCTTGGTAATTTGCTGCTAAAACTTCTGCTGGAGCTAACCCGACAGTTACTATATATTGTTTTAGTAAGGGAACCATTGCCACTACTAAGGGAATATTAGGAACAACGCTAGAAATTAAGCCAACAAAAAACAATAGAGCTATTGAACCTAATAGGATATTTTTACCCAAAATAACAGCTAAAATACCCGACATACCACTGATGACTTTGGTTTTTTCTAATCCCCCAATTAAGACAAAAATAGACATGAAAAATATTAACGTACTCCAATCTACATCCCGCAAAATATTATTAACAGTATCAATTTTGCTTTGATGGGCTAACAGCATAGCTAAAGCAGCTCCTAACAAAGCAACTGCAGCAGGTGAAATTGGTATCGGAAGTGATTCTCCGATGACAAAAAACATTAACACAAACCCAACTACAAATGCACCCAAAGTTAAAACTCGTGGATGATTTATTTGTGGGTGTGGTAAACCTTCTAAACTTTCTAACTTCGTATTCCAAATTTTACGGAATAAAAATGGTAATGTCGCAGTTACAGTCAAAACTGCAATAGCTCCTCCCAAACTTAAACGCAAAAAATAATCCATAAAGCTAAGATTAATGGCATCACCCACAATATAAGTTGCTGGGTCTCCTACAATAGTTAACAATCCAGAACTATTGGCAACAAATACCATTAAAATTAGTAACGGTACGAAGTTAATTCCTACTTCCTGTGCTATTGGTGGAATTAAAGGTGCTAACAGCATCACTGTGGTCGCGTTCGGTAAAACAGCACAAATTGGTGTTGTGATTAAAACAATACCCAACAACAGCCGTTTACCTTCTCCTTTGGCTATTACCACCATTTGTGTAGCCAGGTAATCAAATATTTTTGTTGGTTCAAATGCTCGCACAAGAACCATGACACCAAAGAATAAAGCTAAGGTTCCATGACTACGGCTAATATACTCTACAGCCTCTTGCAAAGTCATGACATTGGTAAATACCAGTAATAACGCTCCTAGAAGGGTTGCGACTGTTAAATTTACCCACTCTGTCATGATTAAAATAATAACCGTCGCAAATGTAATAATGCTAACTATTGCTTGCCAGTTTTCCACACAATACCCCTGGTTATCTCAATATTTGTTAACATCTTAAGCTGTTATGCATTTAAATCATGCGTTTGTTGACACATGATAAGTAAAAAAAACAGCAATTTACGTCACAAAGTTACGGAAACTGCTGCAAATAAAGTAAATATACAAAATATACAAAAGTCAAGTCTGGGGATATCTGTAGCACCGCTTGCTATCTTCACGACATAGCAATTGTCACAACATCAAATGCTTGGAGTCGGGTTAGTTCCCCAGTATCCTTATTGATGCTGTGGAGATATTTCGGAGACTCATAACGACGAGCTCCAAGAGCATATAATACACCTGACGAACAAACTAAACCACTAAAACCACTATTCCAACGTTGTCCTTGAAATGTCAATGGTACTTGTCTCCCATTTTCAAATACATATAAACTAGTATCACCGCTACGGGCTGTGTTAATACCGTACAATTTACCATCCGCACATTCAGCGATGTTCCTAATTACTAGGCCAGTTGGTAAATCTCCTTTGTCTACGAATTTATCTATCACTCCACCAACTGTTGGATTTCTCTGTGTCTCAGTGTTTGGAGTATTGTTTTCAGTGCTATTTGTTGTATTTTCGCGCTGAGTGGTTTTTAACCTGTCGGTATTAATTTTGCTAATCCTAGAGGTTCCTGTGCCGCTTTGTGAACCAATAACTGCCACAATTGAACCATCCTGCAAGCGTGTTAAGCTCCGAACTCTATCCCTTGCATTCAATCCGGGAATATCAATACTCCGGGGAGAAGTACCAAGTAATACTAAACGCGAGCTTTGTTCTCTTCCACGACTAGTAGTAACAGAAATTACAGGACTTCCATTTAAAGATACTAAACTGGTAACCCTTTCACTAGCCGACAAAATCGCTGAGGTTGTGAGTACATTCCTAAGTTGTTTGCTGGCTACGTCAAAAGCCTGAATAGTAATTGATTGCACAGGTGATGCACTAGGAGTACCAGACTGGGCTTCATCGCTGTCGTCGGTGTTATCAGATACAACACTAGTGGAGCTATCTGTTGTTTTAATGTTAGAACTGATACCCCAGATAACTGAATTAGGTGTTTGGGCAATAGTTTTTTCAATTAACACACCCAACGCAGTTGCAGTCGTACTTACTAATACCAACTGACCAAATTGTCTACGTGATAACTTCAGGTTCATATTTTTCGGCTAAAAAGTTCAGATAGATTGCTGGTAAAACTTTTCGCAAAAGTAGTTCCTTTCTACTATGGCAATTTAGAGATTATTCAAATTCAAAAACTATTTAAATAATTTCTGGGAAAAAGCTTTTGCCAAAAGTTTACTTATTTTTTGCTAATTTTAGCTCAACAATTAGCTTATACTCTCCAATTAAACACAATAGTTTATGTTAGTTGAATCCAAGTTGCCACTGAAGGGATGTTATTGTTATCAACTATAAACAGCATATAAAATCCTGGTGGTGCTAAGTTCCGGTTATTGGGAACCTGAACAGTAAGTGAAGTACCAGTTCTGGCAGTAATTGGCATATCAACCAACCGTTGGTCGGTATCCATCCCGTGGGTTGGTGCCATTGGTCGAACTATATGCACCCATTTAATAGTTTGAGCTTGAACTGTATCTATTGTTATCCTTCCAGTAGTATATCTAATTGACCTAGGAGCGTTTTGAATCGTAGGTCTTGTTTGGGATATATATGGAGGAATGTAAATTTCTATTCGTGCCTCAAAAGTACCACGTGTAGGATTCCCACCAGCAACAACAACTCTACCATCAGGTATTAACAAAGCTACAGAATGATAGACCCGGCCATTAATATTTGGTGTTTCTGCTAAACTCCAGGTATTTGTTGCTGGGTCAAAAATTTCTGCTGGGAATGTTGATTGTGCAACGTTTTCATCAGCTCTACTACCATTGCAAACAAAAACTGTGCGGTTTGGTAATATTACTGCATTGTGATGCATTCTGGGATTATTCAGAGGTGGTGCAGATGTATAAGTTGGACTGCTTTGTTTCAAGTCAACAATATTAACTCGATTGGTAGCATTCCCATTCCCATCACCTCCACCCAAAATCATTACTCTTTGGTCTTGGGCTGGTGGTAATAATACACTAGCTGCTTGGTTTGCAGAATCGGGTGCTTGTAAACCAGAAACAGCTTGTTCACCAATTGCAGCACTAAAATTTGAAGGTAAAGTGAGAATGGTAGGGGGCACACCATTGTTACCACCTAGCTGAGCACCAGAATAAAAAATCTTGCCACTACTTAATAAGAAAAGATGAGCGTAAAGAGCAAAAGGACTTGTCTGTGTGGTAAAAAGACTCCAACCCGTCGTACCACCAACAAAAACTTCTTGTTGACGAACGAGTCGGTTGGCTTCATCTAAACCCGATACAGCGAGAATCCTACCGCTACCCAACGTTAGTACAGTCGGATACCAACGAAATCTTTTCATTGATGCGACTTGTATCCATCTTTCTGCTGGTGGGTCGAATACAAAACTCTCCTGTGTACCAAAGAATGGGTCATATTGGAGAGTACCACCCGCAACAAATAATCTGCCATTAGGACGGAAAGATTGACCAGCACAGAACACATCAATTATTGAACCATCTGCACGTACTGGTATCTGTGGACGAGTAAAGTTACCAGTGTTTATATCCCAAACGGCAGCTCCTTGTGATGAATTCGCTACGTTGTTAGGGTCATTTCCAGAACCTGCAAAAAATAGTATTTTACCTGTACGCAAAACAGCTGCGTGAACAGGATTTATAGGACAGGTCGAAGATATTTGCCAAGGCATTTTGGTAGATTTCCCCTTTCTATTGAACTAGGGTAGTGAGTTTAAGGTAGTTAGTCTCGGTAAAGGCAAATTCAGCAATTTAGCAGTAAAATTTTGGACGAATTTATTTGACAATTCGTCACTTTTTTTGAATTGCTATATGCGCGATAGAAAAAGATAGCCTAGATTTAAACCTAGAAATAAACCTAGATATAAACCTAGAAATAAATTTCTGGCTTAAAGCTTAAACCCGTTAAAACGGGTTGGAAGAAGACATGGATGAATACGGTAATGGGGTATTGAGTTAAGCTGTTTACAAAAATATGACTGTATGTCTTATTAAAATCAAATTTTAATTTATTTGGTTGCCAATTTGGCAGAGATTTAGTTTGTGTGGAGAATATTCGTTTTCTGTTAAAAAGTACTGAAGCAATGAAGCATGTAACGAGAAGTAAAGTATTTTTAAGTTTTGAGTTTTAAATTATGAATTATAAATTTTGAAAGGTTGCCTTAAGAGAAGTATCATTTATTATTCATAGTGATATCTACAAGACAGAAAATCAATTTGGGTGTTTGCAATTTTATAAATAAGTCGATGCTCTAAATCTATACGTCGCGACCAAATATCAGCATCCATATATTTTAATGGTTCAGGTTTACCAATACCCTCAAACGGGTCTTGCATCACAGCTGTGACTAAATCCAAAATTTTGGAAGCTTTCTGAAAATCTTGCTTAAACCACCAAGCCAAATCTTCCTTAAATCTAGAACTAAAGCCAGGAGCACGATTAACTACAACAGGCTTTACTTCATCTTGTTCAGCCTTTTTCTTTTTCTTCTGGTTCAATCCTCAACTCCTGTTCTAGTTCTGCGATGGTCTGAGGTTTGATATTTCCCGCTTTCGACTCTTCTATTGCATCAAATAACCTACGTGCATTCGCTGGAGAGCGTAAAAGATAAACCGTTTCAATTAAGCTCATCAAATCCGATTCCGCAATCAAGGCTACATTTTCACCATCACGACGGTTGACGATGTATACCTGATGATTTTCGACCACCAGGTCTAACAATTTGAAGAATTCATTTCTCGCATCTGTTGGGGATGTGATTTTGTAGGAAAACATCAGTTTATGTACAGGTTTCTGTACATATAGTATACATGATTTAGCTTTATTCCGGTCTATTAGCTGTCGATGGTCAAGTTTCCTTATAATTATAGTTGGAAGCATCTGCAGTTCTCAGGACATATGAGCGAGCAACCACAAGAGGAAAGAAAGCTTAGTCAACCGACAGATGTGAAAACAAGCAAGTCGGTCGATAATTCTTGGGTAAATGGTATTACAGGTGTTTTTAACAGCACCACATCTAATGTGATGAAAGTCTTACCCGTAGATAAACTAGCCCAAAGCGTACTGAAGTTATTTAGCGTCAGCGATACTCAGGTAGCTGATATTTTGGTAAAAATCCGCGCAGAACTACCAACGACACAAGCATTGTTAATAGGTAAGCCTCAAGCTGGTAAAAGCTCAATAGTCAGAAGTTTAACAGGAGTTTCCGCAGAAATTGTCGGTCAAGGATTTCGTCCCCACACGCAACATACACAACGTTACGCTTATCCTTCTGAGGATTTACCACTACTTATTTTTACAGATACTGTTGGTTTAGGAGATATAAATCAAGAAACTCAAGCAATTATTCAAGAATTAATCCTTGATTTACAACAAGAAAAACAAAGTCGTGGTGCAAGAATCTTGATTTTGACGGTAAAAATCAATGATTTCGCAACGGAAACATTGCGACAAATAGCAGCAGAGTTACGCAAGAAATTTCCAGATATTCCTTGTTTGTTAGTTGTTACTTGTTTGCATGAGGTTTACCCCCCTGCTACAGATGACCACCCTGCTTATCCTCCTGAATTTACGGAAGTTGACCGACCATACACAGAAATAAAGAAAGCCTTTGCCGGAATTTATGACCGCGCTGTTATGGTTGATTTTACTTTAGAAGAGGACGGTTATAATCCGGTATTTTATGGGTTAGAAAAATTCCGAGATACTCTTGCGGAACTATTACCGGAAGCTGAAGCTCGTGCTATTTATGAATTATTAAATACAGAAACTGGTGATACAATCGGTAATCTTTATCGAGATGTAGCACGCCGCTATATGTTAGCATTCTCGATTATGGCGGGTACTTTGGCTGCTGTTCCTTTACCATTAGCCACAATGCCTGTTTTGACAACTTTACAAGTTTCGATGGTGACTCTTTTAGGCAGGTTGTACGGACAAAATCTTAGTCCATCTCAAGCTGGGGGTATAGTTAGTGCAATTGCTGGAGGATTTTTAGCACAAGCAATCGGACGAGAACTGGTTAAGTTTATTCCTGGTTTGGGTAGTGCGATTGCAGCTTCTTGGGCTACGGCTTATACTTGGTCGTTGGGGGAAAGCGCTTGTGTTTATTTTGGTGATGTGATGGGTGGAAGGAAACCTGACCCGAAAAAAATCCAAAAGGTGATGCAACAAACTTTTAAGGAAGCGAAGGAAAGATTTAAAGGAATTAATTAAGCTATTGGCTACATCCGTTCATTATCCGCTCGCTTCCCCAGTTACAACTCCTCAATTGTGACTAAACCACCTTGGGTGAATTGCACCACAAGTTCATGTTCGTCAAGTAATGCAGTCCCAAGCAAAGGTCGTCGTCCAGCCGCAACCACGGGAATTTCTCGTTCTTCTCCATTCCACAAAATAGTCGCTTCATGTACAGATAGAAATACTTCGCTATTGTTAGCCAAGTTAGCAGGTACGTCGTGTAAAAAAGGGAGACCCAAAACTGCAACAGCTTCTGGGGGTAAACAAAGGTAATCTGTAAAACCCGTATCTATAACAAACTGAATTGAAAAGTCTGGTTGATTTAATAAACGAAATGTTACAGCAACGGTTGCGCGTCCATCAGTAACGATACCCGATATCACCTGTCAGTACGCTCCATCACACCACCTAAAGAGACTGCTACATTGTATCCAATTTTAATACCGAAGAGACGAGCATTTGGGTGTTTTTTACGTAAATAACGTGCTGATGACAAGCCTGTTTTATCAATTTTGTATTCTCCAGTTTCCACATCAATAATAATCATTTGACCGATATTCTCTTCGCGCTCCACTTCTTGACGGATGCTTGCTTCGTAAAGTTCTTTTGCACGTCGCGCAACTTCTTCGCGACTTAAAAGGATTGCTTGCAAGGGTTCACTCCTTTATAACTAGTGTTTTGCGAAAGCTTCTTTTACAACAGTTTATCCCATATTTTAGTAATTAGTCTGTCTTTGCAGGCTTTCATTGTATAACCTTAGGGCTTCCAACCTGAAAGCATAATTATGTGCAGACAATAAATTGGGTGCAACTCCATAAAAATCAGTCACTTGTTGCCCGCATACCATATGGGTAAAGCGGTACAGCAAGCTAGTACGGCCATGAGAAATCTTTGGAATCTATTAGAGAGTATATTTGTTCGTCCTAAATTTTTTGCATTTTTGTGCGGCCGCAATGCTTGATGTGTTGTTTTTAGGTTTAGATTTATTATTCTAGCAAAAATTACTAACAAATAAAAGTTTAACCAGATTTTAACCATTTTTTCTTGTGTTCTTTTGCGCCCGTAATTCTTTTTATATTGTTGTTAACTTGCGAATCCCTAGTAGTCATACCGTTTTATTTTAAAGGATACATTTTTTGAGAACCAAGTATTTACAAAATCATTCTTAAAGGCTTATTATTGATTAATAACTATTCAAACTTTATCCTGCGCTCGCGGTACCACACCAAGAAGATTTAAACCGCCATCAATTTTCCATAATAATTTAAAATCTTCTTGTGGTAAAATATAACTATGACTGCCCAAAGTCGGATACTTTTCTAAGAAAGAAAACGCTTGTCTAAACTGTTGTGGTCTTGCTTTAATTGGTGAATCCAAATGACAAGGAATAACCCATTCAAAGTCCCAACTAGCAACTAAATTAGCCCAATCAATAGTTTCTCTGGGTGCGCGATTCAGAATTAAAGCCTGTAAAACTGGTGCCACAAACAAGCGACCATCCCCACGCAACATATCAAACGACCGTTTCCAGTCGGATTGCCATTGGAAAGGAAATAAGCCAAAATAAGCTTTTTTGGAATTTTCTTTAGCTTTAAAAGCATTTTTAAACACTCCAAACCAATTTGGAATTTCCAAAACACTAGGACGAAAATACAACGCAAATAGTGAAATTCGTTCCCATCCTTTACGACGATTTGCTTGATTATCTTCTACCACATCCAACGCGCTATCCTTCGCATGAAACAATAATGGATAGGGGTCAAACTGTACAATTGCTGGTGGTTCTTCTGGGATAGAAACAATAGTATCCGCAACTAATAAAGTACGGGATTTTTTATGTAAAAGCGCAACTTCCCCAAACCAACCCAACCCTAAATTAATTGGGCCGAGTATAGCGTAGTCAAATTCATCTGCAAAAGGAGTTTCAGCGCTGTTTTGTGGTAATACCTGTGTACGCTTAGCGGGTAAACCTAACCAACTCAGAGGAAGATTTAGCGGAAAACTCCATTGTTTAGGTGCAACAAAGACCTGTGCTTGGGGAAAAAATCGAGCAAACGGACCGACAAAAACTTTATGCTCTACACCAGAGACGGTGGGTAGGACTATATATTTAACATTACCGTGCTCTGCTTCTAACTCCTGCACGAGACGAATACATTCTGGAGTTGGTGCAACTGGTGCGTAAACTAGTAAACCCCCAGTTTCAAGCTTAACCACCGTCATGCGAATCGGCACAACAACATAAAAGATACCCTGCATTTGGTCAAAAGTCCAAATCGTATCTTTCACCACTTCTTTGCGAATTGTTCTCCGCATACCGTATGGGTAAAGCGGTACAGCAAGCCAGTACGGCCATGAGAAATCTTTAAAATTTACTTGTTCTTCCTGCATCTGTAGCGCGTATCTATGACCGCAATGCTCGTTTTACCCCAGGTTTGGCAGTTTAGCAAAAATCAGCGCACCTGACACATCTAATTTAGCATTTGCTAGTAGGTAAGTTTTTTTTAATTTATTTATCGGGCTAGTTCCGTAGTTGATAATTTTTTGAAAGTAAAAAAATTATTTAACCTGTACGGCAAAACTCCGGACAAATATGATTATAATAGAGTTGACTCACATTTAAAAGTTAAACATGACTTTTGCCACAAGCTCAAATGAAAAACCAGAACGTTCTAAAACAGAACGCTTGGAAGCCCGTCTTAGTAAAGAGCAAAAAGAATTGTTCCAGCACGCTGCGGATATTTTAGGGTTGACGCTAACAGATTTTGTGATTAGCAGCCTTCAAACCGCTGCGAAACAAGCTATTCAAGAACACGAAATTATGATTTTAAGCCGACGAGACCAAGAAGTTTTCGTCGAAGCATTGCTCAATTCACCTGCTCCTAGCGTGAAATTACGAACTGCGGCTCAATTATATAAACAAAAAATGGGTGCATAGGTGAGCGACGGTGAGCGACTCTAATACTTTTGACAGCTTTGATTATTTTATAGAGCCACTAGGAAAACATCATGACCGAGCATCTTTTTCCTGTGGTGTCGAATCTCTAGACCGTTATTTTAAACAACAGGCTGGACAGGATGCTCGCAAACGAGTTGCTGCTCCCTTTGTATTAGTCGAAAAAAATTCCAGTAAAGTTGTTGGTTATTACACACTTTGTGCAACAAGTATTAAGATTGATGAACTACCCATTGAAATCGCAAAAAAGCTCCCAAAATATTCAGATGTTCCAGCAACTCTTCTCGGCCGTTTAGCTGTCGAACAAAACTTTCGTAACAAAGGTTTAGGTGAAACATTGCTAATGGATGCCCTCTATCGAAGTCTCCTAAGTGAAATCGCTACAATGGCTGTAGTAGTAAGCGCTAAGGACGATAAAGCCCGTTCTTTTTACGAGCATTATAATTTTATTCGTTTTCCCGATTATCCTTTGCGATTATTTTTACCAATGACAACGATTGCTGCAATGTTTGAATAAATTTTTTACCTATTATCTAATGATAGATATAAGTAGCTATTACATTCGTAACAGTAGCTGCAACATCTTTCTCGTCCCAATATAAAAAAAACCACCCCCAACCCCCTCCCCGCACGCGGGGATGGGGCTACGAAAAATCAATAAAAATAGTTTATTTTTAATTTTTAAGAGTATGTATTATTAATCGTAGCACCCTCTCAGTAAACGGGGAGGGGGTTGGAGGTGGGGTTTTCTTTTCTGTAAAAAGGTGTATATTTCACTTAGTCTGAAAAATATTTTGTACCATTTTTTTATCACTTTTTGCAGCCAAATTATCTAACTCCGCAACTTCACCAGCATCTAATTGCCAACTCAAAGCACCAATATTTTGTGTCGCTTGTTCCAAACTTTTTGCTCCGGGGATAGGAATTGTCCCCTTACAAATACACCAATTAATTGCAACTTGAGACATGGTTTTATTTCTGGATTCTGCGATAGAGCGCAAACAGTTTGTCAGTGGAGTAATTCCTGGTAATAATTGCCGAAAAAGTAGACCTCGAATACCTTTAGGATAAGACCCTTTTTCTAAGTATTTACCCGTTAGTAGTCCTAATGCTAAAGGACTATAAGCTATTAATTTTATCCCCAGTTCATCACAAACTTCTTTAATTCCTAGTTCTGTTACAGGATAGGTAGACAATAGGGAATATTGAACTTGTAAAGTAGCAAGGGGTACTCCCCGTTCCGCAAATTTTTTATATACTTTTCTTAATCGCTGAGAACCGAAGTTAGATAGACCAACTCCCTTAACTAAGCCTTGTTCATAAAGGTCAGCAAGACCATCCAGCAAAGCCCATTCTTGCCAAGGTGCGTAATTTGCTGTTGACCAGTGCATCTGAACTAAATCTACATTTTTCCCTAACCGCTGAGCAGAAGCCTTACAAGCAGAAACCATTGATTGACGGGTTAATCTCCAAGGATAAGCTGCTAGTTTGGTTGCAATGCAAATATTTTCCTTGTTTAGTCCTTGGTATTCCTGAGAAAATTTTCCTAACAATTGCTCGCTGCGTCCATTGAGTTTCCCTGTTCCATAGGAATCCCCTGTGTCAAATAGCGTAACTCCGTTGCTCACACAAAAATTAAATACCTCTTGTAACTGCTTGTCCATGCTTTCATCATATCCCCAAAGCAGGCGATTGCCCCATGCCCAGGTTCCGCAGCCCATTGTTGGGAGGCTTAATTTTTCGCTTGTTTGCATTTTGTGGATGATGTTACTATGATTTTCTTGTAATTAAATCATAAAGGAGATCCGCAAAAGTATCCTCACAGTTTCTAACTCCGGCGTTTCTTTTCACAAGTGATTACCCAAAAAACATCATTTGCTCCCTTCCGAGTCCGCCTACACCGAAGGAACTAAGGTGAAGCACGTTTGGTCGCAGTGGAGTAAAGTGAGCAAGAGTGCCAAGTGTACTCCCAGACACAAATATTTTTCTGCCCGTCTTGACAGGACGCTTCATGTTACGTCTTTTTGTCAGCTCACCTGTTTATTGGGTGAGTCAAGGCTTTTGGACAATCCAATTCAATTGGAGCTTTTCGATGTTGGTGAAATTCCATCGGGAAATGGCGCAGTATCCGTTGCTGCCCCTAGGTCTAGAAAAAACAGGAGGACAAAAGTTTCTAACTTTGTCCAATTGTGTCTAGATTTAAATTAGCGGTAAAATACATATACATAATATTTTGCACACTAAATTTCGTTTATCAAACAGCAATTACACAGCCAGAACTCTAAAATTCCTATGGAAACAAGAGAAATAATTCAAGCATTACCAGGATTAAGTGCAAATGACTGTCTAAAGATAGCCGAAGTTGCGCTAGAACTAATTAACCAAGAGCGAAAGTCTCTCACAAAAGATGAACAAAAACGCCTTTTAGCCGCAGCAGCCAGAACAGCAATAGAAGATTATACTCCTGGTAGCGAATTAATCGTTTTCTCCGATATTGAAGGAGAGGACTTTTATGAGTATCCCGACCAAAACCTTTAAATCTAGAATCTCATGCACAGAGGTGAAGTTTGGTTAGTTAATTTAGACCCAACATTAGGTACAGAAATCAGCAAAACCCGTCCATGTGTTATAGCTAGTGATGATGCCATTGGGATTTTACCCTTAAAAGTTGTTGTACCTGTTACAGACTGGAAAAATTCTTATGCAGCAAGAGCTTGGATGGTTAGAATTGAACCCTGCACAGACAATGGTTTAACCAAAGTTTCTGCTATAGATACTTTCCAAATACGCTCAGTTTCCGAAACAAGAATAGTGAGAAAGTTAGGACAACTATCTGAGTCTGAAATGCTACTTATCTCTCAAGCATTAGCCATTGTTTTGAGCATTTAAAATTTAGTTAAACCCACGGAGGTGGGTTTTCCTTGTGTAGCCGCGATTTTAATCGCCGGGTGATTATACATATGCTCCCAACTCCCAACTACTACTATGAAGGTTATTGCCCCCAAACAGGAGAAATTCAGAAACTTCCCCGCACACCGTTGGTTGAAGAAATAGCCTATGGTTTAATGCGATACCTTGCTACTGACGAAATTTACTCAAAAGAAGGCAAAATGTACGGAGTATTACTGGTGGAACTACCATCAGGAGAACAAAAAATACTCAAAGCATTCTCAGGATTATTAAACGGTAGCAGCGTAGTTGAAGGTTGGGTTCCACCGATACCAGGACGAGAAGAAGTAGCTTTTGATGAAGCACACACATTGGCAGAATTAGAAACCATCAAACAGCAGCTTATTTCCCTTCAGCAACTAAACGAACGTCAAGAGTACGAAACCAAGAAGCAATACTTCGATTCCCTTAAACAAAAAATTTGTGATCGCAATTCTGAGAGTAAGCAAAAACGGCAGGAAAAACGGGAAACACTGCATAAAACAATTACAGGAGAAGCACTTGCAGCTGCACTGGAACAACTAGATGAAGAAAGCCGTAGGGAAGGAATCGAACTAAGACGACTAAAACGGGAACGAGACGAAACGTTACAACCGCTCAAAAATTTAATTGATGCAGCAGATATGCGGATGCGTGAGTTGAAACAACAGCGAAAAGAATTGTCTCGTCAACTGCAAACGCAAATGCACGCGACTTACTCACTAATGAATTTCTTGGGAACATCCTTATCGCTACGAGAACTCATGCCATCTGGTTTACCCACGGGAACGGGAGACTGTTGTGCCCCGAAATTACTACATTATGCAGCAAAGCATGGTTTGAAAGCATTAGCAATGGCTGAATTTTGGTGGGGACCTTCATCCGCAAATCAAGATAAAATTCAGGGAGAATTTTACGGAGCTTGTGCGGAACGGTGTCAACCATTAATGGGGTTCATGCTGTCAGGTTTAAAGACAAGTATAAAAACAAAATCTCCAGAATTAGAAATTATTTATGAAGATAAATGGTTAATTGCGGTCAATAAACCCCCAGGA
Source organism: Scytonematopsis contorta HA4267-MV1 (assembly GCA_019359035.1). Classification (GTDB taxonomy): domain Bacteria; phylum Cyanobacteriota; class Cyanobacteriia; order Cyanobacteriales; family Nostocaceae; genus Scytonematopsis; species Scytonematopsis contorta. The sequence goes on along the minus strand of JAHHIC010000044.1, from coordinate 7,131 downwards.
TTATTATCAGTTCCTGGTCGTTATAGCCATAATCAAGATAGCGTACTTAGCCGCTTGCGTAATCAATTATGGGATGGGATGTCACTAAATGCAGTACATCGCTTAGACCAGGAAACATCGGGTATTTTATTGATAGCTCGCGATTTACAAACTTATCGTCAATTAAGTCAGCAGTTCGCAAATCGACAAGTTAGAAAAGTTTATGAGGCTGTGTTATCTGGGATTATAAATGTTGACGAGGGTGTAATTGAATTACCTTTGTGGGGGAACCCGTCCAAGCGACCTTATCAAGAAGTGAATTGGCAATATGGAAAGCCTAGTGTGACTCAATTTCGGGTAATAGGGAAAGAAGGAAATTATAGCCGTGTTGAGTTCATGCCTTTAACTGGACGCACTCACCAATTACGAGTTCATTCGGCTGATAAAAAAGGCTTAGGTGTTCCTATTTTAGGGGATAAACTTTATGGGTGTACTGTGGAGGTACATCGGTTATATTTACATGCGAGGGAGCTTGGGTTTGTACATCCGGTTTTGGGGGAAAGTTTGTGTTTGCTAGTTGAGTTATAATTGACGAACCGCCAAGAAGCCAAGGAAGCCAAGGGAACTAAGAGAGTTTTTTTTAAATTAGCAACGTGATGAACGGGGTAACATGAATTTTTCTTGTTCTGCTGGAAATTTTCCGCGAACCATTAGTACTCCACCATCATACATATGAGGTAATGGTTGTGCATTTGTATTCAAACCTTCATTCAAGCGTTCTGGACTAAAATAAATTTCAATTTTCTCAACTGCTTGGGGTATTCTCTCTAAAATTTCTTGCAAAGTACATATATGTGTTCCTACAATATTGAAGAGTTTAAGTTTTGTGTTTTCTATTTCCATCAGAATGACAGCATCTAAGTCAGAAGCATAATAAATTGGATTGCTCCCTTCATTGACTAAAAACAAAGCTTTATCCTTTTCCTTTTCTATACCCACAATGTTGGAAACTGGTTCTCGTGTTTCTAAAAGTCTGTGTAGCAATTTTAAATCTGTAATATCTGCGAGGTTGAGTAACCGCAATCCGTCTCGATTTCCTACGTAGTCACACTTGATTTCAAATATATATTCTTTAACAACACGAAAGCCAAAAGGCTGGTAAAATTCCGGTTTCTCTGTTGTAAGTACTAATGTGTCATAGTGATTATCGCAGTAGTCAAGCACTTCTTCCATAACTTCGCGATAATAACCGCGTCGTCGGAATTCGGGATGCGTAGATACTGCATGAATTCCCCCGACTGTTACTGTTTCTCCCATGAGTCTCACAGGTATTTCTAACACTCCCACATGAGAAACAGCAATATCACCTTCAAACTTGATAAACGGAGTTGAAGCTTCCTCCCAACAACCACCAAGCTTTCTCCCAATTTCCGCCGCTGCAAGAACTTCAGGAAATACAACACCGAGCAATTCAAAAAGGTTATTGCTTAAAGTTGGTTCTTGGGTAAACGACCTTTGGAATTGATACTTTTTCATACCAATAAATAATGTAATCGGCAATGTATCCTTATTGTAATATGCGTATTACACAAGAAACATTGATGTTATAAAAATTAATTAAGTTTTATGTAAATAGCGTCAGGCTAGTATTGTAAACGACTTCACTAAAAATATAGTTCAAGGTATACTATGTACGGCTAGTAATATTTATTTTCAGCAACATCAAAAGAAGTTATATCAAATCCGCTTGTACTGGAATTATTTCTTCCTTTGCGGCTTTGCGGCTTTGCGTGAGCGAATAATGCAGTTCTGTTTCATTCATTTAATTGATAATTTGATTTTCTGTTTCATCCCTTTGATGAACCTGACATTATAAAAAGTAGGAAGTATAAATTTCAACCTTTAGAGAGATTTGTACTATTTTATAGTAAACTATACTCAAGATGGAGTATTGTGTAAATAATATGTGCTTAAAAACATAAATTCATAAATAATGATTAAATAGCGTAGAAACTGTGAATTATAGATTAAGGGGATAGCCAGATGAGTGCGAACGAAGAATATACTAACAGTAACCTTTTTATTAATTTGTCATCAGATAATCAAAACAAAGATTCACATAATTCTACAAGTAGCCGTACAGATTTTATGGAAACTAATAGTTTAGAGAAAGTAAGAGATATTCTGTTCGGCACTCAAATGCGGGAAGTTGACAAAAAAATTTCTCGCTTAGAAGAACGTTTAACTAAAGATTTTAATAACTTACAACTAGACACAAGAAAGCATTTAGATTCTCTAGAAAATTATATTAAGCAAGAAGTTGAATCATTGTCAGAAAAGATAAAACAAGAACAAAGTCAAAGAGAACAAGTTGTAAACGCACTTGCGGACGGACAGAAAAATATTAGTACTTCCTTAGAGAAAAAACTTATTGAATTTGACGAACAAAGTAGCGTAAAAGCGCGGGAAATTCGGGAGCAAATCTTCAACCAATCGAAAAATTTACATGACGAAATACGACAAAAATATGAAGATATTTTAACTTTGTTAGAACGAGAAGCCCAAGAAATTAGACACGAAAAAACTGACCGCTCCACTCTTGCTGCATTATTTACAGAGCTAGCCATACGTTTAAATTCACAGCCATAGTATTTTTGTATTGTATATTTCCAATAAGTAAAAAAGCTGAAAGGCTCGTAGTAGCGCTTTAGCGCAAAAAGACTTTTAATCAAATTGGCGCTGAAGCGCTACTACAAACCTGGGTAGATTCATATTATGATAATAATTATAAATTACAGGATAGGGAATTTTTTTTTATGAGTAAAGATTCCAATAATGGAGTATCAAAAGAAACCCCTATAAATGGTAATAATAGCAATCTAGATAGCGAGCTAAATGAACTTATTGAGCTTCGGAGTATTTTGTTTGGTGTTGAGCCAACAAAACTGAATCACCTCTACGAACGTATCGAAAATCCATCAGTTCACTCTAACGATATTAGTCGTGTACTCCCAGAAGCAATAGTGCATCGTTCTAAGGAAGATGACCAACTGAGCGAGGCTTTAGTTTCAGTAATTGAAAAATCAATTGATGCTTCTGTAAAACGAGACGAAAATATTATTGCAGAAGCGATTTTTCCCATAATAGGTTCCGCAACCAGAAAGGCAATTGCTACAGCCTTCGGTGAAATGCTTCAATCTTTAAACGAAACCCTGGAGCATAGTTTATCACCAAAAAGCTTGGAATGGAGATTAGAAGCCACACGTACAGGAAAAAGTTTCGCAGAAATTGTACTATTAAGAACTTTAATTTATCGAGTGGAGCAAATATTTTTAATTCATAAACAAACGGGATTATTACTACAACATATATTAGCTCCCCAAGTAGCAGCACAAGACCCAGATTTGGTTTCAGCGATGTTGACGGCTATTCAAGATTTTGTCAAAGATTCTTTCCGGGTGAAAAAAGGAGAAGCATTACAAAGTTTAGAATTTGGGGAATTAACGATTTGGATAGAAGAAGGACCCCAAGCTGTATTAGCTGGTATTATTCGGGGAAACGCACCCCAAGACTTAAAATTAGTTTTTCAAGATGCAATTGAAAAAATACACCTCAAGCTAGGTGACGAACTAAAGTGTTTTACTGGAGAGACAGAAGAATTTATTGCTAGTAGACCTTACTTAGATGCTTGTCTTGAATCTCGTTATAAAACTCCCCCAAAGAAAAACTATACTTACGCATGGGCCTTATTAGGTACAATAGGTGTGGCTTTGGGACTATGGAGTTTTTTAATTAACCGACAGCAGGGTAATTGGAATGCTTTTTTAGATAAATTAAACTCACAACCTGGAATTGTAGTAATTAAAGCTGAGGAAAACAATGGAAAATACATCTTGAGAGGGATGCGTGACCCTTTGGCAAAAGACCCAAATACATTTATGCGGGAAGAAGATATTAACCCCGAAATTGTAAATAGTCAATGGAGGAGTTACATCTCTTTAGAGCCAGAATTAATTACTCAAAGAGCTAGAAAATTACTCAATGCACCAGATACTGTATTATTAAACGTAGACAAAAACGGAACCTTACTTGCCACTGGCTCTGCATCGGCTAAATGGATTTCTCAAGCAAAGGAAACGTGGCATTATATTCCTGGAGTCAGTAAATTTGAATTCAAAAAGAATCAAGATTCAAATTTAACTAAAGTAGAATTATATAAAAAACAGATAGAAAAAGAAATGCTTTTTTTTAGAGACGGAACGACTGAATTTATACCGGGTCAAGAGCAGAAACTTAAAAAAATCATACCGAAAATACAGGAAATTTTAGAAATAGCTCCATCAGTGAGCAAAAGAGTACGCATTAATATTGTTGGACATGCAGATACACTTGGCACCGAAGAAACAAATATAATCCTCAGCCGAAACCGTGCCAATAAAGTATTTTCTTATTTTTCTTCCTCAGGAATTAATAGCAAAAGTTTTACCATTGCAGGTGTAGGTACTAGTAATCCCTTGAGCAGTGGATTGACGGAAGCAGATAAAGCGGCTAATCGTAGGGTATCTTTCACAGTGTCATTAACGGATATCCGTAACTAAGGAATATTTATGCTTCAGAAAAAAATTTGTATGGTAGGTGCTTTTGCGACAGGTAAAACTAGTTTAGTATCAAGATTCGTTTTTAGTCTTTTTTCAGAAAAATATCTGACTACGGTGGGTGTAAAAATTGATAAAAAAGCATTAGATGTTAAAGAACGTAATGTAAATCTAATATTATGGGATTTGTACGGAGAAGACGAATTCCAAAAGATAAGATTATCATATTTACGTGGCTCATCTGGCTATTTATTAGTAGTAGATGGCACTCGTCGTAGCACTTTAGAAAAAGCTTTTAGTTTACAAACAAGAGTAGAGGAGACAATCGGAAAAGTCCCTTTTGTACTTGTACTTAATAAATGGGATTTAACTGACGAATGGGAAATTGATAATACTGAAATTGATGAGATAGTGCAAAAAGGTTGGACAGTGATGAAAACCAGTGCTAAAAACGGTTTGGGTGTTGAAGAAGTTTTCCATACTCTTGCACATAAAATAGTGGAGGGATAAATGCAAGATATCCCCATCGCTGTGATGGTTTATCTTCTCTATTTTTTAATAGAGAAACGCTCTTTAGCCTATCTTCTGGTAAAAAAGGATGGTAGTTTATCAAACTGGGGTGGTCACTTATCTGTATATGGGATTTCTAATTTACAGAAAGGTCGAGGTGTTGAAGAACAAGTATTTTTTTTAGAAGGACTGCTACCCATTGACGATTTTCCTGTATTTTTGCCACGAATGAAAACAGAAGAAGGAATTTGTGCAGATGTTCATATTTTTTCTTCTCAAGAAGGTGATTGGGTATTATTTTTAGATGCTACCTTAGATGAAATTCAGTTATCTTCCTTTCAGCAAGATGCAAATGGCTTTTGTTTATTGGAAGAAAAATTGACTAGAATATTAAGGGAGTAATAAATAATAACTATATAAAAATTAAATTATAATCATTATAAATATTTATCTTTCATTTGAAAAATTCGTCAGTGGTTATTATTTTTTATAAAAACTAAATTTACTTACGGTTAATTTATCCTATCAATTAGGTTGCAATAATATATGACTGATTATATCACAGGAAAACTGTTCGTTGCATTAAATATTTTAGTGCTAAAACGAATTGATGCTGGCTGTTTTCAGATTTTGGAAAATATGCCAAGTTGGTTGAATAACTTTTGTGCTCGCAAAGTAAGACCAGGGATGAAGATATTAATACCAGAGGAACAATTTCCTTTCATAGAAAACTTTCTATTTGATGCAGAAGCTTTTTGGGAAAATAACTTAGAGAATCAGCAAAAAAAACCACTTAAATCGGGTTTGTGGACTGACTATGATTTACGAGGTCAAGAATATCACTTTGAAGCCTCTGCAGTCTGTTTGGATGATGAAAAAATTCTTTTAGTAGAATGGTTAGAAGAAGATTACGAAGAAAAAAGAAATTTGATACAAAAAGCAAGAGAAAACAGTTTAACATACGAGCATTTGTTGAAAGAAAATCAGAAAAAAGATGTTTTAATTCATTGTATAATACATGATATAGCTGGGCAATTAAGCGGAATTAATTGCTGTTTCGCTTTATTAGAGCTAGAGAATTTAACTCCAAAAGGTAAAGAACGCTTACAAATAGGTAGAAAGCAATCTATCAAGCAGGAAATATTAATACGAGAAATTTTGGATGCATTTTCAACTGAGGTAAAATCTTTAGAAAATTTTCAAGTTGAGCCGTTTAGCGCACCAGATGTACTAATTTCTGCACAAGAAGTAATTCAATTTTTGACTCCTAGTTTTGCTCTAGGAAAAGTCGAGCTAAAACTTGCTGATGATGTAGATACCGCACAGAACTGGAAAGTAATTGGCGATAAATCTCGTTTAGATAGAGTACTTTCTAACTTAACAGAAAACGCATTACGCTATAGTCCAGCAGAATCTACAGTCACAATAGGTTTAAAACAAGATGGAGACTATATTCTTGTTAGTGTAGAAGATACAGGCGAAGGAGTTGCACCCGAATTACAAAATAACTTATTTGAAAAATTTTCTCAAGGAAAAGGTAAATCAGGAAAAGCTGGTTTAGGCTTATATTTCTGCCGAATAACTATTCAACGTTGGGGTGGTACTATTGGTTATTCGTCTCGACCTGAAGGTGGTTCTCGATTTTGGTTCCGTTTGCCAAAACCGGGAAGTATTGACGGTTGAATGTTGACTGTTGACTGTTGACTGTTGACGGTTAATATACAATATAAAAAACATGTAGAGACGTTACATGTAACGTCTCTACATTATTATCTATTATTTTGTCGATGTGTGTAATAAAAATTGCAGCGTTTAGCTGTCAACGGTCAACAGTTAACAGTTAACCGTTAACAGTCAACTAGTAGCTAATAAAATGCAGCACGTCACGCAGAACGCTATAACCTGCTAAGTCCCAAACTAAATAAGTAGGTGGGCGGGAAAATTTATAACTATGTAACGAAAAGTTAACCTGAACGGTTAGAGTCAAATTTGACACGTTGCGTACTGTAGTTAGCTTTTTCTCCTCTAGCTTTAACGCCGTCAATCA
>JAHHIC010000043.1 GCA_019359035.1 Scytonematopsis contorta HA4267-MV1 | reverse complement strand
TAGCGCGTCTTGGCTAAAATGTTGGGTTATTGATTCCTCCCCTGCTCCCCTGCTCCCTGCTCCCCTGCTTTCTAAACCAACATTTTAAGATGGATGCGGTACTACAAAATCCTTAACCGAGCAGTATTGCAATATATTCCACCACTGTGGAAATACTACTGGCAGAAAATATTCTATTGATAGCTTATCAACAGCATCTTGGCGTTTGAGAATCCGAGACATAGTTTGCAGCGATAATCTAGTAAGCTCTTTCAATTGTTCGCGAGTAAAACGCAATCCTAAGTTGTGTTCTGATTCTGCTATTAGCATTGCTTGCTGAAGCTTTTGCCAACCTTTATTTGTAAGCACAACACCGCGTCCTCGTCTTGAGTTAGGAGTACTTTTATTTGACATAAATGGCTCTTGCGTACGTACTTAATGTGCTAAATTGTTTATTACAGTCAAGAACTTTGCTTTAAAATCATTTGTTTAATCAACTCAGCTACCTCTTGCGCGACAGCAGTGAGTGCATGATTAACCGACAAATCGCTATGGAAATCAAGTTGATTTGCAACCCTCAGATGCTCAGAATTATCTTTTCCTTTTAATGATTTGTGTGTCATAAAAATGTCCGAGTGTGAAACATTAATTAAAGCTATTAACGGCGTTGCTTAATCTTGATAGTGATTTGAAAAAACGATAAGTACAAAAACTAACTTTCTATTGAGGATTTCTGAAAAATCAGTTTTGTTTGGGTAATTTTGGGTAATTAACGAAATTTCAACGAACCCAAAATGCTATAGTAATCCGCACATCATTTCTAGAATACTACCAGAAAAATTAAGTGGTAAGTATTATATTTTTTGTCCTTGAGATAGACCACTATATGCTAAGCCCTAACTTTGCAGCTAGGTAAATAGACCGGGCAATCCAAAAGCCCGCGATTAAATTCAACATCGTTTGTTGGGGGGCGACTTCTAATGTTTCCATCTTATTGACTCCTAAAATAACGTGGAAAAATAAATGATGATGCCAATATTAAAGTGAATTTTTGAAGGGATGCTGCTCATGCGTGCCTCCTAATGATAATTTTGCAGGCTTTGAACTTGCTCCATGTACAGCCGTGCCCATACAATTTTATTTTCTTTTATTCCAACAACAGCTATCTGATAAAGTAATAGCAATATTTTTTATTTTCATCATTTTTATTCTCCTTTTATAATTGTATATTTACTGCAGTAGCGTCACGCATTAGCACGAGCTATGGTGCGTCAAAGCACATAGTTTTTCGTTTTATTGAAGACCCTAATAGCTTTGACGCACCCTACTTTTAGCGCTTCACGGCTTCGATGATGCTGAACATTGAGGGAGTGGGAATCAGGCGCGTCAGTTCAAAGCCATTCGATTGGAGCAATGAGCGATATTCTGCCTCAGTTCGTTCTCGTCCACCTGTCATTAGCAGCTAGAGTTCTTCCATGTGTCGCGAGAAGGTATTGTTTCAAAAATCTCCCAGTGTTCAACAATTTTCCCTCTACTTAATCAGTGCGTTTGATGGCAAATTCGGATTAATCGCCTTGCGCGCACTGTCAATGCCCACAACGGGCAGCGTATTAGGATCAAGTAAGCCGAGTTGAACCATTACACTCGCCTGATCCCAGTAGATATGCTCATGAGCTAGCTTACCGTCATGGAACCGAATAACCGCTACCGCTGGCACTTCAACCCGTTTAAAAGTCGGAGCAATACCAGGTAGCATCCAGTCCATCTGGATGCTATGAGTGAACTTCAACACCATTTCATCAACGAGTTGATCAGTCCCAATTGTGCGCGAGATTGGGGTCAGTTCGGTGTCCTCTGGCATCTGTGGAATGAAGTATTTGGAATAAAACTCGCGTACTGCTGCTTTCCCTACTCCCCCGGTCATTACCGGAATGCAGTTAACGTAGGCATCCTCAACCATCGTGGCGAGGGCATCTTCAGGGCTGTGAGTGACAAACTCGTGCCGCATATGCTCTTCCCAGAGTTTTTGCAACAACTCCTGGGCTGGTGTCAGGCTGGTAGTTGCCTTTTTATTAGGTTGTTCGTCTGCAGTTTGCTCTTTAGTCATGTTGGTATAAGTTCCTAATTTATGTGGTGTCTACATTGGATTCACCTGATTCTATCTAAAGTATATTGAGTTCCAATGCTTGATTTCTTTCAGATTCTTACAGTAATTTGTCAGATTTTTATGGTAGGGAACGAACTAATTCATTCGCTTCTAAAATTTTTTCTTCGGAGTATGCGCTAGCAATTTAATTCCAAACTTTTAGAATTACTCGTCTGAAATTTTAATGATGAGCTTGCCTTGATTTGTACCGTTAAAGAGCTTGTTAATTGTGCGGGGAGCGTTCTCAAGACCATCAATCACATCGACACGGTATTTAATCTTGCCTTGAGCGTACCACTCAGATAAATTGGATAGAGCTTCTTGGGTGCGGTTAAAATAGTCGAGGACAATAAATCCCTCAACTTTCGCACGCTTGGTTATGATGTTGATAAAATTGTATGGACCAGGTACTGGTTGGGTAGCATTGTACTGCGAAATTAGACCACAGAGGACAATTCGTGCTTTGAGGTTGATGAGTTTCAAGACAGCATCCAAAATTTCACCTCCTACATTCTCGAAGTAAACATCAATTCCTGAAGGGCAATGTTGCTGCAAACTTTCGAGTACAGACTCTGTTTTGTAGTTAATAGCGGCATCGAAGCCAAGTTCCTCTTTGAGCCAACGGCATTTTTCTTCACTACCCGCAATCCCAACAACACGACATCCCATAATTTTTCCAATTTGCCCCACAAGAGAGCCAACGGCGCCAGCTGCCCCTGAAACGACAAGTGTTTCACCAACCTTGGGTTTTCCTATATGCAAAAGACCAAAGTATGCCGTCATGCCAATAAACCCCAAAAGTCCCAAGTATGCTGTTAGTGGCATGGACGGGTTGGAAGGCAACTTATGTAAGTTAGTGCCGTCCAGGAGCGCATAGTCCTGCCACCCCAAAAATCCTTCAACCAAGGTTCCCTCTGGGAAGTTGACATTGCGGGATTGTTCGACAACACCGACACCAAAACCCCGCATCACCTCACCAGTGTCTACAGGTGGGAGGTAATTTTCTCCTTCACCTAGCCATCCTCGGTTTGTTGGATCAAGGGATAGATAAATGTTGCGGACGAGGATTTGTCCTTCTTCTAAAGTAGGAAGCGGTTCCTGGCTCCATTTAAAATTTGAGGGAGCAATCATACCGACGGGACGCTCGGCAAGGCGCCATTGTCGATTTACGTTTACTGCCATTTAAAATTCCTCCTGCCTATAAATATCAATTTTTCAAAGTATATTGAGTTGCAATGCTTGATTTCTTTCAGATTCTTACAATAATTTGTCAAATTTTTATGGTAGAGAGCATTTAAAATTACTCCTGTCATAAATATGAATACATTTTTACCCCATATACAAGTACTCAAACGAATTAAATTATTTATTAGTTTTTTAGTTTTTTAGCTGCTATATATCAATACCTTCATATAAAATTAAACCTAAAATTGTAGTCGAGTTAGAATCTATACCTGCAATTCAAAATTTAAATTATCGGAACCTGTGAATAAACCCGACCACACCGCAGGTTGGTGTAAAGCTCGTCGGGGGAAGTTTCCCCCGACAGACTTTACGGTCTTGAATCAGTGTGGGTCTCAAGCCCACACTGTATTCTCTTTTACGTAAAGTCTGCTGGGGGAAGCTTCCCCCAGCGAGCTTTACCTTCAATGCCTTTTTCCTTCTATGAACCTTCTGCCCTCTGCCCTCTGCCTTCTGCCTTCTTTTTGACAGTCCACGAGTTGCACGTCCGTTCTTCGGCATTATACGAAAGGCGCCAGCCCACTGGACGCGGTGAGACCGCCATCGACAGGCAAATTGACTCCCGTGATGTAGCTGGCATCGGAGCTTGCGAGAAAGGCGATTGCTGCCGCGATTTCCTCGGCTTCTGCGAACCGTCCCAGTGGCAATTCGACGCCCGTCTCATGAATCAGTTTGGTGGTTTTTTCTCCTTCTGCATCGCGTCTGCCTGAGAACACCACTTTTGCTCCTGCAGCGCCGAAAGCGATTGCTGTCGCTCTGCCAATTCCTGATGTGCCTCCAGTTACTAAAGCTACTTTATTTTGAAGTATCATCGTGTTTTTCCTTATATCAGTTTAATCGTACAAAAGTATTACGTATTATGTGGTTTAACATTAGTTTTTGGTTTTTATATTAACTAGCGGTCACTTAAGTGCTGCTGTTGCCTCAATTTCAACCAATGTTTCTTTTGAGACGAGTGAAGAAACGCCTATTGCAGTAAGAGCAGGACGCGACTCTCCCAGAAATTGCGCGATAATTGGTGCGATATCCCCAATAAATTCCTCAATTTCACCACGAATGTAGAGGCGAATACTGAGCAGAGACTTTACTGAGCTTCCCGATGCATCTAGGACGGTACTTAGGTTAGCCAGCGCCTTCTTGAGTTGCCCATCGACGGTATGGCATGAGACTCGGTGGTTTGCGTCCCAGTCAACTTGACCAGAAATGTAAACGGTAGACGATGCTATATCAATAACTGCTTGGGATATTCCGAACTTACTTGTATCATGAACCTGTGGCGGATTGATGAGTTGCTTTCTCATTATTGTAGTTTCTCCTAATATAGAATTAGTGGAGGGAACTCAATCTCCTCAAATGCATTATGTTTTTTGTAGTACAACTCGCTCCGTGCAGCGTTAACTTATTTGGAACGCTGTAACTCTTCTATTTAGCGTTTTACGGCTTCAAGAATGCTGAACGTTGAAGGAGTCGGGATCACTCGCGTCAGTTCAAAACCATTTGATTGCAACAACAATCGATATTCTGCCTCCGTTCGTTCCCGTCCACCTGCTATCAGCAGCATGATCATGTCAATAAACTTTGCTGGATCGGGTTCGTTACCCGGTGGAATAATGCTTTCGACCAGGAGCAACTTGCTATGTTCTGGCATCGCTCGGTGACAGTTCTTGAGAATGAGTGCGGACTTTTCGTCATCCCAATCGTGAATGATCCAGCGCATTAGGTAAACATCGCCACCTGATGGCACAGACTCAAAGAAATTTCCAGCAACGGTTTGAATTTTGTCGTCTATACTAACATTGTCAATTATTTCGGGCAGATCAAACAGAGTCCCTTTCAGATGGGGATACGGCTGCATAATAGCAGAAATTAAGCTGCCCTGCGCTCCACCAACATCGACGATTGTATTGAATTCAGAAAAATTATAGCTAGTAGCAACTGCTTGTGCGCCCTCACGTCCTAAATTAGTCATCGACTGCGAGAATATTTGAGCATCTTCGAGATTTTGAGCGTAATAATCCCAAGCCGACATGCCTGTGACAGCATTAAACGTAATCTCTCCAGTTTTCAAACTATGTACGCCATCACTCCAGCCCAAAGAGTGTACGTATCCCATCTGCGAGAGCGCAAGAGACCGCATTGAGTCCGGATGATTGCTTTGTAGTGTTGCAGCTAAAGGAGTCAGTGCAAAACATTGATCCGAGACTTCGGTAAAGATACCGACACTAGCCAAGGCACGCATGAGACGATAGAGCGATTGCGGTTTGGTTTCTGTTTCTGCGGCAATTTGAGTGATTGTTTTTGGCTGATCGTCAAACATATCAGCAATCCCCAACTGTGCAGCCAGGTAGATGGAGCGAGCAACCCAAAAGCCCCCGATTAGCTCTAACATCTTTGCTTGTGGGGCAACTTTTAATGTTTCCATTTCATTTACTCCTAAATACTAAATTGCTTCTGAAAATGCGCAGCAGAACCATCATGCCACGAGCCATGAACTAAGACAAAAGTTGACATAGTAACATTCCTGTAAAGTTCGACGATTAGTTTACATACAGAACCATGCTTACCTGAAAATTTGCGCTATATGCAGGGCAGTTTGTATGGGATTTTCCTGATTCTTTGCATCTTTAGTGTACTAAATTCCAATGCTCAACTTCTTTCAGATTCTTACAACAATTTGTCAGATTCTTATGATGTTATTAAACTTCAGAAAACTTACCAGGTGGTTTATAGAGACCGTTCCAGACTTTTCGTTCTCCCTCGTAAGCCAGGTGTCCTGGTAGAATCACATCACCCCGTAAGTTTGATATTAGTTTCTCCACAGCTTGTTCATAGCTCTGTTGTTGCTCTTGTGGAGACAGTGTTGCTTGTCCATTTGGGTTGTATTGAACAGTATCTTGATAGTGTGTCACAATTGGTTCCTTTGCTAATTTCGTTTGTTCGATCTAAAGTGTAGTCAGTATCAATGCCTGAATGCTTTCAGATTCTTACGATAATTTGTCAGATGCTTGTATAGTAGGTAGAAAAGTCTGTGTAGCCTCGATAAATTAATTTCATCTTTCATCTCCCTGATCCTTTCTAAAGCATATTCAAAGTAGTTTGGTCAATGCACAGAATTAGTCGTTGCTAAGAAACGAACTGCCAAAGCTTCCAGCCATTTCTGATTCGAGTTATGGATAAGGTTAGGCGCAAACAACTTGAGTAGACGTGGGACAATTCCACTCAGAGTTTCTTCACTCAAAACGCGACAGCCGTTGGGAGTTGGGGTGATGAGCCAAATGTGGTAGGCTCGCAGTCCCGTTGCTCTCCCGTCCCAGGCAATCCGCTGATTCGGCACGAATTCTTTCACTGTAGATGCGCTCGCCACTCCGCTAGCATTGAAAGTGAAAGTCACGTCCTGAGACAACTTGCGAGAACCGTCCTGGATGCGAACATTCGATAAGGCAGGCTGCCAGGTCTGCCAATCAGCAGCGGTAATGAGATGATCCCAAACTTCGGCAGGCGACGCTGAAATTTCTATTGTGTGAACAACGTGAACTGGGCAGCGGCTTGGATCATACTCTGCTGGAAAACGAATCGAATCTGTGTTCATTGTGTGTTCCTCATTTTTGCTTGAACTATCTCATTCATCATTGTGATCACGAAAATTGCTGAAGGATTCTGTGTGGAGAACGCCACGGATGTTTAGATCAATCATGCGGTTCCACTCATCGACGCAAATGTTGTAGATGATTACCGAATGGGCGGTGTAATCGTTGCCCAACGTTCAGCAAGTTTACCTTCTGCTATTCTCCAAAGCACAAAGCCCTTAAACTCACTCTTCTTTCCCGTAGAAGCATCGGTTCCGCGCCAGGTGCATCGCATCATCACCTTATCCCCTTCAGCAATTATGTCCTCAACCGTCACGTGCAAATCGGGATACTTTGCGTATGCCTTCTCCATCGTCTGCTTCACCACTGCGGGACTCACCAATCCGACAAAAGGTTCTTCATGATCGATAAAGTCAGAGGCGAAATTTTGGTCAGCAATGGCGGAATTCTTGCGGTTCACAATCTCCTCAAAGTGATTGCGGACGAATACTTTATTTTGTTCAAGTGTTTGTTCCATGATATGAGAGAACTCCTTGGTTTCTAATTGCGTAATGTTCCATCTGAATTGTAGTAAGTCTCAATAGTTGATTGCTTTCAAATTCTTATGGTGAAGCATATAACTGCCTTGATATACTGAATCAATATGTAAAATACTTGCCATGACAATTTTTAAGTAACCAGACAGAATTAATTACAATACGGATTCTTGAATAGGCAAGAATTTCAGCCCATATTTTTTGTAATTAATTCTGTCCAACTACTTATCTCGACCTTACCTAATTACTCGGCAGTAAACCTGAAATTTTACTATTTCAGGTGTTGTCGAAGGCATCTGTGAGAGCAATCGGGTTCCAATATTCGGCGTAGTAGACAGTCTTGCCATCTTTGACTTTTAGACGGACGACATAATCTTGCTCATAACGGCGACCCGTAGTAGGAATTAGAGCTGATCCATGCAGTTCAGCCCAAAGAACGTTTGGGTCTGTCGTTGGATATTTACGCACACTGGAGAATGTCAAATTTTGCATTTGAGTGAGTGCTGTTTTGATATGGTTGTATGCGGCAGATTTGCCTTCTAATCGTCCTGGTCTACCCAAGGAAGGCGCATACGGAAAGTCCACAATGACATCTTCAGCGAGTAGCTCTGCCCAGGCTTCGGTGTCTGTCGCCATTAATGCTATGTGAGCATCAAGAATATCCTCGATTGTATTTAATTCTGATTTCATGAGATTATCCTTCGGTTGACTTGAGGTTTTGACTGCATTGAATTTTCTTTACCTTAGCTAACTTGAGTGTAGTGAGTTCCAATGCTCACTCTCATTGATGACTCCTGCCAGTTCGACCATTGCCCCTAGTAAAATGTTAATTGAGGCTATTAACGACATAATATATTGAAGTTTATAATCATGTCCTATCTGACAGTATAATAAGTTTCAACGCTCAAATTCTTTCAGATTCTTACAACGATTTATCAGATTCTTATGATAAACCACGAACCATTTGAAGGTGTTATTCAAGTAAATTGTTTAAATTGTTGCGTCAAATATTTTTGTATCAAAATTTCAATTTTCATCTACCTAAAGACATAAACTAATTATTAATACACTTTTATCCATCAGCCTGCGGTTTTAAAATTGGGGCAGCAAAAAATGGGCAGCAGAAAGGCATTTGCAGTACTGTGACGCTTCCCATCTTTGATGTTTAACTGGAACGATTCTTACGATAAAGTGCGAGCCTGTTTTGGCGTGATTCCAGTGAGACGCTTAAACTGTTGTGTCAAATGGCTTTGGCTAGAAAAACCTACTTGTAAAGCAATGTCCGTAATCGATAAATCCCTTTTCGACAGCAGCGATTTTGCCTGTTCCACTCGCTGTTGAATTACGTATTGATGGGGAGAAATTCCTATAGCACGTTTGAATAAGCTAGCAAAATAAGTAGGGCTAATATTGATAACTTCGGCAATTTGCACCAATGATAAATCTTGGTCAAGGTGAGCGTGAATATAATCGAGCGCTTGCTGCATTTGGGAGTTAGTTAATTTTCTGTCAACAGAGGTGATGATTTGTGGTGGGGCACCCGAATAGTGTCGCAGCAGGTAAATGACTAAAGCTTGAGTTAATGATTCAACATACAATTGCCCCATTAAACCATCTGAGCGTAACTCATTGAAGAAAACATTGCGATATTTTGAAGATGTAAGTCTTGCTTACAGAGACGGTTTATAAGGTCAAGCTCTTGAGCATCTATTTCAGAGGCTTCAGCAACTTGTTCAACTAACTCTGGCTGTAAGTGAATATGTAGTTGTGTTTGGTTGGACTTACTTCCTTGACAACGCCAGTAGCTTGATTGTCCAGCCGGAACCAAGAGGCTATCCCCATTTTGAAAAATTGATTCATGCAAGCGATTATCCGATTTGTGAACCAAAAAATCGGCATGTCCTAGTGGTAATATAAGCCAATGAACTGACAGGGCAGGAAGTTCTTGTTCGATTGGAGTTGAAGAATTTTGATATTGCTCAACCAAAATTCCATTCCAACCCCG
The DNA here is from genome assembly GCA_019359035.1 of Scytonematopsis contorta HA4267-MV1. GTDB lineage: Bacteria > Cyanobacteriota > Cyanobacteriia > Cyanobacteriales > Nostocaceae > Scytonematopsis > Scytonematopsis contorta. The sequence goes on along the minus strand of JAHHIC010000043.1, from coordinate 200,425 downwards.
AAGCCGACTGGATAAAAGCAGAGATTTATTATTCAACCGTTGGCTGAGTTCGCTCGAATTAGGAAGGTTCTCTGTTACAGATTTTATTTTCAGCATTTGACTTATTTGTTTGATGTACTGCTACCACCCTTAAATTTTATTGCTAAAAATTTTGTATAATACATATACTATTGTTGATAGCTAATAAGGCAAACGCATCTTATTGTTGTAATGCATAGTGGAAAAGTCTTTCAGCAATTATTTAATTTTCTTAAAAAGAAGCAATCGTTTTATTAATAATCAATATTTTTGGATTAAAATATATCTTTGGATAGAGGCAAACAAAATATAGCAGTCCTATTTAAGTTGTAAGAATATATTCGCGTAAAGACGCGATTAATCACGCCTCTACAATGTGGGTGGGAATTTTACGAATGATTTAAGATTGCTGTATTAGGATAATAGGATAATAGGCATAAGTTTTAAAATAAGCTTGATTCCACGGTTCCAACAAATGTAACTGTACCTAGATTTGTCGCTGCACCTGCACCAAGGGCAGAAATGTTGACCGGTTAAGAAAATTCGATAACCAAAAAACCTTGTAGAGACGAGAAATTTCGCGTCTCTACATACCCGGAATCGCTAAGAAAAATCCTTAACCGAGCAGTATTGCAACCCAACCTACGCATTTTCCCGTTTTTGGGCAAAACCTTTCAAGTATTGACTCAGTTGAGACGAGATTTTGAGCGATAAAAAGGACGTTTAACAACAACTCCGGGATAAGTTTTGCCACGAATTTCTACATCTAGCTGTTGTCCAATAGTTGCTAACTCCGTAGGTACATAGGCTAACGCGACTGGATAACCCAGAGTTGGTGACAGTGTACCACTAGTTACCTCTCCCACAACTTTACCAGCTGATAATATGGGATAACCATGACGGGCTATGTTGCGTCTTTGCATTTGTAATCCTACCAGTCGGCGTTTGACTCCTCCTGTTTTTTGCTGTTCTAAAACAGACCGTCCGATAAATTCACCCTTAGTATCCAAATGAACTAACCAACCTAAACCAGCTTCTAAAGGGGTTGTATTATCGTCAATATCTTGTCCGTAAAGTGCCATCGCAGCTTCTAAGCGTAATGTATCTCTCGCACCAAGACCGCAAGGCTGTACACCCAATTTTACAAGATTTTCCCACAGTTGGATGCCTATTTCTGGGTCTACCATCACCTCAAATCCATCTTCTCCTGTGTAACCTGTGCGAGCCAAAAAAGCGGGTTTACCCAGTAATGTTGCTTCCAAATGTCCAAAAGCTTTGATTGGTGTCAAATCTGCTTCCACCAATGATTGAAGAGTTTCAACAGCTTCTGGTCCTTGTACCGCAATTAAAACCTTTTCTGGGGATAAATCTTGGAAATTTATTTCCTTGGTATCTAAATTTTGCAAAAGCCATGTTTTATCTTTATTGGTGGTAGCCGCGTTGACTATCAATACTCCCCGTTGCTCGCCACTGGTGGTTTCACCTTGATAATAAAAAATAATATCATCGATAATTCCTGCTTCTGAATTTAATAATACTGTGTATTGTGCTTGACCTGGTTGTAAGCGGCTTAAATCAGAAGGTACTAAATTTTGTAGCTGTGAGACTAGGTTTCTACCTTGGAGAGTAAATTTACCCATGTGGGAGATATCGAACATCCCTGCTGCATTTCTGACTGCTTCGTGTTCGCTTGTTATTCCACTAAATTGCACAGGCATTTCCCATCCACCGAACTCGGTAAATCTAGCCTTAAGTTGTTGAGCTAGAGGATATAAAGGGGTTCTAGCGCTTGGTATGGTACTTTGTGTTTGGTTTGCCACAGGTAGTTTTGCTTTTGTTGGTCTATATTTTTATATCCTATGTTGGGTGGGGAGTGGGGAATGGGGAGTGGGGAATGGGGAGCAGGGAGGTGGGAATAGGGAAAATAAATATTGTGGGGTGGGCTTTCTCTTGCCCCGCCCTTGTATACTTCAGCATAGGGAATGCTATAAATATCTCTAATTAAGGAGATAGTTGCCAAGCTTTAATTGACTTATCACCACTTCCACTAAAAAGAGTTTTTCCATCCCGACTAAAAGCTAAACCATAAATTCCACCACCATGTCCTTTTAGTGTATTTACAACTTTCCCTGTTTTGAAATCCCACAAGTTAATATCCCATCCCAAACCACCAGTAACAAAAGCTTTACTATCTGGACTGATAACAAGAGCATTAACTGAAGCACCGATAGAAAAATTGTGAGCTAATTTTCCTGTCCTGAGGTTCCACACTTTGATATTTTTCCCATCAGTTTGTGGAATTGATTGAAAGCTATCATCGTAACCACCAGTTACCAAATATTGACCATCAGGACTGATAGCTAGAGAAGAAACACTAGATGCCATCTGATTTTCAAAGATAGGATTTTTCGGCTTTGGTGGAATGAAGGTTCGTAATATTTTTCCGGTTTTAGTATTTCGCAGTCTAACTATTCCTCCATTTTCTCCACCAGTAAATAAAGTTTTACCATCGCTGCTAATTGCCAAAGAATATGCATTTGCCTTCCAAGTGCGAATTCGTTGACCATTTTTCGAGTTCCAAAACTTAACTTGATTATCTGCAGAACCACTAATTATAGTTTCTCCGTCTGAAGCAATGACAACTGAGTACACATCAGACTTTACATCTACAGTTCTAATTACTTTTCCTGTTGTTGCATTCCATAATTTTATTGTATTGCCATAACCGTAACCTAAAATGGTTTGCCCATCCGGAAAAATAGCTAGACCTCTAATTCCGTTCGCAGATTGTTCATTTATGGTGCTAATTAATTCTCCTGTTTTCGGATTCCACAATTTGATAGTCTTATCATCGCTAGTACTTGCTAAAATTTGCCCGTTTTTACTAAGAGCTATTGTTCTAAGTGGTGCAGTATGTCCTGACAAAGTGAGTTTGAACCGACTAGTAGCTTGAGTTTGTGGTGTTACTTGAGCAACTGCAAGATGGTATGGTATAACACTTGCGATACTGGATGCGGTTAATGTAATTGCTGTTAAAGTTTTCCAAATGATATGCGGTATAGTAGTCATTATCTTAAATATATATGTAGTTTAAATGACTTACATTAATACCGTATTGTTCCAAAAATTAGTTAATTTCAGCTATATATGGATAAAGCATATTAATTTAACCCTTTTATTATCTGCTAACATCTTATAAAAGCAACACTGAGTGAATCATGATTATACGAGAAGCTACTCATGATGATGTACCTGCAATTGCCAAAGTTCACGTAGACACTTGGCGAAGCACTTATAAAGGAATTGTTCCAGACGAATACTTGGCAAGTTTGTCTTATGAAAGAAGAGAAAAAAACTGGCATCAAATTTTTAACAATAGCTTAGAAAATGGTGACTTCACTTATGTTGCAGAAGAAAAATCGGGGCAAATTATTGGTTTTGCGAATGGGGGATTGGAACGTACGGGTGATTCAGTTTATAAAGGAGAGTTAAATGCTATTTATATTTTACAAAGTAGCCAACGTAAGGGAGTTGGGCGTAAATTATTTAGTACTGTCATAGAAAAGCTTAATCAGATAGATATTCATTCAATGCTAGTGTGGGTGTTAGATGATAATTTTGCTTGTCGATTTTATGAAGCACTGGGAGGAAAAAGAGTTTATGATAAGCAATTAGAAATCGGTGGAGTGATGCTAACTGCTGTTGCTTACGGATGGACAGACATAAAGAATCTTTCATATATATAAAAATTTGGACTATAGAAATAAAATTATTAATGCACGCTGAGGTTAGTTTAAATTATCTCTTATCAAAGTTTATTTAATTGCAAAATAAGTTTACTATAATTTAATTTTCAGTAATATCACCCAAGTCAAATGGATTAATAATTCTTTATAAAAAGAAAAGACGTATAATCAAGTGAAATTTTATCAGAACTTGTGAAGCTAAGTAACTTAGTTATTGCAACAGCTTAATGATGCATAAATAGCTTCCGCGTTTGTAGCAATGTATTCATTACATTAACACTTGTGATTTACAAACATCGATTGGATAATTTCAAGAGTAAAAGAGTAAATATACTTACAGCAACATGCAAAGAATATTTTTGACCACTATAGCTTCTTTAGCATCATTAATATTAACAAGTCCAAGCATTGCAGTAGAAGTGAAACGAGAGAGAAATTTCACGCATTTTACTGATTGGTGTAATCAAAATTCAAAATTACCGCAAGCAACAAGGCATATAGTTGAATTATTGTTGAAAGAAGCTGGTACAAACAACTGTGTAAAGGCTAATCAAAATCTCAGAAAGTTAACGGAACTTGACCTTGGAAGTAATCAAATAAGTGATATCAAACCGCTATCTAGTTTAACTAATTTAACCCACCTCTGGCTCGACAATAATAAAATAAATGATATCGAATCACTGTCTAGTTTAACTAGTTTAAATAAACTCTCGCTTTCTAATAATCAAATAAGTGATATCAAACCACTATCTAGCTTAACTAATTTAACTCAACTTGTGCTCAGTTTTAATCAAATAAGTGATGTCAAACCGCTATCTAGTTTAACTAATTTAACACAACTCTGGCTCTATAATAATAAAATAAGTGATATAAAACCACTATCTAATTTAACTAATTTAACAATACTCCTACTCAACAAGAATCAAATAAGTGATATAAAACCACTATCTAGTTTAACTAATTTAACTATACTCACACTCAACAAAAATCAAATAAGTGATGTCAAACCGCTATCTAGTTTAACTAATTTAACTATACTCTGGCTCGAAAATAATAAAATAAGTGATATAAAAGCACTATCTAGTTTAACTAATTTAACAGAACTCTTGCTCTCTAATAATAAAATAAGTGATATAAAAGCACTATCTAGTTTAACTAATTTAACAGAACTCTTGCTCTTTGATAACCAAATAAGTGATATAAAAGCACTATCTAGTTTAGCTAATTTAAGAACTCTTCAGTTGGAAAATAATCCAATTAAAGACAAGAATTGTCCTTTGATAGAAGATGTATGTCGTTTTTAGCGATTTCGTTAAATTTTTGTATTGTGATTTGAACAAAAATTTGGTAATGAATTACTTTGCAACTGGGTAGGGGAAGATATAGTTGGAATTTTAACTGTAAGTGGTTGTAAGCCTTGATTTTAAAGCAAAATTATCGACTTTAATCAAAATTTAGCACGCTAAGAACGCAAGAACTAAGGTACCACTCAAATTATACTCTGCAAAAAGTTATTTTCATAAAATAACTGGGAATACTATTGTTGAACCCAAAATGCAAGCTTTCTTGCTTTCAATCTAAAGTTGCCTCAACCTCAGGACATAAGGGTTCATCCATACACTTAATTTACTGCTTATGCTTTCTAAAACAATCTCAAAATTCTTTCTAATTGTTCTAATGCTTGGTTTAGCTGCAATAGTTACCGCTTGCAGTGAGGGTGAGGATTCTTCCGGAAGTTCAAACACTCAAACAACTAACAAGGCTTCTGAAAGTTCAGACACTCAAACAACAAACCAGCCTAAGTCAAACACTAAGTCAGCTGCTGATAACGCGAAAAAGTCAGAAGCTGCAAAGAAGGCTGAAGCGATTATTCAAGAACAACTGTTTTCAAAAAACCCAGCACTCGCTGAAGTCAAATCGCTCTCTTGTCCGAATGATATTAACACTAAACCTGGTAGCACCTTTGACTGTGAAGCAACTGCAGCTTGTGACAGAGTAAGGTACTTGTCTGTACGAAGATGTTCTCTCATAGCTTTGACTGCTTCGGGTGATGCTTTAATGTGTCTGTTTTTGAGTATTTGAAATAGCCAGTTGAGAGGAACTGCAATCACATCACTCAAGCTATCTTGCAAGCTTTCATATTCGAGCAAATCTAAAATTACAAGCCTACCACCGGGTTTCAATGCCGATTTGAGATTAGGTAGCAATTCCTCTACAGGCAAATGATGTAGCGTAGCAATAGAAACAATTGCATCGAATTGCTCAACCGGAAGCTGCAATTGCAAAACATCACCAACTTGAAAATCAATGTTTACGTACTGCTTGGAACGCTGCTTGGCAACCTCAATCATCTTACTAGATAAATCCATCGCAATCACTTGGTCTGCGCGTTTAGCTAGAAGCCTCGAAAACTCACCTGTTCCACAGCCAATATCCAAAACGGTTTTGCAACGAATAGGTAACTGCTTGAGCAGAAAACGGTGGTAGTGATTGTTATGGTCCCATCCCTCTTGGTCATGCAGAGCAATCTTATCGAAGTCATTACGGATTTTTGAGGTCAAGCTTTCGTCCATATTGCTTTTTCATCTAGTAGTACAACATCGAATGTAGCTTAAACTATGAAAGCAATTTAGAAGCCTAAAATCCAAAATTCAAAATGCTATAAAGTACAAACTCCTGACATAATCAAATTGAGTGCTTCTTTTATTTGTTGCTCAATCATCTCTGGACTAAGTAGCTGTCGATTGGAATCCAAATATTTCAAGTTTTCATAAGCATTAAAATAAAATGTACAAACACCTAAAATATTAATCGTCGTTAAAAATGGGTCGAGGGGACGAAAAACTTTTTCTGCCATTCCTCGTTCTAAAATTGTGGTCATGCTCCAAAAACTATTTTGCCACTGGCTCAACTTGCCATATCGTCCTTGATTTTGAATAGCCTCATAAAACCAGAGCATTCCTCGATGTGGATAAGCCGCTCCATAGGCAATTGCAGCCCTAATTGCTTCTTTTAAGGCTTCATCAGCTGGTAGCTCTGTTGAAGCAAGTTGCTCAAATGCTTCATCTAATTGCCTACCAATTCGTTGCATTACCGCTTCATATAGACCCTCTTTACTCTGAAAATAATAATAAATCATCGCCTTGGTGACACCTGTCTGGGCAACAATTGTGTCAATACGTGCCCCGGCTAAACCACAACGGGCAAACTCTTGTTCTGCTGCATCGAGAATTTGCGCTTGGGTAGCTTCGGCATCACGCACTTGGCGAGGTTTTTTGGACGATTTATTGGTTTTAGTTGAACGAGCCACAAACGAATTCACATAATACACCCAACCATCTTAACTAAAAAGTAGGTTAGCATTTAATTTCCTACACTTAGGATATGTGAACTTTTTCTAAAACCCATTCTCGGAGCAAATCAACATAGCTCATCCCCCGTAAACGAGCAGCTTCTTTAACAGCTTCTACTTCTACGGGTTGCAAGTGTATTTGTACTAAAGTTTTTCGCTCAAAGACTGGTTCTGTAACTTCTTCTAACTGCTCCTCAAAATCAGTTAAATCGTGCCTGTCCCAAAATTGAGCCAGCTCCTGAATAAAGTCAGTTTGCGGAATCCTTTGATTGTTCATCGGTTTCTCCATATTAACTAAAAAGTAGGTTAGTAGTTGACAAGCTTACACCAATAGTTACATACTAACTAAAAATAAGGTTAGTTAGAAACATCTAGATATGAATACTGTTTTACCCGGTGCTCCTTGGTTAATTGCTCACCGTTCCATGCTAAAAATCAACCAACCTCGTAAAGTCACGTTGAATGGTCGAGACTATGTTCTCTGGCAAAATCGCAACGGAGATGTATTTGGATTAGAAAACATTTGTCCTCACATGCAAGCTCCACTGTCCAATGGCTGGATTTGTGAAGAGCGCAATACCATCACTTGTCCTTTTCACGCATTAGAATTCGATGGTGAAGGGAGATTACATCGCGACGGAAAGCATGATGCACAGCCGATTGCTAAACCTTTAAAGTTAAACGTGATTGGTGACTTGATTTGGACTTATGGCGATTGTGAATCAAGAGTTCCCATTCCTGATATCGTGGAAAAAATTGCTGCTGAGTATGATTTTGTTGGCATTGCAGGAGAAAAGAGCATTCAAGGAGATTTTTTGAGTACTTGGCTGATTAACTCTGATTTTAATCACCAAAATGGCACGCATCGAGAATTATTCCAAATTGTTGAAAACGAAATGACAGATTTTGAGAAAAATGGTTATTGGTACAAGGTAAAACAAGAAAGCACTAGAACTAATAACTCATTAAGAGAATTACTTGGCAACCCCGTGTTGCTAACAATGCCTAAGATTCTCAAAAGCACAGTTGAGTATTTTTTCCCATCTATCCTTGTTCTTTACGCAGAAACCGGAGCAGGACCTTTTGCTCAGGTGGTTGTGCAATATCCAGAACAAGATAATAAAACCAAAATTTATGAACTTATCTTTGGTAAGTTTAAGTTTTCTTGGATGAAGCCAATATTAGGTAAGTCTATGCTGAAAGCAATCGATGTGATTGTTGAGCAAGATACCACTGCGATTGAAACCCGTTACCCACATCAAACTCCTAAAATTAAGCTACCAGGTGAAGAAGTGATGGTCTATGCAGAAAAGCTTTACAGTGATTGGTAAAAATGGGATTTGAGAAAATAGGCGAAAGACCACCCAAGCAATTTGGTCAAAAAACACACATCCTCTATGTCATGAGCAAAAATATCAATAGAGAATGAGCCACCAACTTAGGAACTTCCAAAAAATAAATTACACTTTCTTATCTCTTGTGGGGTGGGCTTTCTCTTGCCCCGTCCATATATTATAAAGACGGGCTAGAAGCCCATCCCACAAGAACTAATTGCACAAGAAGTAATTACACAAGAACTAATTGTACAAGAACTAATTACACAAGAACTAATTGTACGAGAAGTAATTACATAAGAACTAATTGTACAAGAACTAATTAGAGCTTTTTTAATTTGCAAATCTCTTAGAGGATGTTTATCAAATAATTATTAAACCCAGAAAAAAAATTATTAGTCCTCTTTTAGAGGACTTTAGCTTTTAGACAGGGAATTTATTCCCTGGCTTCTTGGCTTCTTGGCTTCTTGGCTTCTTGGCTTCTTGGCTTCTTGGCTTCTTGGCTTCTTGGCTTCTTGGCTTCTTGGCTTCTTGGCTTCTTGGTTTCCTGGCTTCCTGGCTTCCCGTGTGAACCAAGCTTAATATTTTATTTACAAACATCTTCTTATACCTTTCCACTTAAACTTTGTTACAAATCCCCAGATAAGAGACGCGATAAATCGCGTCTCTACGGATTTTATTTGTATCAGGAATTTTGTGAAATGGTATTAGATTAGGATATTACTCTTCCAAAGATTTAGCAGACTTAGATAGTAATTTACCTAACCTTTGAATTGGACCTTTGAAGCCTCGTTTTGCATCGTGAGCCGCAGCTACTGTTTGTTCACCAAGCTTTGATAAGACACTGCTGATATCAGCCGGTTTTGCATTTTTTTGTTTCAACGCTTGCTTAAGCTCTTTAAGTCCGCTAGCAATTTCTTTGAAATTTTCATCATCGGACTTATTCAGCAAGTTATACCAAGTATCAATGGATGAAGTTGCTGCGTCTTTCTCAACTTCAGCAACTCCATCTTCCAGAACTTCTGTCAGTGACTCAATTTCTTCAATTTGCTCGTGTTCTTCAGCTTTAGCAACAGAATTACCAGCCTTAGAAAGTTGTTTACCAACTTGTCGTAGAGGAGCTTTAACTTCTTTTTCAGCATCTGCCGCAAAATTGCTAGTTTGTTCCCCAATTTCCATTAGCACTTCACTAATCTCGTGACCGGTTGCTTTACCACCTTTCAAAAGCTGTTTCAGCTGTTTAAGATGCGTAGCAATTTCTTTAACTTCTGGCTCTTTAGCTTTATGCAAAAAGTCGTACCATTCATCAACTAAACCTAAAGCAGCTTCACCATCAAGCTGACTCAAATCACTATTAAGTGCAGATTGTAATGACTCTATCTTTTGACTTAAATCACCACTGTCATTCTTTGTAGAATTTCCATTACTTTGGGAAGATTTCTTACTTGTATCTTCCTTTGATGCATCACTTTGCTTACTCTTGCTTTGTGCTTGACTAGCCATAATGTAAACTCTGTTAAGGAATTATGTATGAGTACGAGTATTACTTTATGAGGTGATTTTTATAATTTCATCATTCTCTGAGTCAATATTACACTGATTGTAGATAAACCGTTTGACAGAGGATTTTTTTAAATTGAATAAGTAGCAACACTGCTCAGGAACTAATTTTAGCAATTTATACTATCAGAATCTTTTACAACTACTCCTGCATATTGTTGTAAAAGATAAATAGCTTGAAAAGGTTCAATAACGCTTTCTCGCAGTTGTTCTAGCTTTATCTGTAAATTTTCGATATTAGAACCTCGAAAATCAGTTCCTATCAATTTAGCTCCGGATAGCATCGCATTACGCATATTGCAGTTAAGGAAAACCACATTGGAAAGGTCAGCGTCTTGAAAATTACTATCCTCTAAGTCGCAATTTTCAAACCGAACAGCCTTAAATTTAGTAAATTCAAATTGCGCGAATTTTACTTGACAGTCTTTAATAAGAGTATTTTGAACCTGGGATTTCATTATCTGACAACCAAGTAGTCTACAATTTATAAATTCAACTTTATTGAGGTTAGCTTTCTCTAGCTCAGCATTAGCCAAATCACATTTATCAAACCGAGTATTTTTCAACTCAAATCGTGGAAATTGAGTTTCAGATATCTGAACATTTTGAAAATATGCCTTGTTAATACTTACTCCCCTTACACCAGGTAGCTTACAATTTGATACCCAAATATTGTCATAAGACTCTAGCTCATATATTTGACCTTCTAGCAAAACTTCAGAACTAACTTCTTGTGGTAACTCTGGTGGCTCTATGAGATTATTTTTTTCTGTACGTTTTCTTGCCATTATCTTTAATTTGCTTTGACTAGATAGAAAGATTAATCCTTTATTATATCACTATATAAATTATATATGACTCCTCTCTAACTCTTATCTAATCCGGACATAACTATAGAAATAATTTCATCTACAAATTCTTCTGTTAACAATCCATGTTTTAACAGTAATCTATAAAATAAAGGACTATAAAGGGCATCAATTACTGATTCAATATCTACATCAGTCCGTATTTCTTCCCGTTCCATCCCTTTTTTTATTACCTTGCTGCAATCTTCACGCCGTGGAAATAACCAATTACTCAAAAAAGCATCAATAACTTCCGAATCTGCTTGTCCTCCACCAATTATTGTGGCGATAACTTGTCCCCGTGGACTATTCATCAAATTAACTAATCTATACATTTGTAAGCGAATATCTTCCTTTACCTTCCCAGTATCAGGAAAAGAAAGTTCCGGACTAGTCTCAGCTAAAAAAGCATCTATCACCAAACGCGCTTTATTTGACCAACGTCGATAAATGGTTGGCTTTCCTACACCCGCACGTGCTGCAATACCCTCAATTGTCAAATCATTAAAACCAACTTCCAACAGCATCTCGTAAGCTGATTTTAAAATCTTCTCGTGCGCTTCCGGACAACGCGGACGACCAGGGGCTTTATTGCCCGTACAGGGTTCAGTTTTTTTCTGGCTACTTTTTGGCATAGTTTTTTGATATTACTATAATTATTTTACGTAACGTAACGATAATAACAAATAAAAAGAATAAATACAACTTTACTCTAATAGAAGTTATATGCCTTGGAATCATGCCTGGAATTGTAGCCGCAGTCCTTACCAGCAAAGCTTTTGGAAGCAAGTTAAAAAAATATCCGTCATACCCCTTGACATCCCCAATGGATTTGAGATAGTTTAATTACGTAACGAAACGATATTAAATCAAAAAACACCTATCAATAAATCCATTCTCAATTAAATTAGGCAATGGCAACTAACAGAAGTTAGAAGTAGTTGACGCATTCGCTAATCACCTATTTATTTTCTCATCGTTTTATTTACGCAACGTCACGATATTTATTAAGGAGCATGACAATGAACTCGATGTATGGAAAAGTCGCATTAATCACTGGTGCAACAAGTGGAATTGGAAAAGCGAGTGCTATAGAATTTTCAAAACAAGGAGCGACAGTAGTTTTAGCAGGAAGACGAGAGTCTGAAGGGGAAGCAGTTACAAAAGAAATTAGAGATGCTGGTGGGGAAGCGATGTTCATCAAAACCGATGTAGCAGATGAAGAACAAATTAAGGCATTAGTCGAAAAAACTGTTGCGACTTACGGACGATTAGACGTTGCATTTAACAACGCAGGTGTCGAAGGAGAGTTTAACATCAAAACAGCCGAGCAAACCGTAGAACATTATCAACAAGTGTTTGACATCAACGTGAAGGGTGTTTTGCTGTCGATGAAGCACGAAATTCCTGCAATGCTGGAACATGGTGGAGGTGCAATTATTAACACAGCTTCAGTAGTGGGTTCAATAGGAATTGCAGGTGCGGGTGTTTACGTAGCGAGCAAACATGCGGTATTAGGTTTAACTAAAACAGCCGCGTTGGAATATGCTCAGCAGAAAATTCGCGTAAACGCAATTAGCCCTGGAGGGATTGAAACTGAAATGTTTCAACGTGCTGCGGGAACACCAGAAGAAAAATCGCAAGGAAGACAATATTTTACCAGCTTGCACCCAGTTGGACGCTTGGGTACACCAGAGGAAATAGCGAATGCTGTAGTTTTTCTCGCTTCACCTGGTGCATCGTTTATCACCGGAGCCAATTTGTTAGCCGACGGTGGTTGGACTGTACAGTAGTGCGAGCGTCTCGCTCGCTTTTGAATAGTAGCGAGTCCGCTTTTGAGTAGTAGCGAGCGAGGTTTATTTCATGACTTATATTATCATGCCTAGCTTGATAAAAATATTTCACAATTGGTTGTACCAAAAGAGTAAACAGATATTCTGAGTATTTTGAGGTAAATTACATGGACAGCACTTTTAAAATTGGTGGCGATTTACAAGTTAACCGCTTGGGCTATGGTGCAATGCGTTTAACAGGACAACCGGGAAATTTTGGTCGTTATTCTGATTGGGAAGGGGGTCAAAAATTATTACGTCGTGCAGTAGAATTGGGGATTAATTTTATCGATACAGCAGAGGCTTATGGACCTGGTTTTAACGAGGAAATTATTGCTTCAGCGCTGCATCCTTATCCTCAAGGAGTTGTAGTTGCTACTAAAGGTGGTATTAATAAACCTGCAGCAAATGATATCCGTGCCGATGGTAGCCCAGAAAATTTAAGACGTGGATGTGAAGCTAGCTTACAAAGACTAAAAGTAGAGCAAATAGATTTATATCAATTTCATCGTCCCGACCCAAAAGTACCTTTCACTGATTCAATTGGGATGCTAGCAGCTTTGAAAAAAGAAGGTAAAATTCGTCATGTGGGCTTGTCGAACGTGACAATCGAGCAAATCGAAACAGCCCGAAAAATTGTACCTATAGCTTCTGTGCAAAATCGCTTTAGTATCATCGAAAGAGATGGAGAAAATATTTTAGATTACTGCACTAAAAATAATATTGCATTTATTCCCTACGGTTCACTTGGGGCACATCCTCTCAAACAAGGCTCACCATTAGCAAATGCAGAAGGATTTTTGGCAGAAATTGCCCAACATCATGGAGTCAAACCAAATCAAATTGCCTTAGCTTGGTTATTGCAGCGTGCTAACAATATTATTTTGATTCCGGGGACAACAACTATTAGCCATCTGGAAGAAAATATTGCTGCTACTGCGATTAAATTAACTAACGATGAGTTTGAGGCTTTAAATCAGATGAAATAATTGTTAAGTAAATACAATAATTCACCTGCAATCATTCGCCAAAAAATATATCGATGTAGTCATCAATATTAAACCCGGTTTGATGTCCAGTTTTCAGAAAATGTTCGAGTTCTAGCTGATAGTGTTCCGTATTAAAATCAGTCACATTTATAGGTTTAGCTTGTGGTGGAGGCTTTTTAATTGTCCGTGCTTCATATTTAATGTTACTCAACTCCCATTTTTGCGCTGTTGCTCCGTCTTGCAATAGTTTGAGATATCCTTGCTTTGATAAACTCCAGTAGCTACTGCATTGCTGAATGTAAAATCTACGATTCATGGGTCACTATTAGCTATAGCTATACAGTTATTCCATTATTCCATTAATTCATTAATTTCCTCTTCCGTCAAACCTTCAGCTTTGGCTAATTCTTCCCATCCTTGCTGAGTATAATTTTCAATATCATACTGAGCTAAAAAGTTTTGTACGTTTGCACTGGTAAATGTTAAATTTTGTTTCTCGATTTCATCAACAGCAGCTTCTGCCATTGCTAACCAAGTTTGTATTTGTGGATGCTGTACTTCTGAGATTGGCAGATGAGGCTCAATTTGGTATTCGTTTACTTCCGCAAAACGCCGGGTTAATCGCTCAATTAATGCCTGCCGTTGAAAAGACTCAAATTCGCCACCCATAGTTTTACCTGCATGTTAAGACAAAAATTATATTCAATCGAATAATAACTGTTGTCAAGCGCATTTAAGCAAATATTTTGGCTTGATTAAACATACTTAATTGATACTTGCTTCGTAGTTATAAACACTTATGATAAATAGTTATTCGGATAACTCTAGATTGATAGATTACTTATAAACTACAAATTTAATCCCACTAATTAGGAAAAAACGACTATATTTTGACTAATAGCGCAGCTTGTAATACGTTTGTAAGTTACCAACATAACTATAGAATATTTTAGGTATTCAAGCGTAAACCGTTTCATCAAAACCTTCTAAAGCCTCTATTCTTTCAACACAAGTACCACATTTACCGCAATGGTATTCTTTACCCTTGTAGCAACTCCAAGTATATTTAAATGGAACATTAATATCTTTTCCTATTAAAGCAATATCTCGCTTTGTGAGTAAAACATAAGGAGAAACGATTTCTATTTTTTCGTATGTGCCTGCTTTTGCTGCTTCTTTAAAAGGTTCGATGAAAGAAGATGTACAATCAGGATAAATGGCATGGTCTCCAAAATGATTTGCTAGATAAATATTTTTTAATCCTCTACTTTCAGCTAACCCAACAGCAATAGAAAGCATTATTCCATTTCTGAATGGTACTACTGTTTGCTTCATAATCGGTTCTTGATAATGCCCATCAGGTATTTCTCCACCTGTTTTAAGTAAATTTGATGAAAAATGCTTCCCAATTATTTCACTTAAATCTAACTTGATATGCTCAATACCTAATTCTTTTGTATTCCGAGAAGCAAAATACAATTCACGTTCATTATGTTTGCTTCCATAATCGAAACTTACAGCAAGAGCTATCTCCTCTTTTTTATGATAAAGAAGAACAGTAGAATCCATGCCACCTGAGTATAAAATAAGGCTATTCTTCATTTTTGTTTTCGTGATGAGAAGGTTTAAGCCATACTCAATTGTAAAATATACTCACAATAATATGGTGTAGCATTCTTCATTTTTCAGATATTAAAATATTCAACTTCATTATACTATGAACCGTGACAAAGAGTATTCCTCATAACAAAAAAGGGTTAGAGCATACTTTGTTGCGGTGTGATTTGGCGGCGTAGCTTGACCATCTCTAATTGTTCTGGTTCGACAAACCACTTGCGGTAGGCGACAAAATCAAATTGAGCGTATAGCGCCAATGCTGGAGCATTCTTCACACCAGTAGTTACTGCGATAAGTTTATTACTATAGCTTGCCACCACCACAGCTAAAAGTTGTTTCCCAATCCCCCAACGTTGATAACTGGGACTGACGACAAGAGATGCTATTTTTAGCGCGTTGGGTTCTTCGTCTGGCTGCGTACTTATTGCACCTACTATCGCATCCTCATCAATAGCCACGAAAAAATTCTCGGTTGATTTCTGAACATCTTTGATGGTGCGTTGAAGCGGTGGGAACAACTTAGCTCCAAGAAGTTTGGCTTCTTGAGCATATGCAGCCATTTGGATAGCGTGAATCGATTCGGCTACCTCACTTGCTCGATGGTCTATGGGTTCAACGTGGTATTTTGACACCTCTCAAACTCCTACTGACTGGGCCATTTCAGGGTAACAAAGTAAAAGCTTGCTATTTTATTTATTTTATAGTATTTTTGTTCTAATTGCGTTAAGAAACTTCGTACCTCGCCTTTTCGGTGGGGTTTTTACTTTGATTTTAAGCTTAACTTAATCTTTTCCCGCAAAAGCCCAGATAAGGGGTTGTACAATTTAGTTGTTGTTTTGGCTACTTTGTTTACTGTTTTTGAATAAGGATTACTCCAATAAGCAATAACACTGTCCCTAAGACGCGAGAAAGGTTGAGGGAAATTTGGGCAACACCAAACGCACCAGTAGAATCAAGGATGAGCGCCGCAACCATCTGTCCAGTAATTACCAAAGAAAAAACTACTGCAGTACCTAATTTTGGGATTGCGATCAGGGAAGCCACAAGATAGTAAGCAGCAAAGACCCCGCCAAACCAAGCCCATTGGGGAAGAGAATTGAACGCTGGGATTGAACCACGAGGCGTCGCTCCGCTAGCCCACACCAGAGCCAGTGAAAGGAGAGTTACAAACACTGAAACAATTGTGGTGAGAACCGGAGAGCCGATTGACAATCGTAGGCGCGTATTCAAAGCCATCTGAATGGCGAGACCTGCCCCGCCGAGCGCGACCAGAAGAAACAAGACAAATCGAGTAAACATGATTGAGTGCTTTCGTTCACAGGGAGCAAGCAGAAACTCCGCTCCAACCAAGTTTACCTGACGCAAGCAACCGGGAGCAACTCACCGACCAAATTGTAATACGCTCAAATCATTAGCGAACAAGGCTCTAAAGTCCAAATTCCAGTAGAATTGGTCTCAACGTCTTGTAAACCTTGGCTTGCGAGTTTAGCAATATTGCTACTCCTCGGACGTTACAAGAGCAATTGCAAAACCATCATACCCTTTGCTACCAACGGTTTGAATAGCTGTTGCAGTTAAGCGTGGCTCAGAACCGAGCATCTCGTTAAAACGTCGCACTCCTTGAACTTTGGGGTCGGTGCTCGAAGCCTCAATCACGGTTCCATCGCGCACAACGTTGTCAGCAATGATTAGGCTACCTTTGCTAGATAGCTTTAGTGCCCATGAAAAATACTCTGGATTGCTTGGCTTATCTGCGTCGATAAAGATTAGGTCAAATGGATGGCAATCGGAAGTAGCTAACTGAGCGAGCGTATCTACCGCTCTTCCAACACGTATTTCAATAATGTTAGCCAAACCAGCACGAGTGATATTCTCGCGGGCAACTTCGGCATGTTTGGGATTAGACTCGAGAGTAATTAAGCGACCGTTGGTAGGCAATGCCCTTGCAAGCCAGATTGTGCTATAACCGCCTAATGTGCCAATCTCCAAAATGTTGCGTGCTTGATGTATTAAGGCTAACAACATTAGCAACTTTCCTTGGTTCGGTGAAACATTATGTGGTGGCAAACCAGCCGCATTGCTAGCTTGAAGTACGGCCTCCAAAATTGGGTCGTTTGACAAGAGCATATCAGTAATGTAGCTATCGACTGCTGTCCATTTTTCCTGAGTCATTAATCTTTTCCTTGTGGCAGTAACAATATTTTCTCTTATACCGGGAAACTCTCAAAATGAGCATTATGGAATTAATAGCAATGTTGATTTAGTATTGCTCGCAATATTGCCCAAATCCCAAAACAGGGGATGGTATTGAATTTTACGCCAAGGTTCAACCATATCAGTATAGTGACGATGAAATGCCTGTCCTGAATGTCCGGTGTTGTGAATTGCCAGGGAATTATTGAATTTACCTAAATCTGTTATCATGCGGAACGAAGGTATATCCGTAACCTCAAAAGATGATTTATTAGATTACCAACGGTTGACCTTCACAGTCATGAATCGATATATCTCATGTAAAAATAAAAATAGTTGACATTTATCCTACCTACTAGTAGGATAAATATATGAAGCAAACAGACACCAAAACCCTAATTTTAGATGTGGCTCAAGACCTGATTCAACGCCTTGGCGTGAATGGTATGAGCTATAAAGATATTAGTGAAAGTGTAGGGATTCGTAAATCAAGCATCCATACACATTTCCCGAAAAAGGATGATTTGTTGGCTGCCTTACTCGACCGTTACAGCGACTGCTTTGTGCGGATAGTGGACGGTATTATTGCTTCTAGCGATGCAGCAGAGGTCAAACTGCGGCGGTATTGTGGGCTATTTGAAGCTACCCTCAGCAGTGGCGACCAAGATAAAGCCTGTCTATGTGCAATGTTAGGTGCAGAATTAGCAACCTTAAACCACCCATTAGTAGAGCGCGTTCGTAGTTTCTATCAAGCTAATGAGGAACGACTGGTGATTTTGCTCAACATTGGTCTTAAGGATGGTAGTTTCCAGTTTGCTGGAGACACACAGACGATGGCCAGTTTGATTTTTGGATTGCTGGAGGGAGGTATGCTACTTGCTCGTGCTGGAGGTGGGTCTGACCAGTTCCATCGAGTGATTGAGCAATTGATGCAGTTAATCAAAAGTTAATTTTTTAATTTTTTATTATTTCACGTCCAACTGGTAGGAAGCAAAGACCAGAATATTTAATTACTAAATATCTAATACACGAATGGAGATTATTTATGCAACTGAGAAAACAAACGCTAAAATCACAATCAAAACAGATTTACGATGTGTTAGTAGTAGGTGGTGGAGCGGCTGGTTTATCCGCTGGTATATACCTACAACGCTATCTTCTTTCCACTTTGATTATTGACAAAGGTAAAGCCCGTTCCTTCTGGATGCAGGAATTACACAATTATTTGGGTTTACCACCAGATACCCCCGGTCGAGATGTCTTGAAGCAAGGAAAAGAGCATTATCTTTCCCTTGAGGGCGATTACCTTAACGGGTATGTAGAAGAGGTAATTGATGAAGGAGAAACCTTCGCGGTGCGAGTCCGGATTGGGCGCAACAATCCCACCTATGAGGTATTTCGTAGTCGCTATCTAATAGCAGCCAGTGGTATTATTGACCATCTGCCAAAGTTAAACAATATGCAAAATGTGTTTGACTATGCTGGATATAACTTGCATGTTTGTTTGATTTGTGATGGTTACGAGATGCGGGATAAGCGGGCAGGTGTTTTCGGTAGTAGCGAGTCGAGCCTGGAAGTAGCATTTAGCTTGGGCTGGTTTACCCCTCACATCACGTTATTTACTAATGGTGCATTTGAGGTGACCGATGAATTGCGCGAGCGTCTTCACACTAACAACTATCAACTGGTGGAACAACCCATCACTCGATTCCTGGGTAAAAATCATCAAATGACGGGTGTAGAAATCGCTGATGGTTCAGTAGTGGAACTGGATACCGGATTAATCTCGATGGGGTCAAAATATCACGCTGATTATCTGAAAAACATTGATTTGGAATACCAGAGTGGTAATCTTGTGACCGACAAAATGAACCGTACATCCCATCCCCGCATTTTTGCTGTTGGCGATTTAAAAGTAGGCATGAACCAAGTAGTAATTGCTGCTGCTGATGGTGCATTAGCCGCAACACAAATTTGGCGTGACATTCGTCGTAGTGAAGGGAATCGGCATTCATCAAAGGCGACGAACTCTAATAGTTTACACAACCAGGTTGACAATCCCAATTTAACTAAAGCATCAGCATAAGAAATGAAAGGTGAAGACAAGCAAGTTCCCTATTTTTGAGATTTTTACTTTCAAGGAAAAACGCAATGATTAAACTTTATGGTCACGAAATGTCAGGCAATAGTTATAAAGTTCGCCTGTTATTGGAATTGTTAAATATTTAATACGAATGGTTGGGGGTAGATTTAATGAACGGTGAACATAAATCGCCGGAGTATTTAGCGCTTAACCCTTTTGGACAGGTTCCCTTACTAGTTGATGGCGATATAAAACTAGCAGACGCTCAAGCAATTTTGGTATATTTAGCACGGCAGTATGGTGGCGATACCTGGCTACCTTTAGATACCTTATCCTTAGCAAAAGTGGTTCGCTGGTTATCGACGACGGCAGGGGAAGTCCGCCAAGGTCTAGAACATGCACGTTTGTACTATATGTTTGGTGAAACTAGCATCAATATTGAACGGGCACATAAAAAAGCAGAACATATCCTGACCCAGTTAAACCAACATTTAAGTACGCGCACCTGGTTAGAGTTTGAGCGTCCCACCATTGCTGATATTGCCGTTTTCCCTTATGTTGCCCTAGCAAGAGATGGCAAGATTGACCTGTCCCTCTACCCTCATGTGCTGGCATGGATTAATCGGGTCAAACAACTCCCCTGTTACATATCAATGCCAGGAATTTAGAAACATTCTGCACTGTGAGCATACCTTGAAGGAGAAAACAATGGCAAACCCAGGCTGGTCGCGCACAGAATCGCCGTTTCACCCTGGCGAACTGGCAATTCAAACTCGATTGGGGGTACAAGGACGTATAGACCAACAAGGACGACGAATAATCCGGGAATATCTACCCGACCAGCATCGTCAATTCTTTGCCCAACTTCCCTATGTGATTGTTGGCACTGTCGATGCCTTTGGTTATCCCTGGGCTTCAATTTTGGTTGGAAAACCGGGTTTTCTTTCCTCACCCGATGAACACACCTTACAAGTTATGGCTAAACCGTTGTTTGGCGACCCTTTAGCAATTACCCTCATCAACGGTATTGATATAGGCTTGCTGGGGATAGAACTGCATACCCGTCGCCGTAACCGCATAAATGGTATTGTTACAGCAACTTCTGCCGATGGCTTTTCGGTGCAGGTAGGGCAAAGCTTTGGTAATTGCCCCCAGTATATCCAAGCACGGATGTTTGAGCTAGGTGAATACGATGTGACAACACCCAAACCTATTTATGCGCTCACAAAACTGGGAGAAGCAGAACGCAATTTAATCGGTATGGCTGATACTTTCTTCATTGCCACAGCCTATCAAGAGGAATCTGCGGGCGCAGTAAAGGGCGTGGATGTCTCCCATCGTGGCGGCAAACCGGGCTTTGTGCGAATGGATGATGACAGTACGTTGACAATTCCCGATTTTGCTGGTAACCACCACTTTAACACCTTCGGTAATCTAGAACTCAATCCCCATGCTGGGTTAGTGTTTGTAGATTTTAATCAGGGTAACTTACTGTATCTGACTGGCACTGCCAAAGTAATTTGGGAAGGGGATGAAATTAGCTCCTATGCAGGTGCAGAAAGGTTGTTGCGCTTTCATCTGGAACAGGGATATAGAGTGCAAGGTAGCCTTCCCCTGCGTTGGTCAAATCCTGATTTTTCTCCCTTTCTAAACGGTACAGGTTCCTGGTAGCATAGCTTACTTTGTTTGCTACATAAAGCTGAATCATACCTTTGTTTGCTTGACCATCCTGTTTCAGATGGTCAGGAAAATCTCTAATGTCTTGGATTAATTCTTTGTTAAGCTTAAATCTTGTTTTCAAACTGTAATTTACAATACGAAAGTCGTATTTGTGCTTTTTCTGAAGACAATACTCGAAAGCATTTGAGCAAATTTGAGGAAAACGAGCAAATTATCTATGGATATAAAGAAATATAACTAAAATGCAAAGATTTTTTAATTTCTGTTGTGAAATGGAATTTTATATAAAAATCGCTGTTAGTTGTACGATTGTACAGCAGATATTCTATTTTATTTTAAAAAATATAGAGATAAGCTTTATCAATCAGGTTCTTTTGTATTGGATTGTTGGCTCTATATCATTTTATGGTATTGGCTTTCTCATTGAAAAAGGAATCAAGAGTAATGATATTTGGCGTGAGAGGTTTACAGCAAGAGTGAAGAAAGTCAAAGAGCAAACATTTCCTTCATTTACTGTAAAAGGTATCATTATGGGGGAAATCAAAACTTTGGTAACAGCATTAGTTATTCTGTATCTAGCTCCGGAGGTTCATCGAGGAAATAGCTTACTACTAAACCTTGGATGGTTCTTGATGAGAATTGCTGCTGCTGATTTCTGTTTTTACGTTTCTCATTGGCTATTTCACACAAAATTTTTGCAGAAAATACATCTCAAACATCACGAGTTTCGCGACTCATCAAGTTTTGTGGCTGTGCATAAGAGTTTCCTTGAATATATTATTGTTACTTTCACAGACGTTTTACCTATATTTCTATTTGGGTACGACATTACTCAACTATGTGCATGGAGCATTATAGGTAATGCTTACAATCTAGAAGGTCATAGTTCTTTGTCAATATTTTTTATTCCATCAGATTTTCATGACCTTCATCACACTTCCTTTCATGGAAACTATGGAATTCAGGGATTTTGGGATAGAGTATTCAACACACTAAACCCTCCTACCAAGAAACGAGGAATTATGTTCCCGGTGAATCTTCTTGAACACAGAATCATTAGCTCGTCCAATAGTATGGATAGAGCTACAAGCAATAGTAAGTAGCTACACCACTGGCTGTATTTAATAGCACAGCAAAAGTTAAGGATATTAAAGGAAAAAATCTCTCAGCCTTTTGTGAGAGTATCAAAATCTTGCTATTATTCTTTATTTCGATTATTCTAGAAATATGTTATTTCGATAGTTCTAGAAAAAGCATGAACGAGGACACTGCACACTATGCCGATGTGTTTGCTGCTCTGGGTTCCGAACCACGGCTGGATATTATGCGGCTATTATTTGCTGCCTACCCAAGGGGAATGCCTGTTGGGGATTTGCAAGCACAGCTACAAATACCTAATTCAACACTGTCCCATCACTTGGAGAAGCTACGGGTGGAGGGGTTGGTTACTGTACAACGTGACCGTCAGTTTCTTTGGTATTCCGCTAATGTGGAGACGATAGAGGCATTGCTGGCATTTCTTTACAACGGTTGCTCGGTTCGTAATCAGGTTTCTCACACAGAAGTTTCTCGTACTGAGCAAGCACAGCAAATTCTAGAAAAAGACCTAGAACAAAGCCTAGAAAAAAATCTAAAACAAAACAATGAAAACAAACCCCCTGAGGAGGGCTTTATGTTTGAAAACTTTCTTCGCTCCATCCAATCTTTTTTAAGTGGATTTCAAATTGAACTGCCTGGATTTGAACGATTTACCCAGAAAGCAATTCAGTCAATTCTTACTGCTAAAGATGAGTCTCGGCGCTTACAACATCAATATGTGGGAACAGAACAGATGCTTGTGGGATTACTATCACAAGAAACTGGGCTTATCACTCAGTTTTTCTCGACAGTAGGTGTTCAGTTAGAGCCTGTAAAGCAAGCGGTTGAGCATCATATTGGGCGTGGTCGAGGAACTCCTGAGGAAATTCCTTTTACACCTAGAGCCAAACAAACCTTAGAAATTGCACTTAGACAAGCTAAGCAGTTTGGGCATTCCTACATTGGTACAGAGCATTTACTGTTGGGGATTTTAATTGAAGGAAAAGGATTGGGAGCAAGAATATTGGAAGAACTGGGATTCAATTGCAAAACATTGGAACAAGAACTGCGAAATGTTATAAATCAAAACAGCGTGTAATTAAAGAACAAACATTAACCCTATGTAGAGACGTTACATGTAACGTCTCTACAAATCATTACCTTACAGGAAAACCTCTGGTTTATGGCAGTTCATTCCAAATCAATTGCTTTACGGTAGTGATATACTACTTAATATTGTCGAACATCGCGCCCTTTATGCCATGTGACGACCTGCGTCTCAAAACTCAACCCCTATGAACCTGGAGCAACGCTTTTTCAACCTCTCTCCGGACTTATATTGCTTAGTAGATATACATGGCTTCATACAGCAAGTAAATCCCGCTTTCGAGAAGATACTGGGGTTTGCAGCTTCTGAAGTGTTGGCACAACCGTATCTTGCGCTGGTGCATCTGAATGATGTGCCCGCGACTACTGAAGCCCTAGAAGCGCTTAAACGCGGCATTTCTACTAGCTACCATAATCGTTACCGATGTAAAGACGGTTCTGAAAAGTTCGTTGAGTGGATAGCAGAGCCTGCTATGGAAGAAGGCGTGGAAGAAAGGTTAATTTATATGGTGGGTCGGGACGTTACAGCCCAAAAGCGACTTCTCGAAGAACAAGAGCGCTTTTTTACTGTAGGAGCGGATTTGCTAAGTATAGGGACTTTCGATGGCGTTTTAACTTGGGTAAGCCCGTCATGGGAGAAAGCACTCGGTTGGACAAAAGAAGAATTGACCGCATATCCTTGGCTTCACTTTGTTCATCCTGAAGACCATGAAAAAACTCAGCAGGCTGGTCAAGAGCTTGTTGCGGGAGTTGAGTTAATCTCGTTTGAGAACCGTTATCTTTGTAAAGATGGTAGCTATAGGTGGATTAGTTGGAGGTCTCGGCCATTTCCTGATGAGAGAATAATTTATGGCGTCGCAGTAGATGTTACCGAGCGCAAGCTTGCAGAAATGTCAGCCCAAGAGGCATTGAAAGAAAGTGAGGAACGCTACCGTACATTCGTTAATACGGTCTCATCCGTTGTATGGACGACTAATAGCGAAGGGTATTGAGTTAGAAATGCTTTTTGACCCCCTAAGTTTTATCGTGTCGGGTGATTCGACACGCTTACAGCAGATTATTTGGAATCTTCTTTCTAATGCAATTAAATTTACTCCCAAAAACGGGAAAGTGCAAATTGTTTTGAAGCGTGTTGACTCCCGCGTGCAATTGAGCGTAATTGATACGGGGCAAGGTATTAAGCCTGAGTTTCTACCGCATGTGTTTGAGCGATTTAGCCAAGCCGATGGCTCAACCACAAGAAAATATGGAGGATTAGGGCTGGGACTTTCGATTGTTCGAGGACTTGCCGAACTTCATGGCGGTACTGTATGGGTAACAAGTGCTGGGGAAGGTATGGGTGCTACGTTTACCGTTTCGTTACCAATTGCTCCTATTAGGTCGAATGTAACTTCGGAAAGGAACAGTGATAGAAATAAAGTTACTGATAATGATGAGTTTGATTACTCTGAATCTTTGGTGCTGTCTGGAGTAAAGGTTCTTGTTGTGGATGACGAGCCTGATGCTCGTGACCTTATACGATGTGTACTTGAGGATGCTCTTGCTAATGTTGTTACTGCTGAGTCTGCACAGAACGCTCTAGAGTTAATTTCGCGAGAACTGCCTGATGTGCTTGTTAGTGATATCGGGATGCCAGATGAAGACGGGTATGAATTAATACGAAAAGTACGCTCACTTCCTTCAGGTGCTGGTGGAAGGATTCCTGCGGTTGCTCTGACTGCGTATGCTAGGGCAGAAGACCGTAAACGCGCACTTTTAGCAGGTTATCAAATGCACATCAGCAAACCTGTTGAACCTTCGGAGCTTATCGCTATTGTCTCAAGTCTTACGAGACTGATGGGAAAAAGAGATTAAATACCAGAAAATTTCGCAGTATTAAGACGTGATACTAGACTCAAATTTATTGGTACATATTGGACAAATTAATGACGAATTGCTCTTTATCTTTTAAACTAAGAAAAAACAGTTAAAAATGTAGTTAAACATAAACTTTCGAGTTGATAAAAATTATACAATAGCTTCTACAGCTTATGATAAAGATTGTTAACAAATATTAATTAAGGAAAAAATATAATACAGATTTATGACTACAAACCAGCCAGAATCAACTAATGACCGCCTAACTCGTCTAGAAAATCGCTTTACCAATATCGAAGAAGCAGTAGTAGGACAAAGCAACACCATTGATGTATTAGTAGCAAACATCATTCAGCTAACTGAAAACGTCAATAACCTAACTATAAAGGTCGATAACGTAACTGAAAACTTTAATAACCTAAGCGAACAAACCAACCGCAATATCAGCAACTTGGCAGAGCAAGCAGCACAAGATAGACAACAAGCAGCTATTGACCGCCAAGAGTTCAGAACCGAAATACAGCGAATCTGGGAATATTTACGAGACCGTAATGGTGGAAGCAGTCCGCCAAATTAAGAGATTGATTTGGTAAATCTCATATACAATAGACATCCCCGGAAATTAATTATGCGTCGCGTGAAACCCATGTAGAGACGTTACATGTAACGTCTCTACATTCTTTTTCGGAGATGTCTAATAATTATTAAATTATTTTGTGCTCTGATACTGATTTATTACAGGACTTACGCAAAAATTGCCAAAAGGCTTGATTTATCGATAAGCAACAAGATGCCAAGAACGCCAAGATTTCGTAGAGTTTGCGTAAGTCCTATATTAATAAAGTGCTAGTTTATTCGACTATTATTATGAAAAGGACAAATTGACCTTTAACAATCAATTATGTGAAAAAAGCTTTCCGACCAACTCAGCGCGAGATGAAACTTCCAGCTTACGAAACATTCTTTTTAAAGCTTGTTTTACAGAATTTTCAGTAATCCAAAGCTTGACACCAATTTCTGCATTTGTTAATCCTTGTGCAACTAAATTAGCTATTTCCATTTCTCGTGGTGTTAAGCGATTAATATTTAAAGAATTAAATTGCGCTGGTTGCCATTCCCCAAAAAATAAATTAGGGGAACGCATTTTCGTTAACCAAGTTGAAATATGCAGAGAAAGGGCACTTAAATCAGTGAGATTGCGAGCATCAAAAGCTGGGTCACCACTAAACCGGGTCAAGGCAACTCCCCCAACAAGCAGACCGTTGCTGACAATTGGCCCAGCCATTACATGTCCGTGATCGGAGCGGGGACATATAGTTTTCCACATCCCAGGAGGTAACAATATTTCTTCGTGAACTGGAGCGTGGTTTTCTACTATATAACGCAAAACGGGATTGTAGTCTATTGATACAGCCAACTTTGCTAAACCCCGAAGTCTGTTAGCCGGGGGGAGTTCTTCCATAAAAAAAAGCCCCCAACGCTTCGCTGCAAAATACTCACCTACTTTAACCATTACGTGCTGTCGTATTTCTTGCTCATCACGAGCATGGGCGATTTCCTGAAATAAGCACTGCAAGTTGTTTGTCGTTTTCATATCTAACGCTACTTAGGTTTAAAAGGTGATTTATATAACTAATAAATGTACTCTTTTGAGGACTAGTGATAGTGGGTGAATTTCTCTAGTATAGATTTCATTGCAAAAGACCAAAGAATTTATTCTGAAAAAATCATCCAAATCATGAGCATCAGTTTTAGCCTTGATAACGTGCGACAACCTACTCACTGGGTTCAAATTGCTTTCCTTACAATCGCTGTGCTTTTTAATCTCTGTTTGGTTATCCAGGTATTAACTGTTGGACTCGCGTATTTTTACAACCCCGATTGGTGGAAAATCCATGTTTGGCTAGTACGTGGCTATGGTGGGTTGTCACTAATACTTTTGGTGTTAGTATTCTTCAGTTCTTTTCCCCGGAGAGTACGGAGTCTCACAGTCAGTATGCCGATATTTCTTGGGCTGCAATTTCTGACGATTCACTTAAAGTCTCCTTTACCTTTGGGAGTGCTGCATCCACTCATCGGATTTACTTTGTTTAATACTTCCGCAACCCTCGTTCATCGGACGTGGCAATTAGTGTACCCTAAGCCAAATGCCGATAATGAGGAAATTTGATTTTTGATTTAACCCAAATCCAACACTAAAAGTTCAACATTTCATTAATTTAACGCTAAAAATCATCTACGCAAAATTTTAGCTCTAGTAAAAATAACAGGAGAAAAATTATGTTCCAGTATGCTCATCCTGAAGTCCTTGTTGATACGCAATGGCTGATGGAACATCTCGCTGATAGCAATGTTCGCGTTATTGAGTTAGATATGAGTCCAGACCTCTACAAAGATGCTCACATTCCTGGTGCTGTCTTCTGGAATATACTTACTGACCTACTTAAACCAGACCTCAGCATGAATTTAGATTCAATTGCTATAGAAAAATTACTTTCGCGTTCAGGTATATCGAATGATACGACTGTTGTAGCTTATGGTAGTTATCCTGGAACTGGTGCTTTGGTATTTTGGTTTTTGAAAGTTTTTGGACATGACAATGTGCATGTTCTTAATGGTGGACACCAGAAATGGGTAGCGGAAGGTCGTCCTCTTACATCGGAATTATCAAGCTTTGATTCAGTTCCATATCATGCAAAAGATGTTGATACTAGTCTGCGAGTTTTCCATGAGGAAGTTCAAGCATCCTTGGGTCGAAACGATTGCGTATTATTAGATGTCCGCACAGTTCAAGAATATAATGGCGAGGTATTTATGATGGAACCTCCGTCCGGGAAAGAACGTGGGGGACATATTCCTGGTGCTGTGCATATTGAACATATCCAGACTCTGAATGAGGATGGGACTTTTAAGTCATTTGAGGAGTTGCAGGCTCTTTATCATAGCAAGGGTGTTACACATGATAAGGAAGTTTTTCCCTATTGCGCTATTGGTGGACGTTCGGCTTATGTCTGGTTTGTCTTGAAATATTTACTGGGTTATCCGAAGGTGCGGAATTATGATGGCTCTTGGAATGAATGGAGTCGTTTGCCTAATTCGATGATTGAGGTATAAAGGTTCTAAACTTTTGAGCATTAAATATATTTGGGCGGTTCGGGATGCCCACCCCACAATACAAAACAATACAAAACAATCACAAAACAATAAAGTTTTTATGATTTTACTAAACTTGTTAGTAAATTGTTGGCGATTGCTGTTCCTATAAAAATAAAGATACAACCGACAATCATTGATATTGTGACGCTTTCTTTTAAGAAAATAGCTCCCCATAAAATTGCAAAAATAGGAACTAAGTATGCTACTGTTAATGACCTGGTGGAACCAATATTTTTAATTAACCGAAAAAATAAAATATAGGCTAATGCAGTAGAAAATATCGCCAAAGCTATTACTGCTAAAATCACAATTGCGGTTGGTGACGTTTTTGGTATGGTAAAAGGAATTGCCGGCAAAAGAAATATTGCAGCGCTCAAGCTGGTTGTTGTTGTAATAACTACAGGAGGTACATCAGCCAAATTTTGCTTCACGTAGGCTGCTGCTATTGAATACAATATTGGAGCTAATAATGCAGCTACTACTGCCATGATAAATGATTGTGTTATTGCGGTAGTTTTCCAACCGATTAAAATTATTACACCTGCAAAACCTAGGGCAAATCCAATACTCCGCGTGATTGTGAGTTTCTCTTTTAACCAAATCGAGGCTACGATTATACCAAATAGGGGTGTTGTTGCATTAATAATAGATGTGAATCCAGCAGGTAAAGACAATGCAGCAAAAGCAAATAAACAAAATGGTATTGCTGAATTAATACAACCGAGTACAAATAATGGTAATAGTTTCCGACGGACTTCTCCCAGGAGATTCATCTTTATCAAAAGTGGAAGTAAAACTAAGCCTGCTAACAATACCCGTAATTCGATAAGCCAGACTGGACCAAGTACGGGGGAAGCAATTCGCATAAACAAAAAAGAGCCACCCCACAGAGCAGCTAGAAGTATAAATTCGGCTATATCGGAGACTCGCATTCCACCCTCTCTGTATAATTTTTGCGACTTGCTTCCCAACCAAGGATAGCTGTTTTACGCTCAATTCCCCAATGGTAACCTCCTAATTCACCCGATTCCCTAATCACTCGATGACATGGTATCAGGTAAGCGATAGGATTTTTACCGACTGCATTTCCCACCGCTCTCGCAGATGTTGGACGACCAATTGATTCGGCAAGATTTTGGTAAGTTGTCATAGTGCCAAAAGGCACTTGCAACAAAGCACGCCAAACTTGTATTTGAAAATTAGTACCTTTAACTAAGAGAGCTAGCGGTTTATCGCTACTGAGTATATTTTGATTAAAAATTGATTTGCTAATTTCTTGAGTCGCTTGTTGGTCGGGAACTATTTTGGCTTGCGTCCATTCCAAACGCAGAATTCTTTCTGGGTTTTGCTCTGGGTTTTGCTCTGGGTTTTGTTGCGGAATCCCATCTAAAAAATGTAAGTTGCAAATACCGCGAAACGTTGTAGCAATAAGGCATTTACCAAAAGGTGTTTCGTGGATACCGTAGCGAATTTGTAAACCAGTTCCAGAGTTTTTATATTCTCCTGGTGATATGGCTTTTAGGTTCACGAATAAATCATGCAACCGTCCCGCACTCGAAAGACCAACATCCACAGATAAATTTAAAAGGTTTTTGGTCTCAGCTATTTTTGACTTAGCATACTCAATTGTCAAATATTGTAAGAAACGCTTGGGGCTAATTCCAGCCCACTTGGTGAACAGTCGCTGAAAGTGATATTCGCTCAAATGTACTTGAGTCGCGATTGTAGCCAGGTCGGGTTGACTCAAATAATTTTTTTTCATAAAGGCGATCGCAGTAGCGATGCGTTCATAATCCTCGCTGTCACAGGTACTTGCTTCTTTGGTCAGGTTCATGCTGGTTGGGGTCTTTCTCAGTATGCACCTTCTAACTTTAGCGATATAAAGTGCTTTAAACCACCCGTTTCTTGCTGTTTGTTGCTCCCGACTATTGAAACTCCACCATAAATATTGGTATATTTATATTATTCTTTGAGATTACAGTGGCAACCGAGAACGCCAAACCTATGACCCAAGCTCAAACAAAACAAGTAACCTTTGAAGAATTTGCCGCTTGGCGTCCAGAAAGTGGACGCTATGAATTACACGATGGGGTGATTGTTGAGATGGCGCAACCGTTAGGGGGACATGAAAAAGTTACAGGATTTTTAGCCCGCAAGGTGACAATCGCGTTTGACAAATTAGACCTCCCATATTTTATTCCTAGAAAAGTACTGGTAAAACCATCTGAAAGTGAATCTGGCTATGAGCCAGATATGGTAGTCATAAACGAAAAAAATCTTGTAAATGAACCGCTGTGGGCAAAAAAATCAACTGTAATGTATGGAGCATCAATTCCATTGATTGTAGAAGTGGTATCAACAAACTGGGATGATGACTGCTACATGAAGCAGGGAAAATATGAAACTATGGGAATTCCTGAATACTGGATTGCTGGCTATCTAGGGTTAGGCGCCAAAAAGTTCACAGGGAATCCAAAACAACCCACTTTCTCAGTTTATCAATTAATAGATGAAGAGTATCAAGTTAAACGTTTTCAAGGCAATGACCGTATAGTTTCCCCAAGCTTTCCTGAACTTAACATTACTGCACAGCAGGTTTTTGATGCAGCTAATGTGGATTAATCTGCTCTCTGAAACTTACCCAAACCTACCTACTCTCAAGATTCAGTAAATTCAACGTTCAGTTCCTGCTTCAAGATAGGGAGTCGGCTCCTTCTATTTTACAGGCGTTTTTCCTCAAATTACAAAACTGTAATTTAGAAAGCAGGCAAGCTGTCATTTTGATTGTGCTTAATCAAAAATGTAAACAGTTTAATTGTTTCCATACTTAAAAGATAGGCTGTATGAAAAACAACAATCTCAAATTAGGTCGGATTTTGAGTCGAAGAGAAGCGCTTACTCTATTCAGGGCTGTTGGAACTGCAATACTTGTGGTTGGATGCATACCTAGAAAGTCCAATTCCACACAGGTACAGTCGAGTATAGATGTCCGGGCATCATCGACCGCCAATACTGCTGCCTTACCTGCGTGTATCGTGAGTCCGGAGCAGACCGAAGGACCTTATTTCGTGGACGAGAAGCTCAACCGCTCTGACATCCGCTCCGACCCGGCGGACGGTTCTGTGAAAGAGGGTGTGCCACTGAAACTGACGCTTCGCATTACTGGGGTCAGCGGTACTGCCTGCACGCCTTTAGTAGGTGCAATCGTAGATATTTGGCACTGTGACGCGCTGGGTGTTTATTCGGACGTGACAGACCGGAGTTTTAATACCGTTGGGAAAAAGTTCTTGCGTGGCTATCAAATAACGGACGCGAATGGAACTGTCCAATTTTCAAGCATTTATCCTGGTTGGTATCAAGGCAGAACGGTTCATATCCACTTTAAAGTCCGTACAAATGCGACATCAGGGCAGAGTTATGAGTTCACATCGCAGCTATACTTTGATGACTCGATTAGCGACCAGGTGTATGCACAGGCTCCTTACGCTAGCAAGGGACAGCGCACACTGAAAAACGCTGAGGACGGAATTTTTCAAGGTGGTGGCGACAAAATGTTGCTCAAGCTCACCAAGAATGGACAAGGCTACGCAGCAACCTTTGATGTTGGGCTTCAGATGGCGTGATTTGAGCCATTGCTTGGGTTCTCAAAGTGACTTTCTCATATCTGACACTACTTAGGTTTGCTAAGTAATTTATTTTTACTGATGAATCTACTCTTTTAAGGAGTAGCAGTAGTAAATGTGTTACTTTCGCTTACAAATCAGCCTCCCCTAAAAGTTTCTCAGCCTTTACTACTATATCAATTTGCCATACTCTAACTTAATTATCCTATCCGCAAGATTAAAATAGCGGTCATCATGACTAATAGCTAATACTGTTTTCCCACGTTGTTTTAATTCCAAAAGCAATTGCTTGTAGAATATTTCTCGAAAATGTGGGTCTTGGTCAGAAGCCCACTCATCAAATAAGTAAATTGCTCTATCTTCAAGATATGCTGTTAACAAAGCTAACCGCTTGCGTTGTCCTTGAGAAAGTTCAATAGTTGAAAAAACACCATCGTTAATTTGCAATTTTTTATCTAGCTGTAGTAGTTTTAAATAATCTTTAGCTAGATAATCAATATCCTTATCTTCAAGACCTAAAAGGCGTTCAAACAAATAAAAATCAGAGAATATAGCCGAAAATAACTGACGATATTCATCTCTATTACCATCTGTAATTAATTTTCCATCTAAATAAATATCACCAGCATCAGGTATATATAAACCTGTAATTATTTTTGCTAGTGTAGATTTACCGCTACCATTACCACCAACAATAAAAATTAATTCCCCTGGATAAAATTCTAAATTAACCTCTCCAACAGTAAATTGACTTTCTTCTGATTCATTATGGTAAGTATGCTTAACATTAATAAGCTCTATTTTTTTTGCAAATGGTAAATATTGAACTTTATTCTCTGCAATAATATCAGATTCACTCGCCAAAGACAAACCCAATTCATCTATTTTTCGTAATGCTACACTTGACTGACTATACGCTGGTAACATTTGTAAAATTCTTTCAAATGGCGACATCAGATAAGTGAAAGTTAATATATATGCAGATAAAACTTGCATATTGATTTCGATAAATTGCGGCAAAACAAATACTAATAAACCCAAAGTAACTAAAAATAACATCCTCCCCAACGCATCTGTAAAAGCAAAAGTTGTCATCATCCTAACGTTAAGGCTTTTAAGTTTATTTGTGGCTGCTTGTAACTCTTGTTTTAAAAAAGCGCGACGACGGTTACGGTTAAGTTTTAGCTCCTTAGTTCCAATAGTAGCTGCTTCAAAAGTTTTAAATAATTTATCTTTCTCTTGACGAGATTTTTGATAGAGGCTTTCACCTTTAAAATACAAAATTTGAATAGTTGGAATTGCGATTAATAAAAATATTAAAGTAACTAAAAATATTGATAAATTCAGCCATGATAAGTAAATTAAGCATCCTAAGAATAGTGTAATATCCACGCATAAAGAGGGGATAATAAAAATGGCATTAGATATCGAATTAACATCTACCGTAAGTGACGCTAAAAGACTACTAGAACCCACAGTTTCTAGTTTAATCAAAGGTGATGCTAATATTCTGCCAGTTAATTCCATCCTTAATTTGGCAATAGCAGATTCTGATAACTTAACTAATACAGTTTGCGAAAAAATACCAGCAGTTAAAGCAATAAATACTAAAAACAAAAATTGCCAAATTAGATAAGAGCCTGGTTGCTTATTTTTACCAATGCTATCGCTAATTAATGCAATTACAGAAGTGCTGCTTGCACCACTAATCGCACCTAACAAAGCAGCAGCTACTACCGTCACCCATGATGACCGTAACAGAAACAAAATTAAATTCATATAACTAGAGAGAAAGGCTAGATTACAATTACACTACACTATGTATTTCTCGATTTACAGATAAAAGGAGGTTAGTAATAATTAACCACAGGATACAGTGTCTATATTGTAGACCCCTCCCGCACGCCTACCCTGTACACACAAGTCCATAAATCCCTTCACTAAAGTGAGGGGGTATTTCAGGGAACTTTAGGGTTATTTTAAGACTTGTGTGTACGCGATAGCCCCGCATACGGGGAGTCACCGTTAGGGGTGGGGTTTTATCTTTTATGCTGCGACACGTCCCAACTCGGACGGAGCCAAGTGAGGATGAAGCACCTGTCCATCTTTGAACCAAACAACGCGACGGGTGCGACGTGCAACCTCCGACTCGTGAGTTACCATCACAACCGTCATCCCGCTAGCATTTAACTCGCCAAAAATATCGAGAATTTCCTCAGTAGTGCGAGAGTCCAGCGCTCCCGTTGGTTCATCTGCAAGCAGGACAACCGGACGGTTAACAATAGAGCGAGCGATAGCAACCCTTTGTTGTTGTCCCCCAGAAAGTTGATTGGGTTTATTATGCAAACGATTTTCCATTTTCACCCGAACAAGAGCTTCCGTAGCACGTTCTTTCCGTTCAGCTTTCGGTACACCAGCATATACCATCGGTAACATAACATTTTCTAAAGCTGTCAACTGTTGTAATAAATGATATTGCTGGAAAACAAAGCCCAGTTTTCTGTTACGAACAACAGCTAATTGTGCATCATCTAAACTAGCAACATTTTCATTATCTAAATAGTAGCTACCAGAAGTTGGTTTATCCAAACATCCAATCACGTTCATCATTGTGGATTTACCAGAACCAGAAGCACCCATAATTGAGCAATACTCTCCTTGTTCAATAGTGAGGTCAACACCAGCAAGCGCGTGGACAGATGTCTCACCAACACCATATTGTTTAGTAATATTTTCGAGTTGAATAATTTTAGAGCTAACCATAAAAGTTAAATAATATATTTAGAATGTGTTTAGAATCAAAAATGTACATTAAATTTGAATACTACAATTATAGTAACCCTGATTATTTCTGTACAAGGTTCTTTACTACCAAAAGAAAACGGTACTATAGTACCAAAGCAAACGGGACTTTAGTACTAGGCAATTAGGTCAAAAAAGAGACAAAAGTTTGTGGTAACACTAAGCAAGCATAATTTAGAGTATAAGTATAAAATCTTTTTTTATCTTGTATTTCCTGAAAATTATGTTGATAAAACCAAAAAATCATCCATTCCGCTTACTTCTTTACCTTGAATGGATTCTTCTCGGTATGACAATTATCGGGGAACTTCCCTGGGAGATAGTCTTTCCATTTCTGCGACCAATAGCTGGTAGTTATAGTAAAAACATTAGAGAAAATTCTTGGTTGATAAGCTTATTTCTTATTACAACTTTTGGGTTAATGGGACTGTATTTACCAACTAAAAGTACTAAAATTAAGTGGTTTTATACTTTATTACAATTATTAATAATTGCTCTAGCAGATGCATTAGGTGATTGGGGACGCCTTGGTGTGCTTTATATAGTCGTAGTGATAAGAAGTTGTTTAATTTTCCCAGCACGAGAGCGTGCGATTGTTACGGGATTAGTTTTTTTCTTTTCTGTGTTTTCATTTCCATTTAGATTTAACCCTGCTGCAGTTCAACAAGAATTTTTACAATCTGTTAATATATCCGTGGAGCAAATCCGCACTTGGATGCTTTATTCAATGATTACTGGTGCGTTTTATTATGGTTTAACATTGGTGTTTGTATTACTATTAATAAATGCTTTGCTTAAAGAATATCAAAGTCGTCAAGATTTAACATTAGCCCATGAACAATTACGTCAATATTCTCTGAAAATTGAAGACCAAGCAACACTCCACGAACGTAACCGTATAGCAAGAGAAATTCATGATTCTTTAGGTCATTCACTCACTGCTCAAAATATTCAACTAGAAAGTGCTTTATTATTTTGTGATTCCAACCCAGAAAAAACCAAAATATTTTTAGAACGCGCTAAAGATTTAGGAATCAAAGCACTATCAGAAATTCGTAAATCTGTATCTACACTGCGCTCTGACCCATTGCAAGGAAAATCTTTAACATCAATACTGAATAGTCTTGTAGATGAATTTTGTCATAACTCTAATATCACCCCACACTATACTGTTAATTTGCAAAAACCACTAAAACCAGAAATTAATATTGCTATTTATAGAATTATTCAAGAAGCGTTAACAAATATTGGTAAATATAGTAACGCAACCGAAGTAACAATTCAGGTATTATCACAGGTGGGATGGGTACATCTATGTATCGAAGATAATGGTAAAGGATTTAACCTACAACAAAATACAACAGGTTTTGGACTGCGAGGAATGGAAGAACGCACCGCAACATTAGGTGGTAAATTACATATAAATAGTTATCCTGGTTCCGGTTGTCAAATTATGGTTGATATCCCTTTAGTACAGAACATACCATCTACAGTTAAGCACTTATAGTTCAATTTGGTGTGAAATACTACCACTAAATGTTATATCTAGAATAGGCTTTAAAGAGAGGAGAAGATTTAGGCATGGTAGTTGCTCAGACTAATTTAAATATTGCAGCACTAGAAGCAGAGTACAGCCAAAAAACACCACGAGAAATTTTGCAATTTGCCCTCAACACTTTTGATAATATTTCCATTTCCTTCAGCGGTGCAGAGGATGTTGTTTTAATTGATATTGCGTCAAAGATAACTAAAGATTTCCGTGTTTTTACGCTTGATACTGCACGCTTGCATCCAGAAACATACCAATTCTTGGATAAAGTCAGAGAGCATTATGGTATTAAATTAGAGGTAATGTTCCCTGATGCAGCCGAAGTACAAACTATGGTGGAAGAAAAAGGTATGTTTAGCTTCTACAAAGACGGTCACAAAGAATGCTGTGGGATACGGAAAGTCAGACCATTACGTCGTAAGTTAAACACGCTTGATGCTTGGATTACAGGACAACGTAAAGACCAAAGTCCCGGTACTCGTAATGGTATCCCTGTAATTGAAGTCGATACCGCTTTTTCTACCGAAGACCATCAATTAATTAAATTCAACCCCTTGGCAAACTGGTCTTCTGCGGAGGTGTGGAACTATATCCGCGCTTTAGATGTACCTTACAATAAATTGCACGAGCGCGGTTTTATCAGTATTGGTTGCGAACCCTGTACTAAAGCAGTATTACCAAACCAACATGAACGCGAAGGACGCTGGTGGTGGGAGGAGTCCACTATGAAAGAGTGTGGTCTGCACGCAGGTAATTTGCAGAAATAAAATAATAATTTTCAGCAAATTGCCCCAAACGTAGAGACGTTACATGTAACGTCTCTACATTTATATTTGCCATTACCAATTACCAATTACCAATTACCAATTACCAATTACCAATTACCAATTACCAATTACCAATTACCAATTACCAATTACCAATTACCAATTACCGAATCCCCATTAAAAACGCGCTCCCCCATCAACCTCAATCACACTACCCGTAAAATAGTCGCATTCAATAATAAAACGCATAGCTAACCAAATTTCAAAAGGCTCAGCCATACGCTTTAAAGGTATTTTAGAAATCATCTCCGCTTGGGCTTCTGAGGATACATGACTCAGCATTGGTGTTTTGGTCAAACCCGGAGCAATCCCCGCAACACGAAATCCATAAGGAGCCAACTCCAAAGCCCAAGTGCGAGTTTCTGCATCAATTCCCGCTTTAGAAGCACTATAATTTGATTGGCCAGGGTTACCCGAACGGGTGACAGAAGAAATATTGACAATCAAACTAGGGGAAATATTTTTTTCCATAGCCATCGCAACAAATTCTCGTGCCATAAAAAAAGCACCAGTCAAATTAACATCAATAACACGCTTCCATTGTGCTGTTGGTAATTTACGTAGCCAACCTTCTTCGTCGCGACTAACTAACAAACCATCTCGCAAAATACCAGCATTGTTAACCAAAGTATTGACATCTCCTAATTTTTCAAAAGCTTCCTCGATAAAGGTTTTCACCATTGATTCATTAGCTACGTCAAGATGCGCTCCGAAAATTTTTCCTGGTAAATTTGCACTTTCAGCTTCTAATTCTTTTAGTCCATCTAAGTCAACATCACCCCCAATTACACATGCACCCGCACGTGCAAGCTCAAGAGCAGTAGTTCGTCCAATTCCACTCGCAGCACCAGTCACTATTGCTCGTACATTTTCCAGTTTCATAATTACTCCTCAATAAAATATCTATCAAAAATATCTATCAAAATTTTCTTTTCATAAATCCAGAAAAATGTTTTAATGCTTCTTCAAAAACTTTTGGTTCGACTCCTAAACCAATCCGGAAATGACCTTCCATTC
This sequence comes from Scytonematopsis contorta HA4267-MV1, assembly GCA_019359035.1. GTDB lineage: Bacteria > Cyanobacteriota > Cyanobacteriia > Cyanobacteriales > Nostocaceae > Scytonematopsis > Scytonematopsis contorta. The sequence goes on along the minus strand of JAHHIC010000043.1, from coordinate 162,158 downwards.
CAAAAGACTCTCCAGGTAGTACTAGTACGCTAGTATCTTCTACTAATTCTTGGACAAAATCTTGGCTATTAATTGATTTGTCTTTAAAATACGGGAAGGCGACCATCCCAGCTTGAGGTTTGACCCAATCCAGTACATGCTCATTTTCTTTAATAAACTCACCCAGTAGTAATAAATTTTGTGAAATCCACTCTTTATATATAGGGACAATGTTATGCCAATTATGCAGAGCGGCTTGCACAAGAAAATCATTAACAGAGCAAACAGTATGCGTTGTATAATCTTTAAAGTCTCTACATTTATTTATAAGTTCTGCTGAGCCTATAATCCATCCGACCCGCAGACCAATACAACCAAAGCATTTTCCAATTCCTCCCAAAGCTACAACTTTTGGAGATTTACTCAAAATAGAAGGAATAATATCTGTGTTATCAAAATTAATAAAACGATAATGTTCGTCAGCAAGTATTTCACAATTATGTTTTTCAGCAAGATTAATAAATGCCTGTATTTCTTGTTCTGAAAAAACAATACCTGTAGGATTATGAGGATTGTTTAATACAATAACTTCTGTATTATCATCAACTAGTTTAGATAACTCATCCAAATCAGGTCTAAAATTATTATCTGGTGAAAGTTTCAGAAAGCGAACTTCATATCCAAGATATTTGGGGACTTCATACAAAACTTCAAATGCTGGGAAAGGAACTACTACGTTGGCTTTTGGTTTATGACGAATGTGGAAATACATAAATATAGCTTCAGTAGTTCCATGACTAACTAAAATTCTGTCACAATCGACATCATCGTAAAACGAAGCTATAGTTTTTCTTAATTTCAGAGAACCACGAGTATCATTATTTTCCAAATTGATTTTGAGTAAATCATCAACAGATGTATTTGTTAGTTGAATTAACTCATTTAAAGTATTATTCGTGACTCCGCTTTCTGCCAGATTGTAGCGAGCATCTTGATACTTAATAAACCAAGGTTCCATCACAGATTGTAACATTTTATCAAACCCCTTAAATTTTTTATGTGCTAAACGGGAACCTCCCCCATTTGTAGAGACGCGATTAATCGCGTCTCTACATTACATACATTACATTAAGATACTACGTAATATCGGTTGAGCATCATTTGAAGATATAAAAATTCCTCCAGCAGATTCATGAGCTTTGGCATAATTAGAATCTCTTAGACGGATTTTGTGAACTTTGGGTAAGTTCCAAAAAGGAGTAGAAGGATTTAAATGATGGTCAAGATGGTAATTCTCATTGTGAATCCCCAAAAAGAATGACTCTAACCAATGGCTATTGCGGTTGCGTGTCATATAAAGGTCAGTGTCAAATCTTTGTACTAAAGGATAGTGTTCGCTTAGCTCAATGAACCAACCGATAATTTGGAAGGTCGTCAGATAAGGTACAAGCCAAAAAAGTATTATTATCTGCTCCTGATGTAAGAATCGGAAAGTCAGGAAAATTGACAGTAGATAAAGCAACATCACAGCTTGTTCTAACGAATTAGCTCCTTTGACGAATAATCTATCTTTTATTAAGGCATATAAATAATGAGGAACTTTGGTAAGTAGAAGCGGTGAAATCACATATTTATTCAGAAACTCTCTGGAACTAATATCATTGTATAAACCTTGAGAAATATGAAAATTATAATCTGGGTCTAAATAAGAATGACCTAAATATCTATGATGCAGATATACATGGGTTTTTTGATAACCTGTAAAATTTTGAAATATTAAATATCCAGACGATAACCCACCAATAACGAAGTTAAGGTATTTATTTTTTACCAAAGTACCGTGAGCAGCTTCGTGTAATAAAGTAGCTAAAGCACGCTGACGAGCGCCTATAATTAAAACTGCTAAAGGATAGAAATACCAACTGAAGTGACATGTAATAAATATACTAAGAATTATCACCAAATAATCTTCTAGTAATGCAAGTATCCCGTGCCAATTATCAAGCTTTGCGAGACTCTTGATTTCTTTTTGTATGGAAGGGTCGAACTTATAAATTTTATATCTGTATTTTTTGCTATCTGTGTATGTTTGTATATTCATGGCTCTGTTGAAATAGGGAATTGGGTGTAAAAGAACCAGTGCTTTTGGTGAATTTTGCGACGCAAAGCAACTGGTTTAGTAGAAAGTGTCGAAAGAATAATTGTCATCACTTATATTTGTTGATGAAATCAATGTTGATAGAAAAAAACTTAATTCCCCCCCTTCCCTAGCAGGGAAGGGGGGTAGGGGGGTTAGGTCTCTTGAATTACTGCGCTAACTTCGTTCACATAAGGCTCTTTTAACAGGTTTTCATGCTCACCATTTATTGGGTGAATATGTACTTCAGATTCAGTTAATTGACCCCAACCCACAGTCGAATCATCAGGGAAATGTGCTGCAAGTGTTGCTGTTATTAATAGAGAAATCGAAGATTTAATTGATTGTGGTTGATAATGAAAACTAGCTAGAGAATTTGCTTTGTAAACATTGAGTAATCCCGTAATGAGATTTTTGCCAGATAAAGGTGGAACTATTTCATGATTTTGCAATATTTGTAATATATGTTCTAATCTTTCCTCTTCTTCCAATCTGGAAAGTTTTTCCCAATCAATACTCAGTTTTTGGTTGAAATGTAGTCCAATTTGTTCAACAATAAACCCAAGGAGAGCGACGTTATCATCAAGGGATTCCTCCATCTCGATATCATTGGGTAAAGGTGGATGGGTATCAATAATCAAGAGATTTTCGACTTGCTCCCCAGCAGCCTCTAATTGCGAGACCATTTCAAAAGCAATTAATCCACCCAAAGAGTAACCCCCAATTACATAAGGGCCAGTTGGATTTACTTCTTTAATTGCTTGGATATAAACTGAAGCCATGCTTTGAATCGTGTCCAGTGGTTTTTGTTTACCATCTAAACCACGTGCTTGCAGAGCATAAACAGGTTGTTCTTTGCCAAGACTGTTAGCCAAAAGCGAGTAGGACAAACCATAACCCCCTGCTGGATGTACCAAAAATAAAGGTGTTTTATCCCCTTTGGTTTGTAGAGGAAGTAAAACATCGGAGTAACTCGATTTTTCGCCTTTTTCTAGGTCACCTTTTTCTAATTGCAGAGCTATTTTCTCTATGGTTCCTTCACGGAAAAAGCTGACAACGGGAAGATTGTACCCCAATTGCTGTTCAATTTCTGTGCAACAACGTATTGCTAATAAAGAGTGACCACCTAAATCAAAAAAGTTATCAGTAACACCAATTGGACTAACTACTAACACTTCTTCCCACAGTTCTACCAATTTCAGTTCCAATGCTGTCCGAGGTGGAATATTTTTGCTGTCCCGTGCGTTACCATCGAGACTGGGTGCAGGTAATGCTTTTCTGTTAACCTTACCACTAGACGTTAGTGGCATTGCTTCCAGTATCACAAACGCTGAAGGTATCATGTACTCAGGCAGTTTTGCTTTCAAGAACTGCCGTAGTTCACTAGTTGTTAACCCATTCTGTGTTAGTGCGTTCTGTGTTAGTGCGTTCTGTGTTGATGCATCCGGTTGAGGAACAACATAAGCGACTAATTGCTTGTTATTTGCTTGGTCTTCCCTGATGATAACTACAGTTTCTCGTACTCGTGGATGTTGGCTTAATACCGTTTCCACTTCTCCTAATTCAATGCGGAAGCCTCGTAATTTAACTTGATGGTCAAAACGACCCAAAAATTCAATTTTGCCATCGGCTAAATAGCGTGCCTTATCCCCTGTTTTGTATAGACGTGTACTCTCTTCCTGACTAAAGGGATTGGGGACAAATTTTTCTGCTGTCAAACTAGGACGGTTGTGATATCCTCTCGCAAGACCAACACCACCAATATACAGTTCCCCAGGAACACCAATGGGGACTGGTTGCAAGTTTTGGTCTAGTAGATATACTTGTAAATTTTGTAAAGGTTTACCAATTGGTACTTCCCTTTCACTCAGTTCTGTGAGTTCTAACTGAGATAAATTGCAGCTAGTTGCTGATACAGTTGCTTCCGTAGGACCATATTCATTTATTAATTGAGGATATTCACCCACAGAATTGCGCCATATTTCCACTTGTTCTGGAAGTGCGCGTTCCCCTGCAATTGCTAACACACGTAAAGATTCAGGTAGCTGTAGGTTCCCTTTTGCTAATTCTCCTTTTGCTAATTCAAAAGTTAACTGATGCCAGTATGCTGTTGGTATATCCATTGCTGTTACACCATAATCGCCACACTTCTGCACGAAAGTTGTAATAGAACTTAACATTTCATCCGTACGCAATACCAGGGTTGCACCAGCACTCAGGCAAGAGAAAATCTCCGCAACAGCTCCATCAAAACTAATAGAGGCGAACTGTAAAAAGCGCTCTCCACTTTTTAATCCAAAATCAGAAACTCTTCCCTGACTATAATTAACCAGAGGTTTATGTTGAATCATTACTCCCTTGGGTTTGCCAGTAGACCCAGAGGTATAAATTAAATAAGCCAAGTTATCGGGTTGAACTTTAGTAACTGGAGCTTTCTTGCTTTCTTGGGATATTACTTCCCACTCCGCATCAACAGACACTACGTAACCTTGATATTCGGGTAGCACTGTGAACAAACTATTTTGAGTCAGTAGCACCGATGCTCCTGAATCTTCTAGCATGAAAGCCAAGCGTTCCTGAGGGATTTGTGGGTCTAAGGGTACGTAAGCCCCACCTGCTTTTAGGATACCTAGTAGTCCAATTAACATTTCTGGGGAGCGCTCCATACAAATACCCACTAGTACCTCTGGCCCTACCCCCAGCAATTGCAAGTAGTGTGCTAGTTGATTTGCTCGCTCATTTAACTCTTGGTAAGTTAGTTGCTGCTCTTGATGCATTACAGCCACTGCTTCTGGAGTTTTTTCTACCCAAGCTTCAAATAAGTTGTGGATACATAAATCTTGGGAATAGTCTTTTTGAGTATTATTCCACCCTAGTAATAACTGCTTTTGTTCCGTTGCTGTAACTACGGGTAATTCCGCAAGCTGTAAACTAGGATTAGTAACAATTGCAGCTAACAAGGTTTGGAAATTCCTTATCATTCGCTGAATTGTTTCTGTTGCAAACAAATCACTGTTATATTCCCATGCACCCTCAAGTCCTTTTTCGGTTTCTGCCATCGATAAGCTTAAATCAAACTTAACGGTAGCACCTTCCATTTCTATAGGAGTCAGACGTAAATCAGGTAGTTGCAAATCTGAAAGTGGTGTATTCTGTAAAACGAACATCACTTGGAACAAGGGGTTATGGCTTAAGGAGCGCTCTGGTTGTAATTCCTCTACTAACCTCTCAAAAGGTACATCCTGATGGGCATAAGCTTGTAAAGTTTTCTCTTTAATCCGCTCTAACAACTTGACAAAAGACGGATTATCGCTGATATCGGTTCTAATAACTAGGGTATTGACAAAAAAGCCAATTATATCTTCTGTTTCTTTACGATTGCGGTTGGCTATAGGAGTACCAACTAATAAATCCTGCTGTCCTGAATAACGCATCAACAGAGTTTTAAATACCCCTAACAATCCCATAAATAGGGTTGCACCTTGAGATTCGCATAACCGTTTAAAGCCTTCGTAGCTTTCTTTTTCTACAACAAAAGGTATTTCAGTTCCTTTATAAGAGGCTACTGCAGGACGTGTAAAATCGGTAGGTATTTCTAAAGGTTCTATTTCCCCGCTTAGTTCCTGCTTCCAGTAGTTTAGTAATGATGGCAATTGCGTTTGTTCAAAAGTCGTGCGTTGCCAATGAGCAAAATCACCGTACTGTAGAGCAAGCGTTGGTAAAAGAAATTCCTGACCTTGAGCAAAAGCTGTGTAATACTGGGTTAATTCTTTAACTATTACCCCAAAAGACCAAGCATCAGAAATAATATGATGCATCACCGCAACAAAAACATGGGTATCCTCTGCTAATTTATAGAGATATACCCGCAGCAATGAATCCGTTTGTAAATTAAAAGGACGTAATGCTTCTTCTCGGACTGCTTGTTCTAACTGCTTATCAAGTTCTTCCGGTTGTAAGTAGCTTAAATCAATTGCGGACAGGGATATATCTTTTGACTCGTGGATAACTTGTATGGGATTACCGCTCGCATCCTGAGTAAATGTAGTACGCAATACTTCATGGCGATTAATAATTTCCTGCAAACTACGCTGTAGAGCTTCTTGATGCAAGCTTCCGTCCATCCGGAATCCCACTACAATGTTGTATGCTGGGTTGTTAGGTTCTAGTTTGTCTAGGAACCAAAGTCTAGCTTGAGAGAAAGAAAGCGGCAGTTTATCGCGCTCTTGGTCTTGGACTCTTTGTATTACATCTTTTTGAGTTGTGACTTTATCGCTCTTTGCATTTAGCAAATCAATTTGCTCAGCTAAACCCCCAACAGTAGGATGTTCAAACACAGCTCGTAAAGGCAATGCTAAATCAAACTCTTCGCGAATTCGGGAAACAAGTTTAGTTGCTAACAAAGAGTGTCCACCTAATTGGAAGAAGTCATCTTTTATCCCAACAGTTTCCAAACCAAGTACATTACCCCAAAGTTTACATAAACGTTCTTCTGTGGGAGTTGTCGGTTTAGCAAAAGAGTCCTTAGTAACTGTCCCTTCCCTATCCGGTGCAGGTAAAGCGCGTCGGTCTAATTTACCACTTGGGGTCATGGGTAATTTTTCCAACAACACAAACGCAGCAGGTCGCATATAATCTGGAAGTTGTTCTTTAGCTACCTGTTTGAGTTCTGGAATTAGCGCTTTGATAAATCGTGCTTTTACGGGATTTACCCAGTATAGTTGTGTTTCTTTTAACTGTGTCTCTTCTGTCTGAGCTTTGGTAATCGGCATCACTGGAGCGCGGTGTTTTGCTTCCACATCTGTCCTAGGGTAAAAGCAAACATCAAAACAATTAGCACCAGTAGTTATTTCTGAATCTTGGGAATAACTAATTGCAACTTGACAGCCAATTTCTTGTGCAAGTTTATAGAAATCTCTTGGGTCAACAGCTTGTGTTTTATCTAGTTCATTTAATAATTCGCGGAGTTCTCTAACTGTAGGGGTTTCATTATTTCCCTGATACCATTGTAAAATTGCCTCATCTTCTTGCAAGCGTGCGTTGGGGACACCACACCAACCGATAGGAAATTCTAATCCTTTTTCCAGATGCTGACGCACATCACTTAATTGCAAATTTGCTTGTTTCCAGTCTGACCAAATTGGTTCTTGAATATTGCGTTCAGATGTCTCACCTGTATCACCGTTCTTTTTATGTAGGATTACATCATAACGATATTTAGTTAATTCGTTATATGCAGTTTCTTCTTTGAGATGAACTTCTACTCCATCCAAATTTGGAATAATATGGGGTAAATTTACAAAGAAAGCTGGGTCTAAAACAAGCTCGTTTTCTTTTTCTGCTATGCGCTTAACTACAGATGCAAAAGCTTCTCTATCAAATTCTGGATTAGCTTGAGAGTAAGCAATACTAGTATGAAAATCTTCTAAGGTTGGTAAATGACGATTATCCCCAATAAATAAACTTCCCCCAGGAGCCAACACCCGTAGCGCTCCTGCAATTACTTGTTGAAAATACTCTATAGAGGGAAAATATTGTGCAACAGAGTTGATAACGACGGTATCGAAATAAGATTCGGGAATATTAGTAAAGTCGATACCCTCTTGATGGAACAAGCGAACATCAGATAGAACATTAGATAATTCCTGCTTCTGTACGAGATTTTGCAAACGGTTAATAGCTTGTTGAGAAAAATCTGTAGCCCAGTAAGATTCTACCTTTGGCGCTATATTAAAAAGAATCATCCCTGTACCGCAGCCAATTTCTAGAACTCGTTTTGGTGCTAGGGCTGTAATGCGGGTCAAGGTATTATCCAGCCACTCACGCATTTCCGAAGCGGGAAGTGGTTGACCGTCGTAACTATTGTTCCAACCTATAATATTAAAATCAACGTTGCCTGCAGTTTCTGTTTGACTATAGGTTTCGTTAAAAGTATATTGCCATTCCTCCGTTTGTTCCCGCGTTAAGGTTTCATATTCGGCAACTTTCGACAAGTCAGCTTGCGGTACAATATACGCTACAATTCTGACATCTTTTTCTGTATCTTCGCGGGTAATTACACAAGCCTCGCGTACACTGGGATGACGTTGTAAAACCCCTTCAATTTCACCCAATTCAATTCTAAAACCGCGAACTTTGACTTGATGGTCATTACGTCCTAAGTATTCAATTTCACCGTTGGGGAGATAACGCGCTAAATCCCCTGTTTTGTAAAGACGCTCTTTTCCTTCTGGGTCCGCAGGGTTAAGCAACATACGTTCGGCTGTTAATTGCTCCCGGTTAAAATAGCCACGAGCAACACCCGCACCACCTACGTAAATTTCCCCAACTACACCGACTGGAACAGGTTGTTTATAAGTATCAAGAATATATAAAGATAAATCCGGAATCGCTTGACCAATAACACTTCCCAAGCGTTTTTTGACATCGCGCCAGCGAATTGGGCGGTAAGTAACATGTACAGTGGTTTCTGTAATTCCATACATGTTGACTAACAGTGGAAAATCATCCCCATGACGTTCAAACCAGGGTTCCAAACAAGCTAATTCTAAAGCTTCTCCACCAAAAATTACATAACGCAAATTCAGTTCGCTTTCTCGACACAGAACTTCCTCAGCTTGCATTAATTGTCGAAAAGCCGAAGGTGTTTGGTTTAGAACCGTTACCCGAGCATCGCAAAGTAAATTATAAAATTCTTCCGGTGAGCGACTGGTAAGATAAGGAACAATAATTAAACGTCCCCCAAAGAACAACGCACCCCACATTTCCCAAACAGAGAAATCAAAAGCGTAGGAGTGGAAGAGAGTCCAAACGTCTTTTTCATTAAAGTTAAACCATTTTTTCGTAGCCAACATCAAACGCACAACATTATAATGTGTGACTACCACACCTTTGGGTTTACCCGTTGAGCCGGAAGTATAAATAATATAAGCAGCATTATTCGGTTTAACATCAACAAGAGGTTCAGTTGTTTTTTCCTCAGCTAGTTCCGCTTCAGATTTATCAACAAAAACTATATGCGCTTCATTTTGTGGTATTTGTTCTTCAAACTCCGACTGGGTAAGCAGCACTGACACCATGCTATCGGACAACATGTAAGCAACCCGGTCTCTAGGGTAGTCTGGGTCAAACGGAACATAAGTACCACCTGCTTTTAAAATAGCCAGAATAGCAACCACTAAGTCCAAAGAACGAGCCATCCAAAGTCCCACTCGCGACTCTGTTTTTACACCGAGCTTAATTAAATAGTGCGCTAAGCGGTTAGAACGTTCATTTAACTCTTTGTAACTTAGAGACTGATTCTCAAACACCAATGCAGTTTTGTTACCTCGCAAATCAGCTTGTTGGCTAAAAACTTGATGGAGACACAACTCCACGGGGAAACTCTGCTTGGCTTTCGCAGGCATTAATTTAGCATATTCATCCGGGAGAAGTATGGGTAAGCGACCCAGAACAGCATCAGGTTGTGCGACAATATTTTCTAACAAATTGCAGAAATGACTGACTAAACGTTCTACAGTTTCCCGTGCAAACAAATCAGTGTTGTAAGAAAAAACGCCATTTAAACTATCTTCATTTTCTGTTATAAAAAGTTCTAAATCAAAGCGAGCAGCTTCTTGGCTAGCGAGAGAAGTTACTTTTAAATCAGCAACTGCAAAATCAGCCTTTGGTGCATTTAATAAAGTAAAAGCAATTTGAAATAAAGGATTTCTACTAGTATCGCGTTCAACCTGCAACCTATCGACTAATGTTTCAAAAGGCACGTCACCATGTTCAAAACCCTCAAAAACAGTTTCCTTAACCTGTCTTAAAACATTGCGGAAACTAGGTTCTGCCGATAAATTGGCACGAATCACCAACATATTTACAAAAAAGCCAATCAGTTTTTCCGCATCAACTCCGGGACGATTAGCAATAGAAGTTCCAACAGTAATATCATCTTGTCCAGAGTAACGACCCAGAAGAGCAGCAAAAGCAGCCATCAAGGTCATAAACAAAGTCGCATCTTCTTCCTGACTTAGCTTGCGAATTGCTTGTGTCAACTCCGGAGAAATAGAAAAGTTAACCAAATCTCCCTTGAACGATTGCAAAAGCGGTCTGGAAAAATCCGTTGGAAATTGCAGAACAGGTAACTCAGCTAGTTGCTTCTCCCAATAGGCAAGATGTTCTTCCAAAACCGAACTACTAGTTTTTTCTTGTTGCCAAACAGCATAATCAGCATATTGGATTGTTAACTCATCAAGTCCTGTTACATCTCCTTGTAAAGCGAGATAGTAAAGAGAAGCAAGCTCTTGTACAATCACCCCTATCGACCAACCATCAGCAATAATATGATGAAGAGTTAAAGCCAATATATGCTGCGTTGGTGTTAGGCGATAAACCCGCATTCTAATCAGCGGGCCGTTAGATAAATCAAAAGAATATTGTGCTTCCGAACGTGCAACAGTAGAAATATTTGTTTCAACTTCAGATGAGGGGATATCGCTCCAATCTTCCAAGGATAAATCAGTTAAAAATCGTGGGTGAATACGTTGCCAAGGTTCACCATCAATTGCCATAAATGTAGTTCTTAAACTTTCATGACGCTGTTGCAACTGTCTGAAAGCTTCTTGTAAAGCCTCTACTTGTAATAGACCATCTAAACGAAAAACAGAACAAATATTGTAAGCTGAAGAGTTAGGTTCCAATTCATAAAGAAACCACAAACGTCTCTGTTGAAAAGAAGCAGGAGCCTCAGTCAGAGCGCGTCTAGTAATTTGAAATGCGTCTTGTTCCCGGTTAATACCTTCTTCTTCTAGGAGCAAGTCTAAAAGTTCAAAATCGTTGGTTTCCGTGAAATTCATGATAAATAAACTTTGTATTTGTTTTGCGAGGTGAATTAAGAGTGGCGCGATATTAAGTGTTCTTTTATATAAGTAGGTGTTGTACTGGGGGATTTATGCAAATACAGCGAAAAATTTTTGTTACCTTTATTTTTCGTGCCCCCCTTGACAAATTACGAATTATGTTAGCTGCTCAAATATAATTCATCGCGACGATACAAGAACTGCTCAAACGCAGGAATGTACTCCAATACTTTAGCTACTTTGGCTTTTTGCTCTAGTGTCAACCCTTTGCCTTCTTTCCACTTGGCAATAAGTTTATCTACCTGAGCTTGGTCATCCAGTGATTTATGGGACTGTGTATTATGTTGACGGTATTTGTATAGTTTTTGCGGAATAAAATGAGCATCACTTAGTAATCCCATCTGCATGAATAAATCATTTCCCTCACGTCCTTGTCCCAGCGACTCAGACCATCCAGATGTTTTGGCATATACAGACTGGCGCAGAAAAGAACCACTTTCTTTGCATACTCCAACAGCAATAGAGAAAAAAGGTATCTCAGGAACATCATAAGAAACTTCTTCAAATTCTCCTTTCTCTGATGGGAAAAATCGAGGAAAGTAAAAATCTTCCAAAATCTTATCTTCGCTATCAATGTGCCATCCATCGCTGCAAGCAACACCAACATGAGGATGTTTGTCAAGGTAGTTAACCATAACCTCTAACATCTGTGGTTCGATACAGTCATCTGCATCAAAAAACATTAAATATTCTGACTCTGGAGAACAAACCTTAAAACCGTTATTACGAGCGTTGCAAACACCACCATTTGCCTGTTTAATTAATCGCAAGCGTGGTTCGTTGCTGGCATAACTTAAGACAATTTCTGCTGAATTATCGGAACTGCCATCATCTACTACTATATGCTCCCAGTCTGTGAAAGTCGAAGCAAGTAAGCTCTCTATTGTTTTTCCGATATATTTTTCTGCGTTATAACATGGGGTAATAATACTAATTTTAGGCATAGTTTCTATAATCTCTTCTGTGTTTTAAGTCGCTCATTATGTTATTAATAGGATTAATGGGGGGGAATTTATGCAACAGACATCTCCGGAAAACATTTATAGGTTTTAAATTCACACGCACACCCTTTCCCCCCTACCCCCCCCCTCCCTATGCTACCGTGTACACACAAGTCGATTCATTTAATGTCGTATCAAACCCTGGCTATTGAAATAGCCTTAACATGTTGAGTCGTATTACCACAATCCCTGAATAATCTTGGTCAGTTCACCACGACTTCGACTTACTTCTGAGCGAAAAAATACCCAAACGACAATCAGTATCATCGGAGGTATACTTGGAAATACAGCAGTAATACCAATATTTGCAGTACTTTCCAGCATAATGGGAACAACAGCACTATACCAGGACAGAAAGAAAAAGCCTAAAAATCCTATAGCAGCAGGGTGTAAACTCATTTCTATATGAACATCTGTTTGATGAGATTGCGCTTCAAAATGTCCTTTAACCACTGGTATAAATAATTTACGATAGACATTGCGAGTGATTTTAAAGCCTTTTTCAGAAATGTTACCTTGATAAGGTAAACCATCTGTTGGAAACCCCAAGATTTTCGGGACTTCTATTTTTTCATTCAAGCGTTGTAAAACTACAGTTATTGAATCAGGTGTAGAAATTGTAAAGCTATCTTTTGGTATTATTTTCATTTAATTTTTCAATACAGGGTTTTGCTTTAAGTATTCCCCTAACCTTAACTTTTCTAACACTTTAATATCATCAACAACTGCTTCATGGTATGACTGATATATTTGTGGATTTGATATAGTCGATTTTCTTAAGTCTTGTAAAGATTCACTATTTAATTTCTCTGGCTACATATTCTGATAAAAGTGTATCTACAGCTAATTTGAATTTCGAGGGTATTCGTAGAACTGAAATAGTCGAAGATAAAAATATACCGCGTGCTTTTGCATTAATTCTTAATAAATTTGGCTGTCGATATGTATTTGAACTGACTGCAACCTTAAAGGCTATTAATAAGTGTAAAAACTGGTCAAGGTAGTGACAGCAAAATTCTAGACTGGAGAAGGGTTTCAGCTACTATCACCACCTTTTTAATTTTATTTTTATTAAAATTTAAGGCTATATTTACTCCCCTGCTTTTATTCCGCTTTTAATTTTCGCTTTACCTCAAAAGTTAGAAAAACAGCACCAAGTACATAAATTGCGTCCACAGAACTAGATTCAGGAACAGTAACAAATCTTAATTTGTTTATCGCAAACGCACGATTGTTTTCAGAAGTACTAAAAACTAGCCGTGCAATATTGGCAGTGTCGCTCTTAACCCCTAAGAATAAAGCAGAGCTATCCAAATTTAAAGAAGAAGTTCCAGGCGCAGAGAAATTACCCAATAAGTTATTATTACTGTCAAATGCTGAGACAAAAGCAGTAAAGCTAGGTGTATCGTCTACAGCTATTTGGGTTCCAACCGCTTGCACTGGTTTCTCAAAACTAATACTCAATGGACCTGGATTACCGATAGCAGGAAAAGTTCCCCTAATAAACCCTGTAAATAAAAGAAAATCTCCTGCTGCAAAGTTTGTTGGGATTCCTGGTGGCGGTAAAGTTTGAAAAATCAATGGTGGTGTCACACCTGGAATATTTGACTTTGGAATATCTACGTTTAACTTTAAACCTTTACTAGATGTAGCGCTAAAGGTATTTGGTAAAATCTTGAAAGGAAATTGAACACCCAAACTTGACCAATCTAGTTGGTCATTGCTTCCTAACATACTACTTTGAGTCACAAATGTAATGCCATAGGATTTTGCAACTTGTGACGTAAGTACAATGGTTGTAAGTGCTGTCGCAGCAATCAACCTACAACAGTTTAATATCAAGCTCATTTTGTTTTATCTGCACTATTTGTTTTTAATTAAATAGCAGATTACCGTGTTTTTCTTGGAGATAGTTAAGTATTACTGATTTTTAATATAAAATTTAGCTAAATTTCATATTGGAACATACGTAGAATACTTGTAATCTCAAATGCTCCTTGTATGTTTAGTTTTTTGCTCTTCTTTTAAAGATGGTAAAGTTGTAATTTATTCAACTGGTGGGGGGTTGCGAAGAATTTCATCTGGTGACACTGTGGTCATATTAAAAGCCTGCCATTGAGTGGAAACAAATTTAAATCTACCCATTCCAACTTCACCATTAGTTTTGAAATTATCCCACAGTGCGTTTAAGTTCTGCCAATAATCACCACCTACATTAAGCAAATAGCGAGCTTTTTGGTTGTCATTAGGCTTTTTGGGATTATCGATTATAAGTCTTGCTTGAACTGTGGTAAATACACCACCTACATCATTGGAATTAATATTAGCTCTACCGTTTTTCGGCCAGAAGTGAAAGTTGTATCCATTACCAGCGATGACCGAAATACTACCATCTTTTTCGTTACGAATATTTGCGGGTTTGCTCTTATTTCCACTATAATCTTCCAAATAAGCTGCTCCTTCTACATTCGTGGAAGCTTGCAGAAGATACCATTTTTTATCTCGCTTGCTCAGCATGTATGTTTTCGTGTTCCTGATTTGAACGCGAGTATTGGTTGCTGGATTCCCTTTATCTTGCACGTATAACTGTCCCCAAGCCGTTATTGCCGTAAATTTTTTTGGGTTGTTGCCCATATTGATGCGCGGTCCTTTTAGCCAACTATAGTAATAGGGAACCCCATTCGGCGTTGCCTCATGCGGGAGCTTCATATCGTTAACAATAGTTGCAATTGTATTAATCTTCTGTGGGGTTTGGGCGTGAATGGGACAACAGAAACTTAGTAAAATGGTATTTACCAAGATAATAAAATGCGATTTTCTAATTAACATTCTGACAAGAATCCTTCATCCCAGTTTACATAAACATTAAGTATCTAAAGCAAGTTAGCTTTAAAGAATCAACCTATATAACGAAATTTAAATGCACAAAAATCCTGTAAATAGCTTATTCCAAAGCTTTAAATAAACGGAAGACACACATTGATTTTATCGAGCCGACTTACTAAATACTAGTATACATTTTATACAATTTATCGTCAATGCTCACCAACCCCCTAACCGAAACCAGATTAGGATAATACTGTGTACACACAAGTTTAGCTATCTAATTTAGCTATCTAAAAATTCAAGCCGAGTACTTGGAAACTCTGTACGCTCGGTTTATAGGGGGGAAAGGGGTAGCAATACCCCCAACCTACCCAACCTTGTACCTGAAGTGATTAATTCAAAAGTACTATATTTTCTTCAATTTTGTAAGCGCTACGCTCCACTGCGTGAACGCCCAGCGTCCGTTATGTCCTAAGAGGACACACTGCGTGAACGGATATTTTGAATTTTGAATTTTGAATTTTAAATTGTTTTGGTCATAGTAGCTTTACGTTTTGCTTCTAAGAGCTTAGCTTTTTCTTCGGGTGTCATTTGTTTCATCCTTAAAAATGCTTTCGCTATTTTTTCTGTGCGTCCTGGTTGTGTTTCTCTCGCTAACAACAGCCCGACAGTTTTCTCTATAGTTAAGGAGTCAAATAATTCCCGTAACGACAGTTCGATAGAAAAGACTTTTCTGATGCGAGCGTGAATTTGCGCGGCTAATAATGAATGTCCACCAAGGTCGAAGAAATTATCTTTTACTCCTAATCTTTCGACTTTCATCAGTTCCTGCCAAATATCTACTAATACTTCTTCAATTGCATTTCTCGGTGCTGTATAATACACCTGGGAATTAGATGAAGAAGGAGCAGGTAAAGCTTTTCTGTCTACCTTATTGTTAGGTGTTAAAGGCATTGCTTCCAAGAATACCCAAGCTGATGGAACCATATAATCGGGTAACTTTTCTAAGACAAATGCTCGCAATGCATCAGAATTGGGTTGTTCGCTACCGGGCTTTGTAACGAGATAGGCAACAAGTCTCTTTTCACCGTTTGTATTTTCTAAAGGTTGGACAATTGCTTGAGAAATATTGCCATGATTTGCTAGAACGGTTTCGATATCTCCTAATTCAATACGGAAGCCACGTATTTTTATTTGGTAATCGATACGGCCTAGGAATTCTATTTTACCGTTAGGCAGCAACCGCGCTAAATCTCCTGTGTTATACAACCGTTCTCCTGCTTTTTGAGCGAAGGGATTAGGCACAAATTTATCAGCAGTTAAATCAGGTCTTTGACGATAACCTCTTGCTAGTCCTGCTCCACCGATAAATAATTCTCCCACTATACCCTGAGGAACTGGATTTCCGGCGCTGTCTAAAATATAAATAGGTGTGTTGGCGATGGCTTTACCTATGGAAAGTGCGTCTTCTGGTTGCTTAATTTGGTTAACTGTAGACCAAATTGTAGTTTCTGTCGGCCCGTAAACGTTCCATAATTCAACTTCTAAGTTAAGTAAAGCAGCAGCCAAATCAATTGGCATTGCCTCACCACCACACAAAGCACGGAAGGCTTGATTTGGTTTCCAACCTGCGAGCAACAGCAATCGCCATGTACTTGGGGTTGCTTGCATTACTGTTGCTTGGTGTTTGTTTAGCAACTGCGTCAGTTGAAAACCATCGCGGGCTGTTTCCCGGTCTGCTACAACTAACCGCGCTCCGGTAATCAAGGGTAAAAATAGTTCTAGGATGGAAATGTCAAAGGATAGGGTAGTAACTGCTACTAGTGTGTCGCTAGAGCTAATCCCCGGTTGTTCGCGGAAACTGAGAAGGAAATTGCTGAGAGCGTGGTGATTAATTTGTACACCCTTGGGTTTACCCGTAGAACCGGAGGTATAAATAACGTATGCTAAATGGTCGTTTCCGCTAATGCTTGGTAATGTTGTATCTGGCTGATGTGGAACCGTTATTTCTTTTTTATCCAGCAGCAGAACCTGAACTGATGATGTGTCAATTTGGGTAGCAATTGTTTCTTCTGTGATGATAACAGCAGCACCACTATCCGCCAACATGTAATCAATTCGTTCTTTTGGGAAAGCTGGGTCTAGGGGTACATAGGCTGCGCCAGCTTTTAATATACCAAGAATTGTGACAAGTAAACCTGCGTGACGTTCCAGGTAAATAGCAACCAATGTTTCTTTGTTAACCCCTAGTTGACGCAGAGCATGAGCAACTTGGTTAGATTTGCGTTCCAATTCTCCATAAGTTAACCATCTTTCTCCCTGGAGACTATCACCCCAAAGAACTGCTGGTGCGTCGGGATTGCTCGCTGCTTGTTGACTAAAGAGTTGCTGTACGGTGGTTTCTGGATAAACTTCTACGGAACCACTAAGTTTTTGTAGTAAATCTTGTTCTTCAGTTTGGCTCAAAAGTCCAATATCACCAACAAATTGTACTTCTCTACTGGCTAATTTTTCGAGAATGTGTACCAGTCGATGAATTAGTTGTTGACGTTTTTCTTCGCTACCAACATTTTCTTCAAAGGCAATTTTTAGGGTTAAGTCTTCTCCTGGTAAAGCATACAGAGTAACGGGATAATGGGTTTTTTCCAAGGATTGAACAGAACTAACCGCAAGCTCGTCGGAATTTTCGCGTAAGCTTTCTTCTACTGGGTAATTCTCGTACACAACTATGGATTCAAACAGCGATTCTCCTCTGGGAACCTCGCTCCAACCTTGAATATCTACCAAACGGCTTTCGGAATATTGGTTAATTTCGGAAGACTGGTTGCGTAGTTCTCGCAGCCATTGCTTTAATGGTTTGCTGTCATCTAATTTCACACGCAATGGAAGTGTGTTAATAAACAAACCAACCATTTCTTCCGAGCCTTGTAATTCTGGGGAGCGTCCGGAAACTGTAATACCATAAACGACATCCTGAGAAGCGCTGTACCGATTTAAAAGGATACTCCAAGCTGCTTGTACTAATGTATTAACAGTTACTGAAGCATCTTTGGCAAAGGCTTTCAAGTGGGTGAAGGTCTCTTGGCTAATAACTGCTTCTAAAGTCTGGTAATCGGAAACCTCTTTATCCTTGTTTTTTAGTCCAAAGCTAGCAGCAGAGCGCAAACCACTCATTTCCTGACGCCAGAACGATTCAGCTTCTGAGGATTTTTTTTGGTCTAGCCAAGCAATAAAATCGCGGTAGACTGGTGGTTGTGGCAGTGCTTGTTGTTGTGGTAGTGCTTGTTGTTGTGAATTTGGTAGATTTGGCAAACTAAGTTGCTGTTTTTTAGCTTTGTAAATTGCGATAACATCCCGGAAAATCAGCGGTAATGACCAACCATCAAGCAGTATATGGTGATGAGTCCACAAAAATCGCCATTTATGTTCTTGAATCTTCACCAAAGTTAACCGCATTAACGGAGCTATTTCCAGGGAGAAACCTTGTTGACGGTCTTTTTTTAGAAGTTCAGCCCATTTACTAGCAGTTTCTTCGGTGTTTAGTGCTGACCAATCCTCACAAACAAAAGGTAAGTTGACTCGGCTATGAATTCGCTGTAGTGGTCGAGGTAAATCGCGCAATACAAATGTGGCACGCAAGCTGGGATGACGGTTCATACATTCTTCCCAAGCTTTTTGGAAAATTGCGGTATCAACAACCCCATCGATTTCACCTGTTACTTGCTGTAGGTAAACGCCTCTTTCTGATTCGTAATTGCTATGAAATACCATACCCTCCTGCACTGGTGCGAGGGGATAAATGTCTTCTATGTCAGAAGTCCCTGCTAAAGCAACGGCTAACTGTTCTGTATTTAATGCCGCAAGAGGGAAATCTGCTGGTGTCCAATTGTTTTCTTGGGTGCGGCTTTCTTCTAATAAATTCACAAAATGACTGTGGAAGCTATCTGCCAAACAGCGGATTGTTTCTTCTTTATGCAACGCTTTGCTGTAAACAAAACGGATTTGCAGTTGACCCTTAACAATTAAACCAGTTATTTCTAATTGGAAAGCGCGTATATTTTCAGGGTGTCGAGAAGCCCCTGCATCTTCTAACGCGGGGGTAAAAGGTGCTGTTTCTGGGAAATTATCATCGAATTGTCCCAAGTAATTAAAGAGGATTCCTTCTGGAATTTTTGCTAAAACATTTGCTAGTTCTGGCTTTTGGCTGAGTAGACCGTAGGTAAATCCGTTTTGTGGCAATTTTCTAAACTGCTCTTTAACACTTTCCAAATTGCCCAATAGGTTATTAGTACTATGACTATTATGGCTATTTTTCTCTAATCGGAAGGGGAACAGTGAGGTAAACCATCCTACGGAATTAAAGATATCAAAATCATTTAAATGGCTGTCTCGTCCGTGACTTTCTAAGGCAATAACCATTTCTTTTTGGTTAGTCCAGTCAGTAACAGCTTCCAGTAATGCAGCGAGTAAAACTTCTTGGATGCGAGCTTTACGAGTGCGTGGCAATTCATAAAGCAAACTGTCGGTTTCTTCTTTAGTAAAGTTACACTCAATTTGCACTGCGGAAGCTTCTGTGTTTTCTTGCTGCTTACCAGTCCCATCAAGAGGTAACGCAGGGTTAGATACCTGCTGATTTTGCCAGAAATTAATGTCTTGCTCTTGTAAATTTTCAGCTAATGTATTTAATTGAGTAGCCCATTGAGCGAAGCCAGTACTTGGAGCAAAACCAACACTTGTTCCTTTAAGCAAGGGGGATTGAGTTGTCAAACTATAGGCAAGCTCTTGTAAAATAACACGCCACGAAACACCATCCACTATTAAATGATGGATAATTAACAGTAATTTATCTTTAGTATTTTCCGGAGTTTGGAAATAAACTGCACGTGCCAGTGGACCATTTTCCAAATCTATTTGAGCTTGAAACTGGTTCGCACTTGCTTGCAAATGTTCGGATAATTCCGCAACAGGTATTAAACTGAGGTCAACCACATCAAAAGCTAAAGCATTGCTATCATTAACCAAATATTGCACCCAACCATTTTCCGTTTTGCGGAATTGCAGCTTCATCGCTTCGTGGTTTTGAGCAATTTGCATCAAAGCAGCTTTAATATCAAATTCGTTTGCCTGAGAATTATTTCCCCCTTTGCGTCTTTGCGACTCTGCGTGAGCAATTTCTTCTTTTAAATCCAGCAATACAGCCTGATTCCAATGTTCTGGGTGAGGTAAAGACTGCTCAAAAAACCATTTTTGCACAGGGGTTAAAGGAATTTCCCCAGATTTAGGAATTAGGTCAACTACTACTTTTTGCTCCACATTCTTGACATAAGGCGCAAGTTCTGCAATACAAGGATTATTAAACAAATCTCTTGGCGAAAAATTTACACCAACTGCACGAGCTTTAGCAATAATTTGTAAGCAAAGGATTGAGTCCCCTCCCAGTTCAAAGAAGTCGTCCTCAATGCTTACACGAGATATTCTTAGCACTTCTCCCCAAATATTTGCCAGCGTTGTTTCGGTGTTGTTTCGAGGTGCAACATAACCCTTTCTAATGACTGCATTTTCTTCCGGATAAGGCAAAGCAGTTAAATCTATCTTGCCATTAGGTAGCAAAGCCCAGGTATCCATACTGACAAATAACGATGGAACCATATAATCAGGGAGAGCACTGCGTACCGAAGAGCGCAATAGTTCTTGCCAATTAGTCGGAGGCTGTTTCATTTCTACGTAAGCAACTAGCCTTGTGGGTTGGTCTGGAGTTTCCAGTGCTTTAGTTACCGCACGCACTATCCAAGGTTGACTTTCTAAAATTGCTACAATTTCGCTAGTTTCAATGCGAAAACCGCGTATTTTCACTTGGTAATCCACACGTCCTAGAAACTCAATTTTACCATTAGGTAAAAATCTGGCTTTATCCCCTGTGCGATACATGCGGCTACCCGGTTCTTGGGTAAAGGGGTTGGGTAAAAAGCTCTCCGCTGTTAGTTTATAAGCACCCCAGTAACCGCGAGCTAATTGATTCCCGGCAATAAATAATTCACCAGGTGTACCTACGGGAACAGGTTGAAAATCCCGGTCGAGTATATATAAACTGGTATTGGGAACTGCTTCACCGATGGGTATGATATCTGTATTCTCACTGTTCCTACCACTATGCCTAGCAGTGTCTCCACATTGGTGATAAGTAACATCTATTGTTGTTTCCGCAGGCCCGTAAAGATTGACTAAAGAAGTAGAAACAGAAGTAGAAAAAGTACTATTGAACTCATCCCATACCCGTTTTTTCAATGCTTCTCCCCCAGCAAAGACGGTACGCAAGCTGGAACATTGAGAAAATTCTGGTTCAGCAAGGAGAATTTCTAAAAGGGTGGGTACTACTTGTAAAAGGGTGACATTTTCTTTTTTAATTGTCTCTACGAGGTAGCCGCTGTCTTGATGTCCTCCCGGTTTTGCCATGACGAGTTTGGCTCCTGTCATCAAAGCAGCCCAAAACTCCCATACGGATGCATCGAAACTAAATGGTGTCTTTTGCAAAATTACGTCTTGGTTATTTACAGCAAACACATCTAAGAACCAAGTCATATGTTGTGCTATAGCCTGGTGGGAAATTGCAATTCCTTTAGCGCGTCCGGTTGAACCAGATGTGAAGATGATATAAGCTGTTTGGTTACCAAAAACAGAAATTTCTAAGTTCTCTACAGATTGTGCGGCAATTTCTTCAGATTGTGTATCTATATTGATAAGTTCTGTAGAAGAATTATTTGTGGAAATTACGGTAGCAGAACTGGTTAAAATAACACTAGCTTTAGCATCTTCTACCATTCCTTGGATACGAGCCGTAGGATAATGGGGGTCAATTGGTACGTAACAACCACCTGCTTTGAGGACGCCTAAAATCGCTGCGACCATTTCTAAGGAGCGCTCTAGACAAATCCCTACTGGCTTATCTGTACTAATACCACGACTCTGTAAAACCCTTGCTATTTGATTTGCTTTTTGGTTTAATTCGCTACTTGTCCATGTTTCTCCTTCACAACTAACCGCAGGTGAATTTGGAGACTCGGCTGCGCGTTGTTCAAAAATTTTGTGAACAGGTAAATTATTTTGCACGGGCGGGCAAGGATGCCCACCCCACAAGATTGAGGTATTGTTTTGGAGGTTT
Source organism: Scytonematopsis contorta HA4267-MV1 (assembly GCA_019359035.1). Taxonomy (GTDB): domain Bacteria; phylum Cyanobacteriota; class Cyanobacteriia; order Cyanobacteriales; family Nostocaceae; genus Scytonematopsis; species Scytonematopsis contorta. The sequence continues at coordinate 140,150 of JAHHIC010000043.1, read as the reverse complement.
TGTATAGTAGGGGAATGGGGATTGGTGGCTATTTGTTGGCAAATTCTTTCGCAGTAGTTACCAATTTCGGTGATTTGTTCTGCGGTAAATTCGTTACTGTTATATGTAATGTTGAAAAGTAGGTTAGAATTCGCAACTTCTTCGCTCCAACTGACGCTAAAGGGAATATTTGTTTCATCAAAGGACTTTGCATCAAGCAATTCTACGTCTCGTAAATCTAGCAGTCCTTTATATACATGGAAGTGAACAAAGTTAAATGAAGTTTCGTAAAGTGGCTGGTTTCCGTGTATTCGTTGAATTTCTGCAAAGGGGAAACGACGGTTAGGTATAATTGCTTGTTCGCTGCGGAAGGTTTCGTTAATTAAGTCAACCCATGAACCGCGAGGTAGTTTGAGACGGAATGGCAATGTATTTAGGAACAATCCCAAAGTGCGATCGCCATCATTTTCTTCAGGTCTTCCGTTACCCACCAGCCCAGTAACAACTTCTTGTTCTCCGGAGTAAAATGCGAGCAAACGCATATGAACAGCGAGCAACACGGTTCTTAAGGGTACACCCAACTGTTGAGAAACGGCTTTTAGTTGTTGAGATACCTGAGAAGATAAGGCTATATCAAGTTTTGCCATTTTCCCAGGTTGATTCTTTTGAACCGCACCTGGAAAACGTGGAATTTGGGTAAAAGGAATATTTTCCAGTTGCCTTTGCCAGAATTTACGTTGATTGTCGCTTGCTAGAGCCTCTTGTTCCAGTTCCACAAACTTGGAGTATTGTAAAGCTGGTGAGGCTTTTAGTTCAGGAACTGGGTAACCCAAAAGATGCAAGTACAACCCAGTCAACTCAGCGATAAAATTAGCAAGACTCCAGCCATCCAAAATAGCGTGATGCACGACAAAAGTAGCTTGGACAATATCCCCTTGCAAACGGTGGAGATAAAATCGTAATAATGGAGCTTGTGACCAATCAAATCCATTTTCGCGTTCTTTATCAATAAAAGATTGTAGATAAACTTCTTGTGCAGATGCAGACAAAGAAGTTAAATCAGTAAACAATATTTCCGCAGGTACTTCCTTGAGAATAGCCTGAATCGGTTGGCTAAATTCTGCTAAATAAAATGCTGTCCGCAATATGCTATGTCTTGCAAACATTTGTGCATAAGCTTGTTGCCAAACCTCTCGGTTAAAAGGCATACGAATGCGGAAACTAAAAAGGTCATTATAAGTCGTAGAATTTTCAGAATAATCGCTATGAAATAACATCCCCGCTTGTAGTTGAGCAAGAGGATAAGCATCCATAGCCTTATCTTCAAGTTTTTCTCGGTCTTGAGAAGAAATTAACGCAAAGGGTTTTTCATCAACAGCATCGCGAGTAGTTTTTTCTTTATTCGCGCAAATAGAAGTAGCTAAATCAGCAAGTACTGGATAAGAGAAAATTTGCTCTAACTTTAACTTTAATCCTGCTTCTTCTGCTAAGGAAGAAACACGGATACTGCGAATAGAATCGCCACCTAAAACAAAATAATTATCAAAACGTCCGACTCTATCCACCCCCAAAACCTTTTGCCAAGCTTGAGCTAAAATTTCTTCTTCTGGAGTTTGAGGAGGAACAAAAGCGACTTCTAAATTTTCTCTATTAACTTCTGGTTTCGGAAGTGCTTTACGGTCAATTTTACCATTTGCAGTTAAAGGGAATTGCTGTAAATAAACAAAGTGCGATGGTAGCATGTACTCAGGTAAAGACTCTTGCAGCTTATTTCTGAGTGTTTCTATAGATGGTTTTGCAACACCTGCATAAACCATATAAGCTATCAATTGCTTTTGGTTATCATCTTCCGAACTGACGATAACAATATTTTCCTGTACCCCAGGAATTTTTGACAAAGCAGCTTCAATTTCGCCAATTTCTATGCGGAAACCGCGAATTTTTACCTGATGGTCGATACGTCCCAAATATTCTAAATCACCATTGGGGAGAAAACGACCTAAATCACCACTGCGATACAAACGTGCTGCCGAATCCAAGGAGAATTTATCCTGAATAAAACGCTCAGCATTTACTTCTGGTCGGTTTAGATAACCACGAGCGACCCCAGCACCACCAACATAAATTTCACCTGTAACACCTGCTGGAACAGGATTTCCGTAAGTATCCAAAAGATAAAGACTCAAGTCAGGTATTGGTTCACCGATGACACTACCGGATGCACTTTCTAAATCCTGAAGGGTAATTTCGCGATAAGTCACATGTACAGTGGTCTCAGTAATACCATACATATTTACTAGACGTGTCCTATTCTCACCATGACGGTCAAACCAAGAACGCAAACTTTGTAAATTAAGTGCTTCCCCACCAAAGATAACGTAACGTAAAGTAGTTGCTTCTAATGCAGGTGAAGCTTGTTCTGCAGCTAATAACTGGACAAACGCAGAAGGAGTTTGATTCAGGACAGTAACTTTTTCATCCCGAATTAACTGAAGAAAACTTTGAGGATTGCGACTAATAGTATAAGGAACAATTGCTAACCGTCCCCCATGCAACAATGCTCCCCAAATTTCCCAAACAGAAAAATCGAAAGCAAAAGAATGGAAAAATGTCCAAACATCATTTTCATTAAATCCGTACCAATGACTTGTACTTTGGAACAGACGGATAACATTATGCTGAGTAACTAGCACACCCTTCGGTCTACCAGTAGAACCACTAGTGTAAATTACATAAGCACCATTTTCTGGCTGTATTGATTCCACAACGATAGGCTCATTACTTTCACTGAGATAAAGGGCATCATCTGCATCAATACAAACAACAGTAGCTGACTCTGGAAACAGCGAAGTCAGGGAAGATGTAGTGATAATTAATTCCGCTTCACAATCACTAACCGTAAACTCAATTCTATCGCGAGGGTATGCAGGGTCAACAGGAACATAAACACCACCAGCTTTAATTACAGCCAACATAGCAATAATTAATTCAGGAGAACGCTCCAAACAAATCACCACTCGTTTTTCTGGTGCAATCCCTTGTTTTTGTAAAAATTGAGCTAATTGATTAGCACGACTATCAATTTCTTTATAAGTAAAGTTTTCTTGATTAAAAGTTAGAGCGATATGATTAGGATACTTGCTAACAGTTTCGGTAAAGCATTGTGCGAGAGGCTTTAATTTTCCCCCTTCCCTCTCAGGGAAGGGGGGTAGGGGGGTTAGGTCTCTATTTAACAAAGATAAAGAACTCAAAGGAGCTTTAGCACTGCTAGCCATATTAATTAAAAGATGGCGTAATTGCTCCAACACCAATTCCATACCCAGCGCATCAAAGCGGTCTGCATTATAACTAAATTTAAATAAAAGTTCATCACCCGGAATTACCACAAGGGTAAGGGGATAATTAGTAGTTTCAAAAAAAGAAACGTCTGTAACATTCAAACCAAAATTTTCAGCTTTTAAAGATTTATCAACCGGAAAATTCTCAAAAGCAAACAAAGTTTCAAAAAGCGTTTGTCCTCGTGGTACATCACTCCAACCTTGAATATCTAAAAGGCTGGAATGCTCAAACTGACGCATTTGCACCTGCTGTTGCTGAAGTTTCTGTAACCAAGAATCAAGAGTATCCTCAGCAGATACAAGAACTCGTAATGGCAAAGTATTAATAAAAGGACCTATCATCTGTTCGACCCCAGGTAACTCCGGAGGTCTACCAGCTACCGTAATTCCATAAACAATGTCCTGACTGCGGCTATAACGGTTAAGCAAAATAGCCCAAGCACCCTGAACAACTGTATTTAAAGTTACACCACAACTGCGTGCTAATTTAGACAATAAAGCAGTCTCTTCAGAGTCCAATTGCAACCTAATTTCGATATTTTTTTCTAGCTTTTTATTGACACTAACTTGCTGTTTAGCAGGCATCATTAATAGCGGAGTTTGACTTTCAAATCCACTCATATAATCACGCCAAAAAGACTCACCCTCTTGAGGATTTTTTTGTTTTAACCAAGCAAGAAAATCTCCATAAGAACGAACTGGTGGCAACGATATTTCTACACCTTCGCAAGCAGCTTTATGTAAAAGAAAGAATTCACGCATCAACAAAGGCATAGACCAACCATCAAGAAGTAAATGATGGTGACTCCATACCAAATTCCAAGACTCTTCGTCCAAACGAATCAAAGTTACCCGCATCAAAGGGGGACGATTGAGAACAAATCCCTTGCTTCGGTCATCTTCAAGAAACTGTGAAAGACGAGTTTGTTGTGCTGAAGTACTTAAACCTCGCCAATCTTGCTCAATAACCTTAAAAGTGATATTCCGAAAGACCACTTGTACTGGTTCTGCTTGTCCTTTAGTAATAATTGCAGTACGTAAAATAGAGTGACGATTAATAAGAGTTTGCCATGCCTGATTTACAGCATCCACAGAAACCTTACCCTCTAAGCGGCAATTCAACTGCTCGAAATATACAGATGATTCGGGGTTGTAGAGGGAATGAAACAAAAGACCTTTTTGTAGGGGAGTTAAGGGAAAAATATTCTCTATTTTGTCTTTAAGGCTCATGGTAGTAAGGGGGAGTGGGGAGTGGGGAGTGGGGAGTGGGGGGTGGGGAGTGGGGGTGGGGAATCGGGAGTGGGGGGTGGGGAAAGACGCTCCTTTTTTTACTTTTTAGTTTCTACTTTTTATTAGTAGGAATAAGCTAGGGTATTTTATGCACCCTATTCTCTACTCCCCACTCCCTACTCCCTACTCCCCAATTAATAACCGTTGAGTATACCTTGATGCTTGGCTTTGCGCTCGGCCCAGCGAAAAATTAAGGAGCCAAGAACGAAATATCCTATCCCATTAAGTAAAGCCAGAGATATTAAAGGTAAATCTAAACTAATGTTAAGTGCCATTAAATCACGCAGAATACCTGCACCTAATGTCATTGGTAATATTATTTTCAAAGCCTGAAATGGGCCTGCCCAACTTTCTGCGGGAATGGTCAGCAAAAAGAACATTCCAAATTGAACAAGCCCAAGCATTTGCCCAACCCGCTTAAATAGCAAAGTTAAAGCTCCCATCATTAGTGACAAGCCGTAAGCTGCTAGTAATACCGTGATGAGGGGAAAAATTAAAAGTGGCGAGAAATATAAGTAACGTCCTGTGAGAACCATAGTGAAACACAAAACACCTACAGTCATGACTAAAGAAGTAGTTACATTCGCTAGCGCTCGTGCTATGAAAACTTTCAATGTACCGTATGGCGAGAGAAATATCTGTTCTATAGTTCCGGTCTGGGCTTCTATTTGCAATCCAAAGGCAATCACTTGAACAATAAATGTTACTAATGTCCAAAGCACATAACCAACTACTATTGCATCCAATCGGCTACCAAAGTTTATATTTGGACCTGCGACGTAGCGGATACTCAAGAATAATCCGTAAAAAAATATACTAGTTATAATGATGCTACTAGCAGTATCAAGGGGGTAGCGGATAAATTCAATCCAGACACGTTTGAGTTCAGCCTGAAATAGTCTAAACATAATTATATTCTCCGACTAATTTTAGGAATACTTGAGTCAAATCAGCCTGGTCTTGTTTAACTTGTATTAAAGGCAGAGGGTCTAAAACTGCCAACACTTTATAAAGTCCTTCTTTTGAACCAGCGTAAACAAGCTTTTCTTCTGTAAGAATCGCTCCTAAAGCTTTAATTTCCTTTAGTTGTATATGATTTAATTCGCCTTCAAATTCTATATTATAAGTTGAACCAGAAAAATGCCGAATCATTTCTGCGGTCGTTTCTTCTGCGATTATCTTGCCTTTTTGAATAATTGCCACTCGGTCTGATATCTGTTCTGCTATATCAAGTTGATGGGTTGTGAGCAGTATAGCACAGCCTTCTTGGGCTATTTCGCGCACTAAAACTTTCACATTTTCACAGGCTTCCACATCTAAACCTAAAGTTGGTTCATCCAACAGCAGCAAAGGGGGTTTATGAACCAAAGCTACCGCGATAGATAACTTTTGTTGCATCCCTCGTGAAAGTGCCGCAACAGGAGTTTTACGTTTGTCTTGTAAACCAAACCTCTCTAATAGTCTGAGCGTTTGCTGACGAGCAGCTTTAGGAGTAATCCCTCTCAAAACACCAAAATACTCTAAATTTTCCTCTGCTGTCAGTCGCCAGTAAAGATTGCGACTTCCTTCTAAAACAGTACCTAACATTCGCAGACCTCGCGAACTGTTGTGGGGGTCAAAGCCTGCAATTTTTACCCAACCAGAGTCTGGACGAATTAGACCTGCAATCATTTTTATACAAGTAGTCTTACCAGCACCGTTCGGACCAAGGAAAGCCAGTACTTCTCCAGGATTGATGCTTAAAGATACCCCATTTAATGCTTCTACTACTTTTCCACCTTGTCGGTATGTTTTTCGTAGGTCATGAACTTCTAATGCTTTCATTTACTTATTCGATGTTGGTTAATAATTTACAGGAAGACCCTTCTCCAAACCCCTCCCCAGGACTGAGAAAGGCTTGGAATTTTCCTCCTTCCCTCCTAGGGTAGGGGGGTAGGGGGGTTAGGTCTGCTAAATCTCCAATAGAAGTTTGTTATAAATCCAAAAATTGCGTTGATTATCCGATGACCTATGGGAAGCCAACGAGTAGTCATATGATGTATAGTGTATGACTCTTCCGTAACTTTAGACTTAGTAATTTGTCCATTCATTTCCATCGGAGCGCCAGGTTCAAAAATATACCCTGGGCATAGTCTAGTAGTAAGTTTTTCGTGAAATTTACCAGCTATTATGCAATCATTAAATAAAATCGGCCCGGTGCTATAAGTCACATCATAAGCCATAGATTTTTTGACCTTTGGATTAATGTTCGGGGATTGCTGACTATCGTTTTCATTTAATTGCCGTTTCTTTAATTCTTCAAAAACCTGCAACCAAAGGGGGTGACCGGGAATACTTCCTATAATAGCATTATTGATGTCTATAAGTTTAGAAACCACTAATTCATAATTTTCTAATAAATCATCAATTGGCTTCAGAGATTCAATATCCATATCAACATAAAAGCCACCATAGTAATGAAGAATAAAATAGCGGATAGTATCACAACGCTGAATCCAATAAGGATAAGAATCGTAAACTGGCAAAAACCAGGGATAATTTTCTTCTAAAAAGATTCGGGATTTTGTTTCATCCCAAAACATGTGTTCCCAATGGGGATGATTTTCTTGAACAGAGGAGCGATAATAGCGGTATTTTTCCGGGATTTCAGCTTCACCCTGATAAAAAATTTGGTGAATAATCTTTGGTATTTTACTCATAAGTTTAATAAATTAATGTTACATCTTGTGGAGACGTTACATGTAACGTCTCTACATTTAGGTGCTTCTCGACGGCAACAGCTGCTGCGTAATTATGGTGAGGAACAATATTTTTAAGCGACCAACGTTTAGCTTCTTGAGAGTCCCATTTTGTGTTTAAAAGTGCTGCTGGCTCTCCTGGTATAAGGGTGACATCTATTTGTTCTAAAGGGAGCGAAAGCCCTTGACCATTTGCTTTAATATAAGCTTCTTTACGAGTCCAACAGCTAAAAAATGCTTCATGCTTGGTATTTGTAGGAAGTTTAGCAAGTATTGCATTTTCTCGTGGAGAAAAGAACTGTTGGGCTATTTGTTCACAATCAAAATCTGTACGAATACGCTCTATATCTATACCAATATTTCGATTTAGGGTGATAGCATAGAGGGCAATCCCGTGGGAGTGAGATAAATTAAACTTAAGTTTATCTCCGTCAAATGCTTTAGTCAGCGCTGGTTTGCCATTAGCACCATAACAAAAACATAAATCGCGAGGTAATACACCAAGATAACGACTAAGTATTTTTCGTAAAAACCCGCGAGCAATAATAAAATTTTCTCGGTCTTTTTGAAAACGAAAACGCTCGGCTCTTTTTACTTCATCTATAGAAAGATTTTGCTGTAAGCTTTGTATATCATTAACTTCTAAGGCAGCCTGCCAAATATGCACTTCGTTCTTAGCTAAGGTTATATTATTAGAAGTAATCATATATATACAGCCTTCCTTCGATATCTTCGCTTCTAGCCTGCGGGAAAACCACCGGTTTATGTGGTTTTTAATGAGAATAAGCACTCTGCCAAGCACTACTCTTGTTGGTCAAATAATGTAACTTTTGGCTAACACTTTTAAGTAAAGCTTTTTCAGATGAATGTAAAAAGAAATGGTCACCAGAAAACATTTGTACGGAGAAATCTGCATTTGTTTGTTCTTGCCAAGCTTCGAGTCGAGCCAGGTTAACTTTACTGTCTTGCAAACCTCCAAAAGCTGTAATCGGACAACCTAAACTTAAACCAGGGGTGTAAGCATAAGTTTCAATCAGCTTAAAATCAGCCCGCAACATAGGAATCAGCATTTCCATTAGTTCCGCGTTGTCCAGTACTTCATCAGGAGTACCGTTGAGTTTGCGTAGCTGCTCTATAAACTCAGCTTTAGGTAAAGAGTGGAGCGATTTAAATTCAAAAGGAACATGAGGTGCCCCACGACCAGAGACAAATAGGTGAACAGGACTAATATGGCACTTCTTACGCAGCTGACGAGCAACTTCAAAACTAAGTATTGCACCCATGCTGTGACCAAAAAAAGCAAATGGCTTGTCTAAATAAGGAAAAATAGCTTGGACAATAGCAGGAACTAATGATGATAATTCAGTAAATGGGGCTTCCATCAACTTAGTACCCCGTCCAGGAAGTTCTATAGGACAAACTTCCACTGTTGTTGGTAATTGCTTATGCCAATTACGGAAGCTTGCAGTACTACCACCTGCATAGGGAAAGCAAAATAGACGTAAGCTAGCTTGAGGGTTTGGTTTGGGGAATATAACCGAGGGTTTGGAAATGCTTGTGGTAGTCATTTTTTTAATTAATTTTAATAATTGGGAATTGATAATTGCTAATAGCTAATTAGGACTTGCCATTAGCCATTAGCTTTTAGCCATTAGCCATTGCTTTACGTAAACTTAGAGGACGCATATCTGTCCAAACTTCCTCGATATAAGCCAGACATTCTTCTTTGGGACCTTCTTTCCCTACTGTTTTCCATCCCAAAGGTAGTTCTTGTTTCCATTGGGGCCAGATGGAGTATTGTTCTTCATGATTGACTACAACAAGATAAATGGTTTGGTTTTGCTGTTCGTTGTTGTTCATAATTTCCTTGTATTGGGTGATGACTGAGTATATATTTACTTAGGCTTGCTTTCGGAAAATTATGCAAGGTTAACTTAAGTTCAAGTTCAAGTGATTTAAATTTAAACTTTTCTCAAATTCAATCTAAAAATTTAAACATTAACTATTGCTTAAATTACACTTTTGTGCTGTTCTGTCAACCAATTTTCTAAAGCTTCTCTACGTTTTTGTGCTGCTTCAGCTCGCATTGCAGTATAAACTTCTTGTTCTGAATTGAATAAGTTGACTGTTTTTGTAGTCAGAATAAATTTAGCTCCACGTCGAACTATACTAGGAACCGCTGGATTATGAACTTCCCAAATATTCAACGTTTTACATTTATGTTTTTTAGCTTCATCTAAACTAGTTTCTTTGTAATGTCGAGGCTGTTGCAGAAGGTGATAATCCTTATTGACTTCAACAGCGACTTCCTTAAATTTGACTATTTCTGCTTCTAAATCAGCGGCTAAAGCGTTTATACTACCGGCAATCGCTTCCAATAACTGAATACCTTCTTTAAGCCTACTGTTTAAAGAATTTTGTTCTTGATTGAGTTTTTGCTTCGCTAATTGCTGGTACTGTTTACCTAATTCAGCTATTTCTTGTTCTAATTGTGTAAATGGTTTTGCTGATTCAAATATTTTATAGTTGCTTTGGCAGCTTATCATTTTTTTTTGTTTATCTGACATTCCTCTTCCGGCATTTTTTTCGACGACTTGATTGCTACTCATATTTGTAAATTTTTAAATATATATTGCCTTTACTTTCGCTTCATAAAAAACGAGATTTAAGGAAAAGCTTTTTTCTCTAAGGTTTTATAGGTGCTACTCGTATAAGATTATGCAAGCGAGCTTAGAAACATTTTTATCTTTCTCGCATCGGGTAGTGTAAGTCTGGGACTAAAACCCAATGGTACGTTTCAGTTACCTGCTGGGCAGTTTGTAGTGGTACGCATCGGTGGTCTGCTGACCTCGGTGACCTGCTGGCCACAAAGCGGGCTGGAAGCCCGCACTACGAAATAGCTTTCCAGAATATCTTTTCAAAATTTTTTCACAAGACGTGCATAAATGGGCTATGGTGATGCCTATATACTAATTATGCGGCTACTCTAAACAATTACTTCAAGGTGAGGGCGATTAGTTATTCCCTCTTTCTTCGTTAATTAAGGTAATTATTTGCAATGAATACAATACTTCCATTATCTATCAATCAACGTGATATTTATATCGACCAGATGATGTGGGATGACGGCTCCCATCTTAATATTGGTGCTGTTGGAACTATTATAGGAACTTTCGATGTTGAAATTTTCAATTACTCGATTAACCAAGTGATTGCTCACAGTCCAGCATTACGTTCTCGAATTTATGAATCTGCTGGTCAACCTTTACAGGTAATAATGCCACATCAAGATGAGAAAATTACCTTGATTGATTTTTCAAATTACCCTGACAGCGAAGAACGTGCCAAAGAATATATTAAAAAAGATTTTTCTATAAAATTTAGCTTTGCAGAAAATGCACCTCTTGCTTATTTTAAATTGATTAGAGTTAGCAGTAACAAACATCTTTGGTATGGTAAATTTCATCATACTATTACTGATGGTTGGGGAACTTCTCTCTTCTTTAATAAAGTTATTAGCGCGTACAATAAATTAATTAAAAACAATATTAGCGAGCAAGTAAAAGAAGATTACACTGTAGATTACGCTTTAGTCGATTATCTCAAGGATGAATCTGCTTACTTAGAATCAAATCATTTTGCTAAAGACGGTGAATATTGGAGTAAACGTCTCCAGAAAATTTCGTCAAGACTGTTTCCTCCAGCTAAACAACCACAACTTACTGGTAATCGCAGGTCAATATATATCTCTCGCGAGAAATACAACAAAGCCAGCGAAATTTGTCAAGATATCCAATCTAATTCTTTTCATTTTCTTCTAGGTCTACTTTTCGTTTATTTCGCAAGACGCTATCGCCAAAATGATTTAGTTGTTGGTTTGCCTCTTTTAAATCGTAGCAAAAAAGCATATAAAGATGCTATTGCTTTATTTATTAGTATGATGCCGTTTAAAATGGAAGTAAACGGTAACGAAACCTTTAGCGACCTATTAATCAAAATACGTTCTTCATTAAGACAGGACTATCGTCACCAGCGCTATCCACTGGGTGAGATGAAGCGAATAGCTGACTTACATTCAGAAAATAACAAGCATATTTTTGAGGTCTCTTTTTCTTACGAAAAACATGACTATAGCGAATCTTTTGGTGATACGCAAACAACTTGTGTGCCCCTTTATAGTGGTCAACAAAAATTACCACTGGCAATATATGTACGCGAATTTGATGATATCAGCGATGTCAAAATAGATTTTGACTACAACCTTTCTTATATTGATTCTGAAACTATCGAGCAGATGGTTGAACATTTTCAGAATCTTTTAGATGATGCTTTAGAAAATTTTGATAAAAAGATTTCTCAGCTTTCTGTTACATTACCCCATCCCAACCCTAACCTTAATAAGCAAAAACTTAAATCCCTAACTGACTATAGGGAAGCAGAGACACTAATTTCCGCTTTTTCAAAATCAGTCAATAATTACCCGCAATTAAAAGCTGTCCAGTTTGACAATAATTCTGGCAATAATCCTGAAAAAATTACCCTCACATACGCAGAATTGGATGCTCGTGCTAATTGTCTCGCTCGTTATTTGCAAACTTTAGGAGTAAAAGCAGAAGCACGAATTGGGCTATGTTTGGAACGCTCGGAAAATATGGTTGTTGCCATATTAGGAATACTTAAAGCTGGTGCTGCATATGTACCTTTAGACCCCAATTCCCCTTCTACACGTTTGGAGTTTATACTTGAGGATAGTGGTGTTTCCCTGCTTATAGCTGAAGAGTCTATTATTGCTCGACTTACTAACGACAAAATAAACGAAAAAATAAAAGCATTTTCCCTACAGTCAATCGCAAGCGAACTCGCTCAACAATTAGATACTCCTCTGGAAATATCTGTGAATCCAGAATCTGCGGCATATGTTATTTATACTAGCGGTTCAACAGGTACTCCCAAAGGTTGTGTTGTTAGCCACGCAAATGTGATTCGCTTAATGCGTTCTGTGGAAACTTGGTTCGACTTTAACGAAAAAGATGTTTGGACAATGTTCCACTCCTTTGCTTTCGATTTTTCCGTTTGGGAATTATGGGGAGCGCTTCTTTATGGGGGTAAAGTTATTGTTGTTCCATTCTGGTTAAGTCGTTCTCCAGAAGATTTTCACAATATGCTTTCCCAAGAAGGTGTAACAGTTTTGAGTCAAACACCTTCTGCATTCCGTCAGTTAATTCGCGCAAATGAAACAAGCATAGACAATTTGGCACTACGCTACGTGATTTTTGGTGGAGAAGCGTTGGATTTGCAAAGCCTCCGTTCCTGGTTTGAAAAACATGGCGACCAATCCCCTCGCTTAATTAATATGTATGGGATTACGGAAACAACTGTCCATGTTACCTATCGTCCAATTACTCTCGGTGATGTGTTGGCAAACCGTGGTAGCGTAATTGGTGAGACTATTCCCGACCTGGATATTTATTTACTGGATGAAAATCTGCAATTAGTTCCGCAAGGATTTGTCGGTGAAATTTATGTTGCAGGAGCGGGAGTCACACGTGGTTACTTAAATCGTCCCGCACTCACAGCCGAACGTTTTCTACCCAATCCTTTTGGAGAAGGTAGACTTTATCGTAGTGGTGATTTAGCGCGTTTATTATCAAATGGTGATTTAGAGTATTTAGGAAGAATAGACCATCAAGTAAAAATACGCGGTTTTCGTATTGAGTTAGGTGAAATACAATCAGCCTTAGCATCCCATCCCCAAGTTGGTGAAGCTTTTGTAACCACAGAGGATATAGGAGAAGAAGATAAACGTTTAGTTGCTTATTATGTTCTTGGTTCTGTTTTTGGCTCTGACAATCTTACAGTTAATGATTTGCGTCTGCATTTAAAATCCGCACTTCCAGATTACATGGTTCCAACTGCGTACGTTAGCTTGGATGCCTTCCCCCTAACTGTTAACGGAAAAATTGATACCAAAGCTTTACCGAAAGCAGATTTCAACCTACCTGAGCGTGAAGTGCAATATATTGCTCCTCGTAATCAAACAGAAGAACGGCTTTGTAATATTTGGTTGCAAGTCCTTGCTCAAGAACAAGTAGGTATTGACGATAACTTCTTTGAAATTGGTGGCGATTCTATTTTAGCTATGCAAGTAGTTGCACAAGCCCACACTCAAGATATTCCGCTCTCTATTAAAGAGATATATGAAAATCCTACTGTTCGACAACTTGCGGCTTTGTTTAGTCTTTCTTTAGAAAATACACCCCTTAAAGACGCGATGAATCGCGTCTCTACCCAATCCCCACAGCAATCCCCACAGCAATCCCTACTGTTAAAAGAAGAAGACCAACAGCGCTTACCATTAAATGCAGTAGATGCTTATCCGCTTTCTAGTTTGCAAGCTGGTATGCTTTATTACAACGAACTGCATCCAGGTTCTGCAATTTTCCACGATATTTTTACTTTCCGTTTACGTCTTCCCTATTCGGAAACTGCTTGGAGAAAAGCGCTTTCTGATATTTGCGAAGCTCATGCTGTATTGCGTACTTCTTTTCATTGGACGGGATATAGTACACCCTTACAAATAGTTCATCAGCAAGTTGAATTGCCTTTAACTATTTATGATTTGCGTTCTTTGGAGACTACTGTAAAATCACATCAAGTTCAAGAATGGGTGGAATCGGAAAAAACACGCCCCTTTGATGTAACTAATCCGCCATTGTTCCGTTTTGTCATCCACCGATTTACAGATTCCGAAATTAGCTTAAGCTTTAGTTTTCATCATGCTATTTTGGACGGCTGGAGTGTTGCGACATTAATTACCCAACTTTTACAACTTTATATTCAATATGTTGAAGGTTCTTCCCATTCAACACTAGCAACTCCCAATATTTCCTACAAAGATTTTATCGCTCAAGAACAAGCGAGTATTGCTTCTTCCGAAATGCGTGAGTTTTGGAGTAAGCGTCTTGCAGGTCTGGAAGATAGCACACTCCCACGTACTCGACAAATTACGCAAAAAACAGGTAGCCAAAATGAACCTATCCGTAAGGTTGAAAGCTTAAATGTTAAAATTGAAGATGATTTAGTTCGCAAGCTGCAAAAAGTTGCGTCTATCGCTGGAGTTCCGCTGAAAACAGTTTTAATGTCCGCTCATCTGCGTGTTCTAGCATTTTTAACCGGACATGATGATGTTGTAACAGGTAACGTTCTCAATGGAAGACCTGAAAAAATTGGTAGTGAAAATCTTCTTGGTTTGTTCTTAAATACTGCTCCCTTGCGGATGAAGTTGACTCCCAGTAGTTGGCTGGATTTAATTAAAACAGTATTTAGCGTAGAAAATGAAATAATTCCCTATCGATGTTTTCCACTTTTGGAAATACAAAGATTAGTTGAAAAATCTCCTTTATTCGATGTGGGTTTCAACTTTGTACATTTTCACGTCTATGACAGCATCTTAGATTTACCCCAAATAGAAGTCCTTGGGGTGGATGACTTTGAAGAAACAAACTTCCCCCTAGCTGTTAAATTTTCGTTGATACCCCGCAGTGCTTCCTTGCGATTAGAACTGGTATATGATGTTAATCAGTTTGACCTACCGCAAGTTGAGCAATACGGCAAGTATTATCAAGCTGCACTTTCTGGTCTTGCAACTAATCCGCAGGCAGAATATCACAGTCAATCATTGATGTCCCCTGAGGAAAAAAATAAGTGGTTGCTGGATGCCAACTGCGATGTTTTTAGCGAGACAGCTTTTAGCACGTTATCTCAAGAGACCACTAAAGAGACCACTAAAGAGACGATTGTTTCCGTGTTCGCTAAAGTCGCAGCACAATATCAACAAAAAGCTGCTGTCAGTTTTGGTGACATAACTTTAAATTATGGCGAATTGGATGCCAAATCTAACCGTTTAGCACATTACCTTATAAGCAAAGGTGTTAGTCCCAATACCCTTGTCGGAGTTAGTTTAGAGCGTTCACATGATTTGGTAGTAACAATCCTAGCTGTATTAAAAGCTGGGGGTGCTTATGTTCCTATAGACCCAAGTTACCCTTCGGAGCGCATTGATTTTCTGCTTCGTGATAGTGGAATTTCTTTACTTATCACTCAGCAAGAAGCCATTACCAAAGTTTCTTCCTGTAAAACCGAAATTGTAGTTATAGAAGAAATCGACTCACAATTAGAAAATTACAACCAAGAACTACCGGAAGTTGCTATATTGCCAGAACACCCAGCTTATGTAATTTATACTAGTGGTTCCACGGGTACACCCAAGGGATGCGTAGTTAATCACGCTAATGTTGTTCGACTACTAAAAGCTACAGAAACATGGTACGGCTTTAATAGCGATGACGTTTGGACACTTTTCCATTCCTATGCTTTCGACTTTTCCGTATGGGAGATATGGGGTGCGCTTCTTTATGGTGGTAAAGTGGTAGTAGTGCCTTATTGGACAAGTCGTTCACCAAGAGACTTTTGGCATCTTCTACAATCTGAGAAAGTCACAGTATTGAATCAAACACCATCCGCATTCAAACAACTTATACAAGCAGATGCAGAAGAAGCAGAGAAGCTGGAATCTTTACGCTACGTTATTTTTGGAGGAGAAGCGCTAGAACTGCAAAGCCTTCAACCTTGGTTCTCTCGCTATGGTGACCAAAAACCGCAATTAATCAATATGTACGGTATTACGGAAACCACCGTACACGTTACATATCGTCCAATTAGTCAAGCTGATTTGACTAGCAATCGAGGTAGTGTTATCGGTCAGCCCATTCCCGATGTTACACTTTATCTTCTGGATAAATACTTAGAACCCGTGCCCAATGGAGTTGCTGGAGAGCTATTTGTTGGTGGTGCAGGTGTTACTCAAGGATATCTACATCATCCCCGTCTGAGTGCGGAACGTTTTATTCCCGACCCATTCGCCAAAATTCCTGGTAGTCGTCTTTACCGCAGTGGTGACTTAGCGCGTCGTTTACCTGATGGTGAGTTAGAATATCTAGGAAGATTAGACCACCAAGTTAAAATACGCGGCTTCCGGATTGAGCTTGGTGAAATTGAAGCAGCCATTTCCAGTCACCCTCAAGTAAAAGCTGCATGTGTAACTATAAGGACAGAATCTCAGGGTAATGCTCGTATCGTTGCCTATTTCGTCTCTGAGGAAAAAGATGACTTGGTAATAGCTTTACGTAATTTTCTGCAAGCAAGACTGCCTGATTATATGATGCCGTCTGCATTGATTGCAATTGATACTATTCCATTAACAAATCACGGAAAAGTTGACCAGAGTGCATTGCCAGTACCAGATTGGACTCAGAGCATAAAACCCTATGTTACACCCCGAAATGAAGTAGAAACAACTATTTGCTCCCTCATGGCTGAATTGTTGGAGCTGGAAAAAGTGGGAGTGATGGACAATTTCTTTGATATTGGTGGGGATTCTATTAGAGTTACACAACTAGTAACCCGCTTGCGAGAAATTTATAAAGCCGAACTTTCCTTACCAGAGGTTTTTTACAACGGTACTCCGGAAGCTTTGGCTGGTTTGATTGCTGCATCCAAACCTGTTGAAGCTGTTAGTAGTATACCGAAAGCTAGCCGTAGCAGACGTTCTGTGAATTTGGGTAACGATGGTTCCCTAGTTTAAAGAATCCCCCCTACGCAATACTGCTCGGTTAAGAGAATTTGTAGGTTGGGTTGAGGCTTTGCGAAACCCAACTGTCATTGCGTTCACGCTAGACTTGCGGGGAGGGGGGTTGGGGTGGGGTTCCTAAATTTTATACAAGCTCACTGCATAATTATTCACTCTACACCCTAGTTATTAAAATACTTACCTTCTTTTTTTCTTCCTTTTCCCTTCTTTCCTCTTCCTTTCTTTATTTATTTAATTTATTCGGAAATCATTATGGAAGTTTACGTTTTACCTCTGTCCAGCGCTCAAAAGAGACTTTGGTATCAAGAAATCATACAGTCAGGTACTGGTGCTTATAATATACCTATTGGATTGCGGTTATATGGTGACCTGAATAAAGTTATTTTAGAAAAAGTTTTTCAAAAAATTATTAACCGTCACGAAATTTTGCGAACAACTTTTGCTACAGAAAATGGCGAACCTGTTCAATTAATTTATAGCGAAATGCCATTTAATTTAGAGCAGAAAGTTGTCCCAGAAAATACAACAGAAGAAACTATACAAAAAGAACTAGACCTTTTAGCTCGCAAACCTTTCGACTTAGTAAAAGGTCCTTTAATACGAGGTGTAATCTTTCAAGTTAAACCACAAGAGCATATTCTGTTTGTGAATATGCATCATATTATTAGCGATGGTTGGTCTCTGGGAATTTTTCTGCGCGAACTGACTCAGCTTTACACTGCATACCTTCAGGGTGTTGAACCTGCTTTGCCTGAATTACCAATACAATACGGTGATTTTGCGGAATGGCAAGAAAATTGGTTACAAGAAGATAATATTAAACAACAGCTTGCTTATTGGGAAAAAGCTTTAGCTGGGTTACCTCCAGTTCTTGATTTACCATTAGACAAACCCCGTCCTATTCAACAAACTTTTAATGGTGCAACCTTACGTAAACAATTGCCTGAGTCGTTAACTCATGCTTTAGAATTACTGGCAAAACAAGAAGGTGCTACTTTCTTTATGTCAGCATTGGCTGTGTTTCAAGTTTTGCTGTCTCGTTATTCCCATCAAACCGATATTATTGTTGGTAGTCCAATAGCAAATCGCAGACAGAGCGAGCTTAATAATCTTATTGGTTTCTTTGTTAACAGTTTACCGCTGCGGGGTGACCTTTCTGGAAATCCTTCCTTCCGGCAGTTTTTACAAAGAACTTTACGGACTAGTCTCGATGCTTATGCTAATCAGGATGTTCCTTTTGAAATTTTGGTAGACAAACTAGAAGCGAAACGTGACCCTAGTCGTTCCCCGATTTTTCAAACATTGTTTGCTGTGCAAAACGCTCCGATGGGGGAAATCCAATTACCTGGACTCACAGTTTCTCCTATATATATGGATAATGGGGGAGCAAAATTTGACCTCACCCTCATGTTGGAACCAACTGAATCTGGTTGGTTGGCAAGTTTAGAGTATAATACAGACCTTTTTAATGAAGAAACTGCAAGCCGGTTATTAAATCATTATTACCAATTGCTTACTGCTGCTGTCGCTACCCCTGATGCCTTAATTAGCACTTTACCGTTATTAGCAGATTCGGAGCGTCAGGAACTCGTGGTTTTGGGAAGTGCAGCACAATTTGAAAAAGGCGATCGCAAAAATTTAGTAGAGTTATTTGCCGAGACTGCTCGCGCTTATCCAGATAATATTGCTGTTTCATCCTCAGAAAAAACATTAACATACCAAGAACTAGACCAACGCTCTGACCGCTTGGCAAATTTTCTCCGTCAAAAAGGTGTTGGTTCTGAAGTGCGGGTGGGTATTTTCCAAGAACGCAGCGAAGAATTAATAGTATCGATACTAGCTATCTTGAAAGCTGGTGGAGCTTATGTACCTCTTGACCCAGCATATCCGAAAGAACGAATTAGTTATATTTTAGAAGACAGTGGTATTAACCTGATATTAACAGAATCATCCGTACTTTCTTCTCTTCCCCCCACAGAAACAGAAATTGTTGTGGTTGACGAAGAATCAGTAGAGACGCGATTAATCGCGTCTCTACCTAGCGGAGAAGCAGGAAATTCAGAAATTCTCATAAATCAAACAGCTTACATAATTTATACCAGCGGCTCTACAGGCAAACCCAAAGGTTGTGTTGTAACTCATGGTAACGTCACTCGACTAATGAGCAGCACAGAAGCTTGGTATGGTTTTAACGAAAACGATGTATGGACATTGTTCCACTCCTTCGCATTCGACTTTTCTGTATGGGAGATTTGGGGAGCGTTGCTTTATGGTGGTAAGTTAGTAGTAGTACCTTACTTAGAAAGTCGTTCTCCCGAAGCTTTTCGCGAGTTGTTACTGCGAGAAGGAGTGACTATCCTTAATCAAACTCCTTCAGCTTTTCGTCAATTGATTCGTGCTGACCAAGAAGCACAAGAAAAATTAGCTTTGCGTGGGGTCATCTTTGGTGGGGAAGCTCTGGAATTGCAAAGTTTGCGTCCTTGGTTTGAACGTTATGGCGACGAATGCCCGCGTCTAATTAATATGTATGGTATTACGGAAACTACCGTACATGTAACTTACCGTCCCATAACTCTAGAGGATATCGAAGAAAATCGCGGTAGTGTTATCGGTGTACCAATCCCAGATTTATCACTATATTTATTAGATGAAGCTTTAGAACCAACCCCAATTGGTATTCCCGGTGAAATTTATGTAGGTGGTATGGGTGTATCTAGAGGATACCTCAACCGTCCCAAGTTAACATCAGAACGCTTTATTCCTAACCCCTTCAGTAATGAGCCTGGAGCTAGACTTTACCGCAGTGGTGACCTTGCACGTAGACTAAACAATGGTGACCTAGAATACTTAGGACGCGGTGACCAACAAGTAAAAGTACGTGGCTTCCGCATAGAACTTGGTGAAATTGAAGCCGCTTTGGCAGCATTACCAGAAGTCGCAGAAGCTGTGGTAATTGTGGTAAGCGACTCGTCCAATACAGAAGATAAACGTCTAGTTGCTTATATTGTCCCCAACGGAGAAGCTTGCGAACGCAGTTATTTGCGAGGAGCTTTAAAAGAGCGCCTACCTGATTATATGATTCCTGCGGCTTTTATATTTCTTAATACCATACCTCTGACAGCCCAAGGAAAAGTTAACCGCAAAGAATTACCAGCACCAGATTGGAGTCTCGCAACTGTTGCACGCACCATCACAGCACCACAAACACCAGCAGAAAAGTTAGTTTGTGGAGTTTGGGAAACAGTGTTAGGTATAGATTCTGTTGGAATAGAAGACAATTTCTTTGAGCTTGGTGGTGATTCCATCTTAGCTTTGAAAGTTGTCACAGAAATGCGTCGTCAAGGTTGGTTAATTACACCAAAAGATATATTCCAGCAGCAAACAGTAAAAGCACTTGCAACTATTGCGACAGTACAACAAAAAGCGACTATTTACGAAAAAGCCTTTGGAGAAGCACCTTTAACACCGATTCAACATTGGTTCTTTGAACTCGAACTAGCAAACCCCCACCATTGGAACCAAGCTGTATTATTGCAAGTAAACAAATCTTTGAACCCAGAGATATTTGCTAAAGCTGTTAATATTGTTGCAGCACATCATGATATTTTCCGATTGCGCTTTTTGAAAGAAGAACAAAACTGGCGACAATTTTATAGCGAAGATAATGGGATAATTGGTTTTGAAGTTGCAGATTTGGCGAAACTAAATGAAATAGACCAAAATCTGGCTATGCAGGAAATTTGCCAACGTTTGCAAAAATCTCTGGACTTAAACCACACTAATAATAATCCCCTTGCTCGTATAGTACTATTTAAATTAGGCGAACAGCGTCCAGATAGACTTTTAATTGTTCAACATCACTTAATTGTAGATGGTGTTTCCTGGCGAATTTTACTAGAAGATATAGCAGACGCTATCACCAGCATTGATGAAGATAAATCTTTTGAACTACAAACTTCTACAACATCTTACAAACAATGGAGCGAGTTTCTACAGTCTTTTGCATCTCAAATTACTGAGTCAGAAAAACAGTTTTGGTTAAATACTCTCAAAAAAGAAACATCTTCTTTACCAATTGACTTCCCCAATCAAGAAAGGAAAAATCTAGAGTGTTCTGTCAAAACTCTTTCCCTAAAATTTACAAAAGAAGAAACTAATACCCTGCTTACCGAAGCAAACAAAGCTTTCCGCTCCTTACCTCAAGAATTACTGCTTACTTCCCTTGCCGTAACTATCAGCAATATCACTAAAAATAATAACCTACAAGTTATTATGGAAGGGCATGGTAGGGAAGAATTATCCAGCGATTTAGATTTGTCCCGTAGTCTTGGGTGGTTTACGACTCTTTATCCTTTAGGTCTGAGCATAGAATCAAACATTGTTGACGAAGCTTTAATTAAAGGAGTCAAAGAGCAGCTTCGTTCCGTTCCTCAACGTGGCTTGGGTTATGGACTTTTAAAATATATACTAAAGTATTTACAATCAGCTGATGAAAACTATCAAAGTTTCCCTCCAGCAAAAGCCGAAATTAGCTTTAATTATCTCGGTCAAGTCAGAAACGAAACTGGAGAGGGTAGATTATTTAGTTTACTTAACGAAGAAACTGGACTTTTGCACGACCCCGACGGTTTGCGTCCCCATCTAATTGATATTATTGCTATCGTCGTGGAAGGTGAACTCCGTATCGATTGGTTATATAGCAGCAACTTGCACAGTCAAGAAACAATTAACCAATGGGCTGAAGATTTCCGAGAAAATTTACTCAAAATTCTTATATACTGCACAGAATCTGGCGTTAGTACATACACCCCCTCTGATTTCCCCTTAGTTCGCATTAATCAAGCTTCCTTAGATATTCTGCAAACAAAATATCCTAACTTAGAAGATATTTATCCCCTTTCACCGTTGCAGGAAGGAATGCTATTCCACAGTCTTTACGCTCCCGAAGATGGGGTGTATTTTGAGCAAGTAACTGGCAAAATCTCAGGTAATTTTGATTTTGCTATTTTCGCACATGCTTGGCAAACAGTTGTAGACAGACACCCCATTCTCCGTAGTGCTTTAGAGTGGGAAAATCAAGAACGAGCGTTGCAAATTGTCAGTAATTCTGTTAAATTTCCCATAGTACAAAAAGACTGGCGCGACTTAACAGAAGCACAGCAAAAAGATGAACTCCAGCAATATTTAGTTGAAGATAGAAAAAAAGGCTTCCAACTTGACTTTGCTCCGTTAATGCGCTTCGCTGTTATCCGTCTCAACGAGACTACATGGCAATGGGTTTGGAGCCATCACCATTTACTTTTGGATGGTTGGTCTTTACCAGTAATCTTTAAAGAAGTGATGGAAATTTACCAAGCTACCCTCCAAGGTGTTTCCTATTCTCTTCCTTCTGCTCCACCATACCGCAATTACATCGAATGGCTAGGAGAACGCGACCAGAAAAAAGCAGAGCAATTTTGGCAAGAAACTTTTGCAGGTTTTTCTCAGCCCAGTTACTTGTCTTTTAAACTACCTAACGAAACAGAATTTTCACTCGCATGGGATGATTACCAGGAAGAGGAATTACATTTGAGTCGGGAAGAATTTGATAGTTTGCATCAAATGGCTCAAAGTTATCATGTAACACTCAATACTCTAGCTCAGGGTGCTTGGGCATTGCTGTTGCAAAAATATGGTGCAGGAGAAGATATACTCTTTGGTGTAACTGTTTCCGGAAGACCACCCGAACTTGCTGAGGTGGAAAGTATGGTTGGGTTATTTATCAACACCCTTCCTATGCGCGTTCGTTTGCAACCTGAGGTAAATATAGCTTCTTGGTTAGAAAATATTCAGCAGCTTCAGGTACAAATGCGGGAATATGAATACAGCAAATTAAGTAGGTGGGTGGAAATAAACCACACTTGGGGTTTTCCGGTTAAGACCGCTAAAGGCTTACTGTGAAAGGATTATATCAAGTTTACATTTCGTTACATAGCGGTAAATTTTTCCGTTCACCTACTTAACAGATATCAAGAACTTAATAGCTGTTCCTTCTGGAGAAGCATTGTTTGAAAGTATATTAGTATTTGAAAATTATCCTGTTGACCAGTCCTTAAAAAATCAGGGTAAGGATATTCAAGTAGATGAAATTTCTTTCAACGAAAGAACTAATTACCCCTTGACTATTGCTTTTATTCCCCATAACGGACTAATTTTAAAGCTTAATTACGAGACCAAATTTTTGTATCCCTCTGCAGCGAAAGAAATGTTGCAGCGTCTCAAGAGCTTGCTGTTAGAAATTGCTCGTAACCCGGAACTTCCACTTGGCGAAATTTCTGTTTTATCTGCCAAAGAAAGCGATATTGCTGTTAAAGAATGGAATGGTAATTCAACTAATTGGGGAGATTTTCTGGCTGCACATCAGCTTTTTGAAAAACAAGCTAATACAAACCCCGATGCTGTAGCATTAGCTATAGGTGACGAAGATTCTGTGACCTATGGAGAATTGAATAAACGAGCAGATATCGTCGCAGAAATGCTGAAAAAGGAGGGTATTAGCCATGAATCTATTGTTGGTTTATATTTTCAACCTTCTATTGAATATATTGTGGCACTTTTAGGTGTCCTAAAAGCAGGAGGAGCATTTCTTCCTCTTGACCCAGCATATCCACAAGAACGTTTAAACTATATTTTGGCAGATAGTAAAGCCAGCCTAATTGTGGGGAGTGGGGAGTTGGGAGTGGGGAGTGGGGAAATTCCCTTTGTTACGATTGGTAGTTTTTCTGAGATTGAACAACATAGCGAAACTACTCTTCCTCATCTACCTCATCTCTCTTCTGCTTCTCAACTTGCCTATGTAATTTATACTAGTGGTTCTACGGGTAAACCTAAGGGTGTTCTTGTTACCCATGCGGGAATTCAAAATTTGGTAAGAGCGCAAGCTTCTACTTTTGGGGTCACAGCACAAAGCCGGGTTTATCAATTTGCTTCTCTCAGTTTTGATGCTTCTGTTTCCGAGATTTTTATGGCATTGGGAACTGGTGCAACTTTATACCTCAAAGACAAACCGGAGCGTTTTCCAGATGCTCAGTTATGGGAAGATTTAACTAGATGGAAAATCACCCATTTAACCCTTGCTCCTTCTCTTCTAGCTGCTATGCAAACAGAGAGTTTACCAGAGGTCGAAACTTTGATTGTCGCTGGTGAAGCTGCTTCCGGAAACTTGTTGCGACGCTGGGGTGGTGGAAAACGCAAAATTTTCAACGCTTATGGTCCGACGGAAGGGACTGTGTGTGCGAGCATGATGGATTGTTCTGATTTAGTTGGGGAACCCAGCATAGGTCGTGCTATGGCAAATGTGGAAATGTTCCTCTTGGATTCCTATTTGCAAGTTGTTGCACCTGGTGTCCCTGGAGAGATATATATTGGTGGTGCTGGCTTGGCTCGTGGCTATTTGTCTAAACCAAGTTTAACCGCATCAGCTTTTATACCTCACCCATTTGCTACGGAACCGGGAGAAAGGCTTTACCGTACAGGAGATATCGGCTTTTACGATTTTGAAGGCAATATTAACTACATTGGTAGAGAGGACAACCGCGTCAAATTCCACGGACATCGTATTGAACTGGGCGAAATAGAGGCTATTTTAGCAAGTCACGAATCGGTAGATAGCGCGGTGGTGCTGTTGCGCTCGGATGCACCTGGACGACAAAGGCTAGTTGCGTATGCATTAATGCCAACAGAAAAAGCGACTTCTAAGGAGTTACTTGAGCATTTAGCCGCAAATCTACCACAATATATGGTGCCGAGTGCGGTAGTTCTGGTGAAGGAATGGCCGCTGACCCCCAATGGAAAAATCGACCGCAAAGCACTGGAAGCACCGGAATTATCAAGTAAAAGGGATGCGCTAGAGAATATACCAATTAGTGAAACAGAGGAAATACTTTGTAAAATTTGGACTGATGTATTGGGACTAGAAGCAGTACATCCTGATGATAACTTCTTTGAAATGGGTGGGGACTCGATAATTAGTTTGCAAATTGTTTCCCGTTCTCGTGAAGCTGGATTGGAAATTACCCCCAAAGATATTTTTGAAGCCCAAACTTTGGGAAGGTTAGCAGCTATTGCCAAACCATTAAGCAAAAAAGTCGAAATTATCGAACCGCTAACTGGTAAGGTTCCCCTTGCACCAATTCAACGCTGGTTCCTAGAAAGAAATTTACCAAATCTGCAGCAATGGAACCAAGCACTGGCTTTAAGTATTAACGAGTCCTTAAATATTGATGCTTTAAATATTGCTTTAGAATCGTTAGTTGCTCATCACGATGTTCTCCGCTTGCAATTCACAACAAATCACCAGGAGGAAGTAGCTAAAACAACAAAAGTATGGGAACAGTCTTACGCTGGTTCTGGTGAAAAAGTCCCATTACGTATAGAGGACTTTAATTCTTATCTCCCCGATTTGCAAACTGATGCATTGCAAATTGCTTTAGAAGAAGAACATAAAAGTTTCGATTTTGCCCATCCTCCTTTACTGCGGGTTCTATACGCCAAAAATTTAGAAAAATATGGGGATGTGTTATTCCTTTTCGCGCACCACCTTGTTGTTGATGGGGTATCTTGGCGCATACTAGTTGAAGATTTAAATTTAGCTTATCAGCAAGCTGCGGCTTTTACACCTGTTTCCTTATCCGCTAAAACTACTTCCTACAGACAATGGACTACAGAACTAGAAAATCTGGCGAATTCTGAGGAAATTGAAGGAGATGTAGCATTTTGGCAAGAAACATTATCAAATCCCGAAATTCCATTTCCTGTTGATAATGAAGTAGTTAGCGTCCGTAATACTGTAGATAGTTTGGCTGTGGAAACTACGCAGTTAAACGCAGTGCAAACCCAGATTTTGCTGAAAGAAGCGACTGCGACTTTCCACGCTGGGGTACAAGAAATATTACTTGCTGCATTACTGCAAACTATCAGTGACTGGAACAATTCACCAAATTTACTTGTTGATTTGGAAGGACACGGACGAGAGGAAATTTATAAAGGAATGGATTTATCAAGAACAGTCGGTTGGTTTACTGGACTTTACCCTGTTCTCCTGAAAAAACCGACAGAAAATGCAGAGCGCGGAAATTTGCTTAAGGAGTTGAAAAGACAAATAAGAGCTATTCCTCATCATGGATTGAGCTTTGGCTTACTGCGTTATTTAAATAATAATGAAGCTATAAGGGAGAGTTTAGCGGCACAAAAAGCGCAAATCAGTTTCAATTATCTAGGACAAATTGATAGCCAACTTAACAGCAACAGCCTTTTTGGTCTGAGTAGCGCACCTACTGGTTCCGGTATGTTTGAGCAGCAAGAACGACCCCATCTTTTAGCTGTTAATGCTCGCGTACAAGGAGAGTGTCTTGTGGTTGATTGGTCTTACAGCAAAAATATTCACTATGCTGAAACTATAAGTCAACTGGCAGAAAGTTTTCTTAATAATTTGGGTGCTTATTTAGTGGAGTCAACTTCTACTCAATCCTCTTTTTATAGCGCTACTGATTTTCGCTTGGTTGATATGACTGAGGGGGAACTCGATTCTCTTTTAGACGATTTAGACGAGTTTTAGAATTAACAAGAGAATGGCAAATATATTTCTCGTCCCAGTATAAGAAACCCCACCCCCAACCCCAACCCCCTCCCCGCACGCGGGGAGGGGGCTACAATTTATAAAAATATTCTCATACAGCAAATTCCAAGTTAGTGAAATACAAGCGGGCGGGCAAGGATGCCCACCCCACAAGAGTTTGACATTAAACCTATGTACCTCATTTACTTGCAAACTGCTGTAAGTTAAAAATCGCTACTATCAAGGGCACAAGTAGAAGCGAACGCGAGAAAAATCCAGGTTTTTTAGGTCTTGAGGTCGGATAAAAAAGCAGATTTCCTGGCAATCTCCCCACCTCAATCCAAAATTTTCCTCGTCGCTGTTAAGTTGTAGCAAAATTTCAAACTCCGGGAAGCTTTGGTCATACGAACATTCGCTGCGTGGGTCACCTTGCACAAAATATCCATAACCACCAAGTCTATGATGGTAACAGCTTGGGCGTACCCATTGTTCATAAGTTCGATACAGCGTGACATTTTTTACCCAGTCAGAATTCCCAAAAAGGCGGTCAAAATGGAAATTTGTGGTGTTGGGTGGAGCTTGGCTAAGTTCAAAGTGAAGTTTACCGGGACGTTTAATTGGATTATCGAGCAACCTACCAGAAGCATTCACTTCCATTAATAGCTTCAAATCTGATTCCCCAACCCATTCTAATTTGTCAGGTTCTGGAGGGGGTAAATAGCGTATTGTGCATTCCTGGGCACCAATGCTACTGATAAAAAACTGCAAAATGCCATTATTAGGATAATTCTTGAGTGGTGGCACTTGGGCAAAATTTATCTGGGCAATGAATAGCAGGGGAATATAATTTTCATCGCAGGGATACGTAAGGGTATAGGGCAGATAAGGAAATCCACCGAGCTTGCTGTCAGTCAGTCCTATCTGCTCGTCAGGATGGCGACTCAATTTGACATATGGTTTTATTGCATCCCCAATCTGGGAGCTAAAGGCTTCCAAAGCGATTGGTAGTTGTTGTTTCATGATGTTGTTATTTACTACTAAGAGGGTGTTTATAAATAAAAGATAAAGGAAACCGCAATCGAACTCAAAAGTTTGTATGTTGTCTGAAAGGGTATTTATAAATAAAATATTAACCTCCATTAATACCAGAAACCAGGGAATAAATTCCCTGTCTAAAAGCTAAAGTCCTCTGTAAGAGGACTAATTAAAAAAAAATTTTAGTAAAATCCTTATTTTGTAAAAATATCTGTTTTTAATTAATATACGATTTTAGTCCTCTTAAGAGGACTTTAGCTTTCAGACAGGGAATTTATTCCCTGGCTATCTTTTATAGGGCTAAGTAACTATTTTATAAACACCCTTTAAGCTAACAATCTTTTAATTTGCACAGGTTGTTATAATTTAGCTTATAAAATTACAGCGAAAGTCATCCAAAAATAACTTTATGAATAAGGAATTGCCCGATTTCATTAATCATGTTGTTTCTCGCTTGCAGTCAATTAACGGAATTACAGCCATCGCACTAGGAGGTTCACGGGCACGAGGCAACCACACTAACAAATCAGATGTAGATTTAGGTATTTATTACAATCCAGAAAACCCACCAGATGTAATTGCTCTAAATCGCCTAGCTTCAGAGCTTGACGACAACCATCGCGTAAATTTAGTTACTGCAATTGGAGAATGGGGTAAATGGATTAACGGAGGTGCTTGGCTACAGGTAGAAGGCGTAGCTGTAGATTTTCTCTATCGCGATTTAGCAAAAGTCAATCGTGTCATTGATGATTGCCATACCGGAAAAATTACCATTGATTATCAACCAGGTCATCCTCACGGCTTTGTGTCCTCAATTTATATGGGGGAAATTGCTATTTGTCAGCCACTTTACGACCCTCATGGTGTTTTAGAAGCTTTGAAGGCAAAAACAAAGCCCTATCCAGCCCAACTAAAACAAGCAACTATTAATACTTTTGCCTGGGAAATAAGTTTCTCGCTATTTGTCGCAAAAAAGGCGATTGCACGCGATGATGTTGCTTACGCAGCAGGTTGCTGTTTTCGTAGCGTAGCCTGTATTAATCAAGTATTATTTGCACTTAATGAAAATTACCTGTTAAATGAAAAAGCTGCTGTAGCAATTGCAAATACCTTTGCTATCTGCCCTTCTGACTATCAACAAAGGGTAGAGCAAGCGTTTACTCTCTTAGCAGCCGATGCAAAATCAATAACTGAGGCAATTACAATTCTTGACACGATTGAGGATGATTTGAGTCAATGGTACGGAAATCGACGATTGTCGATGTAATTTTTTACAAAAAATGACTATTTTTCGTAGGGTTGGGGGTGGGGTTTCTTATATTGGGACGAGAAATATGTTTGCGCTTCTATATATATTTAATATTTATGTACTTACCGGGCAGTTCGTACTATGATAATTGATTATTTACAAGAAACCCAAAGTCCATACTCCAAAGAGAGCAACATTAACTAAGCAAATAAAGATTTATTAAAAATATGCTAAAAATCCTCCACCTATCCGACATTCATATGGGAAGCAGTTTTTCCCACGGACGCATAAATCCAGAGACTGGCGTAAATACACGACTAGAAGATTTTGTCAAGACATTATCTATTGCTATTGACCGCGCCATTAACGAACCTGTAGACTTAGTGTTATTTGGTGGAGACGCTTTCCCAGACGCCACACCCCCACCCTTCGTTCAAGAAGCATTTGCATCTCAATTTCGTCGCTTAGTGGATGTTGGTATTCCAGTTGTCTTGTTGGTAGGAAATCACGACCAGCATTCTCAGGGATTAGGAGGTGCAAGTTTATGTATTTACCGTACTTTAGGTGTTCCCGGTGTACTTGTAGGAGATACTTTGACCACTCACCGCGTGCAAACTCGTAATGGAATTGTGCAGATTGTTACCTTACCTTGGTTAACTCGTTCAGCGTTGATGACTCGTCAAGAAACAGAAGATTTGTCGATGGTGGAAGTTAATCAGTTATTAACAGAAAGATTGCGAGTTGTTTTAGAAGGAGAAATTCGTCGTCTAGATGATGAAATTCCCACTGTGCTTTTAGCTCACTTAATGGCAGATAGTGCAGCTTTAGGAGCAGAACGTTTTTTGGCAGTAGGTAAAGGTTTTACTCTTCCAGTCTCTTTATTAGCGCGTCCCTGTTTTGATTATGTAGCCTTAGGACATGTTCATAAACATCAAAATTTAAATAAATCTAATAATCCTCCAGTAGTTTATCCAGGAAGTATTGAGCGAGTTGATTTTAGTGAAGAAAAAGAAGACAAAGGTTATGTCATGATAGAGTTGGAGCGAGGTAATACTGATTGGGAATTTTGCCCATTACCTGCGCGTCCTTTTCGTACTATCGAAGTTGATGTTTCTAAAGCAGAAGACCCTCAAGCTGCTATTTTGAAAGCGATTGCTAAGCATGATATAAATGATGCGGTAGTGAGGTTAATTTATAAACTCCGTTCAGAACAATTGGATTCAGTAGAAAATTCAGCATTACATGAGGTTTTAACTTCAACTCATACCTATACAATTCAACCAGAATTGTTGAGTCAGCTAGCACGTCCTCGTGTTCCAGAGTTAACTGCGACTAGTAGTATTGACCCAATGGAAGCTTTACAAACTTATTTGAATACTCGCGAAGACCTGAAGGATATTGCAGCATCAATGCTGGAAGCCGCACATAAATTATTAGATGATGAAGAGACAGTACCGCTTGAAACTACTCTGAAAAATTAATTAAAATAAGTCAAATAACTAACATATTTTGACTGTTGGAGAAACTTAAGCAGTTATGCCTAGAAGTCCAAAAAATAATTTTACCTCTATTCCGGATAATAACCCTTTTATCCGGAACCCATCAGCTTTTAATAGGGATGGGGGTATTGGTGCTGACACATTCGCAGGGGTTGCGGGCACGCTTATAATAGTTATCGCAACTGCTGCTTTTGGAATCAAAAGAGTAAGGGAAAAAGCTAGAGAAAACGATACAACAAATTATCCTAGCAATAAGAGACTTCACCACCCACCGACATTTGACCCAGAGCGAGATACTGCTTGGGACCCTAATATTCAAGGAAAATACAAGGATAACTTATGGACTGTTACTTGGTCAGGAAGTGAGGATTTAAAAGTCTTCAATAATAAAACGGTTATCAAAATGAAAGGGGGTACTGTTCGTGTAAAAGGAGCCATTTTTGGTTACAGTAAACGAATTAATATTGGCTGGCAATGTTATCAAGTAAAAATGTATCGTATTTATATACCAAACAAATCAGATTTGCTTGAACCTGATATTAAATATTTATTGGAAGAGGAGCCTTACTATAAAGATTAGTTAAGTGGGGAGTAATTAAATAATTCTTTAATAATTTATATTAATTTATATTAATTTATGTATAAAATTTATCACTGAATTATGTAAATCGTAAAACAGTTATGGAAAAAATTACATAATTGTTTTGAATCTGACTAGATAGCTTGCTCCCGTGATAAGAAAGAATAGTATTTATCAGGTAGACTTCTTATGTCCTTCTACCCACAAATTAAGCAAATTCTACTAGGTAAAACATTACCAACCAGTGCCCATAGTGAAGAAAGATTAAGTAACTATGCGGCTTTGGCAGTTCTTTCTTCCGATGCACTTTCTTCAGTCGCGTATGCAACAGAGGAAATATTGGTGATATTGGTAGCTGCAGGGAGTGGTGCTTTATCATTATCTTTACCAATTGCGGTAGCAATTATTCTTTTATTAGGAATCGTTGTGCTGTCCTACAGACAAACGATTAAAGCCTACCCTAAAGGTGGTGGTTCCTACATTGTGGCCAGAGATAACCTGGGTTTATTTCCTGGGCTGGTAGCGGGAGCCTCCTTGATGATTGATTATATTTTGACAGTGACCGTCAGTATTTCTGCTGGAACCGCAGCTCTCACATCAGCATTTCCAGCGCTACAACCTTTTACGGTCAGTCTCTGTTTGATTTTTATGGTCTTACTGATGCTGGCAAACCTCAGAGGTGTAAAGGAATCTGGAAACATTTTTATGATTCCGACCTACGCTTTTATTGTCAGCATTTTTGTATTGATTATTTTCGGTTTATATAAACATGCTACCGGACAAGTCGTAACGAGTTATCCGGAAATTCCCGTTCAACAAGGATTGAGCTTATTTTTCATCATGCGAGCTTTTTCTGCAGGATGCACAGCACTGACCGGAGTGGAAGCAATATCTGATGGAGTCTTAGCTTTCAAAGAACCAGAGTGGAAAAATGCTCGACTAACATTGACGTTTTTAGGCGTAATTTTGGGGATAATGTTTGTTGGTATTACTTATCTTAGCAATATTTACCATATTGTCCCTCACGAACATGAAACAGTTGTTTCAATATTGGGTAGGGAGATTTTAGGAACTGGAAGTTTTTACTATTTTATTCAGTTCGTTACCCTACTGATTTTGATGTTAGCTGCTAA
This sequence comes from Scytonematopsis contorta HA4267-MV1, assembly GCA_019359035.1. GTDB lineage: Bacteria > Cyanobacteriota > Cyanobacteriia > Cyanobacteriales > Nostocaceae > Scytonematopsis > Scytonematopsis contorta. The sequence continues at coordinate 108,065 of JAHHIC010000043.1, read as the reverse complement.
TACCAGCTATGCAGATTTTCCTAGACTTTGTTACTTTTTAGCAAGAGATGGATTTTTACCACGACAGCTAGCACTTTTAGGAGAGCGCTTAGTTTATTCCAACGGAATTATTCTCTTGACTCTTTGTGCTGCTGTTTTAGTAATAATTTTTAAAGGCGATGTTTCTGCTGTCATTCCCTTATACGCAGTCGGTGTATTTACATCCTTTACTTTGTCACAAGCGGGAATGGTACGTCGTTGGTTTGTCGAACGCTCATCAGGTTGGCGTTCCAGTGCTTTGATGAATACTTTTGGAGCTATAGCTACCGCAATTGTTTTGATGGTAATTATTTCCACAAAATTCCTACGTGGTGCTTGGTTAGTAGTCGTGGCTATTCCAATTTTGGTATACATATTTCTCGCAATTCACCGTCACTATGAATATGTTGCACGACGCTTGAGTATCGAAGAAATAGCCCCTTGCAGTTATCCTCCTAGACCTAAACCAGAAGTCATTAATCATCCAGCAGTAGTTTTAGTTGGACAACTTAACCGAGGAACAGTACAGGCTTTAGATTACGCACGTAGTATAGCTGATGACATTGTTGCAGTTCACGTTGATATTGGTTCGACAGATAGAGAAAGATTACAAGAAAAATGGCAACAATTAGAGTCGGATATTCCTCTAAAAATTTTGGAATCCCCCTATCGTTCTTTGATAGAACCGCTTCTCGATTTTGTCACTCGCTATGAAGCACAACAACATAGTGGAGTTTTCACAACCGTGATTATCCCCGTATTTGTAACACGCAATTGGTGGGATGGTCTTTTACACAATCAAACTACCTTTTTCTTAAAAAATGCTTTGCGAGCAACAAAAAGTCGAGTTGTAACCACAGTTAGATATTATTTGTAGAGACGCGATTTATAGCGGTTCCCAGTGTAGTAAAGTACATATTAAATTAGTAAAGTATTGTGGGGTGGGCATCCCTGCCCGCCCTTATGTGCCTCACCAGAGTAGGAATTGCTATAATACGGTCTAATTAACTATCAACAATAAATTATTTATTTTTGTGGAAGCACCTGCAATATCAGCTCAAAATCCTGCTTTTTCAAAACCCAGAAGATTTCAACTGAGCTATTACTTCAATCAACTCACTAGGGTCGATAGGTTTAGCTAAAGTTGGTAAAATATCAGTTGCTTCTTTGACTTGAGTTTCAGTAGAAAGAGCAGGTATTAGTGGAAATATAACTACAAAAGTAGTTCCCTGTCCTTCTCCTAAACTATTAACCTGGATAGTACCTCCATGTATTTCTATGAAATGTTTCACAATAGCTAATCCCAGCCCTAGTCCTCCAAATTTACGGGTTTTGCTACCATCTGCTTGGCGAAAATATTCAAAAATATAGGGAAGAAAATCAGAGGGAATGCCAATACCAGTGTCGGTAATGGTAATTTGAGCGCAATTATTAATTGCTTCAAGAAAAATTTCGACTCTTCCACCATTGGGGGTAAATTTTATGGCATTAGAAAGCAAATTCCAGAAAATTTGTTGCAGGCGATTTTTATCACCCATTATTGCTATTGGAGTAGAAGAATCGATAAACTGAATATCAATAGATTTTGCTTGGGCTGCTAGATGTACGGTATTGATTGCGGCTTCAATTATAAAAGTAAGGTCAACATGGAGAATTTCTAATCTTAGTTGTCCACGTAAAATGCGGGAAACGTCGAGTAGGTCTTCGATTAAACTAATTTGTAGCTTTACATTGCGCTCTATTGTTTCCAGTCCTTGTGTTATTTTTGCTGAATCAAAATTGCCCTTCTGTAGCATTTTTGTCCAACCCAAAATAGGGTTCAACGGTGTTCGCAGTTCGTGGGATAAAACTGCTATAAATTCATCTTTGAGACGGTTAGCATGAGTTAAGTCTTCCGTTTGCTGTTTCAAGCTTTCTTCTAGTTGCTTGCGGTCACTAATATCAACCCATGTTACTAAGACACATTCATAACTCTCGGTCGGTGGTGGGAATTGAATTGTAAATAAAATGTGAATCTTTTCTCCCTGGAGATTCTGCACGATGGCTTCCGATGAAAAAAAGGTTTCTTCTGCAGCAATGGTCAATAATTCGTCAACAAAAACTGACGGGCTTTCCTCCGGGATAATCTGATGGAGAGAAGTCAGTACTTGCTGTTTGTTTTGGCTTTTACATATTTTTAGGGTGGCTTCATTTATGTCCAGTAGTTTCACAGCACCCATTGCCCAGTTAACAAATTCCGGATGCTCTGCAAAATACTGGCGAAAATCTTGGACTCCTTTAGCTTTTAGTTTGTCAATCGCCACTTTAACGGACGAAAAATCCTCTTCCCAAATCGATACTCCCACTGCATCAAAAATATAGCGATATCGTTTTTCTTGGGCTGCTAATTTTACTTCTGCTCGTTTACGTTCAATTAAATACCAAATATGAGTAACGGTTTCTTGCAGCAGCATTATTTCATCCTCGCGCCAGATGCGAGGACTGCGGCTGGTGATAACAAGTGCTGCGACCCAAACATTTTCATAAATGCAAGGAATAGTGACCAGTGACTTAATTTGCAACGGTACAAAATTGCTAGCATGGGGAGAAGTACGCGGGTCTGTTGTCACATCATTAATTATTGTGACTTCACCTCTAGCAGTTGCTTCTTGAGACTCTGGTATCAAAAAGTCTGACAGATGGTAAGTTCCAACCATACTCAAATTGAAAGGGTCTGTCCAACAGCTAGGAACAATTACTTCATTGCTTGACCAATTTATTTCATTTAATGAGCAGTAATTTACGTTTAAATATTTTCCCAGGCTGCTAGTTATCTCCCATACCATTTCTTCTGGGTCTGACATTTGGCGAACTCGATGTTCCAATTGACTTAGGAACTGCTGGTGTATTTGTGTCTGCTTTAGGTCGTGAATATCTGTATTTGTGCCAAACCATTCAACAATTTCCCCAAGCTCGTTTTTAACTGGAATTGCGCGGGTCAGATTCCAACGGTATAAACCATCCGCAGCGCAACGAAGCTGGAACTCAATTTCATAAGTACTACCTGTTTGTTGCGCTTCTAGCCAGCGATTGCGGCACTTCTCCAAATCATCAGGGGAAACCAAGGATTCCCAATTTTGCCTAATAGCTTCATCCAATGTAATACCAATGTATTCCTGCCATCTGTGATTGCTGAACACTGGTTTACCATTTGCTTTAATCGTCCAAACTAGATGGGGTATGGCCTCGGCCAGTAACCGGAAGCGGCGCTCGCTAAAAGCGAGCGCCGCTTCAATTTTTTTCACTTTTGTTAAATCCACTATAAAAGCAATATATTCATCTTGCTCACTTTCAAGGCGACTGGTACTTACTAAAATAGGAAAACGCGAACCATCTTTACGGATAAGTTCTTTTTGTATTGGACCAGCAGAGCCTGTTTGTTGAAGTTGCTGTATTGCTTGGCTGTCTATTTCGGCATATTCTTCTGGAGATATTTCCCGCCAATTTAAACTACTGGAAGGCATCTCCTCCTCTGTCCAACCCAACATTTCCAAAAGAGTGTCATTCGCCTCAAACACTTTTCCTGTGCAACTAGTAAAAGCAATACCAATAGGAGCAGTTTTTACCATTTTTCGCAAACCTTCTTGACCGCAGCGCCTTACTTCTTCGGCTTGTTGCAGCTTATTGTTTGCAAGATTTAGATAACTAAAACTTCGCCAAAGTAAAAAACATGATATAAAAATTAGTAGGACTGATAATAAAAATATGTCAAAAATGGGATTATATAAATTATTGTTGACAGGAGCAATTAGTTCAGTAAAATCATTTCTTAAGAAAAATTTCAAAATTGTCATATTAAAATATATCATAATAGCTATCTTCCAATTAAGCTAATAATAGCAGTAACTAGCCCAACGGGTTCTACAGGCTTAGTAATATGAAGTTGAAAGCCTGCATGGAAAGAACGGTTGCGGTCTTCTTGTTTAGCATAAGCAGTCAAGGCAATTGCTGGGATTTGTCTGTATTGTGTTAATTCTCTTACCATCTCTAGTAACATATAACCATCTTCTTCTGGCATCCCAATATCGCTTACAAGTATATTCGGTTGTAACTGATTCAATACAGCTAACGCCTCTTTCGCAGATGCTGTTGCCATCACAACGGCTCCAAATTGTGAAAGTGCGATACGGATATATTCCCTAGTATCAGGTTCATCGTCAACAATAAGAACTTTCACACCAGATAGACAATTAGAATCAGAAAAAGAAGACTTATCTCCCTCATTCCCCTCATTTCCTTCATTTCCCTCATTTCCCTTATCTCCCTCATCTCCCAAAAGGGGCAATATAACAGTAAAGGTCGCTCCTAAGCCTTCCCCCGCACTAAAAGCAGTTATATTCCCACCATGCAACCCTACAAGGTGATGGACAATTGCTAATCCCAGTCCCAGTCCATCTTTGGCTCGTGTCGTGCTGTTATCTGCTTGACGAAAACGCTCAAATACGTAGGGCAGAAAATCTGGTTTGATTCCTTTTCCTGTATCAGTAACTTGAATTTTTGCGTAGGTTTTATTTGTCAGTTCTTGCTTTTTGCTTATTGATTGTTTGTGTTGAGAGCTAACTGTATCAAGAGAAATTTCGATTCTTCCTGCTGTGGGTGTGAATTTTATTGCATTGGAAAGCAAATTACTAACAATTTGTTGTAAGCGATTTATATCTCCTAAAACTTTACAAGATGATGTGTCTATGTTAATTTCCAATTGCTGTTTTTTTTCTTGTGCTGCAAAACGGAAACTATTAACTGTTGTTTCTACCAATGTAGCAAGATTTACGGGTGACACTGTTAAGCGCAAATTACCCCGAATCATGCGGGAGATATCTAGAAGGTCTTCTATTAATTGCAGCTGTGCTTGGGTGTTGCGTTCGATAGTTTCCAGGGCACGAGAAGCAGTAGTTTGGTCAAATTTTCGACTTTTTAATAATTTTGTCCAACCCACAATAGCATTGAGAGGACTTCGCAATTCATGGGAAACTATTGCTATAAATTCATCTTTAGTACGGTTTGCCAACTCAGCTTCTTCACATGCTGCTTGTGCTTTAGCTAAAAGTTCTTCCCGCTCTCGTTCTGCCTGTTTACGCTCGGAGATATCTGTCGAAACACCAATTAATCCAATAATATTGCCTAGCTCATCTTTGTAAGGCGTTTTAATCGAAACAAACGTGCGCTTACCTTCATCAAATTCTACCGTTTCCTCAAATTTATAAGTTTGACCTGTCTCCATTACCTGACGGTCGTTTTCTATAATCCTCTGTGCATCGTAATCTTTAAGGTTGAAATCCATATCTGTAAAGCCAATAATCTCATCTTCTGGCTTACCAATAAAGTTTACAACTTCCGGATTTGCCATCACTAAACGTCCCTGTCGGTCTTTGACAAAAATTAGGATTGGTATGCAATTATTAATAGTGCTTAAAATAGCTGTTTTTTGACGTAGTTCTTCTTCGGCATTTTTGCGCTCAGTAATATCGCTACTACTACCGACAACCCTAATTGCCTGACCCTTGTCGTTTAATACTACAAATGACTGGTCTTGCAGCCATAGGTAATGACCATCCTTATGGCGAACCCGGTACTCCGCACAATGACGGTTGCTTTTCGTGATTTGCTCCCAGATTTCGTGACGATTGAGTTGCACAAAATCTTCTGGGTGAATGAGGTCTTGCCACCATTGGGCGCTGGGTTCAGCTTCTTCTAAACTATAACCTAAAATTTCCGTGAGACCGCAGGTTCGTGTGACTGTATTGTCTAATAAATTCCAATCGTAAATAATACAGTTAACCGCTTTCGCAGCTAATTCAAATCTTTCTGTCGCAAGACGTAAATCAATTTCGATTTGCTTACATTCAGTAATATCTGCTCCCACCGCTTGGGTATTAATCGCATTTTGTATAGAGGATTCTAACTCATCAGATGTTATTCTTCCTTTAACTAAATAATCCTCTGCACCGCTTTTTATTGCTTTGACTGCATCTACAGTACTATTATTGCTTGTAATTATTATTACCGGAGGAGATTTGTCCCCCATTTTCGCTTTTAACTTTGCTAAAAACTCTAAACCATTTAAATCAGGTAGATTGAATTCGATTAATATCACATCAATTTGTTGTATGCTACACAACAATAATCCACCACTTGCTTCGGCTGACTCCAAAATTGAGTAGATGAATTTTGAGCTATCCATTAAGTATTGTCGATAAACTGCGCGGTCTGCAGCGCAATCATCGATAATTAAAACGGTGCGATGTTGTAGCATAGTCATACATCTTCCGGGTTATAATTTCACCACCAATCTTAAAAACTTACCACTTTAGATATAGTTATACTTCTATCGCTTGGTAGTTAATCTGGTAAAACTATGTTATCTACAATGGGGGTTGACAATGGCTACATGTTTATACTTTAAAAATACTTTATTTTTTATGTCGGGTTTTCCGTTAATTCCAAAGTTTCTTGCTTTTCTAGTTCTGCTAGTTCTTCAGCTAAACTTTCCTCAAGAGCAGCAACAACAGCCTCTGGGTCTGTAGCCTGCTTCATCATTTCAGCTTCGACATCAAGACGATTTTTAACATTGGGCAAATCGTGACGTAATTCTTCAAGTAAAGCAATTATTTTAGCAATTTTCTGTTCGGACAATAAATTTAATTGTAAACTTAATTGTGCTCGTTGTTCAGCTAATCTCTCTTGCCGTTTTTGGGTAATAAGAATCCCAATTGTCATCAACAAAGACCCAAAACCTAAAGTGATATCTAAATAATCTAATGTCGGGGAGTCAAATTTTGGTAAGCCTAATTCAGATGGGAGGAAATCATAGAATATCCACAAGCTAATTACGACCAAGGTGCTGTATAAAAATCCTGGACGACTCCAAAATGTAGTTATAGCTTCCACGATACGGTGGTGCTGAGAAAACTCCTTTTCTGCTTTGTTTTGTAAAGCAATTATCGTCTCAATATTTTGACTTATTGGGTCAGGTAGAGGTGCAATTGGAACAATAGTATAATTTTGTTTATTTGCTGATTGTGATTTTTCTGATTGCTTTTTAAACTCTGATTTCATTATATTTCCTGATAGTATATCTTGCTTGTGGCTATTGAAATCGCAGTTACACAAAAGAAACTCACGAAATAAAGCTTAAATTTACTTAATAAATTAAACATCATGTTATCAAATCATCACATCACCTTTTGGAAGTAGGGTGTTAATCTTTTATATCTATCTTTAGATAGTGGGGCACATTCACGACCTATCTATTAAATCCCCTACTTATATAAATCCTTATATCAGGTTATGATTAATGCAAACAAGCAAATCATTTGCCGTAAACCAAAAAATCAATCGCTTTTATGACAATTGATTTAACATCCCCAACAGAATCGAATTTCGTCAAAATACTCACAAATGCAGTCACTGCCTATCGCACGCAAAAAGGTGAGCGTCCTTCAGCTGCGGATGTAGTTGAGGCACTATTACAAGCAGAAAAAGCAGCTAAACAGCAAAGATTGGTATACCCTTTAGCACCATTGTTGGGAAAATGGCGTTTGTGTTTTGCCACAGGAACTCGTAAAGTTCGACAACGAGGGGGGATTATCTTAGGTAAAGGCTTGTACTTACCACAGTTTTTTGCAGCGCATATCTCCTTTGACGCTGTTTCATCAGCAACAGAAATAATAGAACAGACAGAACAACAAACGCAACAAAGAGAGAACCGAGTCGAAATTGGGAATCGAGTTCAATTTGGCATCACATCATTTAAACTCATAGGTCCAGCACAGTATTTAGGCAAAAAAAACCTATTAGCCTTTGACTTCCACAAAATGGTATTTAGTCTATTTGGTCGTACTCTTTACGATGGTAAACTTCCAGGTAATAAACTAGAAACAGAAGACTTTTACAAAAAGCCCATTTCTCAACTGCCATTTTTTGCCTTCTTCTTAATAACCGAGGACTTTATCGCAGCTCGTGGTCGTGGTGGTGGACTGGCAATCTGGATTAAAGAGGATTAGCAGTACTCCTACGCATAGCATAAACAAACTCTAAAAATTTACTATAATTATCAACTCCAAACCAACGCAATATGGCTATTGCCAAACTCAAACGTATAAATTCTTTTGAAAAACGTAACTTAGGGTAATACTGCAATGCAACATTACGAAAATAACTAGCTGTTTGATAATCTTTTGCTTGGCTTTGCAATGCTTTCCACGCTAGAAAAATATTAGCATTGGCATAACTTTGATTCTTGAGTTGCTGCGGAACAGAAACTAATTCCTTAGGCAAATTTTGAAAAGCCTTTTCAATTACAATTGCGAAACATGCTTCTATAGCTTTCCAATTTTTAGAACTACTGTTCGTGTGCTGACGATAGAAAACAAGTGCTTCTTTAACCACTTTAAATGGATAGCATGTCGCAATACGCAACCACATATCCCAATCTTCCACATAAGAGCGGCTCAAATTCAGGTCAAACAATCCAACTTTTTCAAAACAAGCACGACGTACCATTGCCACACTGCCGCATTCAATAATATTGTGCTGTGTTAAAACTTGCCAAATATTACCCTCATCATTATTAAAAAAAACTCGTCCAGTACTCAACCCTTTGCTATCAATTAATTCCGTCCAAGTGTACACCAAACCCACTTCCGGATGTGCATCTAAACAATCAACTTGTTTCTCTAACTTACTTGGATGCCAAATATCATCAGCATCAAGAAATGCAATATACTCTCCTTGTGAATGCTCAATACCTGCATTTCGTGCCCAAGAAGCTCCTTGATTCGCTTGGGAAATAACTCTTACTCGTGCATCTGTTATTTTATTCACCCATTCTAAAGTATTATCAGAACTACCATCATCAACAATAATCATTTCATAATCATTAAAACTTTGACTAAAAACACTTTCAATTGTAGTAGGCAAATACGTCATAGCATTATAAGCCGGAATCACAATAGAAACCTTAACCATATTCCCTCACCCTTCAGTTTTCTTGGCGCTCTTGGCACCTTGTTGCTAATCGTTAATTATATATTATTTGGTAACAAGAATACTTTAGTCCTGCTTTATCCTGTGTAACAATAATTTTTGATAGGAAAATAAGGTAAATTATCATGCCAGTATCCCAGGAAGTCCAGCGCTTTGGAAAACATCTAATTGTAGGTGTTTCCGGTACATCATTAAATGACGACGATAAAAAATTACTCAGTGACTTAAAACCTGTTGGTCTTCTTATATATGGCAAAAACTTCCGTATAGGCACACACTATGAAGTTTGGTTAGAAACATTAGAAGAACTAATCGAGCAAACAAGAGAATATGCCGAACGCGAAGAAATGTTTATTAGCATCGACCACGAAGGAGGTCGCGTTCATCGTTCACCTTTACCGATAACCAGATTCCCAGAAGCATTTGTATTCAGCGACAGAGCATATGAGGTAGCTTCCGCAATGGCTCTGGAGTTAAAATCTTTAGGTATAAACGTATCTTGGGCACCTGTAGCCGATATTTTTTCTAATCCCACAAACCCGATTATTGGGCCCCGCTCTTTCGGTACAACAGCAGGAACTGCTGCTACTGGTGCTTGTCAATATTATCTAGGACTAAAAGATAGTGGTATCATCGGTTGTGCCAAACACTTTCCAGGACACGGTGACACTAGTAAAGATTCGCACTTAGAATTGCCAGTATTAAATCTAACTAAAGAAGAACTATTTGCTCGTGAATTAATACCCTTCAAAGCATTAATTAAACAGCAAATACCAATGATAATGACCGCGCATATCTTATTTCCAAAAATTGATGCAGATGTACCAGCAACCCTTTCTAAACCAATTTTGACAAATATTTTACGGCAAGAATTGGGCTTTGAGGGTGTAATAGTTTCAGATGATTTGGATATGAAAGCCGTTTCGGATATGTATACTAACAGCGGAACAGTAGCGCGAACATTTAACGCTGGATGCGATTTATTTATGGTTTCGCGTAATTTACCATCTTCTTCTTTGGAGCGGACTTATCACATTGCTCAAGATTTTGCAGATTCTTTAAGTAACGGCAGCTTAGACGAATCAATTGTCATTGCATCTGAAGCAAGAATTAATGAATTATTATCTGTTACTCCTCAATACGAGGTAACTATGCTTGATGAAGACACATTAATAGAACATGCTCTACTATCTATAAATTGCGCTTGGTAAATACAAATTTCGAGTTTTGAGTCACAAAACTCAAAACTCAAAACTCAAAACTTCCTTAAGAATTTATTAAAGATTGAGCGCTTTCTTTTCCGTTGGATGATAAAGCATTAAAGGAAAAAGGCTCTTCTGGTGACGGATAACCAGCTTGAGTAAATGTTTCGCGAATAGCCCTGTTTGTATCGAAATACACCTGCCAATAATGAGCATTATTGCAGTAAGGACGTACTGCAAGCACAGGCCCAGCCATAGTAAATTCTAAAATTTCTACATCTGGAGCAGGCTCTCGAAGAACGTTAGGGATTTGACTAATATTAGCCTTCAAACGCTTAATTGCATCATTATGGTCTACATCGCGATGCAACTGAGCAACTAAATCCACGCGACGATAGGGATTTATAGAGAAGTTTTGGATATTATCGGCAAAAATCTTATTATTGCCAACAATTGTCACTATATTATCGAGTGTGTTTATAGAAGTAGTAAACAGCCCAATTTCAGTAACAGTGCCAGTCACACCACCAGCAGTAATAAAATCATCAACTTTAAAAGGTCTGAAAATAATCAAAAATGCACCCGCTGCAAAGTTTGCCAACAGTCCACCCCATGCAGCACCGATTGCAACACCCGCTGCTGCTAACAATGCAGCGAAGGAAGTAGTTTCAATCCCGAAGAACCCAAGAAGTGCCACAACTAAGATTACTTTCAAAGTTATGGAAATTATATTGACAAGATAGGTAACTAATGTAGCGTCAACATGTTGGCCCCTCAAAACACGCCGCATGAGCTTTACAGCAAACTCAATCAGCTTCTGACCAATAATCCACAGAGCAATAGCACCAAGAAACTTTAATCCAAACTCGGTTATTAGCTTACTCGCACTTTCAGTAATTTGTTGAAGCATAATTATGTGATGGTCACAAGAGATACAAAAAGATTTTATACCAAAGACTGATATTTTTATCCATCTAAAGTTATAAAAAATATATATAAAGCTTTGGAAAAATCAAAAAAAAAATGCGATACTTCAACAAAAGTATTCACAAGCATTTTGTATTATGAACAACATTAAACTTTTTGGTTTACCAGCGGAGAAAGGCAGATGGTTTCTTATACCTCTTGGTATGACTGTATTGCTTTGTTTAGGAACTGTTTATTCTTGGAGTATTTTTAGAAAACCTTTAGAAAAGTTACTTAGCATTAATGCTACTGATAGTTTATTGCCTTTCACTGTACTTTTGGTAGTTTTTTCTATCTTAATGCCGATTACTGGTTTTTATATTAACCGTTTTGGCTCTCGCGTTATCATTGCTGGTGGTGGTGTAGTGATGGGAATAGGCTACGTTTTATCTAGTTTTGTTAACAACATTTACATGCTAGTGGTTACCTACGGGGTAATAGCTGGTATTGGGGTTGGTATGGCTTATGGTGTGCCCCTAGCAGTTGTGGCAAAATGGTTTCCCGATAAAAAAGGTATCGCAGTAGGGTTAACAGTAATTGGTTTTGGTTTGTCACCTTTGATTACTGCACCAATTGCAAAATCACTAATTGATTCTCCGACTGTTGGACTACAGAAAACTTTTTTAATTTTAGGTATTGCTTTCATTGCGATTATTCTTGCTATTTCCACAACCCTAGTCACACCTCCAAAAGGCTGGAAACCATTAGGTTGGAATCCTCCCACCGCTGTCATAAATGGAACATTAGCTGATAACGGGGAAATGTTGGGAACCGGTGCATTTTATGGGTTGTGGTTATGCTACACCATAGGTACTTTTGTTGGACTCGCTGCTATTGGTACTGCAAAGCCAGTTGGTGAGGAAATTATTAAACTAGACGGAAATACTGCCACTCTGACGGTTTCTCTATTTGCTGTATTCAACGGTTTAGGACGTTTGGTCTTCGGTTGGGTCACTGACCGATTTACACCGAAGTTTGCTGCTATAGCTACTTATGTCCTGATTATCATCGCTTCAATTATGATGATTAGCGCAGGTGAAGGTAGTGTTGCAACTTTCTTAATTGCATTTTCTCTATTTCAATTTTCCTTTGGAGGTTGGTTAGCAATAGCTCCTACTTCAACTTTAACTATGTTTAGACCAGAAGATTACGCCAAAAACTATGGTATCGTCTTTACTGCTTTTGGTGCAGGAGCTTTGGGAGGTACACTTTTAGCTGGCAGAATTCGAGATATTTTTGGTAGCTATACAAACTTCTTCTACCCCACAGCAATCCTAGCTGCTATCGGAATTTTTCTCGCTGTATTTATGTTGAAGCGCAGTCTAACAATCTCTGGTACTTCCGAAAGGGAAATTAATACAAAAGTTTAGTTATGGTTGACGGTTAACGGTTGACGGTTGACTGTTGACCGTCCATTACTAATTAGCAGCTAGCAATTACTAACATAAAATGCAAAAAGTACCTGGGCGTGTTACCGTGTTTCCACTCCAGGTACTTTTTGATTTCAACTTTACTCCTCACACACTCCTATAGAATAATCTATGTTTCATAAAATGGCAAGTATTCTAGATAACAATTTCATCAAGTAACGGCTTTATTTATATTTTTTTAATAAAGAATAGTCGTAATCAAAATAATTATATAAATGCAAAAACGCCTGGGAGTGTTACCGTGTTTCCACCCCAGGCGATTTTGCTTTCACTTTGCTCCTCACACACATTTATACGTTATCACTCGACAAGAGCAAAGACAAGTATACCAGGTGACACTTTACGAACTGGTCTATATTCCTCAAGACATACACCTGTAGACACTGTTTTCATAATACACTTATAATACAAAGAGTAATCTTGTTTGTAATACATCACATCTAATGTCAAAACTCTACGACCAAAACAAACCCCCTTTTTACTAGCTGCAAAATAAGGTGCTGACACGACGCGATTATACCGGGACATTTGAAGCTCACATTACCGTCAAAACTACAAATTTGGTTGCACGGGAGAGATTTTGCTTATTGTGCAAAACGTTGGGTGTCAAATGTGTCCTTATTGAATTACCTCAAGGCTTGACTCGTTCCCAACCGATGACAGCTTCTTACCATCATGGCACATTGACCAGCGTGTTCTGTGAGGTGCAGGTAATAGCGCAAAAGTTAATGGAAGCTGGCTTTGAAGTGACTCGCATCAAAATTGAGGCAATGTTGGGTAACTGTGATGTTCCAGTAACAGACGATGAAGCTCTGGAGTTACCAGTAACTAATTACTTTGAGTTTCATGTCAAAGTAATTTTATCTGCAATCGCGGATATAAAGGTGTTGCAACAATATTGTTGTGAACATGATGCCCATTTATCTGCAAACGCTTTCAAGCAGGAGAGTGACGGACAGCAACAAAGGTTTATCACTATGCGCTTATATAACCTTGGAAAGTATACAGCACAATCACGTTTTGATTTACTTTTGACAGGCTTGAAAGCAAAAGGATTCAAGTTTTGTCAACAGCAACGGGAATACACCGTTTATGACAGCAACATAAATTTGGATGCTGGCTGGATTGAAAGCTAAAAGCTACGTCAATTCAAAATTCAAAATTCAAAATTCAAAATTTATTAAAAATCAATCCAGATTTATTCAATTTTGATTTTTTTGGTCAGGAGGATAGTCCTATGAAAAACATTGACGAGCATTTGGCTACTATTACCAGCACAACAAATCGTCCTTGTGAAGAAGTGCTGATTTATAATTTGTTGGAAGCTGTACTGAGAAGGCTTTCTCGTTCTATTTATGTTAAAGATTTGGTGCTACGTGGTGGAATGTTGACGAGGCTTTGGGTTGCACCAGAAAAACGAGTTGCTGTTGATGTTGATTTTCTTGGTCTTTAAGAGTTTGATATTGAAGTTACAAGACAAATATTTTTAGATATTTTGTCAATTGATGATTGTGCTGATGGTGTTACTTTTTATATTGATTCTTTGCAAATTAAGGGAATTTGGTTAGAAACAGAATTTCCTGGTCTGCGAATTAATATTGATGCTGCACTTGGTGAGTATCAGCGTAATATTCAAATTGATATCGGTTTTGGTGACCCACTAGTTCTTCCTCCTGAGTGGATTAACTATCCAACGTTTTTAGGAGACGCTGTAAATTTACAAGCTGTGCGTCCTGAAACAATGGTCGGTTGGAAAATACATGGTCTAGTGGAACTCGGCCCGAGACGTTGGAGACCAAAAGATTTGTATGACCTAATGTTGTATATTGAAGTGCCACTAGATGATGCTCAATTATCTAGTTCCATTGCAGTTGCTTTTAGTAGTCGCAACACCCCATTACAAGACGTGTTAGAAATGCTAGTCGCACCTAACAGTTGGAATAATAGTAAAGGTCGTAATCAATGGAAATGGTATCAGCGAAAAGCTCCGACACAAACTATGCCAGAAGATTTTTTATCTGTTGTGACTGCGGTGACAAGTCATTGGTATGAAGTAACTTTGCTCGCTCTCAAAAAAATGTAGAGACGTTACATGTAACGTCTCTACGTGTCGTGTCTCTACTGGTGAGAAAATTCCTCTTCTAACTTTGCAAGTGTAATTTCTTGCTGACCAGAAACCCCAAAGCGGCGGAGATTTACAGTACCGTTAGCAGCTTCATGGTCTCCCACAACTGCTATTAGGGGAATTTTACGTTTTGACAGTTCCCGAATCTTTTTAGAAATTGTCGCATCTCGTTTTACTAGTTCGACTCTGACGTTAATGCTTCTCAATTTAGCAGTAACAACCTCTGCCCATTCTAGAGATTTATCTGAAATGGAAGCCACTGCAATCTGTACCGGAGCAAGCCACAATGGTAAAGCACCACCGTGATTTTCTAGTAAAATGCCAATCCAACGTTCTATCGAGCCTAACACTGCTTGATGTAAAATCACTGGTTGCTCAAAAGAACCATCACTATTAATAAAGTTCAGGTCAAAAATTTGTGGGAGATTAAAATCTACTTGCATTGTACCGCACTGCCAAAACCTTCCGAGGTGGTCTTCTAGGCTTATCTCGATTTTAGGAGCATAGAATGCACCTTCACCGGGCAATAATTCATAGGGGTATCCTAAGCTTTCACAAGCTTCTATGAGTAATGATTCTGCTTTGTCCCAAACGGCATCGCTACCAAAGCGTTTTTCTGGCCTTAGAGAGATTTTAACCGCAAAATTATCATAGCCAAAAGCTTTATATACTTCACTGACCATGTTTAGGAAGTTATGAATTTCGCTTTTAACAGTTTTGCGGAATTCCCCATCCTCTGTGCAGTAGGGTGGGGATGGATAGCAAAGAAAAATGATGGGTTCGATGCCCATTATTTTTCTAATATCTTATTGACTTATTCAAAATATATTGTTTGATTAGAATAATGATATCCAATTTATATATATATTTTGATTATTTCCTAATTATAAATATCATTATTTATAAAATACTCTTTATGTAAATCTTCCATAAATATGATATACTTATAAAGTAAAGGAGGTGGTTAATAAGTGACATTCAAGAGTAAAAAACAACGAGAGTCTGATAAAGAGAAAAATCAAGATACGTATATCAGCACCACTACACAGCACGTTAGGTTATCTGAGTTAGGGAAAGATGTAATATTTAGTATTTTGCGTCATGCAAATAGCCTCTATAACTCAATGGTTTTTAGTCTGAAACAAGGTTACTTTACGTTTAAAACTCTTAATTTTCAGAGTATAGCTTGTGACCTGCAAGAAGACTTTAAGGACAATTACCATTACAAAATGTTGCATTCACAAGCTGCACAATCTGTTTGTCATAAGGTTGCAGAAAACTTTAAATCTTTCAAAGAAGTTTTAGACAGACATTATGTAGAAGGAGGTAAAAGGCCAAATTTACCAGGGTATAGGAAAAAAGGAGGTTTATTTGAAATAACATATCCAAAACAAACTGTAAAGATTGAAGTTGAAAAAAGTGTTAAGTACGCTTACGTTTCTACAGGAATTAATTTCCGAAGAACATGTTTTGCAGATGTGATGGGGACAAAACTAAATGAATATCTAAAGTTTCGCGTTCCTGATTTTGTAGATACATCTACATTGGTCGAACTTACAATTACAACAAAGCATTCAGAAGTTTACATTCATTGGATTTGTAGAAAAACAAATCCCCAAATATCATCCTTAGATGATAATAAAGTTTTGGGAATAGATGTAGGCTTAAATAATTTTGCTACTTGTATCCCTAATACTGGAGAAAAAGGATTTATTATAAATGGTAAACAGCTTAAGTCCATTAACCAATTTTATAACAAGTCAGTAGCTAAGTTAAAAACTGGTAAAGAGCAAGGTTTCTGGAATGGGTCATTAGCTAGGTTGACTTTATCTAGAAATAACCAAGTTAAAGATTTTATCAAAAAATCTGCTAGAGTAATAATCAATAAATGCTTAGCTTTGGGTATAGGTAAAATTATTTTTGGATGGAATCAAGGAATAAAAGATGGTATCGATATCGGCAAAAGAAATACGCAGAGCTTTGTACAGGTTCCTTTTAATGAACTTAAGAATACGCTTGAATATCTTTGTAAAAGATATGGAATTCAATTTGTAGTTGTGGAGGAGTCATACACTTCCAAAATGTCATTTTTTGATGGGGATGAATTACCAGTTTACGGTCAAGATACCGACTGTCAGAAGTTAAAATCTTCTGGTAGAAGAACTAAACGTGGTGAGTTCAAAACTAAAAATAAGATAATAATCAACGCTGATGCCAACGGGGCATGTAATATCCTTAAAAAATCTAAAATAGACACATCAAAAATTATTGTTCGTGTCTGTCAAGTGATTGAGAAAATAAATATATGGGTAGGCAAACGTCCTACTAATGATAAAAGTAAAAGCACGATTATTAGCAATGCTAATAATACGGCAATAGGAACGACTGAACCCGTTCTGTAAACAAGAATCCCCACCTTCTTATAAGGTGGGGAGGTTCAATGTCAGCTTCTTGGCAAAATATGTGGGCATCATCTTGAACAAACTGACGCAAACGCATACAACCTGAAAGCGCTCCCGAAGGTTCATTGCGGTGAACCATCCCAAACTCCATCAGACGAATCGGCATCTCTCGGTAACTTCGACGAGCAGATTTGTATATGGCAATATGAGCCGGACAAGACATTGTTTTCAAGGCATAATCGGCACTGATATCACTTGGCTCTTTTTTACTGCTCATACTACCGACAACAAAGATATTTTCCCGGAACTTCTCCCAATGTCCTGATTTTTCCCAAAGAGCGCGGCTCAATGCGACGGGCGATCGCACTTCCTGAAACCCGTAAGCTTGGTAACGGGAGCGCATAAATTCCTCAATTGCCCGAAACATCCGCCAACCCATAGGATGCCAAAAAATCATACCTGGGCTATGTTCCTCAAAATGAAATAAGTTCATGATGATTGCTAATTCTCGATGGTCATACATGGTTAGTTCTCCTTGTTAAACAAAAACTGGATTCTCGATGGAATAAGTAAGCAATAAAAAACCCCCCAAGTTTTGCCTGGAGGGGTTATCGTCATCTGCACGCAGCTAACAACATCACGTCCCTCCAGGCGTGATAGTAGTGGTGGTAGTAGTAGTGACGACAGCGAGATTGTTCATATGTATTAGTGAAAATGGAAAAAATTTAATTACAACAAAAAACCCTCAAAGTCTCGCCTGGAGGGTGAATTGATGCTTACATTTACACGCACGCTATCTATTCACGACCTCCGTGGCTCGTAGTTCGGGTAGTGATAGTAGTAGCGAGAGATAATTGAATAGCCATTACTGGTTAAAAATACTTACTGAATTAAAAAACATGCCTATAGTTTACATATAACCAAATACTGCCGGATTGTCAACATTCCCTTGGTGTAATTTTCTGAGCAGTTTTATTGACTCATTAATTCCAACTCCAAGCGACACTGAACAAAAATATAATTAAGCGCAGCAAACAACATGTCCAAATCTGACAAGGTATAGGATTTAATCTCTCTAGTGAATAAATTACTTTTCAGCTTACCAAACTGCCAGAACTGACCATTAGAAACAATACCAAAAATATTTTGAAACTCAGATTGCTGATTAATTTTTTGAATAGCCACCATTTCAGCCAAACATTGACCCCATCCCTTAATAAAATCATCTCTTTTTGCTTCAACTGCAACAAAAAAAGGCTGTTCAAAAACCTCTTTACCTAAAGGGGATTTCTTCGCAACAATATAATCTGGTATACCAGAAAGCATAGTATCATAAATCAAACTTTTATGGCTCCATAGCGAAAAAGATTCTCTATAGCTGCGATATATCTCCTTTAATATTGGGAAAATAATCGCCTCACAAATAGCGTACTCTGACTCTTCAAAAGTAAACTCCCTGAGGGAAAACTCTAAATCTTCCCTAAAAGCATCGCGAATATTAATTTCTGTCTCTACAATAAAATTTTCCTCATGCGAGACAATACTATATTCTTTCAGAACCTCAGCAACATTTTTATAGGAATCAAAGGACATTAATTATCACCTCCTAGATACATAATATGTCAGCAACCCCAAAGCTCTTATCTCCCAACTCAGAGGTAATTTATAAAGTATATATTAAGCCCAATAAATGATGGGTTACGGCGCTTCATTTAACTTAAACTGCGCCAAATAACCTTTACAAATGCGCCTAACCCATCCTACATGAATTTAACTCAGAACTGAAAATTCCAAATTCAAAACTTAATGCAAAAAGTGACGAACACCAGTCAACACCATCACCAAACCCAACTCGTTAGCAGCCTTAATAGAATCAGCATCGCGTAAACTACCCCCAGGTTGGACAATAGCAGTAATACCGTAATTAGCAGCAGTTTTGACAGAATCATCAAAAGGGAAAAACCCATCAGAAGCAAGAATTGCTCCTTTAGTCTTCTCACCCGCTTGTTCCAAAGCAATTTTAACCGAACCCACCCGGTTCATTTGACCAGCACCCACACCCAAAGTAGTGCGTTCCCTACTCACAACAATGGCATTAGACTTAACGTGCTTACAAACCTTCCAAGCAAACAATAATTCCCCTAACTCATCATCAGTAGGTTTTCTATCGCTAACAACTTGCCACAAACTCGAATCAGCCACAATATCATCAGCAGCCTGCACAAGAAAACCCCCAGCAATAGCTTTAATAGTTTGTTTTGCACCACTGCTCATGTCTGGTAAAACTAAAACCCGCACATTAGACTTAGCAGCTAAAATTTCTTTTGCTTCATCGTCGCAACCAGGAGCAATTACGCACTCTAAAAATGTCTTTTTTAGCTCAGTAGCAGTAGCCGCATCAATCGGACTATTCAAAGCAACAATACCACCAAAAGCAGAAACAGAGTCAGCATTGAACGCTTTGGTATAAGCTTCATGTAAAGTATTACCCAAAGCAGTACCACAAGGATTAGTATGCTTAATAATAGTTGCTGCGGGACTATCAGTAAATTCCGCAATAATTTGTCGTGCAGCTTCCAAATCGACTAAATTATTGTAACTAAGTTCCTTTCCTTGTAATTTAGTCGCAGCAGCCCATCCAGTAGGAGAATTTCCTGTTTGATACCAAGCAGCATTTTGATGAGGATTTTCACCGTAGCGCAAAGCCTGTAATTGTTTACCAGAAACAGAGAAAGATGAACCTGTTTCCGACTCTGGAGTGAGTTCACTCAAATAAGCTGAGATTGTTTGGTCGTATTCAGAAGTATGTAAAAATCCCTTTAAAGCACACTTTTGACGAAAATCTAAGGGTACTTCCCCATGTTGACGCAGCTGTTCCAAATAATCATCATACTGTTTCGGGTTGCACAACACCGTTAAATGAGCAAAATTTTTCGATGCAGCACGTAACATCGCAGGCCCACCAATATCAATTTGTTCGACCGCTTCAACCAAAGTAACACCTTCTTTCGCTATCGTCTGCTCAAAAGGGTAGAGATTTACCACAACCAAATCAATAGGACGAATTTGATTATTTTCCAAATCCCTCACATCATCTTCCATATCTCGACGGGCTAAAATACCACCATGAATCCGGGGATGTAAAGTCTTAACTCGTCCGCCTAAAATTTCTGGAGAACCCGTATAATCTGAAACTTTAGTAACAGGTAAACCAGCATCTTTTAAAGCTTTAGCCGTGCCTCCACTGCTGATTAAATCAAAGCCAAACTCTTCAACTAAACTTCGAGCAAGGTCAATCAAACCAGTCTTATTAGATACACTCAGCAGTGCTAGACGCGCCATAATTCCCAAGTTCCCTTCGCAATGTGAAATAGCAGGTAGAAAACTATTTTACTTGAGTGGACGCCTAATATATCCCCACTTACCACCAACTTCCACCGCAGCTAACCCTTCCGAAAATTTTAATGCATTATCAAATTGAGGCTGAATTACCACACGACCGTTTTTATTAATATATCCCCACTTCCCGCTAATTGACACCGCAGCAAGACCTTGAGAAAACTCCGAAGCATTACCGAACTGGGGCTGAATTACAAATACACCCCGCTTATTAATATACCCTACCAATTCTCCTCTCTGTACCGTAGCAAGTCCCTCAGAAAAACCAGAAGTATAACCACCACTCTCTATAACCAACTGACCATTCTTATTAATATACCCCCCTCGCACAGAGGCTAATCCTTCACGGAAAGAATAAGCATCATAAAATTGGGGTTTAATGACAATATGACCACTTTTATCAATATAACCATAGCCCTTACCAATAAACCTCACAGGAGCTAACTCTTCAGAAAACTCACCAGCAGCTCCAAACAGCGGTTTAATAACAAATCTACCTTGCTTATTTATATAGCCATAATTACCGTTAGCACTTAGCCCAGCTATACCTTTAACACTAACTGCAGCTAGTCCCCCAGAAAAATCTCTCACTTCATCAAATTGTGGTCTGATAACGATTGACCCCTTCTTATTAATAAATCCCTCTTTTTCATTAATATTTATTCTTGCCAAACCCTCAGAAAAACTTCCAGCACTATCGACTTGAGGACGAATTATAGCTTTCGCATTTTTGTTAATGAAAAACCACTTAGTTGCAATTTTGACCGCTGCTAGTCCTTCAGAGAAGCTTCCGGCATTGTCAAACTGTGGCTTAATAGCATAATTAGCATTACTTACGCTGATAATATAGCTAGGTAGATGAATTTTAGGATTTGTTAAACTAGGTGATGAAAGTACAAAATAATTATTACTCAGAAATATTGCTGCGATAACTCCCAATCCGATAAGGACTTGAAACAGTATTTTATTTTGGTTTTTTTGACGATTATCGCGTTTGTAATATTCCATAGCATTAATAAGGATAATTTGGAGTTGGATACCAAGAATTCGTAAGATTACCCAACTATGACAAAAATAATGGTTAGGGAAAAGACCATAGTGTGACAAGTCGCAATTCCCTACTCCCCACTCCCCACTCCCAACTCCCCACTCCCAACTCCCCACTCCCCAGTTGACAAATGACCAATGACCATTGACTATTGACTATTGACCAACGATTGACGAGCAATGGTAAACTCTCTAGAATTTGTTGACTATCCCCCAAAAACAGGGCAACCAGCTAGCGGTTTAATTGTCACATTACACGGCTGGGGAGCTAATGCACAGGATGTAGAGTCTTTATTGCCGTTTTTTAATCTTCCTGATTTCCATTTTATCTTCCCCAACGCTCCTAACCCTTACCCTTATTCCCCCACAGGTAGAGCATGGTACGATTTGCGGATGGAAAATATGTATCAAGGTTTGACTGAAAGTCGAGATACATTAATTGGGTGGTTACTAGCTTTAGAGGGTTACACTGGTATACCTTTGTCACGTACTATACTAAGTGGTTTTTCCCAAGGTGGAGCCATGACCTTAGACGTGGGGTTAAGATTTCCTTTTGCTGGTTTAGTCTCAATGAGCGGCTACTTACATCCGGGTGCTGCAACAGAACTTAAAGATAATTTTCCTCCGGCTCTGATTATGCATGGCAGACAGGATAATGTTGTGCCTTTGCAAGCAGCAATCAACGCCAAAACGACGCTAGAATCCCTAAAAGTCGCAGTGGACTACCATGAATTTGATATGGGACACGAAATCCGTCCAGAGATGCTAGTGAAACTACGGGACTTTATTCAAAAGGTAATTGTTAAACCAAGGTCATAAAAATTTTACAAAATCTGGTAAAATTCCCGATAATTTTCACGAAATTCACCCCAACTAATGAGTAATATATATGGGAGGCCGCACAGAGAGCAACTTTAATCAAGCTGCATTGCTTTAGCTGCTAATTCACAGAGGGAGGGGCAAGCATAATGAAAAGTTTAAGTATTTCCAGAAAAGATATTGCTGCTATGACTCCACAAGACGTGGAAACACTAGCGACACGTCTCGAACAAGATAACTACAGCAATGCTTTCGAGGGTTTAAATGATTGGCATTTACTAAGAGCAATTGCCTTTCAACGTCCAGAACTAGTTGAATCCTACATTCACCTTCTTGACTTAGAACCCTACGATGAAGCTTAATATTTGTTGGTTGTTGACTGTTGACTGCTGACTGCTGACTGTTCACTGTTGACTGCTTACTGCTTACTGAGCGCTGGCGAATTATTTAATATTGATAATCGATAATCTACAACCGACAACAGACAACCGTCAACCGTCAACCGACAACCGTCAACCGTCAACTGTCAACAGGTGAAGCAATGGCTAGAGTTTTAATTGGAGTTGGTGGGGGTATTGCTGCTTATAAAATTTGCGAAGTTGTTTCCACTTTGTTTAAAACAGGAGTGGAAGTGCGAGTTATTCTCACTAACTCCGCACAACAATTTATTACCCCCTTGACTTTTTCCACCCTTTCTCGCCATTGTGCTTATACTGACGAAGACTTTTGGCAACCTAAAAACTCCCGTCCGTTGCATATAGAATTGGGAGAATGGGCAGAAATTTTTCTTATAGCTCCTTTAACAGCTAATACCTTAGGAAAATTAACTTGGGGAATAGCCGATAATTTACTCACCAACACTGTATTAGCTTCTAGCTGTCCAATATTATTAGTACCAGCAATGAATACTGATATGTGGGAGCAGGTAGCTGTGCAACGTAATTGGAAAAAATTATTAATAGATGCTAGATATCATAGTATGGGTACTGCATCAGGGTTATTAGCTTGCGATAGAGTCGGTGCAGGAAGGATGGCAGAACCCCCAGAAATTTTGGCTTATATAAAATCTCTATTACATACAGCAGGCAAACGAGATTTAGCTGGTAAAAAGGTTTTAATTGCTACCGGAGGGACGCGAGAGTATCTCGACCCAGTAAGATTTATTGGCAACCCAGCTACGGGTAAAATGGGGTTAGCTTTAGCACAAGCAGCCCTACACCGAGGGGCTAGAGTGAAACTTGTACATGCTTCAGCAAATTGGGATGTACCCCTAGGAGTAGAAGCAGTTTCAGTCGTTAATGCCGAAGAAATGCGCCAAGAAATGCTACGTAGCTTACAAACAGCAGATGTAATATTAATGTCAGCAGCAGTAGCAGATGTTAAACCACGAGATTACAGTCAAGAAAAATTACCCAAGAAAAATCTCCCGCAAGCATTGCCCTTGGAAAGCGTGGGAGATATAGTCGCGGAATTAGCGACCCACAAACAACCGCATCAACGTTTAATAGGATTTGCCGCTCAAACAGGGGATATAGTAACCCCAGCTTTAGAAAAAATGCAGCGTAAAAACTTGGACGCAATTGTCGCTAACCCCATTGATAAATTAGATAGTGGTTTTGGTAGCGACAATAACCAAGCAATATTTTTAGATAAACAAGGGGGTAAATTAGAAATTACCCACTGTACTAAATTAGAAATGGCTCATCATTTATTTGATTTCATCCTTCATTAAGCTCCCGCTCCCACTCCCCACTCCCCCTTTTTCATTAAGCGACATAGGAGTCAATAATCTCCCAGTTGAGGTCACCAGTAAGGGCTTTAGAACCATTACGAGTGATAAACTCTCTAGTTATAGAAGTGCCAATAGCACCATCCATACGCCAGACTGCGCCAGTATCGGAATCTACCCCATTACCATAATTACGCCAGATTAAATCGGACTTGCCATCACCATTTGTATCTCCAGCAGCCTCAATTCTCCAATCAGTACCCGGAACTACTAAAGGTCTATTGTTTTCATCTACGATAAACTGCCCCGATGTGAAAAAGTTACCAGCACTATTAGTTCGAGATGCGTCTAAATACCAAATCGCATTTTCTCCTGTTCTACGATTACGCCAAGCGAGGTCTGATTTGCCATTGCCATCAAAATCACCAATCGCATCAATCTTCCAGTCAGTACCAGCTACACTTGTGATGAATTTTTCACCTCCGACTTTAGACCTGCTACCATCCATTAACCAAATAGCATTTTCTCCGGAAACTTCATTGCGCCATGCAATATCAGCCTTTCCGTCACCATCAAAATCACCTGCTCCAACCATTTTCCAGTTGGTATCTCTCACAAACCTTGTACCCATAAATTGTCCATCAAAAGCATAGCTATTATCGCTAGTGACGATGGTCGCATCCATTAACCAAATTGCATTTTCGCCGGTACGACTGTGACGCCAAAGGATATCATCTTTTCCATCCCCGTTAAAGTCAGCTGCGGTAATCATTTTCCAATTTACATCTTCGATTCGTGGGAGGAATCTTTGAGAACTTCTATCTGGATTCAAGTTATTAAATCCGTCCATCAACCAAATGGCATTTTCACCAGTAACCTCGTTGCGCCAAAGTAGGTCATCTTTAGTGTCGCCATTAAAATCACCAGCAGCAATCATCTTCCAATTTTTGTCTGGAACTGCTGTAATCTCCGCAGAATCGACAAGGGTTGAGCCATTTAGCTGCCAAACCAGATTATTTCCTGTCGTATTACTACGGTAGACGAGGTTGCTACCGCCTGTAATTGCAAAGGGACGATTTGCTACATTAACAGAAACAGTGCCACTGAGTTTTAAAGTTGGACTATCAGCAAAGCCGCCATACTCAACAACATAACCCAGAGGTGTAAATGCGCCGCTAGCTCCTGAGTTTGCAAGGTCATTCCATTTACCGATAGCTTCTCCTCCTAATGAAGAATATGCATTAGGGTTGCCGATGATATGAGCATATGATTCATTACCGCCTAAATTATTAGGTTCACCAGTTTGCCAATTGGAATAGCTACCTTGAACAGGACTACCAGTTGCTCCTCCAGACCAAAAAGAACGACCTCTATTATTATCTTCTATTCCTTCTGGACCTGTGACCCATCGCCAATCATTTGGTGTAGATTCATCGCTACCTCCAATCCAACCATTTCCTTGTACCCGTTCTTTAATAAAAGCTTGTTCTCTTGCTGAGGTAATAGTTACTAAATAACCCTGAAGCCCAAAATAGCTTCTGCTGTTAGCCTCAGTATTAGAATTTGTCCAAGAAATACCCATTCTCTCAACAAATTCGTAGAAGTGACCATTTTCTGGATTGGATAGTAAATTACCGAGGACAAATTGAATGTTACGGGATGTGTTAATGGAATTTGCGTTTGCACTACTGTAAGTTACTTGACGCAAGGCACTCTGGTAAGCTGCATTATCCGCAATACCACTTAAGGTCAGCACACCAGCGCTCGCATCGAAGTTCCAAGTGATTGCGCTGTTATTAATGCTACCACTACTACCAGTTTGTCCAGTAATACCAAGACTATCTTGAGTAGGATTGTAATTATCAATAAAAACCCTTGCCCCAGGCAAAGTACCACCATCTGCGTCAATAATTTCTAAATTAGGGGCAATTGGTGTGCTAGGGCGATTGATAAAAACATTAGTTTGAGTTAAATTTAACTTTAGTTCAGGTGGTGTACCATTTTGATAAGATGTTGATGGAATAGATGCCGAGTTTTTTTCAAATACGTTTGTCATAACTTTTTCCTAACTGGTGAGATGCATTTCAAACAATCAATTTACGTACGGGCTAATAATGTTATTTCTAAGTACTTATGGCATAAACACTTAGGAAGCCCATCGTTGTTTATGTGATTTTACAGGTTCGTTATTTTCAAAATATACATAACATTTTGGCAAAAGAGAAATGTTATCTCCAATACTTCAAGTAAAATTCACAGCAAATAGTGATGTATAAAAATCAGATAAATTTAGGTGCAAATAATTTTTTATTTAATTAATGTTTAATATAAATACACTTACGTAATAGTTTTTATAAAACACTTACGTACTTGAAGAAGTGACAAAAAAAGTTGGGTTGACGCTTTAGTAAACCCAACTTACAAATATTTAAGTTACGAATAATATTGATTATTACGCAATGTAAGGGTCAACAATATCCCAATTCAGGTCACCTGTAAGCACTGTGCCATTATTCTTTGTTACTGTTTGTCTACTACTAACAACATTACCGTTCATTTGCCAGACAACATTGATATCAGTAGCATAATTACGCCATACTAAATCAGACTTTCCATCATTGTTTGTATCTCCAACAGCCTTAATTCTCCAGTCGTTACCTTGGTATAGAGCCTTAGTACCAGCTTCATCTACAATAAATTGTCCGTTGCTTAAAAAGTTCCCAGCAGAATTTGTTTGGGTCGTGTCTATCGTCCAAATGGCGCTTTCACCTGTGCTGCTGTTGTGCCAAGCTAGGTCTGATTTATTATCACCATTAAAGTCGCCAATCCCTACAATCTTCCAATTGCTATCAGCTACTGTCGTGATGAATTTTGTTCCACCTGCTTTAGATGCTACGGGAGTACCAATCGGACCATCCACTACAGATGCACCAGTTGTTCCATCCATTAACCAAATAGCATTTTCTCCGGTGACTTTATTTCGCCATACAATATCAGCTTTATTGTCAGCATCAAAGTTACCAGCACCAACCATTTCCCAGTTTGTACCTGTAAATCTTAGAGAGCTATCGAAGAACTGACCATTAGAAGCATAACGACCATCGCTAGTCACGGTGTTTGCATCCATAAACCAAATTGCATTTTCACCTGTACTACCGTTACGCCAAAGAATATCAGCCTTCCCGTCTCCATTAAAGTCGGCAGCCGTAATCATTTTCCAGCTTACATCCGCAACTTGCGTGATAAACTTTTGAGAAGTTGCGTTTAGGTTGTTAAAACCGTTCATTAACCAGATAGCATTTTCACCTGTACTACCGTTACGCCAGAGGAGGTCATCTTTTCCATCCCCATTAAAGTCGCCAGAAGCAACCATTGTCCAGTTTTTATCTGGTACTGGTGTAATTAAGTCAGAGGCAACGAGGTTGGCACCATTAAGTTGCCAAATAGCATTTTCACCAGAAGCATTATTGCGCCAGGTGATATTACTGCCACCTGTAATTGCTAGGGATTGACTTTTAACATTAACAGCAACAGAACCACTATATTTTA
This sequence comes from Scytonematopsis contorta HA4267-MV1, assembly GCA_019359035.1. Lineage (GTDB taxonomy): Bacteria > Cyanobacteriota > Cyanobacteriia > Cyanobacteriales > Nostocaceae > Scytonematopsis > Scytonematopsis contorta. Next base: position 80,355 of record JAHHIC010000043.1, on the reverse strand, counting down.
AAGTTGCTTCTCCACTAAAACCACCGTACTCAACGATATAGCCTTGAGGTGTATATGGAGAACCAAGGGGAAATGCATCGCGGAGGTCATTCCATTTTCCAAGAGCATTAGGGTCGTTAGGATATGCATTTCGATTACCAATGATGTGAGCGTAGGATTCATCACCACCAAAATTATTTGGTTCATTTGGTTGCCAGTTAGCATAGCGACCTGAAATAGCACTTCCATTTGCTCCTCCAGACCAGAACTGCCGACCTGCACCATCATTTTCTTGTGCTTCTGGTCCCGTCACCCAACGCCAATCACCTGGTGTATTTGCATCACTAGCTCCAATCCAACCATTACCTTGTACTCTTTGTTGAATAAAATCTTGTTCTCTTGATGATGTGATGGTTGCTAGGTAACCTTGAAGCCCAAGGTAGCTTTTACCATTAGCCTCACCTCTAGCAGATGTCCAAGAAATACCATTATTGGTAACAAATTCGTAAAAATGACCATTTTCTGGGTTGACCAGCAAATTGCCGAGAACGAATTGAATATTACGTGGTGTAGTACTGGGAGTGTTACTTAAGCTATTGAAAGTTACTTGACGTAAAGCATTTTGATAAACAGAGTTCTCAGCAATACCATCGAAGCTGACAACACCTGTAGTATTGTTAATGCTCCAATTAATTTCAGTACCAGCCACAGTCAATTTGCCACTAGCACCAGTTTGTCCGGCAATACCAAGACGGTCTTGAGCGGCATCATAGTTATCAACAAACACTCGTGCTCCAGCCAAAGTACCGCCGTCAGAGTCAACAATTTCTAAATTGGGAGCAATTTGTAGACTTGGACGACCAATAAATACGTTAGACTCAAGCTGGTTTAGCCGCAATTCTGGTGCAACGTTTACTGCTTGGACGTTTAAACTAGATGAATTTTCCAGAGATAAACTATTCGCCACAACTTTCTCCTAAATTATAACAAACACAATTCTTGACTATAAATTTGCACGCAAAGTCGGCTAAGTATAAATTACTTAGTACTTAATGTTGAAAAAATTTATACACAATTTTTTTTGACTGAATAATAAGTCTACTCAATTGTTATCAAGATTCAACCCGAACCATATTAATCGTCTTAATATAGTTCATTGTGATACTGGTAGACGCCCAAATAACAGCTTATATCTAATAATCTGATTTATTAGATACTGATAATATAAACACTTAGGTAATCCTATGCATGTCCAGTAATTTCCCCAAGTGCTTTAATTAGAAATATACACATATCTGAGAGAAATTAAAAAGTTATCCTTGATACTTAAAGTAAAATTTATGCCAAACGCGGATTTATAAAAATTATGTAAATTTTTACGGTGATACAATTTGATTAACAAAATGAAAGAAGCCCCCTATTCTTGATAGGAAGGGCTTCTGGGAAATGACTTAGTTATTCATCATGAAAACAATTAATGAGCCGGGAACTTTTTAAGCAATATGAGAGTCAACAATATCCCAATTTAGGTCACCAGTCAATGCTGTATTACCGTTAGCGATAGTTACGTATCGTCCACCATTAGATACATTACCGCTCATCTGCCAGACAGCTTCTTTGTCAGAATCGACACCTAAACTGTAGTTGCGCCATATTAAATCAGATTTACCGTCAGAGTTAGTGTCCCCAACAGCCTCAATTCTCCAGCCGCCATCCGCAATAGCTTTTACTCCAGTTGTTCTATCTAAGATGAATTGACCGTTGGTTAAAAAGTTTCCAGCAGGATTTGTTTGGGTCGTGTCTACCGTCCAAATCGCATTTTCTCCTGTGCGATTGTTGCGCCAAACGAGGTCAGATTTATTATCGCCATCAAAGTCCCCAATGCCTACAATCTTCCAATCCGTATCAGCTACTGTCTCGATGAATCTTGTACCACCTGCTTTAGATGCTACTGGTGTTCCAACTGAACCATCCACAACAGATGAACCAGTTATTCCATCCATTAACCAAATAGCATTTTCTCCGGTAACTTTATTACGCCATACAATATCAGCTTTGTTATCAGCATCAAAGTTGCCAGCACCTACCATCTCCCAGTTTGTATCTATAAATCTAAGAGAATTAGTGAAGAACTGACTATTAGAAACATAACGACCGTCGTTAGTTACGACGCTCGCATCCATAAACCAAATTGCATTCTCACCACTGCGGCTGTTACGCCAGAGAATATCAGCCTTCCCGTCGCCATTAAAGTCAGCTGCGGTAATCATTTTCCAGCTGGTATCTGCAACTTGCGTTATGAACTTTGCCCCAGCAGAACTGAAACTATTAAGATTATTGCCATCTTTCAGCCAGATTGCATTTTCGCCATTGTTGTAGTTACGCCAGAGTAGGTCGTCTTTACCATCACCGTTAAAGTCAGCAGAGGCAACCATTACCCAATTTTTATCTGTTACTGGCGTAATCAAATTAGCGGCAGTTAAAGTTGCGCCGTTAAGTTGCCAAATAGCATTCTCACCTGAGTTATAGTTACGGAGAGTAATATTACTACCTCCGACAATTGTTGAAATTGGGTTTGTAAAGTTAATGGTCGTGATACCAGCAAGCTTTAAAATTGGCTGACCTGTTAAGCCACCATACTCAACGATATAACCATCAGCACCATATTGACCGCCTAAGTTATTTACGGTTGGTCCGTCACTCCATTTACCTTGTTCAGCACTTGAAAAAGCACTATTGCCCATAATGTAAGCATAGTCTTCATCATTATTAAAGTTGTTAGGCTCAGAATTAAACCAATTACTATATCCTGGGGTACTAGTAGCTGGAGACCAACTGCCAGTAGCTGAATTGGTATCAGTAGTTCCGTTTTGGTAGAATAATGTACCACTACCAGAGCTTGCTTCTCCTTCCGGACCTGTTACCCAACGCCACTGACCTTCTGTACCTCTATCACTTCCCCCAATCCAAGCGTTGACTTGCGGTGAAATTAAGAGTGATTGAACAATGTCATTTTCCACCTGAGAAGTAATGGTTGCTAAATAACCTCTACTTCCAAAATAATTGTCGGTAGTCGCTGCGCTGTTAGCATTCCCCCAAGAATTACTGGGAGAAGCAACAAACTTGTAAGCGCGGTCGCCTGCTGCGTTTATGGCTAAATCACCGAGGGTGAAGCGAATATCGCGTGTAGTATTTAAGATTGGGCTTGTATTGTTGTAAGTTATCTGGCGTAAAGCGGTCTGGTAATCTGAATAACTTGCGCTACCTGTTAAGGTAATGACTCCGGAAGCATAGTTCCAAGTTATGGCAGTACTGCCTATAGTGCCGCTTGTCGCACCAACTGCAGCACCAACTACACTCAAGCTTTCTGTTGAGCTTGAAGTATAATTAGTGATGGAAACTTGTGCTTTAGGCAAACTACTAGCAGTATTGTTCAAGCTAAGAATTTGCAAACCAGGAGCAATTACTGTAGATGAATTATTAATTGAAAAGTTGGTAGGACTTTGGCTCAATTCCAGGTTTGGTGCGTTTGATAAGGGTGTTGCCATTCTTTGCTCCTAGTAATTAAAACGTGATTTTAGATAATAAACAGACATATCAACTATGCTAATTAGAAATTGCGGAGCAATGTAGTTAATTGGTGATGCTAACTCGTAATAATCAACTGCCAATGTTTAGTTAAACTTCAACTTGTCTTAACTGAACGAACAGCAGCATTTTTATTTTTAGCTATTAATAAAGCGGGTAGACTTCTAAAGAGCAACATCCTAGTTGGCGACAATAAGTATAAAATACATTGTTAATTATGTATTTTTACTGATATTACCAGTTTACATATTATGCGAATAATTAAAATATTTATCGTATACTTTAAACTAATTTCATCTAAAATTTTAATAATATAAAGATAACGTGAATTTGCAAATTAATTATGTGTCAAAAAGAAGGTAGAAGGCAGAGGGCAGAAGGTTCATAGAAGGAAGAAGGTATTGAAACTGTATATGTAGTTAAGTGCTTTTCGATACTAAAAATAATTAAAGACCACCTGGCGTAGCGTTTGCTGGGGCTTGTACCCTATTTCTCCCTGCAAAGGAAGAAATGGGGTATTGGTTGTTACCCTCATAACTTCCCCTTCCCTTTGGTTTCTGTCTTCTTTTGGTCAGCGAAAAATTTTGTATAAAAGCAATTAATCACTTTTATACAAGGTTTCTGGGAATACGTTTTAAAGCTATGTGAGAGTCAACAATATCTCAATTTAACTCTTTAACAACCATAGCCTGAATAAAAAATATAGAGACCTCATATGTAAGGTCTCTATATTAGAGTGCTGTATAAACACACCAGTACTCAAAACTTTTAAGCTACGTAAGAGTCGATAATGTCCCAGTCAATATTGCCAGTACGTACCGTAGCACCGTTAGTATCGTTCACTACTCTTGTGCCAGACGAAGCTGCAATATTTCCGTTCATCAGCCAAACCGCCGTTTCATCAGTCGCAAAATTACGCCAAATTAAGTCAGACTTACCATCAGAGTTTGCATCTCCTGCGGTCTCAATTACCCAGTTTCTATCTTGGACTAATATAGGCGTATTATTTTCGCTTAAAATAAATTTACCATCAGCGAAGAAGTTTTGACCATCCAATCGAGTTGTGTCCACAAACCAAACAGCATTTTCACCTGTTGCAGAATTACGCCAAGCTAGGTCAGATTTGCCATCTCCATTAAAGTCTCCAATTGTTGCGACTTTCCAGTCTGTACCAGCTACGCTTGTGATAAATCTTCCTCCGTTGGGTTTAATTGCTACACCATCCATTAACCAAATTGCATTTTCTCCTGTGGCTTCATTACGCCATGCAATATCAGCTTTACCGTCAGCATCAAAGTCTCCAGCACCCACCATTGTCCAGTTTCTATCCTGTATTGGTGTGGTTATAAACTGTCCATCAGTAAGGAAACGACCGTTGGTGGAGTCAACGCTGCTAGCGTTTGCAAACCATACCGCATTTTCTCCTGTCAACTTATTGCGCCAGAGGATATCAGCCTTGCGGTCACCGTTAAAGTCTGCTGCGGTAATTATTTGCCAATTAATGTCACTAACTGGCGCTATGAATCTGCGAGAACTGCCATCAGTGCTTGCCTCATCTAAACCATTCAGAAGCCAAATCGCATTTTCGCCATTGGCTTCGTTGCGCCAAAGTACATCATCTTTACCATTGCCATCAAAGTCAGCAGCGGTAATCATTTTCCAATTCCTGTCTTGCAATTGCGTAATAAATTTACCCTCGGTAAGAGTTGTACCATTCAGACGCCAAGTTGCGTTCTCCCCAGAGCTAAGATTGCGCCATAAAAGATGATTTCCACCTGTAACAGAATTTGCAGTTGCTTGCGTAATATTAACAGAAACGCTTCCTGAGAGTTTTAAAGGTGTTGCTTCTAAACCACCGTACTCAACTACATAACCCAGAGGTCTAAACGCATCAGTTCCTCCACCATCTGCAAGGTCGTTCCATTTACCAACTGCAGTTGAATCATTTGGATACGCATTAGCGTTGCCAATAATGTGACCGTAGGACTCATTATTACCCACGTTGTTAGGTTCGTTTGTTTGCCAGTTGGCATAGCTATTATTAACTTCCGTACCACCTTGAGACCTAATTCGTCCACTCCAGAAGGGAGTACCAGCATTATCATTTGCTCGTCCTTCTGGACCAGTTACCCAGCGCCAATCATCAGCTATTGTTGCATCACTAGCTCCAATCCAACCGTTTCCGTCTACTCTGGTTGCAATAAAAGTTTGTTCTCTTGCGGAAGTGATAGTTGCCAAATAGCCAGTAAGCCCCAGATAGTTTCTGTTACTAGCAGCAGACCGTGAATTTGTCCAGGTAATATTATCGCCGTTGTTAAATCTGACAAATTCGTAGAAGTTACCGTTTTCTGGATTTGACAGCAGATTTCCAAGACTAAATTGAACTGTGCGGGGTGTTGTGCTTGGTGTTGTACTTGTGGTGCTATAAGTTACCAGACGTAGAGCGTTTTGATAAGCCGCATTGCTGGCCTCACCAGTAAATACAAGTACACCCTCTGCAGCATCGAATCTCCAATTGATAGAAGTTCCGGCGATATTACCATTTGTACCACTTTGTCCAGAAATACCAAGGGTTTCTCCAGAAGTATAATTATCAATTAGTACCCTTGCTCCTGGCAAATTTCCACCGTCAGAGTCTACAATTTCTAAATTTGGAGCAATTTGGGCAGCTGGACGACCGATAAAAGAATTTGTTTGAGTTAAATTTAACCTCAGTTCCGGCGGTGTTGCATTTGTCGGTAAGACTGGTGAGGTCGGTATTAGTTCTAAAGGGCTGGTTCTAATCGGGTCTGTCACAACTTTTCTCCTAAATTTCGGTAAAAATACTATGTTTTACAATCACTTCTACAAACTTTGATAAGAATACATACCCAGTGCTGAATAAAACAAGCGGATTGCAACAAACATATTTGTAGCTATTTATACTTATGATTAATTATAAATATTAAAAATTTCAGTTTCCCAAAGCCATGACGAAGCGTTACGCTACGCGAACAACTCAACCGATACAAACTTAAAACTCAAAACTCAAAACTCAAAACTTAAAACTCAAAACTTAAAACTCAAAACTCAAAACTCAAAACTTTTAAGCTACGTACGAGTCAATAATGTCCCAATTTAAATCACCTACAAGTACATTAGTGCCGCCACGAGTAATAAACTTTGCCCCACTAGAAGCCGCAACAGCACCATTCATCTGCCATACAGCATTAATCCCAGAATTTGTACCTGTACCGTAGAAGCGCCATATTAAATCAGACTTTCCATCCCCATTTGTATCTCCAGCAGTTTCAATTCTCCAGTTAGTGTCTGCTACTGTTGAAGGTCTACCATTTTCATCCACAATAAATTTACCGTCTGTGAAGAAGTTTTGACCATTTAAGCGGGTCGCGTCCACTAACCAAACAGCATTTTCACCTGTTCTACGATTACGCCAAGCAAGGTCTGATTTACCATCACCATCAAAATCACCAACCGCATCAATCTTCCAGTCAGTATCATCTACCCTAGTAATGAATTTTTCCCCTCCATCTTTAGACCTGCTACCATCCATTAACCAAATAGCGTTTTCCCCGGAAACTTCATTATGCCATGCAATATCAGCTTTACCGTCGCCATCAAAATCACCTGCTCCAACCATTTTCCAGTTAGTGTCCCTCACAAACCTTGTACCCATGAATTGTCCATCAAAAGCATAAGTATTGTCGCTAGCGACAGTGGGCGCATCCATTAACCAAATCGCATTTTCGCCGGTAAGCCTGTGACGCCAAAGGATATCATCTTTTCCATCCCCGTTAAAGTCAGCTGCGGTAATCATTTTCCAGTTCACATCTTCAATCCGTGGCAGGAATTTCCGAGAATTTTCATCCGCATTTAAGTTATTAAACCCGTTCATTAACCATATGGCGTTTTCTCCTGTGCTATCATTTCGCCAAAGGATATCATCTTTACGGTCGCCGTTAAAATCGCCTGCGGCAATCATTTTCCAGTTTATGTCTTGTATTTGGCTAATTAAAGCAGAATCCAAAAGAGTGGCGCTATCCAGTTGCCAAATAGCGTTTTCACCTGAATTTAAGTTACGCCAAAGGAGATTTTTCCCACCTGCAACTGCTTTCTGTTGGTTATTGATACTAACAGAAACTGTGCCACTAAGTTTTAAATCAGCACTTCCAGGCAAACCTCCATACTCTACAAAGTAGCCCTGTGGTTCAAATGGACTATCGGGCACTACAAAAGAATTTGTCAAGTCATTCCATTTCCCTACAGAATTGGGGTCGTCAGGATATGCCCTAGGGTCGCTAATAATGTGGGCGTAGGATTCGCCAGGGGCTTTATTATTAGGTTCGCCAGTTTCCCAGTTATTGTATCTGCCATCAACAGCACCACCGTCACCCAGTCCGCGCCAGAATAATAAACCTCTATTATTATCTTGCAGCCCTTCTGGTCCAGTTACCCAGCGCCACTCATTAGGTGCGGCTTCGTCGCTAGCTCCTATCCAACCGTTTCTTTGTAATTTTTGTTGAATTAAGCTTTGTTCTCTACTGGAGGTAACGGTTGCTAGGTAACCTTGAAGCCCAAAATAGTTTTTACCGTTAGAGAGGTTGCGAGCATCTGTCCAAGTAACAGCTGGGCTAGAAACGAATTCATAGAAGTGCCCGTTTTCTGGATTTGACAGTAAATTACCAAGAGCAAATTGAATATTACGGGCTGTTGTATCAGGGGCGTTGCTTGTATTGGTGTAGGTTACTCGACGTAAAGCTTCTTGGTATACCCCATTGTTTGCCTCTCCATTAAAACTTAGAACCCCTGTATTAGGGTCGAAACTCCAACCAATATTTGCGCCGTTAATCGAAAGATTACCGCTGTTGACATCTTGCCCAAGAATACCAAGTCGGTCTTGATTTGAATTGTAATTATCGATGAATACTCGCGCTCCTGGTAAAGTGCCACCATCAGCGTCAGTAATGGACAAGTTTGGGGCAATTGCCGTAACAGGACGACCTGTCGAAACATTGGTAGAAGTTAAATTTAGACTCAACTGCGGTGGTGCTGCAGTTGTAGGAATAGGACTACTACTGCTACCAGTAAACGTAGTTGTGTCGCTGTTAAAAGGGTCTCTAGTAATATCGATGACGGTAGATGTAGATGTGGATACGCTGGAATTTAAATCTGCCATTGTTGGGTTATCCTCTCAAGTCAGTCAGTAAAAATTTCTCAAACCAAAATTTCATAAAAGAATTTGAGAACGCGAAATTGGAGCCTGAACCCTTGCCTAATTGTCAAAAGGGAAACTCTGAAGCTTGCACGAAGGCGGCATCTGTAAGATTTGCTAAATTTAGGTAATTCTACCCTATTTTTTACAAAAAGTTACAATTATGCACTGCACTGCTTGTAAAAATGGTGTAAATCACAACTAAATAATTCCACCGAAAATATTTTCCCAAAAAAACTTAAATATTTTACTTCCGCAACATAAAGAAAAGGTAAAAAAGCCCTAATCGGCTTCATGGAAAATTAATAAAAATTCCCTTGTATACCACACTAAATGGATTAATAAATCTATCATTAGGCTTTTTTTTTATAAAATTTTTAATTTAATAATATTTAGATTAAGTAAAATATTTTAGTGTTTATTTGATTAAATTTGAAAACATTATGAAGATAATGTGAATATTTTATACAAGTAGAAATAAAAGTATTGCGATAATGAAATGAGCTAATAGTAAAATAAAGTAAAATTACAAACTGAAAAGGCAAAATAAAAATAAAAAAAGCTACAAATTATATAATGTAGAGGTCAATATGAATGTAGAGACGTTACATGTAACGTCTCTACATTTCTGGGAAATATTTGTTTTGTTTAATTCCGTAACTCGTAACCCTCTATCTGGCAGGCATTACAAGCCAATTAATTACAAAAATATTTCCCAATTTGTTTCAATTTTGAGAATAGAAGCGTCTCTGTAAATGAAATCTGCTCTGAGTGTGTTAGAGCCATTCATCCACCAAACTGCATTCTCGCCAGTAGCGTAATTTCGCCACAGTAGGTCAAAATAACCATCCCCGTTATAGTCTCCAGCGGCTTCAATCACCCATTCTGTGCTCTCAACTGGTGCAATGAGACTTTCTCGCTTCGATTGAGCGCCATTCATGAACCAGACGGCGTTTTCACCAGTACGACTATTTCGCCAAACGATATCGGAGTTACCATCCCCATCCAAATCGCCAATTTGCTCAATTTTCCAATTTAAATCTCTTACCTGAGTAATCAATTTTGCTTGGAGAGATTTAATACCATCCATCAGCCAGATAGCATTATCCCCTGTTCGGAAATTACGCCAGAGGATATCAGCTTTACCATCGCTATTAAAGTCCCCAGCTTTAACCATTTGCCAGTCTAGGTCGGCTATTACTCTCGTTTCTAAAAATTGTCCATTATTTATGAAGCCATCCATAAACCAAATAGCATTTTCACCCGTGCGACTATTGCGCCATAATAGGTCATCCTTGCCGTCGCCATTAAAGTCAGCGGCAGTAATTATTTTCCAGTTGCTGTCTTCTACACGTGTGATAAAATCTTTTCTGCCTTCAGTTAAGTCGTCCATTAACCAAATAGCGTTTTCACCCGTACGACTGTTGCGCCAAATTATATCGGCTTTACGGTCTCCATCAAAATCACCTCCGGAGACCACTTTCCAGTCAGTATCTTTTACTTCTGTTAGAAGACGTGAATTTGGCGGAGTAAGGTTAAAGTCATCCAGTATCCAGACAGCATTTTCACCATTACGGTTGTTGCGCCAGAGTATATCAGCTTTACCGTCACCATTAAAGTCGTGGTCGTCTACAACATTAGTAAAGGTGATTTCACCTTTAACTGCGGTAGTAATTTTGTCCCCATCACTCACGCTAATTTTAAAGCTAGGTTCAGTTTCCAAACCATTATGGATAAATTTAACAAGTCCCGCAGTAATGTTGGCTTGAGTAAAACTGGTAATTTGTTCTCCAGGTGCGGAGGCTAACTCGAAACGACCGTTGGTAACATCGCTGACATTGAAGATGAGGGTGGCAATATCAGTGTCAATATCCGCAGCACTGAGATTAGCGGAAGTTAAAGTGAGGGCACGACCTTCGCTAATACTAAAACTGTTGGTGACCAATTCTGGAGCATCGTTAACTCCTGTGACGGTAATGTTAAATGTTTGCGACTCCGAAGTATCTTTGCCGGTTAGGTCTGTTCCACCACTGTCTCTAACTTTAACAGTGACAATTGCAGTACCAAACTTGTTAGCTCCAGCTTTAAAGGTAAGGTCACCATTAGAGTTGATAGTAGGTTGCTCGTCAAACAACTCAGTTTTATTGTTACTAAGCTCAAAGGTGAGGGTTTGGTCTTTTTCATCTATCGGTCCTTTAGATAGAGCAGTAGCCCAACCTTTAATTGTCCTCGTGTCACTGTCTTCATCAACTTCAACATCAGCACCTTTAGTGAAACTGGGTGCATCGTTGATTGGGTTGAAGGTTATGGTGAAGGTTTTGGACTCAGAGGTATCTTTACCATTGTTAGTTATTCCACCATTATCTTTAAGCTTCACAGTAATGGTCGCGGTACCAACTTTGTCAACTTTGGGTTTAAAAGCTAGGTCACCATCAGTGTTTATAGTTGGTAGAACTTCAAACAAGTCGTCATTATTGGTGCTGAGTTCAAAAGTAATCGTTTGCTCTTTTTCGTCCTCAGTTCCCCTAGAAATATTGGTAGCCCATTTTTTAATTATCTGGGTATCAACTTCTTCGTTAAACTCAAGATTTTGACCAATGGTGAAAGTGGGTGCGTCGTTAACGTCTTTGACATTAATGGTGAAAGTTTGTTCGGCGGTAGTATCTTTCCCGCTATTTTCAATTCCACCACTATCTTTTAGTTTAACTGTGACAGTAGCGGTACCGCTTCTATTGTCTTTGGATTTAAAGGTTAGATTACCCTCGGGAGTGATAATGGGTTGGTTTTCAAATAAATCATTGTTGTCGTTGGTAACCTCAAAGTTGACAGTTTGCTCTGCTTCATCTACAGGTCCTTTGGAAAGATTACTAGCCCAACCAACAATTTCTCTTACACCAAAATCTTCGTTAATAGTAATGTCAGCACCCTTATTGAAGCTGGGTACATCATTAACTGGGTTGACGGTAATAGTAAATTCTTCTTCTAAAGAAGTATCTATCCCAGTGTTTGTACCTAAAGCATCATCTCTGAGTTTTATCTTAACGGTTGCAGTACCACTTTTGTTAGCTACGGGTTTAAAGGTAAGGTCACCATCAGAGTTAATAGTTGGTTGAATCTCAAATAATTGGACATTATTATTTTTGATTTCAAAATTAAGCGTTTGTCCTGACTCGTCTACAGCACCTTGGGAAATATTGGTGACCCATTTTTCCAGTTTTTGAGTTTCAGCGTCTTCGTTAATTGTAAGATTCTGACCCTTAGTAAAAGTGGGTATGTCGTTAACAGGCTTGACGGTAATTGTAAAACTTTGCTCTGCAGAAGTGTCTTGACCATCGTTTTCTGTACCACCATCATCTTTCAATTTCAGAGTAACGGTAGCAGTTCCACTAATGTTAGCTTTAGGCTTAAAAGTCAGTTCACCGTTAGAATTAACAGTAGGCTGAATTTCAAACAAGTCGTTCTTATTGTTGCTAACCTCAAAGGTCAAGTTTTGCCCTGACTCATCATTTGGTCCTTTAGAAATATTTTTTGCCCACTCTGTGATTGCTTGAGTTTCGGCATCTTCGTCAATCGTAATGTTATCACCCTTAGTAAAACTAGGGATATCATTGACTGCATTAACAATAATGCGTGCTGTATCAGTTAAACTACTGAATGCTGTCGAACCACCGTTGCTAGCACCAGAAGTGTTAGCAAAACCGCCATTTCTGCCATTGCTGTTAGTTTGGTCCCAAGCGCGGAAAGTAATAGCGCTATCAATTGTACCATTGTAATCGCCATTGGGTTGGAAATAAATGCGGGTGTTCGCATCTGCTGCTAGTAATAATGATTGATTCTCATTTATACCAGTAGGAAACTGCATCCAGTTGACGCCGTTGTCGATACTATAAAACCATCTACCGTTGGTGGTATCAACCGTAGTAATTGCAATACCTGTGAGTGACCCTGGGGTATCATTAACGTTATTAATACCCTCAAGAGTCGCATCCAAATCTATTAGTTGAGATACAAGAGTTCCTGTTTCACCCAGGGGTAGAGGTGCATCTTCAGTTTGGCGATTAAGACTAACCACTCTGTCTGTTAAAACAGGGGCTAAGTTTTGTAAGTTCAGATTTAAAGTAATTACACCAGCCGCAGAACCAAAGCCATCAACTGCAATTTGATAAGTTTCACCCGCAACAGCATTAAATTCAACTAAGCTTGTTCTTAATGTTTCAGTATCGTTATTGTTACCTATCAGAACTAGTCCGTTAAATTCCAGACCTCTGTAAATAGATAAAAACGTATCAAAGTTACTGTTTTTTGTGTCAATGGTGGCCAACCCTGAGAAAGGTGCTGTCCACGACCACCAGGAGGTATTAAGAGTCCCAGATTGTGTCGGTTCGCCACTTTCTCCTGTTGCTCCGATATTAGTTCCCCTGACAGGAAGAGTAACACCATTGAGAGAAATCCTGTCAGCAAAATTGTCATTTTTTAGAGCTGGGATAACAGAAGTTGATACTGTCTCTACATTGGCACTAAAAGCAGTAAAACCACCACTATTATTACCGACGGTGTTGGCAGTACCTCCGTTAGTACCATTAGTTCTGTCCCAAGCGCGGAAGGTGAAAGCGTTAGGAATATCTCCTAAAAAATTAGCATTTGGCTGGAAGTAAATACGGGCATTATCTGCTAACAGCAATGCTCTGTTTTCCGCAATGGTAGTCGGAAACTCTGTCCAAGTTGTACCCTCGTCAATGCTGTAAAACCATCTACCATTGGTTGTGTTAGCTGTAGTGATGGCGATACCTGTAAGTGCGTTAGCATCATTGTCAGTAACGTTATCTAACCCACCAGCAATGGAACTAAGGTCTATCAATTGGGATACAGAAGTGCCATCAGGGCTACTTGCTGGTGCGGGTGTTCCTTGGCTAATGGGTGAAAGAACAACAGATTTGCTTATATCAAGACTGGGAGCAACATTATTTTTAAACTTGATAGCGAAAGCGTCGCGATTACCGTTACCGACGAGTTCAAAAGTAGTCGCATCACCGTCCAAGTCAACACTACCTTGGAAATAGCCAGCAGCATAAATGTTACCCTCTTTATCTGTTGCAATACCAGTACCTTCATCAGCTGCTAATGTGCTACCAATTTGCCGTGCCCAAATGATTTGACCGTCGGTGTTGTGTCTAGTAATGAAAATGTCACCACCGGCTGAAGAATTTTCGGTAACACCATCTCCATTTAAATCAACACTATTCTGGAAAAAGCCTGTCGTATAGACATCATCATTGCTATCCACCGTGATGGCAAGACCTCTGTCAGAACTAGGACCACCTATTTGTCGTGCCCAAGCAAAGCTACCGTTTCTATTGTATTTGCTAATAAAAATATCATCATTACCCGCACCAGTCAGTCTTGTTGTGCTATTAAAATCAATGGTGTTAGAAAAACGACCTGTGGTGTAAACACCGCCTTTACTATCTACCGCAATACTAAAACCTTCGTCAGAACCTGAACCACCAATTCGCCTGCCCCAGTCAATTATGCCATTGGTATTGTGTTTAGTGATAAATATGTCACCAAGTGTCCCCGCAGTTTCAAATGTACCATCTCCATCCAAGTCAACGTTGTTGCTGAATAAACGACCTGTAGTGTAAACATTACCACTATTATCTACTGCTATGTCTCTAGCTTCGTCTGTATTGCTACCCCCAATTCGTCGTCCCCAACTATAAGTGCCATCGGCGTTATATTTAACAATGAAGATATCTCTATCACCAGCGCTGGTTACTTCGTTAGTACCATTTTCATCCAAGTCGATGCTGCCCTGGAACAAGCCTGTGACGTAAATATTACCATCGTTATCTACCGCAATACCTCTACCTTCGTCTGTACTTGTGCTACCAATACGTTTTGCCCAGGCAAAAGTGCCATCGCTATTATGTTTGGTGATGAAGATATCTTCAGCACCTAGACTAGTGAGTTCAGCCTTTCCATCTCCATTAAAATCTATACTGCTCTGGAATACCCCGGTGGTGTAAACGTTGCCAGTACTATCTACTGCAATATCTCTACTTTCGTCGATGCTGGGTCCGCCAAATGAAGTTGCCCAGGCAAAAGTACCATTATTATTTTGCTTGGTAATAAATACGTCATTTGAACCTACATTTCTTTCGACTTTACCATCTTTGTTTAAGTCAACATTGCCTGAAAAATAGCCTGTTGTGTAGACATTTCCACCGCTATCTACCGCAATAGCTTTACCTTCGTCGATATTATTACCACCAATTGCCTGTGCCCAGTTATTATTAATTAGAGACGAAGAAGCAACCGCACTACGCCAAAGTGAACTGTTTGTCACTAAAGGACTTTGGTTTATGTTATTGGAAAGATTGGTATTTAGAGAAGAACTAGTTAGTTGATTAAAATCAGATGCTGAATTTTGTGCCATTGTCGAATCCTCAACTCAATCACTTTTGAATACATTTAGAGAGAAAGCCAAACAGCAATTTACACGATGATTATTGCTTTTGAGTAAAACCTTAAAGCAATATGATATCGACGCATAAATCTTTAGCTGAAGCTGCATGTACTTTGCTAAAAAACATGTTTTTAAACAGCTACCTGAAATTTGGCAGGTAAAAATAGTTAAAACATTGATTAATGAGTTTTTTGTAAAATATCCAGAAAGTTATGACAATGGCATTTTGCTGATATTGTCAATTTACTATCACAGGATTAATACAATTTAATTTAAAAAACACAATTAGTTATCAGAAATATTACTGAATATAATTTAATATATACTGTCTAATTCGGGTAATGCACTTAAGCCAAGAGCATTCCCTTGTAAGGAACTAGCGATATATATTTTTCGTCTAATAATATTTTATACTTTATTTATAAAGTAATACTATGTATTGAAAATTTCTTTAGATGGGTAAGTATTATACGTAGATTAGGGATTAGAATCTCTACGAATATTTGCCCTCATATAGTCGTCCCTGCACATGAAAACCCCACCCCCTACGGTGACTCCCCGTAAACCTACCGTGTACACACAAGTCGGAATTAACCTGTCATTCCGTTCACGGTAGCCCGTGGGGGAGTCACCGTTGGGGGTGGGGTTTCACGTGTAGGGACGACTATAGCGCTGCCAAGCATTGGTCCTGATGAGGGTTGATGTTATTTTTTCTTCTTCTTGCCTTTAGGAGAATTATCTTTTTCAAAAAGTTCTGCTGTTTGCATTAGGAGAGATTTACGCTTTTTTGCAGTTTTTGACGATTTGAACTGGGAAGCATCTATCTGTATAAGAGGAGGTGTAAGTGTTGGTCTATAATCATAATCTTCCTCATCGTCGTCATCGTCAAAATCGTCGTCATCGTCAAAATCGAAATCATCATCGTCATCATCGTCGTCGAAATCATCCTCTATTTCTTGCAATCTTTGTAAAATTTCTTCGGGTAATAAATTGTCCATTCCTCTAGAAAGAGATATAAAAGTATTGTCTTCTTGTTCTGTAGACAATGGAGTCACCTGTTCAATACTTTCAGCAAACATTGCAACTTCTGTATTAAAATCATCTTCAGATAAACTATCTGGACGTGCCCAATGATGAACAAAGCTATATTTCCATAGATGCTCGCTAAAAAACCTGATTAAGTAAGGTTTAATTGCGAACACTGCCGCAAGTGAATTTTGATAAACTACTTTTGTAATTACTTTTTTCTGGAGCAAAAAATCATAAATATAGGGAACTCCCCATATTAGTGCAGCCGCGTCTACTTGTTGGTCTTCAAATAAATCCCTGAGTAGTTGACCTACGTATTCGTCTAATTCTTCTTCGGTAATATTAAAAAAACTTTCTGGGTAGCAAAATTGTTTTTTAGGCAATGTACGCTCTGTCAAAAATTCTAATGCTATTTCCCAAATGGCTTTACTCGTCACAAAGCTTATTTGTTTTTGAGACGCCATATAACCACAAAATTCTGTGGATAATATATCTAGAATTTCCTCTCGTCCTGATTGTTTCTTAAAATTAGCAAAGAATGTTTTATTAATTTCTACCTTTGCAGTTAAGTCATAGTCTATGATTTCTAGCCATTCTTCAGAAACTGAGGGACCAAGTTTATTTAAAACAGTGCTAATGGATTCCCAGTCAACAGTTTCACCACGTTGTATTTGATGGTAAGCAGTTTCCATTAAATCCTGTATAATATATGAACAAAGCAATTCTTCTACCTGGTACATCACCTCGTCAGAATTTTGAACTTGCTTATAAATATCACTGCATAATTCAGTTAAAATATCTTTTTCACCGTACAATCTGAGTATGTCAATTACCCACATCAGTTGACCAAAACCAGTAATTGGGTCAACTTTGAATTGAGCTATAGAGGAACGTACTAGTTCTGTTTTGTTACTATAGAGATAGTAATTTACCCGAAGAGTATCGAGAGTTGGAAATTCTTGGGCATAAATTTCTGGTTGGTGCTGCTGGGTTT
This sequence comes from Scytonematopsis contorta HA4267-MV1, assembly GCA_019359035.1. Lineage (GTDB taxonomy): Bacteria > Cyanobacteriota > Cyanobacteriia > Cyanobacteriales > Nostocaceae > Scytonematopsis > Scytonematopsis contorta. The sequence continues at coordinate 63,087 of JAHHIC010000043.1, read as the reverse complement.
TCTCTATTAATGCCAGTGCATCTGCTATTAGGTTATTTTCATCTAATTCATCTCTTAAGTCTACAAGAGACATCCCTAAGTCACATTCTTCTATCAATTCGGGTGACAGCGTTTCCGATAGTGCCTCCATCATCATTTTGTATTTTTCAGCATCTGAAGCGTTATCGTAGTTTTCGCACCACTGTTCGGAGTCTGTAACAATCGAAAACATGGCAATAATAAAGTTTTGGGTTGAAGGAGCTTCTTTATCTAAAAATTATAGCTAAAGCTACAAATATTTTAACTATCACACTTAATTTTAATATTTCCGTTATCATATTTTATCCATTTTAACTAAGTATTAATACTTTGTCGGCTGGGTAGCTCCACTCAACCCAACATTTTCGGTGGTTTGTTGGGTTGTCCGAAGTGGACGCAAAGCCTCAACCCAACGTACGAGTTTTCGTATTTTCGAGCAAAACTTCCGTAGTATTGCAACTTATACGGTAAATTTTTGGGCTTAATGGGGTAAAAAAATACTCTAAATAAAAGTTAATTAAATAGTTTTACTGAAAATTCTGTTTGTAATTGGCTACTTTTAACTTCAATTGATGCGCCTAAAAGTTCTACCATTTTCTTAACTAATGTTAGTCCTAACCCTGTGCCTCCATATTGCCAAGGGTCGTTGTTTGGAATGCGGTAAAACTGGTCGAAAATTCGCTCTTGCTCTTCTTTTGGTATTTCCACTCCCGAATTAATTACATTTAGTTCAACTATTTCTTCTGTTGCTCGTACTTGTAATGTAATTATTTGACCTGCTGGTGTATATTTACAAGCGTTCGTCAGTAGTTCTATTAGTATGCGCTCTAAGGTGGAAATATCTACTCTCAATAATGGTAGCTCTTCTGGTAGGTCAACAACTAACTGCAACTGTTGATTATGAGCGCGTTCGACAAATAGCTGGATAATTTCATGAATCCATATTTGTAAGTTAATCCATTCTGAAGATAAACCTTCAGCTTTCGCATCTATGTAACAGAGTGTTAATAAATCATCTACCAATTGGTTATGACGTTGCGACGCTTGATGAAAAATTTTTAACACTCTAGCAAATGTCGGTGACGGTTGTCCCACACGTTCTGCTTTTAAGAGTTTTTCTAGGGTTTGGACTGCCAGTTTCATACTGCTCATCGGCGATCGCAATTCGTGGGAGATGCTTTTGAGGAAATCATCCTTGAGACGGTTAAGCTTTTCTAATTCTTGAACCTGTTGCTGAGCAGCTTCATATAGCCTAGCCTGACGAATAGCAATAGCGCATTGGCTAGCTACTTGCTGTACCAATTGCACTTCAAATTCTGCAAATATTTCTTCTTTGGGTCTAAGCAACCAAAGGTTACCAAGAATGCCTTTATTTTCATGATGGTCAAAAATCGGACAAATCAATCTGGTACATTGCAGTTCTCTAGGATTAAACTGGGGAATGCGCTCGGCAAATTGGAGGGGAACTTTTTGTAATAGTTGTTGATAAAGTTCAGGAAATTCAGCAATACGTCGTTTCCTCCCCTGAGATTGTGGTAGTACATGACTGTGTTCATAGGCTATAGTCGCAGTGGCTTGGGTGGGGTCGTAAAGTTCGATTTGACAACTATTAACTTGCAAAACTTCGACTAATTCTTCGGTCGCTGTTTGTAAAATCTGCGTCTCATCCAAGCTATCCCGAATTTTCTCAGTAATCCGTCGTACCAATCCTTCAAAATTTAGCCCCCGCTGTAATTGGGATGTGCGTTCCCGTAATTCAGCCTCCATCAGTTTGCGAGTGTAATTTTCGTGTTGCAGTTGTGCGTTTTGTATCGTTAGCTGTTGACGCATTTTCTTTAGCGTCAGATGTGTTTGGATACGGGCTAAAAGTTCTTGTTGTTCAATAGGCTTTGTAACGTAGTCAACTCCACCAACTTCAAACCCTTTAACTTTATTAATCGTATCCGAAAGGGCCGTAAGAAAAATTACTGGTATATTTTGGGTAGATTCCTTATTTTTTAAGTGCTGGCAGACCTGAAAGCCGTCAATACCGGGCATTAAAATATCTAACAAAATCAAGTCAGGTATTGTTGCTTCTGCTATCTGTAGTGCATTTTCTCCATCTTGAGCTGCCAAAACTCTGAAACCTGCCTTTTCCAGGAAAGTAAACAAAACTTGTAAATTGCTTGGGTGGTCGTCCACTATCAAAAGGGTTTCAGTCTTGGCGTTTTCAAAGTTCATGTTACATAGGGTATTAAGCAGTTGAATTTGGTTAATTTTAACTAATTATTTCTATAAGCATATTTTATAGAATAATCTAAAATTTTAATAAAAATTTTATTTTTTGTATGCTTAACATTTTTATTTGGTATATATACTTTAAATCTCCGTTTTTTAGAGATTAATGATAAATTACGTTTTTTGTAAGCCTTGTATGAAATTACTGTATTCTTAAATTACAAGCTTTATCTCACCATTCCTTATGGTTCAAACTATCGCCATTTCAGAAAAAATCACTCTCAAATATTTGCGGGAAAATTTCAACTTACAACGTAGCGAAGAGAAAGAGTTTTTTCCAGAGTGGTATGAAAATTTACCACAGATAAGCGAAACAGATAAAGCATTTTTAGATAGAGTCCGTTCTCGTTACTTTTACCAACTTGATGAAGGAACGCTTCTAGAAGGTGGGGTGAAAATGATGATGGTCGCTCCATTACTAGATATAGCAGGTTTTTATGACGCTCCTTTTAAAACAAGATTTGAACCAACCGTAAGTGTAGAAGTAGAAACAGAGGAAGAAATTCTACAGGGACGAATTGATGCCTTAGTTGTGCAAAACCAGTTTTGGGTTTGGGTGCTGGAAGCTAAAAGAACTACATTTTCTTTGAGTTTAGGGATACCTCAAGCACTCGCGTATATGTTATGCAACCCTAATAATATAGATAAGCCAATATTTGGTATCTTGACCGGGGGGGAAGACTTTATTTTTATTAAACTAATTAAACGGCAAACTCCTATTTACGGATTATCCCGTAAGTTTAGTATTATGAATGAGGGAGATTTGTATGATGTTTTAAAAATTATGCGACACATAGGGGAATTTATAATTATTGCTAAATAAATAATGTAGAGACGCGATTAATCGCATCTCTACAATGTTATAAACCCTCTAATAAACTGTTGTAATTGATTAACCTGTAAACATTCAGCAAACTTACGTATTTCTCCCGCAAAAGGTATATATAAAATATCTATATCTTCCAAGCGTGTCGCTTCTTGTAAAATACCTCGAATATCACCTTGCATTGCCAGTTCCAACAAAACAGCTAAATCCTGAGAAGGGGGAGTAACAATAGAGTTAGAGTGTGAATAAAAATTATTTCCCTCTAATGTAATTGTTCCAGAAGTAGGATTGTTTTGACCTGAATTTTGCTGATACACCCATTCCAATTGCAGATGAACTGTTAGTAGTTCTAATAACTGCTCAAAACGCACGGGTTTACTGAGAAAAGCATTACAACCAGCTTGAAAACAAGGAGATTGCTCATCTGGGAGTGCGGTAGCAGATGTAGCTATTATCACCATGTCATTATATTTTGGCTGCTGTCGCAAGTTGGTAGTTACTTCTAAACCATTTATTCCTGGCATTATCCAATCAAGTAAAATTAAATCTGGATAATTTTCCTCGGTTCGTGCTAAAGCTTCTTGACCATTACTAGCTTCTAAAACATCAAACCCCAAAGTGATAAGGAAATTAATCAGAAATGCACGATTATTTGCTTGGTCATCCACTACCAAAATACTTCTTCTTTCTCCTTGATAACCGATAATGCGACTTTCATTTTCTCCCGCTATTGCCTGGTTTATCGTTGAGACTTCTAGTAATTCTAGGTCAAACCAAAATTTACTTCCCTCTCCCAGGATGCTGCTGACTTGAATATCTCCTTGTAATTGATGAATAATATTTTGACTAATTGTTAATCCTAAACCTGTTCCTTCTTGAGAAGATGGATGATTATTTAATTGGTGAAAAGGTAAAAATATTTCGCTTAATTTATCATTGGGTATACCTATACCTGTATCTTCAATTTGAAAGCGAATTTTATAGTTTTTATTTTCGAGGGATTGCGTATTTTTTCCTAAATCAAAATCCGAAACAGAGCCGACTTTAAAAGACACAGTTCCTTGCTCAGTAAATTTAATAGCATTGCTGAGTAAGTTGAGTAACACCTGTCGTAAACGAGTTTCGTCGCAACGAACAGTAGATGGTAGGGGTGAAAGAGATTGGTAATTTAAAGCAATTTGCTTTTCTTCCGCACGGATACGCATTATGGCAATTAAGTTATCCAAAAATGCGGGAAACTGGAATTCACTTACTTCTAATTCTAGTTTTCCAGCTTCGATTTTAGCCAAGAAAAGAATGTCATTAATTAGCGTCAGTAAATGTTGCCCAGATTGGTGAATAATTTCAATACCATTACGTTGCTCTGCTAAACTAATATCGGGATTACGTTTGAGAATTTGTGTAAATCCTAAAATGGCATTCAAAGGTGTTCTTAATTCATGACTAATATGGGCAATAAAAGCACTTTTTGCACGATTCGCAGTCTCAGCAGCTTCTTTTGCCTGTTCCAATTCGGCAGTGCGCTCAACTACACGTTTTTCTAATTCTTCATTTACTCGTCGCAGAGCGATTTCTGCTTGTTGTAGCCTTTGTTGCACTTGTTTAATTTCGTCAATATCAACAAATGTTAGCACTACACCATCAAGCCGTCCATCTTCTTGTAGATAGGGATTAACTCGCATCAACAAGTTGAAGCCACTTTTGGCAATTTTTACTTCCTGCTCTAAAGAGTGTTTTTCAGTAATTACTTGTCTTAAAAGTGCTAGTAAATCTCCACAGTTAAGGTTGTGTGTAATATGTTCTAGCGGGCGACCAATATCTGCTTCCACCAAGTTAATAGCTACCATCGCAGCTGGGGTAAATTTACGGATTCTCAGTTCTCTATCTAGAAAAACAACCCCAATATCTGTACTTCTTAATAAGTTATCAATATCATTGTTTAATTCCGTAAGTTCTTCGATTTTTGACTGATATTCGGCATTAACGGTGTAAAGTTCTTCGTTGACTGAGTGGAGTTCTTCGTTGGTACTCTGCAATTCCTCATTGGAAGCAGTAAGTTCTTCGTTTGTAGCTTGTTGTTCTTCGTTGGTTGTTTCCAGTTCTTCAATAACCGCTTGTAGGTTTTCCTTAGTTTGCTGGAGTTCGTATTCCAACTCCATTATGCGCTGTGATGCTTCTGTATCAGCCTCGAAACGTTCTGCGTCGGGTTGTTGCGGTCGCAAATCTTCTTGAATCACTACCATATAAAAGTCACCCGACTGTTTATTGGTCTCGTGATAGGTTACTTTTAGGTTAACGCTGCGGGTATTTTCCCCTTCTCCTAGTTTTATCCCACTATAAGCTACGGGGTGACGTTCTCTTTTTGCTCTGTGTAATGCTGTACTTAGGGGTAATTGCAAGCTAGGGACAACCAGTTTAGTGACATCTGGTGTGGCTCTACCTGTAGAAAATTGTAGAACCTCAATGGAGTTGTTAAAAATATGGAAAAGTTGATTTTCTCTGTCTACTAGCAAACAAGTCGCTTTTTGTTCTGCTAAAAAAGTACTAAATGCTTCGTTTAAAACTGGTTCCAGATGTGAATCGTTTGTTTCCTTGGATTTTGTTGCTGGTAATAGTTTACGAGATATTCTATCTAGACTTCTAGTCGGAACAGGTAATCGCACATCCCGTCGTTTTTGAAAGATTTTACCTTTTTTGTTGAGGGTTTTAAATTCTTCTTCAATATCTGCTAAGGTTTCTGCTTCTCCTAAAAATAATACTCCTTGAGACACTAGAGAAAAGTGGAGATTTCGCAAAACTTGTTGCTGTAATTCTGGTTGCATATAAATCAGTACATTGCGACAAGAAACCATATTCATGCGCGTAAAACCCGCATCTTTCGTTAAGTCATGGGGTGCAAAAAGTAATTTTTCCCGCAATTTACGTACTACTTGAAAAGACTGTTCTTTGCGAATAAAATAGCGTTGCAGCCTTTCTGGTGTTATATCATTAATAATGGTCTCCGGATAAATTCCTTGAGTAGCTTTTTCCAAGGCTTCTTTATCTAAGTCTGTGGCAAAAATTTTTATTCGTACCTGTTTATCCAATTGTTCTACTGCTTCATCCAACAATATTGCTAAAGAATAGGCTTCTTCCCCAGTTGCACAAGCGGTTACCCAAAAACGTAGTTCTTCCCCCGGTCTTGCTTGCTCAATCATTTGGGGAATTACGTTATTTTCCAAAAATCTCCATGTATCCGGGTCACGGAAAAATTGGGTGACGCTGATGAGCAAATCGTGACGGAGAGTGGTACGTTCTTCTGAGGAAATTTCTAATATTCGCACGTAATCTTCTAAATTGTTACAACCAGTTATTAAACAACGTCGGTGAATTCGTCGGGAAAGGGTGCTGCTTTTATAATGAGAAAAATCTACTTGTTCATGCTTTGCTAAAATACTAGCGATACGTTGCAGCTTCATGGAATCAAAATAGCCGGTTTGGCTTCTGCTCACTTGCTGCACTTCGATAGGGGAACGAACTAACTGAGAAATCAACTGAGCAAGACCTTGAGGTGATAGTACTTGGTCTACGACACCTGTAGCGATAGCTGTACGTGGCATTCCATCAAACTCAGCGGTGGTGGGTTCTTGTACCATAGCAAAACCCCCAGCTTCATTAATTGCGCGTAAACCATTGGTGCCGTCACTCCCTGTTCCAGAAAGGATAACTCCTATTGCTCGCTCAGCGTAGTTTTTTGCTAGGGATTCCAAAAATAAATCAATCGGAAAATTCAATCCGTGACGATTTCTTTCTTCTTGTTCAAACAACCGTAGATGGGAACTTTCTAACATTAAGTTTTTGCCGGGAGGAATTAAATAGATGCTGTTGGCTTCTAGCTCCATCCCGTCTGTCACCCGGTAAATTACCATCCGTGTGCGTCGTTCCAGCAGTTCTTTCATCAAGCTTTTAAAATCGGGTGATAGGTGCTGAATCACTACAAATGCAGCGCCACTATCTACGGGCATATTTTCAAAAAATTCTTCTAAAGCGCGTAAACCTCCGGCTGATGCTCCAATACCAACAACGAAGAGGTTTTGAGCTTGTCTAGAGGTCGCGTTTGTCATGTCTCATTGCCTATGTAATACAACAAGTTAGGGAAAATAAATGTTAAGAAAGTACAGAGATTATTAAGCTCTGTTAAGCTAAACTGGTTTTATTGTAACTTGTAGGCTTGTATGAGTAAACATACTCAGGATTTTTTTGCTAACTACCTATACTGGAGGTTTTCCCGTAGGGTGGGAGCGAAGGAGGCGTTATGATTATTTTTATCGTATTGTGTAATGAAATATAAAGTTTGTTTTCAAATTAACTTTGTTTATTTAAATTATTGAAATTAAGTGTTTTTTGCTTAGTAATGCTACATAATTATCAGAAAATATTGGAATAAAACATTTTAAAATCAGAAAATGAGTAAATGAAAAATTTTTAACTAAAAATTTTTCATAAGTACTTGGCAAGCAAAAAAAAAGTTGCTAAATTGTCATTCAGTTGAATTGTTACTTATTGAGCTTGTGTACTTTTACTGCTGTGAAATTACTGAGTTTGCTAGGTAATAAGCTCATAGCTTCTATTTCTTAGTGAGGGCTAAGCTAACTCCATTACACAAGGAAGAAACAGATTGTGAATTCTTTATAAAATTTTAATGTTGTCACAGATTCATAACTTATTGAGGATTGATGAACGAAATAATTATTGAGAGTCAAGATAATGAAAAGTATCTTTATCAACCACTAAAAAGGAAAATAAATATTTCCTTAAAACATGTATCAATATATTAGCCAAAAAGAGTGGGTTTGCTTTGCTGGTGTTATTTTATTTGCTGTCAGCTTTGTTGTATTCGCCACTACGCGCTGTTTTGAGTTTTGAGTTTTAAATTAGTTATTGTTTGGTTCTTGATGAGTAAATGATAATTCTTTGATAAGGTTTAGCATAGATTATGATACATATAAACTCTGTAAAAACTGTATTAATATAGTTTTTGCAAAAGTATGTGTTTTATGTTTCAATAAAATTGATGTGGAATCTTGGCTATATTGACTATACCTAATGTATGGTATTCGTCTAAAGCTTTGAGGTATGTATTTGCAACAAAAAATTGGTTATTCTCAATAATCTAATTAACTGAAAACTCAAAGCTAAAAACTCAAAACTACTTAAAATTGTAATACCAAGCCCTGTGAGGTAGACGAAAATGACATTAACATTAGCACTTACAGAATTTCTTGCTGCTAAATTTCCTGGATGGGGAGTTTGTCACTTCAAGTTTTTTCCACAAACAAAAACAATTTACGTTCATTATTCAAATCCAGAAAAAAGAGAAGCAATACTAAGAGATGCTGGAGCAATTGCCAATTTAGATATTGGTATTGATAAATTTGTCGTGGTACATCCTGTTGAAGTTTCACCATTTCACAGATACCGCACGAGATATTTAGAAATCCCCTGTAAATAAACACATCAAAACTCTTGTGGGGTGGGCATCCTTGCCCGCCCTGTTGTACTGAAGTAACTTGATATTAGCAGTATGTACTAGCTATTAATTAGCAGTATGTACTAGCTATTAATTTGCAATATGTACTAGATATTAATTTGCAGTATGTACTAGCTATTAATTTGCAATATGTACTAGATATTAATTAGCAGTATGTACTAGATATTAATTTGCAGTATATACTAGATATTAATTTGCAGTATGTACTAGCTATTAATTAGCGGTATGTACAGGTATTAGTTATTATTATCTTCTTCCAAGAGTGAGTATTTAGGTAAATTAACTGATACTTTAGTTCCCTGTCCTGGTTGACTTTCTAATGAAATGTAACCACCGTGCAATTCTACGCAAGATTTAGCGATAACTAGTCCTAAACCAGTCCCAGGGATAGTATCAACATTACTCCCACGATTAAAAGGTTGAAACAAGTTTTCTTGGTCTATTTTTGGTATTCCAATTCCTTTATCTTGAATGCAAAAAATTACTTGGGAATCTTTGCCCATAAGATGAAATTCAACATCACCTCCATTCGGAGAGTATTTAATTGCATTGGACATCAAGTTGGTAAAAATTAGCCGCAAAAGCCCCTTATCACCGCAAAAGCCTTTGTTGTTTCCTGTAATTTTCAAAATCAATTCGTGATTTTCGCTGGCTGTTTCCCTCTGTTCTTCCATCAAATCCGAGAAAAATTCCAACAAATCTAAGGGAATCGGCTGAAACTTGGTTTTCCCCAGTTCAAATTGATTTACAGAAAGCATATCATCTATCAGTTTGGATAAATGCCGCGTTTTACTTTGAATCATTCCCAAAAAACGCTGTTGTTTAAACTCATCTAGCTTATTGCCATGTTGTTTTAATGTTGATGCTGCGCCTAAAATTGAGGCTAAGGGTGTACGGTACTCGTGGGAAATTGTGGCAATGATACGAGATTTAAATGCGTTGAGTTGTTGTTCTTTTTCCAAAGCAGCTTGGGTTTGCTGTAGAAGTTCTGCTTGTTGAATCGCAATTGCTAGCTGCACTGACATTTGATTGAGTATTTCCAAATCGTCAGATTGCCATTTTGGTTCTGCTGAACATTGGTGTGCAATCAACCATCCCCAGTGCTTATTTGCTTGATTGCCGTTATTACTTAGTGTAATTGGTGCTAACAAATTAGCCTGGTTCTTAGATGGTTCTGGGGGATTAAGACGACAACAAAGTTGTATTTCATCAACCAGTTCAATTTCTGATTGACAACCGTAGCGATTTATATTACAAGAGGTTTTGGCTTCACTTGTAATTAACTGATTAGATGAGGCAACTATTTCCACACCAATACTGGGAATCGATTGGTATACAACTACACGGTCACACTTGAGTAGTTGTTGCACTTCTACCACTGCACGATGCAAAATTTGCTGCAAGTCTAGAGACTGACGAATAGAGAGAGCTGTTGTTGCTATTAAACGCTGTCGCTCTAAAGTTTTGTTGAGTTGTCTTTGAAGAAAGCAATGCTTGACTGCATTACGAGTTGTTAATTGCAATACATCCGCTTTCAAATGTTGCTTAACCAGATAATCCTGAACGCCTTTTTTCATTGCTTGTACGGCAATTTCTTCGTCACCTCGTCCTGTAAGCATAATTACAGCTGTTATCAGCCCTAATTTTTGCTTAATCATTCGGTCGAGGAACTCTAGACCACTCATGTCTGGCAAGCAAAAATCCAGTAAAATCGCATCAAAGTGTATTTCCAGACACAAGGCTAGTGCCTCCTCTCCAGAGTCTATCTCTAAAATTTGATAAGACTGGTGAGGGTCATTCAAAAGATATCGACGATAGATTTTTCTATCTGCCGCACAATCATCTATGATAAGTAGCTTCCAGGCATTCGGCATAAAAGCATGGGGGAGAAGTTATTAACGCTTCTTTTTTAACTTTGTCACACTTTTGTAAAAATATAAAAAGAATCTAAAGAAAACGTAATATTTCCTTGAAAATAATATATTTAGTAGGCAATATTAGAATCTTTTACCTGGGGGTCGGTGGAATGTTAACTTCCAACCAGTAGCTTACAAATGCCTGGACGGTTTTTTGAAGTTCTTTAGCATCCATTGGCTTAATTAGATAACCATTTGCGCCTTTTTTGTAGCATGATTCAATATCACCGGGGTTAGATGATGTAGTAAAAACAACAACAGGTATTTCTTGGTAACTGCTGTCTTGCTTAAGCATTTCTAAAATTTCCCGACCGTCAATACCTGGTAAATTGAGGTCTAACAAAATTACAGATGGTTTTGACGGTGCATCGGGTTTGCAATTAGAAACGTCTTGGTTCAGATATTCTAACACCTCATCTCCGCTAGTGCATCTGTATATGGGATTTTGGACAGACATCTGTCGCATTAAGCGTTGTAATATTTTGAAATCCTCATTACTGTCTTCAACAACGAGCAGGACATCATTCACTTTCGCCGTCATAATTTTTCTTAAAATTTCGTAATTAAACTACACATATATGTAAACTATATTAAAATAACTCATCGCTAATTTAATGAGAAGCTAACAAAGATTTAATTTGCTGGTGGTTGACGGTTGACGCTCAACAGTCAACACTCAGCATAAAATAAAATGTTGAACCAACACCAAAGGTTGATTCGACCCAGATTTTTCCTCCGTGACGTTCAACGATTTTGCGTGCAATAGCTAACCCTGCACCAGCACCACCACCGTATTTTTCCTGAGAATGAAGACGTTTAAATATTTTGAAGATGGCTTTGTGGTGATGCTCCTGGATACCGATGCCATTATCCCGTACATAAAAAACAAGCGGTGCTAAAGTTTGCTCTTTTGGTATTAGCCCTATTTCTTGCTGTTCGTTGATATTTAGGTAACCAATTTCAACCCACGGTTCTGGTTTATCATTATATTTAAAAGCGTTGGCTATCAGATTACTGAAGACCTCGTTAAGTAAAACTTGGTCACACTCAATCGTTGGAAAAGTTCTGGGAACACGAATATCGAGTAAATTTTGCTGACGACTAGCATGAAAGACATCTATTACTTCTTGGAGTAATTCGTTTAAGTTAGTCGTTTGCATTTGTAGCTGAGCTTGTCCTAGTTGCGACAGTCGTAACAAAGCATTAATTAAGTTCTCCATCCGTACCGATAAAGATAATACGGTTTCTATATACTCTAAACCTTCGTCATCTAGAACACTGGCGTAATCTTCTTGTAATATAGTTGAGAAGTTATAAATACCTCTCAAAGGTTCCTTAAGGTCGTGAGAAGCTGCGTAGGCAAAGGAGGCTAATTCTTGATTACTGCGCTCTAACTCTAGGTTGATTTTGGCTAGCTCTTCTGCTTTTTTAAGGACAATACCAATAATTGCACTTCTTATACTAAGTGCGCTGTCTAATTCACTATCTTTCCAAGGTTCAGAGGTTAATTGGACAATTTCTTGCCATTTTTCAAAGGATTTTCGCGGAGAAAATCTGATGCGACCTTCTTCTTGTAATAGGATAGTTTCCTGTGGGTTACCTGCCCAGTTTATCGTTTGGATGACTTCGGGACGAAACCAAAGAATATAATATTGGCGAATTCGCGAAATCTGTAACAATAATAAGCCACTGGCTGTATTTTTATATGCAAATGCTTCGGGATAAAGCTTTGCTAAGCAATCAGTATAAAATAAATTACCGATTCCCTGAGATTCTACCCATGCAATTAGTGAGCGTACATCTTGAACATTTGGTGTTTTTCCCCGTAGAGTAATATCATCGTTTAGACAGACCGCAACTCCGGAAGCTCCCACAAGTTCTAGTAAGCGGGTTTCTGGTTGTACTAATGCGTCTACCAAATCTTCTTGTTGAGAAATAGATTCCATTACTTCTGAACGCAGTGACTCAAGCTTAGTTTTATAGTCTGCTTTTTCTTGAATCACTTTATTTGCTAACTCTAAAGAGATAATTTCTCCCAAAAATTCGCAACTTGCTCGTATTTTGTAAGGGACATACTTAGGAGTCTTATGGTGAAAGGAAATTAATCCCCATAGTTTACTATCTTTCATAAGGGAAATCACCAAAAGACCAGTAGTATCCATGTTTTGATGATATTCTGCACAGCAAGAGCCAAAGCTTCTAAGTACCGACAGGCTTAAATCTAAGGGTTCATGTGTTATGGGATTTTCTACTGGAAGCAATTCTACAGGTTCAACGGCAAAATTGGGGATAAACCGAAGTGATGAGCGTTTGTATAACTCCCTAGCTGGTTCCGGAATATCCAAATTCGGAAAGCGTAGTCCCAAATAGGATGGTAAATCTTCCCTTTTTGCTTCCGCAATTACTTCTCCTGCTTGGTCATGGTCGAACTGGTAGACCATCACATGGTCAAATTCTGTTATTTTTCTGAGGCACAATGCTGCGAGTTGCAAAAATTCTTTCAGGTCAGATGCTCGCTTAAATTTTGCGATCGCCCCTTTAGTTAAAGCATGAATACTGGAAAAACTCTCAGGAGATGGGGAGTCTGTGAGTTCTAGCTCAAGGATTACTGTATCTGATGTTCGATGTAGAAAAGCGTCAAAATATCGCTCACCTTCTAATGTACTGAGGGACAAATGAAGGTAATTAACACCACCAAAATCTTCTTTCAAACATTGCTGAATAGCTTCAAGTTGCTCAACGTTAAACAAATAACTAAGAGGTTTACTTAGTAATTGTTGAGGTCGCTTGCCTAAGTATTCCCTGGTATTATTACTAACTTGCACAATTTGCAGATGAACACTGAGGGCAAGTAGTACACCATGAGGCTGGATTGAGCCAGGGATATGAATTGGGTTATCGTGGTCAGTCGCTAACAAATCCAACAAAATGGTATCTAAACAAAGATAATAAAAGTTACATACAGTGGTCTTTTGTGAGCTTTTGTAATTTTTCCTAAAATGTAAGCTATTTGTCTTACTTTAACATTTCTTAAGATTGTGACATATATTGAAATGTTAGTCAATTGGAAATTGAGTTTTGGTTCCAATGTATCATTTGTACTGAAGTAGATGTGCTAATTTATTATAGTTATCTCAATATATTTACTTTAATATGTCGCAAAAAGAATACGAAGAATTGTTTTCTGATTTACAAGCAATCGTCGAACAAAATGGAGAAACAATTCTGCAAGAAACGAGCAAGTTAGCGATTGAAGGGTATAAAGAAGATGGTAGGGGCTGCGTTCAAATAGATTTGACGGAGTATCGCCAAAAATTGCAGGATTATGCACAAAAAGGTCTGGAAATCGGTGAAGCTACAGTTAGTTATTTTTACTGGAAAAGAGAAAAATTTATACAGCAGCAGCAAGTTTTAGAGCTGATTGATAGCTATGACCCACAAAAAGAATTAGTTGTTATTTGTACAGATTCTGCCAACCCTTCAGAAACTTTGATGGTAGGTTTTATTGATGCTTTAGCTTGATTGGAGTGGGGAATGGGGAGTGGGGAGTGGGGAGTGGGGATTGGAAAACTATTAATAAAAATAAAAATTTTGTGTCCATATTTCGATATAGAATGGGGATTACGGCGAACTGTGTACAGTGTCAACCAAAAAACTGCTTGCAGTCTATTTAAAACCTCATTCCCTATAGTGCTGTCTTTAAAACGGTAGGAATTTTATGACTTACCGCTGTATTTTGTGGTATCTTGCGATTAAACAGAACTGTTCAACTTGTGCTAGGGTATCTATGGAAGATTAAATTCGGTTGCGTAGTTTGTTTGCGTTTATAGTATAAATATATTACAGACCTCTCCCCGAATCTAAATTTCTGAAACTTGTGATTTTTGAAGATATTCTATGTCAATTTACGTCGGCAATTTATCATATGAAGTAGAAGAAGACGACCTCAGGCACGTCTTTGGTGAGTACGGAACGGTTAAAAGCGTTAAATTGCCTGTAGACCGAGAAACCGGTCGGGTGAGGGGTTTTGCATTTGTGGAAATGGGAACAGACACCGAGGAAGCAGCCGCGATTGAAGCTTTAGATAATGCGGAATGGATGGGTCGTAGTTTAAAAGTTAACAAAGCGAAGCCTAAACCAGATTCCGGTTCCTTTGGAGGAGGAGGTGGTGGTAGACGGGGAAATAATAGCGGTGGAGGATACGGAGGACGTCGCTATTAAACTACTTCACAGTAAGTAAATAACTTTTCGCGAAAAACCTACACCAATCGCTAACTAGCAAGGTGTAGGTTTAATTAGTAATTAGTGGTTATGTTATCTACAACCTAAAGACTCACGGGTAGATACCCCTGTCTTAGAATTAACCCCACTAGCATTAACACAGAGTTTTTTCACTTGCGGTTTGTCCAAAACGGCATTAGTAAAATCCGCACCAGTAACGTTCGCATTATCAAAAACGGAACGTAACATCATCGCATCAGTCAAAATCGCATCACTTAAATCTACACTTCTTAAGTCCGATAAATAGGCAATACCCTCAGTAAAGTTTACCCCATGCAGATTTGCGCCTTCTAAAGCTACACCATTAAATACTCCACCTCGTAAGTCTGCATCGCTAAAGTTAGCATTCTCCATGTGGACACTGGTGTACTCAGTTCCCACTAATTTTTGACCGGAAAAATCCTTACCCTGGAAACTTTCCCGAACTACAGAACCAGTTACACCAGAGGAACTCGCAGCCTGTGCTGAGAGAGGGAAGAAAAATAGAGCAATAGCCAATATAAAACCAGCTAAGAATTGACGATAAGTCATGAGTCTAGTTACAAAGTGTAAAGATTCCTTATCAATTAATTTACATCTATAACCTGCAAACCGTCAAAATATAAACATTAGAAACGTTACGTGTAACGTCTCTACATCATGATTATTGGACAGAGATGTCTAATTTGCTTTCTTTTGGTGAAAACATTGTTTGGAAAAAAGATGAGGGATTTAGTATTTCTTGAATAACTTTAACAAAAATACTCCGCTGAAATAGTACTTCCGGAGTCTTAAGCATATGCATCACCTCAAATAAAGCCAATCGAACTTGTGGGTTTTTCCCAGTTAAATTTATAACTTCATCCATGTACCAGTCCATCGCTTTTTCTGCAAAATTTTTAGATTTATCTTGGATACAGGAAAAGCGTGCGTCTTGACTAATTGTGAAAGACCAAGGAATGATATTAACTTTACTCAATTGCATCTGAAAACGTTGTGCTACACCTGTAATATTTTGGGGATTTACATTACATTGTTCTTGCAAGCATTCTTCAAGAGTTTTTGTTCCCAAAGCTGTAATGGTCATACCCTGACCATATATAGGATTTAAAGCACAAACAGAGTCACCCAAAGCCACAAATCCTTCAGGTTGCCGAGACATTTTTTCGTATTCACGCAGACGATTTTCGGTTCCTCGGAAACTATGAATCGCTGATAGAGGCTTTGCGTTTTTAACTGCATTGTAAATGATTTGGCTGTCGAGGCTGCGAAGAAACTCTAAATAACCAGACTCATCTGTAGGGGCATAATCGCGGTCTCCACCTATTGCGGTTACTATCCAACGATTACCTTCGATAGGAAATAAGGCACCACTGCGAATGCGATGTGGTGGTGCTGCTTGTACGTATTGTGCTTTCCAATCTGCCTCAAATCCAGGGGGACATTCGTAAATACGAGTTGCGTAACCAACAAATGCATTTACAACTTTTTCTGGGGGAGCTTCATATCCTAAAGATTTCAACCACTTGGGTGCTTTAGAACTACGTCCTGAAGCATCAACTACCAGTTCGGCAAACAATTTCTGCTGGGTACCAGTTTTACCTGACTCGGAACTGATGCTTACCGCTACACCTACAACACCATTACCTTGAGAATTTGCTAGCAAACCTGTGACATTACACCCTTGCAAAAAGTTGATGTTAGTAAAAGCCTTCAAACGCTGACGAATATTCCAATCAAGTAAACTTCGACTAAATGATAGTATATTCATACCAGAATCAAACTTAACTCCCCAACCATTGCGATTCAACCAACCCATTTGTGAACCCATATCAAATAAGGGGGCACCAGCAGTCATTAATTCCTTATCCAGCCCGGGAAACATTTCTTCTAAAATCATGCGCCCGCGTAACATCAAAGAATGAATATGATGTGACTGTGGTACTCCCTTACAAGGAGCTACTTTTTCTGGAAAGCTATGACGTTCAATAATTGTTACCCGCTCAAAATAATCAGCCAATACACGGCCTGCTAATAAACCTGCGACGCTACCACCAATAACAATTGCATGATTACCTAAGCAAGATGAGCGATTAGTTGTGGATGACATAAATATTTAAAAAAAACTATTATGCGATGTTTTATTTTCTTAATATCTATTTTCGGAAGTTATCCGAGTTTTCCACAACCGTAATTTTACTGGTTTAAGTGTAATTACTTATGTAACACCACTGATTCTTTCTGTACTCTTGAAAACCAAGTGAAATTAGTAATATAATATAAGGCAAATTTTTGAAACACAAAATAAAACCCCCACAGTATCATTAGTCCCAGCTAAGCAAACCCCACCCCCAACACTACCGACCGACCGCACACGGTTCGGGGTTGGGGGTGAGGTTTTTTATATTGGGACGAAAAATATCTTTGGGTTTCTGTTGTAAGGTTCGCTTGCTTTAACTTTTAACTGAAATGGGAATTAGTGATTAATTTTCCAACACTTCGCGGATGCGTCGTTCAAATCGCTCAATATCGAAACCACCTTCATCACGACTAATACGACGTACAGTAGAGTTAACATTGGTTAAATCTACTAATAAGTCTTGAAGAATCTCTTGCTGCTGACGCGATTGGGTTACTTCGCGTGGTTCCTGTACTAAATCGCGTACAATAGTATCTTCAGCTCGTGAGGCAATAATTGGGTCACTTTGAGCTTGCAAGTGAACAAAAGTTCGGCGTCCTGGTCCGCGTTCTTCTTCAATTGGTATCACCGCTGTAACTTGGTCGGAGCGCACGTACTTGCCAAATCCTAAATGTACTAGTACCTGTGACTGAATTTTCATATTAAATTAATACAACTATTGCTTAATCTCCTTTTATTATAAATCGCTTAAACCCAGATATTAAGGATGTTTAGGGCGGGTTTCACTCCATTAAAAGTAGTACTATTTCAAAGTATAAATACTTAATATACTAGTCGTGTTTGATATAGTACAATTCATGAAGTACAAGCAGAGCGTAAGTAGACGATGTAGAGGAGAAAGCGACAAAAGTTTATTCTGGTTAGTAAAAACAAGCTGTACGGATGAACTGTTTGAATAACATTTTGATAAACTTTCAGCATCAGCATCCAAGGTGATTAGAAATATTCATAATAATGATTATTTTACGTACTAAGAATTGGTTGATATTCCTAAATTATCCGGGGAAGGCAGAGGGCATTTTGCATTTAGCAGAAGGAAGGAATAAGTATGTAAGGTAATAAGTAATACCCTCTGTTTCGTCTGCCCGGAGCCAACAGGGTATAAAACCCCACGGGATGCACGGTGTCAACGTTGGTGTTGGGGTCTGTTCTATAAGCGTGCCGAAGGCATAACCCCATCTGTAAACGCAGTTTTCCTTTACTGGTACGCCTTCAGCATAGATGCCTCCTACAAAATGCCTTCGTTTATTCGTGATAACCCAGATTGTAAAGACGCGATTAATCGCGTCTCTACATTGACGCAATTTTTTATCATTTAGTAACTATTAATGCAAAATTTATTTGAGAATTGCCATAACTTCAGGAAGCTTACATTTGAGTGAGTTAAAAACATTTTCTGCCTTTTTCGGAGCATTTTCACCTTGAGCCAAAATAAGCACAAAGTAGCGATTATTACGAATCACCACGCTAGTTTTATAACTAATAGTTAAACTACCTTGGGAATCGTTTGGGGCTTTTGTTATTCCTTCATCGATTGTGACATTAGTCGGTACACCACAAAATTGTTTAGATTTTGAGTTAGAAGTGGTAATTTGAAAATTATCTTTGTCTCCCAGAAAAGCACCATCAAGAATTTGTTCAACTTCATTACCTTCTTCTGGTTGCGAGTCAATTACAACTTTCGCAACTAAAAGTCGAATATCTGGGTTGTTTCCACCACTAGTAATGATTGCGACTTTTGCCCCAGCCGTATTTAAACCCAGAGCACCTTGGGAACGGCTAGGAAATTTATAGCTAACAATTTTACTAGCTATGGCTTCGGCTCTGTCTGGCTCTAAAGCATTATTAAAAAACTTTAGAGCTAGCCCGCTGACACCAAGTATAAGTAAAATAATTGCACCTAGAAAGACTGCAATTATTTCTAGTAAGGTGACTTTATGCTTGGGCTTTTTGGATATGATGCTTGATGTGATAGCTTTATTCATGTGATTATTTGCCAATTATTCTAAATCCACTCCTAAAAAACGGTCTAAAAATCGCGTTCTCCAAATTAAACGCACAATTAAAGTCCACTCTAAAGCGACTAATCCCAACCACAAACAATTAATTGGTGATATTGGTGATAACTCGAAAAATTGCCGCACTGGAGGAACATATAATATTAGTAAATAAACAATAATTAGTAACCCTGCGACGATAGTATAGCGCCAATCACCACTCAAAGGTTCGCTGGCAACCCATGCTGTAGTCGGTGGTTTTAAGAAGGGAATTGCTAATAATTCGCAAAATACTAAAATTGTTACTAGTGCTGTGCGAGGGATGTCATAATTAACTTGAGAAATTTCGGCCGTTGGTGGTAAATCAAGAATCGCACTAACTAAGTAGAAAAGGTAAACGACTAGAGCAACTAAAGTTATTGTCAAACTTGTAGGTATTACAAAATTTAGAATTGAGCGCACCATACTTCGTTTTGATTGTTCTCCTGGTTGTGCCCAAACAGGAATGAACATTGTGGGAATACCAACACCAATAAGGGTGACAACTGCACTATGTTTGTTCATTAATGGAAAACTATCGGTGACAATTGCTGTGGCAAAAATTAGTAGGGTGACACAACAAATTCGCACCATAAATAGTTTCATAACATCCAAGATGCCATTTCTAATTCTTTGTCCTTCTAAAAATATATGGGGTAATGCTTCAAAGGAGTCTTTGAGTAAAACTATATCGGCAATACCTCTTGTTGCCTTGCTACCACTTTCCATCGCAATTCCCAAATTTGCGATTTTTAGGGATAGAACATCATTCACTCCGTCTCCGGTCATTGCTACATAATGTCCTGCTTCCCTTAGACTTTTGACTATTTTGGCTTTTTGTTGAGGTGTGATGCGTCCAAAAACGTTACAATTATTTGCAGCTTGAGCAAATTGGGCATCATCCATTTCTCCTAATTCAACACCGGAGATAACTTTAACTTCGTCAGAAAATCCTGCTTGTAAAGCAATAGCCGCTACGGCTTGTGGATTATCCCCGGAAATAATTTTAACTGCTATTCCGGCTTTAGCAAAACCTTGTAGTGTTTCTTTGGCTCCTTTCCGCAACTGGTCGGTAAAAGTCAGTATGCCAATTGCGGTAAGATTTGCTGGTAGCTGAGGTGAATCATCTGGCTGTAAATATATGGCATTTGGACTGTGAGCAAATAAAAGTACTCGCAACCCTTGTTGAGTTTGCTCTAGAATATAATTTTTTGCAGCCTCATCCAATGGTGCATGTGATAAAAGCATTTCTGGCGCACCAAGTACATAAGTACCTTTTTTTTCTGGGTCATCAAAGACTATTAAGCTCCATTTGCGTTCGCTAGAAAAAGCCACTTCGGTTTTCAGAGGTTTTGTATAGCCAGAACAACCGTTGAGAATTGCTTCGGTGGTGCGATTTCCAGATTTTGTACTCGCTGCGTAATCTCCTGCTAAAGAGCGTAGATATTCTGGGGAAATACCTATTGGGTAAAGGGCTTGTAAATTAATTTGGTTACTTGTTAGTGTTCCAGTTTTATCTAAACATAAAACATCAACATTGCTCAATGACTCGACAGCATTTGTCTGTTGAATTAATACATTTTCTCCTAGCATTCTTACAGCGCCCATGACATAGCCAAGGGTAATTGCTATTAATAATCCAGCCGGAATTAAACCTGCGATTACTGCGGCTCTCTGAACTATTTCATTTAATGATTGGGTACGGAGAACAAAGCTAATTGCAACCAAAATCCATAAGAAACAAGCTAGAAGTAAAAGTATTCTAATAATTAAATTTATTTCTTGTTGAAGTGGGGTATAAATCTGACGAAATTCCCTTGCACCAGCCATAAGCTGGTACGCTACAGTTTCTGTACCTACTTTTTGTGCTTCATAGCAAGCGCTACCACTTACACAAAAACTCCCAGAATAAACTGGTTTACCTGCTGTTTTTGGTATTAAGTCGGATTCACCTGTCAAAAGTGATTCGTCTACTTCAATTTTTCCCTCATCAACTATTTCTCCATCTACTAATATTTGCTCACCTGGACGCAACAATAAAATATCTCCTAAAACTATTTCCATTGGGTCAATAGTATACTCTTTGTCATCTCTAATAACTGTCGCTAAAGGACGAGTTAATAAAGCTATTTTATCTAGTTTTCGCTTAGCCCAAATTTCTTGGCAAATACCAATGACGACCCCGCTGAAAATTATCACTGCGACAAAAACAGCGTCGGAGGGTCGTCGTAGTAGTAGAAAAACACCACTAATTGCGAAAAAAACCGCGTTGACGAAAGTTAAGAGATTTTCTTGTAAAATTTGTAAGTAGGAGCGGCTGCTTGGCAATTTAGCATTATTGCTTTGACCTGCCATTTGCCGAGCCTTGACTTCCTGTCCGCTCAATCCCTTCAGTTTGGCTATCTCCATAAATATTCGCGCTTATTACTCCTATAATTTTGCTAGGGAACTACAAGACAATTATTCAAGCAGTTAAAAACAAATTATGCAAATACCATAATTATCAATAAAAATATGCCCATACCATTATAATTAGCAATTCTAGGCTAGCTAATAAACAAAAAATAATGTAGAGATGTTACATGTAACGTCTCCATATTGTGTATATTGACTTCTCCCCCCTTTAAGAACTACCGTGAACGCAATGACAGATGTGTGTACAGGGTAGCCTTTAAAAAAGGGAGATTCTAAACGGATATAATTAGTAAGGGCTGAAACCCAACTACAAACCTATGTCGCAAAATAATTCCACGGCAATAGCTTTTCACCATGTCACTTTTACTCGCAACAACCGTCCTTTAGTATCCAACCTCAACTTCAGTATTAACCGAGGTGAAGCTTTAATATTATTGGGACGTAGTGGAAGTGGTAAAACCACAACCATGAAATTGATAAACCGTCTATTTACACCAACCCAAGGTGAAGTCTTATTTGAAAATATATCGACAATTCAATGGGATGAAATTAAACTCCGACGAAAAATAGGTTATGTAATTCAGGAAACTGGGCTATTTCCGCATTTTTCCATAGAAAAAAATGTCGGTTTAGTTCCATCCCTAGAAGCTTGGAAGCCAAAACAAATTAAAACCCGCGTTCACGAACTATTAAATTTAGTCGGTTTAGACCCAGGAAAATTCGCTTCCAGATATCCTCACGAACTTTCTGGTGGACAAAGACAGAGAGTAGGTGTTGCAAGAGCATTAGCCGCAGACCCTCCTGTATTATTAATGGATGAGCCTTTTGGTGCTTTAGACCCAATTACTAGATTAGAATTACAGCAGGAATTCAAGCGATTGCAGCAAGAATTAGGCAAAACCGTCGTCTTTGTCACCCATGATATTCAAGAAGCCTTTGCATTAGCATCGCGAATTGGATTAATGCATGGAGGGGAACTAGTAGTTTTGGGTACTCCTAACGAGTTTATTAAATCTCAACATCCCGAAGCGCAAGCTTTTTTGCAATGTTTGAAACCACCAAATTGACCATGCTTATTTTATGTTCTTCGTTCTTCCTTCAATAACCATGCAACTAAACGAATTTTTTTTAGTTAAATACGCATCAGAAATTCTACAACGTAGTGGAGAACATTTATTTTTAGTTTCAGTTGCTATAAGTATTGCCATCGCTATAGGTATTCCATTAGGTATTTTAATTACCCGCCAAAAAAATCTACGTCAACCAATTTTAGGTATTGCCAATATTTTACAAACTATTCCCAGTTTAGCATTATTTGGTTTGCTTATTCCCATACCAATAATTGGTGGAATTGGACCAGTTCCCGCTATTGTTGCTCTTACATTATATTCCTTATTGCCTATAATTCGTAATACTTATACAGGGATTACTGGTGTAGACTCAGCTATAATTGAAGCTGGCAAAGGTATGGGAATGACTGATAAAGAATTGTTGCTACAAGTTGAAATTCCTTTGGCTATAGGTGTTATTTTAGCAGGAGTGAGAGTCGCAACAGTTATCGCTATTGGGATTGCAACTATTGGTGCTGCTATTGGCGCTGGAGGTTTGGGTGTGTTTATTTTTAGAGGGATTGCTGTGGTAAATAATCAGTTAATTTTAGCGGGTGCTGTTCCTTCTGCTGCGATTGCTTTATTAGCTGACTTAGGAATTGGTTGGATGGAAAGAAGATTATCAATTGAAAATTCAAAATAATTCAAAATTGATTTGTATGAAGAGATTTTGGAGCTTTCTATTATTAGGCTTTTTCTTAGTTATTGTCGTTACTAGTTGTAATTATAATAATACTGGTACAAGTGGTAGTGCTAGTGATATTGTGGTCGCTTCCAAAGATTTTACGGAGCAAGATATTTTAGGTGAATTGTTAGCTCAGCAAATTGAGGATACAACTGATTTAAAAGTACAACGTAAACCTCGTTTGGGTGGTTCATTTGTTTGTCATAACGCAATTATTGCTGGTCAAATTGATGCTTATATTGAGTATAGTGGAACTGCCTTTACTGCAATTTTAAAAGAAAAACCTATTAGTGACCCTAAAGTAGTTTTTCAAAAATTAAAGCAAGCTTACGCTCAGCAGTTTAAATTAGATGTTATGCCTTCTTTAGGGTTTGAAAATACCTTCGCGATAATTATTCGTGGTGATGATGCTAAAAAATATAATATTAAAACGCTTTCGGAATCGGCTAAATATACTCCTCAGTTACGTGGGGGATTTGGTTATGAATTTATGGAACGTGCTGATGGTTTTCCTGGTTTAGCTAAAACTTACGGGTTAAAATTTCGAGATACCCCTACAGTAATGAGTTTAGATTTAATTTATCGCGCACTAACTCAAGGTCTTGTGGATATGGTGGCAGGAAATTCCACTGATGGACAAATTTCACGGTTGGGTTTGGTGGTGTTGAAAGATGATAAACAATATTTTCCACCTTACGAAGCTGTACCGATTATGCGTCAAGAAACTTTACAAAAACATCCTCAATTAAAAAAAGCAATTTCACAACTTAGCGGAAAAATTACTGCCTCAGAGATGCGACAATTAAACTACTTAGTGGAAGGGGAGTTGCAAGATATTAACGATGTTGTCCGCGAGTTCCGCAAAGCTAAGGGTTTGACTGTTGACGGTTGACTGTTGATTGTTGACGATTTTACTAATAAATAATTTCTAGTATTTTATTTCCCCCTTCCCTCCTAGGGAAGGGGGTAGGGGGGTTAGGTCTATTATGGGTATTTTCTACAAATTACGAGTAAAACTTATTGCGGTTATTTCCCTCTATGTTATTTTCCCCAACCAAAGCGTATTAGCTTATTTTGTTTCTCCTTTAAAAACCAAAAATGGAATGGTGGTTTCAGCTAACCCCCTTGCTTCTGATGCTGGATTAGAAATTTTAAGTAAAGGTGGTAATGCTGTTGATGCTGCTGTTGCGACAACCTTTGCTATTTCTGTTGTCGAGCCTTTTTCTGCTGGGATTGGTGGAGGTGGATTTTTACTGTTACATCAAGCACAAACTAAAGAAATCAGAGCTTTAGATTTTCGTGAACGCGCTCCTTTAAAAGCTACGAAAAATATGTATTTGGATGCTAATGGTAAGGTACGTCCAAATGCTAGTGTTGATGGTCATTTAGCTGCTGCAACTCCAGGAACAGTAGCGGGATTGTATGAAGTGCATCGACGTTACGGTAAACTTTCTTGGCAAGAAGTGATTAAACCCGCGATTACGTTGGCAAAAGATGGTTTTATTCTCAGTCCTGTGGTCACTTATCGTTCTCTACAAGCTTTTAATAGTCGCAAAAAGACTATACTTAGCAATCCTGCTGCTAGGGAAATTTTTACTCGTAATGGAGAATTTTATCAACCTGGGGAAAAATTAGTGCAACGAGATTTAGCACGAACATTAACATTAGTTGCCCAAAATCCTGAGAATTTCTATACCGGAAGTATCGCTCGTGCTATTGCTGACGATATGGCGAAAAATGGCGGTTTAATTACTTTACAAGATTTGAAGACTTATAAACCAATTTGGAGAAATCCTGTTTGTGGAAATTTTGTTCAAGTTAATAGTTCTACAGCTAATAGCTCCCCTACTAAGATTTGCTCAATGCCACCACCATCATCGGGAGGTGTTCATCTGTTGCAAATTTTAAATATTATTTCTGATATTAATTTTAAATCTTTGGGATGGCACAACCCAGATGCGTTGCATTTAATGGTGGAAGCGATGAAGATTGCTTATGCTGACCGTTCGCAATATTTAGGTGACCCTGATTTTGTTAAAGTGCCTGTAGCTCAATTAATTAGTCCTGAATATGCAAAATTACGACGTCAGCAAATAACGATGGACAGAGCTAAGGCATCATCTGAAGTTAAGCCAGGTGACCTAACCCCCCTAACCCCGTTCCCTCTTAGGGAAGGGGAGAAATTTAATTCTTCTGTCTTAAAATCTTATGAGTCTACTGAAACTAGCCATTTGAATGTTATTGACGCACAACGTAATGCGGTTAGTCTCACTTTTACGGTCAATTTGGGCTTTGGAGCAGGGGTTGTCGCAGCAGGTACAGGTATCGTATTAAACAACGAGATGGATGATTTTGCTATTGCACCTGGAGTTCCTAATGCCTTTGGTTTGGTGGGTAATGAAGCAAATGCAATTGCTCCTCGCAAGACTCCTCTTTCCAGTATGACCCCTACAATTGTTACAGAAAATGGACGCTTGCGGATGGTTGTCGGAGCGCCTGGTGGTAGTACTATTATTACTCAAGTGCTGCAAGTTATCCTTAATGTGTTGCAATATAATATGAATGTTGGCACGGCTGTGAGCGCACCACGCATTCATCATCAATGGCTTCCTGACCAGTTGCGAGTAGATAAATTTGCTTTAGATGCGATGACCCTCGCAGAATTACGTCGTCGTGGGCACAATATTAAAGAAACTGAACCTTGGGGCAATATCAACGCAATTCTGGTTACACCCGATAACACCCTCGAAGGTGCAGCAGACCCACGAGGAGAAGGTGCAGCAAGAGGATTTTAGCAATTCGCAATTACCCATTACCAATTACCAATTACCAATTACCAATTACCAATTACCAATTACCAATTACCAATTACCCATTACCCATTACCCATTACCCATTACCCATCAATAACTTCTCCCTTGTGCTGTTGGTATTAAAGCCCAACCAGCTTTGGATAATTTTTGATACGTTGCTAAACCTTTGGAGCCTCCCGGCATTGCGTGGTCCGGTGCTGCAAACATCGGAAACGCTGTATAAGGACGCCACGGTTCGTGGGGATTCATTTGCAAATGCAATATTTTTTCCCCATCCCCACCAGATACCGACAACCAGCACATTTTTCCTTGCATGGTAATCCTCCTTTAGTGATTAGCTATTATGCATAATGACAATCTTTTGTCAAGTGCCACATTACCCATAAAGGGTACTTTTTCTGTGCCTGATAAAGATATGTTGTAACAATATTTGTAAGAATACTTGTAGAATTCCCTAGATATTAATTTACTGGGGTCTATGTCAACAGTTGATATTTCTCAATCTTATTTGTTGTTTACGTAATTGTGTGTATTAGTAAATACCTCAATTCTAAGGAAAAAATTAGAATATCTGTTAAATTTACAAAGATAGCCCAATAAATCTCACCTCCCCGCAACATGGAAAACCCCACCCCCAACCCCCTCCCCGCACGCGGGGAGGGGGCTACGATTTTTGATGGTTTTTTGTTGTGTTTAGTTGTCTGTGTTTAGTTGTCTGTGTTTAGTTGTTTGTGTTGTTTAGTTTGCTTAGTTTGCTTAGTTTGCTTAGTTTGCTTAGTTTGTATGTATACTGCCCGTTGCCGCACATCCAACATTTATCGTAGCCCCCTCCCCGCGTGCGGGGAGGGGGTTGGGGGTGGGGTTCTTTTGTTAACTCGCTGACCAGAATTTATAAGCGCTATAAGCCATAGTTACCACTCCAGTAAAAATTGCAGACTCATCTACTTCAAACTGAGGATGGTGTAAGGGATAATTAATGTTTCTGTCTTTAAAGCCAACTCCTAAACGGAACATCGAACCTGGTGCATGTTCTAAATATACGGAAAAATCCTCTGCACCAAGAGATGGTTCTGGTAAAACTTGCACCCGGTCGCTACCCCAAGCTTCTTCTGCTGCTGACTGAAAAATCTGAGTTAAGCCGTAATCGTTTTGTACGCTCGGTACACCTGGGCGATAATTAACTTGGTATTTTGCACCATAAGACTGACAAACACTGGAAACTATTTGCTCTATCCAGTTTGGTAAGTTCGTGCGCGTTTCTGGATGAAGCGATCGCACTGTCCCACAAAGACGAACTTGGTCAGCAATTATATTTGGTGCTCGACCACCATTAATTTGTCCTATGCTTAAAACCACAGGTCTTAAAGGATTTTGAGTGCGGCTTATAGCTTGTTGTAGGGTGGTGATGACTTGGGAAGCAATCCAAATAGCGTCAATAGCCTCATGGGGACGGGCACCATGTCCAGATTCACCGATAATGATTATCTCTAAGTCATCAGCCGCAGCAGTTAAAGCACCATAACGCAAACCAATGGAACCAGCTGGAATAGAAGGGAAAACATGAACACCTAAAACAGCTGAAACATCCTTCATTGCACCTGCATCTACCATCCAGCTTGCACCTTGGGCAATTTCTTCGGCAGGTTGAAACAAAAATCGAACTTTACCTGGTAAATCCTGGGCAATTTCTGACAGCACCATTGCTGTACCTAAGCCAACTGTTGTATGGACATCGTGACCACAAGCGTGCATTATTCCTTGACAACGAGAAGAAAAATCCAAACCAGTACGTTCATGAATTGGTAAAGCGTCCATATCAGTACGAATCGCCAAAATGCGACCGTCTTCCCCAGAGCCTTTTAACTCACCTAAAACACCAGTTTGACCAACTCCCTCTTGGACATGTAAACCACTGGAAGACAAAACACCAGCCACAAAAGCAGAAGTTTGGTGTTCCTGTCCACTTAACTCAGGGTGGGAGTGAATGTGACGACGGATTTCTATCAAACGCGGTGATAATTTTGCTGCTAACTCTTGAATACGGCTGAGCATGGCTTATTTAATTTAAAGTCTTTATTTTAATGATAAGGAGTGGGGAATAAACAATTCGCAGTTCGCAGTTCGTAGTTCTCATCCTCAACTCCCAATTCGCAATTCCCAATTCCCCACCTCGCAATTAGCTAAATAATTGCCTAATTGCCGATTTATTGTGAATTGCGAATTGTTTTCCCTATTTCCGTGGAGTTCTCTCTGGTTGTCCTTGCTGTAATGACCAGCCAAAGGGTTTATCGGAGGTGACTACTCCGTCTGGCATTGTTGTTAGACGGAAGTTTGCTGCTCGGAAGTTGGTTAAACGTAATCTCGCACCTCTCAAGTTTGCTGCTTCCAAATTTGCGCTGATGAGACCTGCAAAAGTCAAGTCAGCGTTTTCTAGGGATGCTGATTTCAAAATCGCTCCTGTTAAGGAAGCACCTGATAGATTTGCTGAATTCAAACTCGCTGCTTCTAAGTCAGCACCTGTTAAATCGGCTCCACTTAGGTTCGCTTGGTTTAAAGTGGCTCCTTTCAAATTGGCTTCCCGTAAATTTACCCCTGCTAGGTTCATTTGAGATAAGTCCGCACCGCTTAAATCACATCGGGCACAGTTCCGTGCTGTCTTTAATTGTTCTAAGTCCTGCTGATTAAGCGCTTTGGCTTGTTGGGTAAAGCCAATACAAGCAAACAAGGTAAGGGCTGCGAGAAGTGTGATTTTCATATTCTTTACTGATAGCTTTCTAGCTGATATTTAAGTAAATGGGTGTTGTCATACATAACATATAAGACATTTTATTCAAGGTAAAGTCATTAAGTATCAATAAATCATCCGTGAATTTACGATAAATTTATATGTAAACATTACATTGTCTTATGTATAGCTTATTTTGATATAATCTTGGGGTTGCAATATGAAGTTGAGGTAAAAATATATAAAAATACTTTTAAGAGTGATATTTAACACTATTCAAATCGAAAATGCTGGTCTAGAATAGGTTAAGCAAATATACAGAAACTATATACCGAAAGCTTGTTGTCCCCCTGACCGCCTTAAAAAGTGGTTAGGGGGATATTATATGGTTGGCGGTTTAGAGGGTGTTTGAAAAGTATCAATGTTAACCAAGAACCACAGGAACAGACGGGAACAGCGAACTCGAACGAGATGGAACGAAGCAATCTCAATATATATTTAATTTTGCGTCATTACTTATTTTTCGACTTTTCAAACATCCTCTTAAAGTCTATTCATCATTGTGAGAAGGAAAAATATCTTAGGGAGTTAAGAATTTTAATAACTAGGTTTTTTTTGATAAAATATTAAAAGAAACAGGACTTACGCAAAAATTGCTAGAAGGCTTGATTTATTTAACCGTCAAGAACCCCAAGATTTTGGAGAGTTCGTGTAAGTCTTTAACATGTAGGATTTATACAACAGTTACGGAAAACGAACTACATAAACCGGAGGTTTTTCCATATCTGACATGTTGCACCGCTAACAAACTATGTCACAATTGTAACTGTTATCACTTAAGTGCGGTCACCCCTTTTCACAACAGCCAGGGAATAAATTCCCTGTCTAAAAGCTAAAGTCCTCTAAAGAGGACTATGAATAGCTCTTTATAGTGAGTATCAATTTTCAAGTTATCTGTTTTTTTATTAGTTGTTTATACGTAAGATGCAAGATATCAGATATTGTGGATGTTGGAATAAGCTGTTTTTTGCTTGATGCTTTCGGTAACCTATAGGTGTCAAAAATTGTCAATTGATTTTCAAGGCTCAAACTCTTGCTATGATTGATTTCCAGCGAAATAAGTTTAATTTGGGTTACCGCAATTCTGTAAAGCCTCATTATATAAGGCTTTCAGTCATTTTAATTTTTGCGGACTTGACGCTTGGGTGTCTGAAACGATATTATTACTTTCAGTTACCGCAACTGAACCTTGAAAACTTTATAGTGATTACGTTTGAGAGCAAACCGTTGAAACTTTAATTAATCCCTATTAGGGATTGAAACCTTTATATAATTGCACTCGGCTATTTTATTAAGCAGGGTTGAAACTTTAATTAATCCCTATTAGGGATTGAAACCCTCTTTTTCGTAAAGAGCCTTACGGAGATTTTCACGTTGAAACTTTAATTAATCCCTATTAGGGATTGAAACTCCGGTACACCAGTTACAAGTGCAGGAACATTAGGGTTGAAACTTTAATTAATCCCTATTAGGGATTGAAACAAGAGTATATTTGCTATCTTTATACCCCGTTCTTCCGTTGAAACTTTAATTAATCCCTATTAGGGATTGAAACAAGAGATAGTAAAAGCTAGCATACAAAACAGAAAGTTGAAACTTTAATTAATCCCTATTAGGGATTGAAACTTTTGATTTACCTATCTTACCTATTTTATCAAATGTTGAAACTTTAATTAATCCCTATTAGGGATTGAAACATACAAAAGTACTCCAGCTAGTTTTTGTGTAGTGTTGAAACTTTAATTAATCCCTATTAGGGATTGAAACTAATATTCTCTTCTAACCAACCAGGGCAAACAGGTTGAAACTTTAATTAATCCCTATTAGGGATTGAAACCCGTCTAAATTACTAAAAACTATTTCATTTACGTTGAAACTTTAATTAATCCCTATTAGGGATTGAAACCCAACCCAAAGCCATTCCCGTAATAACTTCGTCTGGTTGAAACTTTAATTAATCCCTATTAGGGATTGAAACCAAACTTTGCGGCTACTTCTGGGAAATAATCTAAGTTGAAACTTTAATTAATCCCTATTAGGGATTGAAACATAAGAATAAAGGAGACAAGAATATGGCTACTGAGTTGAAACTTTAATTAATCCCTATTAGGGATTGAAACCAAAAGGCTTTATACTGCAAGAAATCAAGCAAGGTTGAAACTTTAATTAATCCCTATTAGGGATTGAAACACAACGGTACCATTTACAAAATTTGTTTTAGGGTTGAAACTTTAATTAATCCCTATTAGGGATTGAAACATCAAGGGATGGTATAGGCTTCAATGGCATTGATGTTGAAACTTTAATTAATCCCTATTAGGGATTGAAACTTGTCTAGAATTACCAGCAGCTTGAACCCCTAAAGTTGAAACTTTAATTAATCCCTATTAGGGATTGAAACATTTGATGGCTGATTTTAGTTGTTCTATAAAACCCGTTGAAACTTTAATTAATCCCTATTAGGGATTGAAACACCAATTTTCTGTAAAAAAGTAGCCGCAGTGTCCATGTTGAAACTTTAATTAATCCCTATTAGGGATTGAAACAAAATCGAAGCCATTAAACACGGCTATAAAAGTGTTGAAACTTTAATTAATCCCTATTAGGGATTGAAACCCACAATGAGGGCAATCTAGGTTTACAACTTTGGTTGAAACTTTAATTAATCCCTATTAGGGATTGAAACTTCGACCTCATCACCTAGCAAAAGAATTCTCGATGTTGAAACTTTAATTAATCCCTATTAGGGATTGAAACGAACACACTCAATCGGACGCCCCAACTCGGACATGTTGAAACTTTAATTAATCCCTATTAGGGATTGAAACATAGCTGGCGGCTGTTAGCGTAATGCCTACCCCTGTTGAAACTTTAATTAATCCCTATTAGGGATTGAAACCCGGGAAACATCGATATTAGAAGCGATAATGTCAAGTTGAAACTTTAATTAATCCCTATTAGGGATTGAAACAAAAGAATCGAGACAATCCCGATTCACAATATTGTTGAAACTTTAATTAATCCCTATTAGGGATTGAAACGTTCCTGCCCCTATTTGCCACGATGTAGCTTGTGTGTTGAAACTTTAATTAATCCCTATTAGGGATTGAAACTATATAAGTGGGACAGCAAATAGCGCAGTACAAGGTTGAAACTTTAATTAATCCCTATTAGGGATTGAAACGTGTCTATCCTGTCTTCCAAGCTTTCCCTTTAGGTTGAAACTTTAATTAATCCCTATTAGGGATTGAAACAGTATATTTTACGTTGAAAATCATATCATTAATCAAGTTGAAACTTTAATTAATCCCTATTAGGGATTGAAACTCCCTCCTTTAGTTGGTCTAAAGCTGCATATAATGTTGAAACTTTAATTAATCCCTATTAGGGATTGAAACACCAAAGATATAGGAATAGCCCCTTTAGATACTAGTTGAAACTTTAATTAATCCCTATTAGGGATTGAAAAGTAAAAATATAGTTTTTTATTCCCCCCTTCCCTCGCAGGGAAGGGGGGTTAGGTCTGCGTAGTCTAATCAATTGATATTGTCAGAAGAAATTTCTAAATCATAATGCTGGCATAAAGACTTAAGGTTTTTGCGGACAAGGGAGCGCACGCTGTCGGGTGATACAACCACGCAGTCTTGTCCATACCGTAATACTTCACGAATTAACCAAAAAGGGTTATGCACGTGCCGCACGACTCTACGCAAGCCTTCTAATTCTTCGTTACTGATATCGTCTGGTTTGGCTTCATAAGCTTTTATCATTCCTCTTAAAAAGTGTAAGTACACTTCTAAGTAGTCTAAGCCTTCTTGTCGCCATTGTCCGTTCGTTGGTACAACACCTTTGATTCTATCGAGACGCAAACAGCGATTATGTATTAGTTCTGGAAAATCTGTATTTTTGATGTCCTCTGTCTCATCGCACCAAATATTTAAGTAAAAGCGTTTTTCTTCAAATGCGATTTCGGCATAACGAACTGTAAATGCGAATTCTTGACCTTGCGGGTTTGCGTATAACAAGTGAAATGGCTGTTGGTTTTGACGGAGTTGGTCTACCAAAATTCGCCATGCTTCCGCAGGTTGGCTGACTTGTTGCAATAATAGTTGACGCACAGGAGCTTCTAACTGACCTCGCTCTAAGACAAGGCTGGAAAGGGTTTGTGCTTGTTCGATAAATCCAGAATCTGTTAAAAGTCTTATAGCCTGCTGAAATGCTGCTACTTGGGTCGAGTTAAGTGTGAAGGGTTTATCTACTTCGTATTCTCCCTGGGAAATAGCCACCAGTAAACCGGAAATACTGGGTGATTTTCCCCAAAAAATACTGAGTTTACGGGCAATTTCTTCTAGTTTTTCTTTTGTTCCAGAGGGAATTGACAGTGTAATTGTGTCTTTTTTCCTAGGCATCAAACTTTTTGTAATTACAGTATTGACAGATTGGACTCTTTAAAGCTATTGTATCTGTAATAAAGCTTCTAGAGCTTGATTTAGTACAAAAATATTTACATTTACTGAGCGTATACCTTAAGCGAGCAGTATTGTGATTGCTGGGTATCTCCTGAGCAAAATAGTATGCTTCCGTTTTTTCATACTTCTGTTTTTTCAATAGCCATCAGGGTCATCAAGAGGTGAAAAGTATGTCTGACTACCTACAATTTTTAGGGATTGAAGAACTACCAGTTTTAACTCAATTTATAGAAAAGGTCGCAAACAAAGGACTTCAGCAGTATCAACGAATAATTCAGTGGGGAGGACATAAAGGTCAGTCTCTCTACAATCATGTGATATCTGGTGTTTTTTTGATTCACTCACTGACAAGCATTCTGAAATTATCAGATGAGGAATTGAAAGTTTTAACTATTGCTTTTTGTATTCACGATTTAAATAAAAGCTATGGTGGTATTGATACGAGCTATGGTAAGATTGCAACAACAGAAAATGTTATCAAAGAAATTGAAAAAGTTGGATATGATGATTTTTTCCCAAAGTGGCGTGATTACGTTGAAGATATAACAGAGATAATTCGCGGACATTCAGGACATAATAGTGTTAGGGGAGATAGTTTAGATAGACGTTCTGACTCAACACAGTTGGGAAAGGGAAAAATTATAGAGCTATGTAAGATTATTCGCGCTGCTGATGTTGCTGATTTATCTCAAGGGTACTCAGAGCGCAAACATAAAGAAGATTTTCTTGGACATGTTAATAGCTTTACCAAGCAACAGTATTGTTTTATTGCTCATAAAGTTTCGGAGCAAAGAGGAATTTTAACTAATATTATTCATAATCAAATAGCTGAGTATTTATCTAAGAATTTTCAAGCTGTACCAATATTTTTATATCCACAAGGAACTCATTATTTAGTACCTGTCAGCAAAGACAAATTAACAATATCTGAAAATGACTTATTAAGGATAGGTGAGTTAGTAGCAGAAAAAATAACACAAATTAAGTCTGATGAATGGAGTAAGTTTATTGAAAATGGTAGCCAAGGCATAAAAGTTAAAAAAGAAATTTTTAATATTGATATATCTTATCTAAATATTTTTAATTATATCAACACTTTGATTCAACGTAAGCAATATAAATTAGGTGATAAAGAAGAAGATTGTCGTAAAAAACTTAAGGCTAAAAATTCGGAGTTGGAAATCAAGGATTTAATTGAGCAAGATAGAATAATGCCCAATAGCCAAGAAGAGATGAGGTTGGGTGAATTATTGAGAACATTTTATATATTTTTATCTGACCATTGTAAAAAATCTTTAGCTAAAGCGAAAGGAGGTTGTTCTGACCCTTGGCTATATATTTATCAAGCATTACAAATTCCCGAAAATAAAGATTACAAATTTTTAGACAAAAGATATTACTTAGCCTATGTAGTAGCAAAAAATTTACCTGTAAATTATGAAGAATTGTTGAATTGGGTGATTGAGCAAGTAAACATTTTATTACCTAGAGATAAAACAGAAGAACCAGAATTACAATCAGCAACATCTTCAAAAGGTGACATTAATTTTGTTTCTTCTTACGTGGTAAATAATATCAGCTTTGATTTGACAGATTTGAGAGAACTTGCAATTCGTGATTTTTCCCAACATCTAATTACTTATTGTCAAAATAATCATGAACAGTCCTGTTATGCAAGTTCCGCTGAGAAAACTAAAAAATGGGAGTCTGTTTATGTACCCAAAGGTATCAAGGTACAGCAATTTTCTAATAGGTTAACAGGAGGAAAAGAAAGTGAGCCAAAACGACATATAGACACAATTGCTCAACAACAATTTACTATCGAGAAATTAAATTATAAATCAGCAGGAGATAAGTTTTTATATCTCCATGTTATGCCATACTCATTTATGACAGCTCCATTTATCGAAAGCTTTAGAAGTATTTTTCAGAAATTAAAGCAAATAGATGTTTCGGCTGTAAGTATTTCTTTGAAACAAACTTTAGAGTTTTTTAAAAAAGAAAATTATTACCAAATAGCTATTAAACATGAAAATGCTCAAGGAATTTTAGTACCTAATAATTCCGAAGTTGTTGGTAATATAATTTCCTTACCCTTATCTATTGTCGGAAATAATAAAACCGAAAAATATCTCAATGCAATTGAGTATACTTTAATGATTCATAAACATTTTGGTGTAAAAGTATTATTGAGCGAGCTAGCAATACCAATTTTAAATTTAACAGAGCATAGTGAAGTCGATGTTTTTTTTGATGGTGTACCTTCTGGTTTGCGAGGATTAGTTCCTTCTGAAGAAATACGCTTTCAACGAGACCAAAGAAAGAACCTATTGGTAATGGAGATATTTTATGGCAAACACTTTTGGCAATACGTGAAATACATGAAATTTTACATATTATTCCTAGAAATAAAGACCCAAATAAAAAGAAAAAAAGTGATTTAGAAGAAATTTACACTTTGGCTACAGCTTTTTCGCATTCAGAAAGTAGAATATTTTTTGAGCTAGACCGCTTAATTGAGAAAAAAGCAGCAGATATGAAGCAAAAAAATAAAGAATCCACTTGCATTTATTTAACAAGACAAATAAAAGAATGTATGAATCAAATTATGACAGTAAGGAGTAATTTATGAGTTCAGATAAACCTAAAGCATCTGAAGTAATTCAAGAGTTAGCAAAAATAGGATGGCAAGCTAAAATTAAAGGTAGAAATCTTGTGCGTAGTTCTCTAATGATGCCAATTAATAAAATCTTTGATAAATTAAGAAGGCAACAACAAATATTAGATTTGGAGACATTAAGAGCAGCTATCATCACCGAGATATTTACTTATTTGGAAAGAACCGCAGACCCCAAATATCCTTGGAGAGCGGAAACACGTATTAAAAAACGTCGCAACGTAGAAGAACTAGTCACTGTTTTTTTTGACAAAATACTTTACGGTATATATCAAGGAAAATTAGCACGTTTAGCAGTGGATGAAAAAGACATAAAAGCAGCTTATCTTTTTTATGTCAGAAATGAAATCAAACCTGAAGATGAAAAAAAGGATGAAGAATCATGAGTATTTTAAATGACGAAAAATACGCCAAATTTTTGCTTGAACGTTACTATGAATATCCTCAAGGTAAATACGTTAACTTAATTTTGATTCGTAAAACAGAGTCAGAAACTATCTTCCGTACTGAAGGAAGTGGAGAACCCCTGTGTTGTGAGTTTGTTAACGCTGGAGTTCAAAAGCGTGAAACAGACCCGATTCGACGAGTGGTTATTACTAAACGGAAGCAAACAGCTGTTGAAAGACGAACTGGTAGAGAAGATTTACGCAAGCAAAATTTACCTTGCTTAACAGAGAGTGGTGCAATTAATCCAAACTCAGTAGACGGATATGTTTACGGTTATGCGGTTGGACAGTCTGGAGCGCAAAAATCTCGTGTGATTACAGAAGATGCTTTTTCGATTTTATCAACAAGTCTGATTACAGATGTCCGTACATCTAACGCACTGTATGAAACTGGAACAATGCGAGATTCTAGAGATGAAAAAGCAACAGCATCAACCAGCTTATTTGAAAGCGAATATGTACGTCCTGAAACTCATTTTCTTGATATAGAGACTCTTAAGGATGTTACTGCTGATGAGTTATTTTATGTTTTGGGAAATATTTTGCGTAGCAGTCGCTATGGTGCAGTCTCATCTCGTATTGGTAAAATCAAAAATACATTAGCCCAAGTTATCTTTAGTGATACAGAGATTTTTAGTACTTTGGAGCTAACACAACAAGTTTACGATTCCCTACTTGGTGATAATAAAGATACGGAATTAGATTTTCCTTTAGCTGATGATATTTTGTTAAATACTGTAAAACAATCATCAACAGAACTGGTAAATCAAATTATCGGTCAATATGAAATTATGATTGATGATGATTACAATTCTTTAATGAATGAAGTCAGAAATGTTTATCGCAACCCAGCAGAATTTTTGCAGCGTCTTGCTAACTCATATACTGGAGTATAGATAGGAGTTTAGTTTATGTGGATTTATCAATGTAAATTAACTTTATGTGAGAATACCTTTTTTAGTAGCAGAGAAATTAATGACCTTTTTTTAACTGAAGCATTAATTGGCAATTATGCTTTAACTTATGCGCTTAATTTGGCTCAATCTCCTTACAAAAACACAGGTGAGATTTATTACTATCTACATTTGAGTCAATTAAATGAAAAAGGAATTTACGTCACACCCGCAACAATTCCGGATGGACAAGAACCAAACTTTTCGTTTTCGCAATTTAATTCTGTTCCAGATGGTTACTGGTATGCAATGGGTAAAAACTGTCTGTTTCAAAGACAAGATGGTTATGCTTCAGAGTATGACTCTAAAAATAATGTTTGGTATGCGGTTGATAGACGAACAAGTAAAAAAACGAAGGAGAAAGCAGCTAATTACCCTCAAGTAGGATTTATAAAAATGATGGGGATTGGGACTGTAATGGAATTTTTTGTTATATCAACTCAAGATTTATCTTTACCCAGATATATTCGCTTAGGTAAATTCATGAGTAAGGCTAAAGTAGATGTTATTCTTCATCAGAATCCCACGATAGTTAGCCATCAACATCAAAGAGTTGGGTATCTACTTAATCCTCTAGATTTACCACAGGAAATGCAAGTCATGAGTTATGATACTTATAATGTTCATCCAGTACCTTTGATTCGCAATGCTATCTTAACTGGTAATTTTTTAAAGCTTAGCAAAGATTTGTACTTACCAGTTGATATGAAATTCGGTGTTGATTTTTTACAACCTTCAGTAGCGAGCTAAAATTACGGGAACACTGATATGAAAACGCTCACAATACAATTAGCTCCTCATTATGAGCTTTTAGCTAATTTATCGGAAGTATCAGAAAATATTCAAAAAATAATTCCACACCCTTTAGAGCATCAAATCAAAACTTATAAGTTACAAAAGATTTACGATTTGCTTCTCAATACCTATCCGACAGGAACAGGTAAAACTATAGCTTCCTTGCTTCACTTACTTGATAACCCAGATGTCAATGCGTTGTTTATCGCTCCTACTAATGAGTTAATTCGTCAGCATAAAAAAGATGTAGAAGAATTTGTCGAACAAGCAAATTTACCTCATATTGTTTGTGAAGTAAATGCAAGACTTTTACGCGAAATCGACCCAAAAAATAAGCTGTTTCGACAAGGTGAAAGATTTTATAGGTTAATGAGAAACCCTATGGAGTTTGCCGAACAACTAGGTATTCCTGAAGAAAAGCGTTCTTCACGTTCTCCGATTATTATCATTACTAATCCTGACTTATTTTACTACGCTTTTTACTCCTGCTATCACAATTTGGATAAGCGCAATGTTTTTGAGGAAATGTTTGCAGGGTTTCAGTATATTATTGTCGATGAGTTTCATTATTATAACGCTAAACAGCTAGCAAATTTCCTATTCTTTCTATCTTTATCTTTAGAGTTTGGTTACTTTCAAACAGAAAATCGTAAAGTTTGTCTACTTTCAGCAACACCTGATGCACAAGTTTATAAATATCTTGAACGTTTAGCAGTACAAGGGTTAAAATGGAAATCTATTGAGCCTGAATTTGTTGAGTCAAATCATCCCCGTGCTACTAGAACTTTAGCACCTGTAAAGTTGACTTTTATCGGATATAATGAACCGACCGATTTATTATGTCAGTATACACAACAATATGCCGATGAAATAAAAACTAGGATTAATAATTTTTTAGACGGAGCATTAATTAGTAATTCTTTAATTGATGTTAACCGAACAGCAAGCAACTTAAAAGCTGTAGGAATGACAGCAGATAAAGACTTTGGACGTATTACAGGTGCAGTTTTACAAAAAGAACGAAAATCATCTGCTAAAAAACCTTTAATTGTAGCTACTCCAACAGTTGATATTGGTTATAATTTTATCAAAGAAGCAAAGACACGTCAAAACTTAGATTTTGTCATATTTGTTGCTAGATATATTGATGAATTATGGCAAAGATTAGGAAGAACAGGAAGAGTATTAGGCAAAATTGAACAAGATTTTACCTCTGAAGCTATTGCTTTAGTTAGTGAAGAAACGCTACTGGCTATTCAAAAATTTCCAGCGGATTTTTCTGTGGTCATTAACAGACAACAATTACAAAGTATACTTTTTGATTCTAAAGCTTTTCCTAAAAAGCCATTTTTACATGAATATATTAGTTCTTACGCTATTTTAGAGTCTTTTCGTCCTTTATATGAACTCGAAAAACAAATGCGACATCCTGAGCGTATTGAAGAAGTTTTTGAGCTAGTACGATTATTATTTGCACCAAATAGCAAAAAAACTTACCGTCACTATCATTATCAATTGTTTAGATTTAGTATACTTCAAGGTTCTGTATTTTCGTTAAAAGATAACAAAAAACCTTGTTATAATGACAATTTGATTCGTGAGTTTATCAGCGTAGCTAGATATTGGTTTAAGGGAGATGAAGATGATAATGTCGATGAAACAGAGTTATCAAAATTTAAACAAAACCTTTTAAATGGTCATGTTCGAAGTCATAACGCAATAAAGAACTATATTTTAGAAGAGTTTCATTCTTTATATAGCTTATTTAGTTTCAGAGACTCCTTTCAATCTTTAACTTGTGCAATCTATGACCCACTGCATATCATTACTGAATTTGACGAAGTTGTTTATTACGATTTATTTCACTTATTAAAATACTATGATATCCATTGGTATAAATCATTAGAAGATTTTAATTCGTCTTGCCAGCAATCAGGTAAAATACAAGAAGCTGACTTATATTGTCGAGTAGAAAGACATAAAAGTAAGGAAGAAAATTTATATCTTTCTTTTGCCTTGGAAAGCAGCTTAAGCGTTCAGCATTTTAAAAGACGCTATTGTGATAAACCTATAGCAATTAAAGGTTTAAGACTACTAGCATCACTTGCTGGGAATATACCTTTTCCTCTTTCTCCACAACTCACTGAGTCTATTAAAGAAAAATATATTACTTGCTTGTTAGTACCGGAAGAAAGCGGAGAAGCTGGAGAAATACAAGGACGTACTAGAGATATGCAAATGAGTTTTCCTTCTGTGATGGTTACGTTCCCTGATTCAAACACAGTCAACTATAAAGCCATACTGGGAACGAATGCGTATTTAGTCGGTGCAAAAATTCAAAAGTTTTTATATGCTCTTGAGAAAAAAACAGAATTTTGGATTGCTAGTTGTTGAGTTTAAAATATAACTCATGTATAAATTCACAATTTTAATTTATCATGCCTCACAGTTTAGTTCTCAACTTACTTCCCCAATCTCCTATTTACCCTAACTTCCTCACAGGTAGACATTACCACGCTTTATTTTTAAATTTAATTAGCTCCGTTGACAGAACATTAGGAGACAAATTACATGCATCTAATTCAGACAAAGCTTTTACTCTTTCTCCATTACAAGTACAAACAAATGTAAAATCTTTTCCACTTCCCACTCTTCGTTCCCAGAATCCGACAAAAGTACAACAACAAAATCCTGTTAAGCGCTCTCTAGTTAATACTGCTCAATCCCCAAGTGGTGGGTGTTTACAAATATCCCAATCTGAACCTATCCCGGAAGGTACACCCTGTTGGTGGCGAATTTCTTTACTTGATGACGCGCTTTTCGCTAAATTGACTCCGCTGTGGTTAAATATTAATCCTGAGCATTCTTGGCACTTAGGTTCTGCTAATTTATTTGTTACTAGTATTTTTGCTACCCCACAATCGACACAACCTTGGGCAAATGCTTGTACTTACTCTCAGTTATATGAGCAAGCAAGCGATACCTATCGGCTGATGAATTTTCACTTTGCCACTCCTGTTGCATTTCGTCAAGGGGTATTTGATAATGCTCTTCCTAGCAAAGAATCAGTTTTTAATAGTTTGCTATCACGCTGGAATAAATATAGTGGAATTGAATTTAATGATATTCCAATGGATGCTATTTATCCTAGTCATTTTAACATTAATACTGAAAGTATCAATAACTATGACAATAAATTTATCGGTTGTGTGGGTGAAATGTCATATAGAATTTTTGGAGATATTGAAGCAATAGCAATTAAGCAAATTAATGCTTTAGCAGATTTTGCTTTGTATTCAGGAATTGGACGTAAAACAACTATGGGAATGGGGATGGCTCGAAGGGTTAGAAATTTTGATTTTTGATGAGTTTTGATTTTTTTAAACTTATAGTTTTGATGGGTGAATATTTTATGATTGATGAAGAATATATTCCTATTGCTGCTTTAAATCAGTTTTCTTATTGTTCTCATCGTTGTTGGAGAATGTTTTGTACGGGTGAATTTACGGACAATC
This sequence comes from Scytonematopsis contorta HA4267-MV1, assembly GCA_019359035.1. Lineage (GTDB taxonomy): Bacteria > Cyanobacteriota > Cyanobacteriia > Cyanobacteriales > Nostocaceae > Scytonematopsis > Scytonematopsis contorta. The sequence goes on along the minus strand of JAHHIC010000043.1, from coordinate 21,362 downwards.
AATACACAATTGAGGGAACTAGTTTACATGAACGAGTGCATACTGTTGGTGCATTAAGCAAAGAGGATGGCTGGCAAGTGAGAGCTATTTGGTTAAAGTCTGAGAAGTATAAATTGATAGGAAAATCGGATTTAATTGAGTCAGAAAATGGAGAATTGTATCCAGTAGAATATAAGCGAGGACACAAGGGTGAATGGGATAATGATGAGTTACAAGTTTGCGCTCAAGCATTATGTTTAGAGGAAATGACAGGCAAAACTATCTCCACTGGCTATATTTATTATGCTCATTCACATCAACGTCAATTAGTAGAAATTAATGATGATTTACGTCACAGTACTATAGGGACTATTCAAGACGTAGCCAAGCTTTTAGAAACAGGTACAATGCCACAAGCAATTTACACTAAACGCTGTAAAGGATGCAGTCTTTATTCTCAATGTTTACCAACTATGGTAGACAAAGTTGCTTGCTATCAAGAAGTGTGAAAGATATGTCGAATATATCAGTTTTAACTCATAACTATAGTTAATAATCAATCATTAAGTAAGGACAGCCAATATGGGTACAGTATACGTCATTCAGGAAGATGCCTTTATCGCAAAAGTTGATGAACGTCTGAATGTCAAATTTGACAAAAAGACTATTTTAGATGTCCCATTAATTAAAATGGACGGTTTAGTAGTCATGGGACGTGCAACTATTTCTCCAGCGGCTATCGCAGAACTAATTGAGAAAAAAATACCCGTAACTTTTCTGACAATTAACGGTAAATATATAGCTCGCTTAGAATCGGACATGAATAAAAATGTTTTTGTTCGCGCTGCACAGTGGAAAGCCGCAGGAGAATCAACCCAAGCAATTCATGTTACCAAAGGTTTTGTAAGAGGTAAGTTGAAAAATTATCGTACCTTATTGTTACAAGCACAACGAAATCACCCAGATATAAATGTGAGTGCTAATATCGACCAGTTAGCTAATAGTATTGCTGCTGTTGATAAAGCAACTTCTATAGATTCTATTAGAGGTTATGAAGGTGCGGGGAGTGCGGCTTATTTTGGTTGTTTTAATAAACTAATTCGCGTAAATGAATTTAGTTTTAAAACTCGTAATCGTCGTCCTCCTCTAGACCCAATTAATGCTTTATTAAGCTTAGGATATTCTTTGCTTAGGCATGATATTCAAGGAGCTTTAAACATTGTTGGCTTTGACCCTTATTTAGGATATTTACATACCCAACGTTATGGACGACCTTCTTTATCCTTGGATGCTATGGAAGAGTTTCGTCCAGTAATAGTCGATGCCTTTGTTTTAAATGCAATTAATCGTCGTCTTTTTTCTCTTGATGATTTTATTACTGAACCTGTTAGCGGTGCAGTTTCTTTGACAAAAGAAGGGCTACAAAAATTCCTTCGGCTTTATCAGGAGAAGAAACTATCTAAATTTACACATCCTGTAATGCGTAAGCTACATATGTACCAAGAATCTTTTGAAATTCAAGCGCGTTTATTAGCTAAATATCTCATGGGTGAGACAGATAAATATCCACCATTAGTCATCAAGTAAATAAAAATTTGAAGAGTAGGTTTATTATTACTTATTTATCCATATATCCTACCTTCAATATTTACGGCTCTAAAAAAAATACCTTCACACTTTCCATTTACCCAACAAATAACTATGTTCGTCGTCATTTGCTACGATATTCCTGAAGATAATAGACGTACTCAAATTCACAAAATTTTGAAATCTTATGGACAGTGGATGCAGTATTCTCTATTTGAATGCGAACTCAACAGCACTCAATATGCAAAATTGCGCTCCCGTCTGGCTAAAATGATTAAACCCAATGAGGATAGCGTTGCCTTTTACTCCATTTGTGCTAGCTGCCACGTTAAAATAGAACGTATTGGTGGTGAGACAGTAAGGGATAATACAGTGTTTTTTGCTTGATGTTTCCGGTAACCAGTAGGTGTTGAAAACTGTCAATTGATTTATGAATCTGAAACTCTTATCTATGCTTGATTTGAAGTGTATTAAGCCCAATAATGGCTACCGCAATCGCGTAAATCCAGAATACACAAGAGTTTCAGCAATTTTTATTTTTGCTGGCTTGACGCTTCTGACTCTGAAACGATATAATTTCTTTGTACAACCGCAGCAGAACCTTGAAAACCTTATAGTGCTTATGTTTGGCTATGAGCCATTGAAATTTAAATTTATCCCTATTAGGGATTGAAACATTTGTTCCTGCGTTTCTTCATCATAATAATAATATTGAAATTTAAATTTATCCCTATTAGGGATTGAAACTTCAACCAATAAAGCGCTCGGCCAATGACAGACAATTGAAATTTAAATTTATCCCTATTAGGGATTGAAACGACTAGTAGACTGGACGTGTCGGGCGACCGAGTAATTGAAATTTAAATTTATCCCTATTAGGGATTGAAACGTAATGATTTAAAGCCGGGATGTTGACTTTTTCGAATTGAAATTTAAATTTATCCCTATTAGGGATTGAAACTTTTATCCTGATTGGTCTTATACTAGAGTGTAGAATTGAAATTTAAATTTATCCCTATTAGGGATTGAAACTCGAACTTGCAAGAACACGTCCAAGATTTCAAAGATTGAAATTTAAATTTATCCCTATTAGGGATTGAAACCTAGCAAAGACGCGATTAAACCTATTCAGACGCCCATTGAAATTTAAATTTATCCCTATTAGGGATTGAAACCGATGTCCAAACGTACTCATCACACCCCACTACATTGAAATTTAAATTTATCCCTATTAGGGATTGAAACATCCCGGTTTTCCGACACCGGGATAACCACCTCATTGAAATTTAAATTTATCCCTATTAGGGATTGAAACGGGGTGTGTTACGGGTAAGCCCGGTGATTTTAATATTGAAATTTAAATTTATCCCTATTAGGGATTGAAACACCAAACAACTTCACATATTCAGTGAGAATTAAAATTGAAATTTAAATTTATCCCTATTAGGGATTGAAACGCTTTCTTCACCTCCCTCAGTGTCTCTGTAGCCTGATTGAAATTTAAATTTATCCCTATTAGGGATTGAAACAGAGGAGCAAATCAAAAACAGTCAGACGTTAATATTGAAATTTAAATTTATCCCTATTAGGGATTGAAACATTCTAAGTGGTATTTCTAGCCGAGTGACCGTACATTGAAATTTAAATTTATCCCTATTAGGGATTGAAACTACTGGGATTGTTCCTGTGAATGTGGTAATAGGAAAATTGAAATTTAAATTTATCCCTATTAGGGATTGAAACTTGACGATTTAAGTCAGCTAGGAATGCTTCTCGAATTGAAATTTAAATTTATCCCTATTAGGGATTGAAACGTTAAGCCTAGGCGATTACCAACATATCAACCTCATTTAAATTTAAATTTATCCCTATTAGGGATTGAAACACCAGTATGAGTACTTTGCAAAGAAATTATACCGATTTAAATTTAAATTTATCCCTATTAGGGATTGAAACAGCATCCACGCAGGTGATGCAACAACAGATACATATTGAAATTTAAATTTATCCCTATTAGGGATTGAAACATCTAACTTAAAAGCTTCTGATTTAAGCTCAGAAATTTAAATTTAAATTTATCCCTATTAGGGATTGAAACGGATTATTTGGGGAATTGTTGCGGTACTTGCTTCAAATTGAAATTTAAATTTATCCCTATTAGGGATTGAAATGATAGCTTATAGCATATTACCATTTTAATTATATTTTATGCCCAAGTAAAAGCAAATTATTATAAAGTGAATGCAAAAGTAATTATTGTCTTATGTTCAGCTTTATAAACTGCTACTTTTATCAACTCAATTTACTTTTCCTCAAGTTATGATAATTTTTTGTTATTAGAGGGTGTCAGCGCGAACGATGGCAAAGAAAGCAGATATCAGTACCAAAAAGTTAATTATAGCGGTTCCCAGTGTAGTAAAGTACATATTAAATTAGTAAAGTATTGTGGGGTGGGCATCCCTGCCCGCCCTTGTGTGCCTCACCAGAGTAGGAATTGCTATAGTCTTGCGCCCAACAATTGGGTAAAATGGATAACACAAATTCCTGGTATTAAAGCGGAGGAAATACTTGACCCTCAATTCCAATGGGTTAGCCGAGAAAGTGATGTTTTAGTTCGTGTTAGAAATAGACAAAATAAAGAATTTATTGTACTTAACGAAATTCAATTGCGCTATAAAGCCAATATGCCAAAACGAATGAGAGCATATGTGGGACTTGCAGAGGAGAAATATGATTTACCTATTTTCCCGGTATTAATAAATCTTTTAAATGAAGGAGATAAGCCAGTACTAGACCGCTACGATTCATCTTTTGAAGGGCTGCACGCACGTCAAGATTACCGAGTAATAAATTTGTGGGAAGTTGATGTGGAACTTGCATTTCAGCAACAAATATCCTCATTGCTCCCGTTTGTACCGCTTTTGAAAGATGGTGGTGACGAGGCTGCAATTAGAGAAGCATTAAGGTTACTTCGTCAAGACGAACAGCTAGGTCAATTTGAGACTGTTTTAGGATTTTTTGCTAGTTTTATACTAGACCAAACTTTAGTTCAGCAAATCATGAGTTGGGATATGGCAATAATACAAGAGTCACCTTGGTATAAGCAAATTGTAGCAGAAAGCGAGCTACGCGGTGAGTTACGTGGTGAGCAACGTGGTGAGCAACGTGGAGAAATACGCGGTGAAATACGTGCAATTCAAACTACCTTGGAAGTAAAATTTGGCAACCTTGGGTTAGAATTGATGCCACGAATCTCCGAAATTACGGATTTAGAACAACTGTCGGCGATTCTTCGTAACATCCTCACTTCCAGTACTTTAGGAGAAGTGCAAAGTTTTCTCCAAAAATTAGCAACAAGCTAGAATATTCACTAAAACTATTTTATTTCCTGAAAAATATTTCCAGAAACTGCCGAAATGTCCTCGGAAAAGCTTGTATAAAATATAGTTATACATAAGCAGAACATGAAATCATATCTTGCAATTATACTTACTTTGGGGATTACAGCTTGCTCCCAGCCGCAAGTACAAAGCACAGCGCCTGTAGCACCAATACCCACTACTACGTCTGAAACGCCCCAAAGTACTCCCACACCTTTGGCTACAGAAAATTCTAGACCAAAAACTCCACAAAAAGACAACACCAATTTTGAGTCAATAGAGCCAAAGGTTGAGCCAAAAAAGGCTACTGATAAAAAAAGCGATGAGACATTAACCTCTTCTCCTGATTCTCTTGCTACTCTTACAGCGAAAACACCAACTTCCCGTATCAATATTCGCGAAGGAGCTTCCACAAGTGCAAAGGCTAGACATTATGGTTTTGCCGGTGACCCAATTAAAATCCTTGATGAAAAACAAGGAGACAACGGAAATACTTGGTACAAGGTACAATTCGTAAGGTCGGGAGCAGAAGGTTGGGTTAGTGCTAACTTCGTTGCTCTTAAAGGTGATAGCAAAGAAACTAGTTCTTCTATTACTGAGCGTACAGATTCGACTACTAATGAGGAAGCAACTTCTACCAGCGGTGAGCAATCAAGTTCTTCCACTACTAAGCAAGCAACTCTCACTTCAAAGAATCCTCGTTCACGTATCAATATTCGTGATGATGCTTCTACCAGTGCAAAGGCAAGACATTATGGTTTTGCTGGTGACGCAGTTACAATCATTGACGAAGCAACAGGTGACAACGGAAACACCTGGTACAAAGTTAAATTTGTGAAATCAGAAGCTGAAGGGTGGGTCAGCGGTAATTTTGTCAGCCGGAGCTCAAATAAATAATTAATACTTGATTTATCACTTACCTTAAGGCTATAATCCAAAACAGGTAATTGGAAATAAAATTATGTTCTCACAGCAGCTACCTCTACAATTAACTTCCGTCCTTACACTAGGGCTGGGGTTACTGCTGCGACTTCGATAATATAATTGGAAGATATCAACCGCAGCTTTTTCAATAACTTAACAATGAGCTGAATTCAACCCGTTAAAAACGGGTTTAAGCTTTAAGCCAGAAATTTATTTCTAGGCTTCTAAAATCTAGGCTTCTAAAATTCAGGTCTATAGCGGTTTCCAGTCGAGTGAGGTACATAATTAAATTAGTGAATTATTGTGGGGTGGGCATCCCTGCCCGCCCTTGTGTACCTCACCAGAGTAGGAATTGCTATATATCCAAACTTATTGGCCACATTCTTAAAATCCACAATCAACATCGAGGAAACCATGCAACTAAATTCTTCAGCACTAGAGGCATTACTACGACTACCTATGGGTTGCCAGACTTCGCAAAAAAGACAATCTGGTAGCCCCATCTTTGCAAACAAACAGAAAGCCACAATGCCTCACAAACATCGCCATAAACATCGACAACAAAGGAACAAACCAATAATATCATGTTGAAAAATCCCGCTCAAAAATATCGCCAATTCGCACCTATCAACTTATCCGAGCGTACCTGGCCTAGCAAAACAATTACTCATCCACCAATTTGGTTAAGCACCGACTTAAGAGACGGTAACCAAGCCTTAATGGAGCCAATGAATATAGATAAAAAAGTCCGTCTCTTCAAATTGTTAATAAATATCGGTTTCAAAGAAATCGAAGTAGCCTTCCCTTCAGCATCGCAAACTGAATTTGATTTTGTTAGACACTTAATCGAGGAAAAATTAATCCCCGAAGACGTGACAATCCAAGTATTAACACCAGCCAGAGAACATTTAATCCGTCGCACATTTGAAGCATTGCACGGAGTAAAACGGGCAATTGTACACTTGTATAACGCCACCTCCAGCGTTTTTCGTCGCACCGTATTTGGATTAGACTGTCCACAAACAATCAATCTTGCCGTCACAGCAACCCAATTAATCAAAGAACTGGCTACAGAACAACCGAATACCCACTGGCAATTTCAATATTCACCCGAAACATTTACAGCCACGGAATTAAACTTTGCCAAAGAAATTTGTGATGCAGTGTTAGAAGTTTGGCAACCAACACCACAAAACAAAGCAATAATTAATCTTCCCGCAACAGTGGAAGTTGCAACACCAAACGTATTTGCAGACCAAGTAGAATGGATGCACAACAACTTAAAATTTCGTGACAGTCTGACACTTTGCGTACATCCTCATAATGACCGTGGTTGCGCCATCGCAGCAGCAGAGTTAGCTCAAATGGCAGGAGCAGAAAGAGTTGAAGGTTGTTTATTTGGCAATGGTGAACGCACTGGTAATGTTGATTTGGTCACATTAGCTTTGAATCTTTATACTCAAGGGATTCACCCTGGATTAGATTTTTCTAATATCAACGAAGTCGCAAGAACGATAGAAAATTGTACCCAATTACCAATTCATCCCCGTCATCCCTATGTTGGGGACTTAGTATTTACAGCTTTTTCCGGTTCCCATCAAGACGCAATCAAAAAAGGATTTGCAGTACAACAACCTAATACATTTTGGGAAATACCCTACTTACCCCTTGACCCCAAAGATGTTGGTCGTAGCTATGAATCAGTAGTGCGGGTAAACAGTCAATCAGGTAAAGGTGGTATCGCTTTTTTGTTGGAACAAGATTATAATTTGGTACTACCACGAAGATTGCAAATTGAATTCAGTCAAATTGTGCAAACTGTGATGGACGCAACAGGTAAAGAAATGTCCTCTAGTGACTTGTGGCAATTATTTGAAAAAGAATATTTGCAACAACAAGAACCATTTCAATACGTTAGCCACCAAATATATCAAAGCGAAGAAAATCAGGGTCTTTGGGCAACATTACAAAAAAATGGAGAAACCATAGCAATTCATGGTGAAGGAAACGGACCAATTGATGCTTTTGTAAATGCCTTAGATTTAGGTGTTAGAATTTATAATTATTCTGAACACTCGCGCAATCGGGGTAGTAATGCTGATGCTGTTGCATATGTAGAAATAGTTGGTGATTCTATTTCCAGCTCATTGCACGGAATTGGTATTCACTCAAATATCGTCACAGCTTCTTTTATTGCTATACTCAGCGCAGTTAATCGAGCGGTAAAAACAGAAGTATCTCTAACTAAACACTTGTAATTAGGTTCGTAGTAGCGCTTTAGCGCTTCTTTAAGATTGGCGCTAAAGCGCTACTACAAGCCTTGTGTCTAGCGAGGATACAATTCGACCACTTTTTCTAAAATTTTTACATCATAGTTGCCAAAAAAGTCGTGTCCTAAAAGTCCAATATCAGCTCTGGGTGCTATCGCTACTTCCAAATTGCTGGCTACCATCCCACCCACCGAAACCGTACTTACCTTAGTGGTCATAAATTGTACTTGACTTCCATCCGCAATTTGGGCTTGCAAAACCCCTGTGGACTTTAGTTTCATGTCGCTAGCCATAATCATAGTGATAAGGCTACTGCTTGCTCCCGTATCAAAAATCATCTCATAAGTTTTCTGCCCATTAAAGGTGACATCAACTACGGGGGTTCTTCCAACACGTCGTTTAATGGGAATACGGATAATTCCATCACCTACACGAGTTACACCACAAAGCTGTCCTAAATTAATAGTCTTACCAGAAGAAGTTTCCATGAAACACCCTCCAGGGTCAGCTGCAACCCGATGAGGAAATGTGACGAAAAACGTCAGCGTGGGTATTATAGCCGCTAAACCTTTTACACCGACGGTCGTCCAACGCTTAGAAGCGTATTTCATGCGTTCCTCTCCTAAATCGTTCTAGAACTACTCACTATATAGATTACCCAAATTTGTTAAAAAACTTACAAACCCTAACAATTATCAATTTCATCGTATGTACTGGGTTTTAAGCTATATATTGTATTTTATGATACTTTTGCTTTTCTATTATACATTTAAAGAAATAATATTAGTCTTTAAGGGCTTAAAATCGAGACAAAAATATATAATTTATATCTATAAAGTAATCTTTTTATGTAAAAAAATAAACGAAAATAGTACCCTTGAAAGGTACTGTTACTATTTGATTACGAGAGCCATAATATTGGTATATCGAAGGACACAAGACAATCTAACAGTGCGTAACAGATTGTTTTCTTAATGCCTTCAATATGAATTAATACGTACAAAAGCTAATAATCTGAATGCAGATACTCCTAATAGTTAGTAATTGCTGTAAGATGCTTTTGTTTTAAATACTCAACAATTTGAAGGAGAAATTATTATGGCAAGTCATGAGATAGTTTCCTCGGAAGAAGTATTGGAAAACGATTTACATACAGGAGTTTCCAATGAAGATGAATCACTAGATTCTAAGGACGAAATCTTAGCTGAGGATTTCATGGGAGAGGCTATGCGTGGGGGATTAGAAACTGTCGCAGGTTTTAACTCTTACAGTGCTCTCAAAGATAGTGCTAATTTCCTAGAAGTACCTGTTACAGATGACCTGGAAGCTTTACCAGATGCAGGTGCATTAGAATTCAAAACACCAGAGACAGTCTGTGGTAGTGACGACCGGGTTCGTATTACACCTGCAACTAATATTCCTTGGCGTTGGATTTGCCAGTTAATCATCACATATCCCAATGGCGCTCAAGCTAGAGGTACAGGATGGTTTATTGGTGGACGAACTGTAATGACAGCAGGACACTGCGTCTACAGTCATGCAAATGGTGGTTGGGCACGTTCAATTGAAGTCATTCCAGGAATGGATGCTGCTGTTCGTCCCTTTGGTTCCCAAGTGAGTTCTTCTTTACGCAGCGTATTAGGATGGACTAGAGATAGAAACCATGAATACGACTACGGTGCGATTATTCTTCCAAACTGCAACCTCGGTAACCGAGTTGGTTGGTTCGGATTTGCTGCTTTATCAGACAATTCATTGAGCAATCTGCTAGTAAACAACTCTGGTTATGCTGGTGATAAGCCATTTGGTACTCAATGGTTCAACGCAGGTGTAATTACTAGTGTTCAGCCTCGCAAGCTTTACTATATGCTTGATACCTTTGGTGGTCAGAGTGGTAGTCCCATCTGGCGTTTCCTTAACGGTGAGCGTCATGCAGTAGGTATTCATGCATACGGTGGTTGTCCTAACAGTGCTACCCGCATTACACTAGAAGTGTTCAACAATATGTTGGCATGGCGGAATATTCCTTGCTAGGATAGCGTTTCACTTAATTGGGCATGTTTTTTGAGTAAAGTCGGAGCCGTATTGTTCACTGGGTATGATTGCATTGCATTTTGCTGTATTTATACCCAGTTTCTTTAATTTACTATCAATAAATAACTAATTAATCATATATAATAGAAACTATCTCTAACCCGTTGGTGTCTAAACAGTTAGAACGAAGGTAACAGGTTGTTACCGATGGAGGTTGGTAAAATGCGAATAAAATTTAATCAATTACTTTTGAGTTGTCTGTTTGTAGTGGTCGGTACGCTGCTTGTAGCTTGTGCATCGGGCAAACCTATTCCCTCTGAAGAATTTAATATTAATAAATCAGTCTCTTCATCTACAAATACTTCAAACCAGCCAAATGTTATGACAACTAACAATCCAAATCAACCTGTATCTTCATTAAATAATTCAAGTCCGGAGCCTAGCGTAGGTGCTACTAGCGAATTGACAATTATTGAAGGTAAAATTACCCAGGTGATGGAAACTTTTCCTGTACAGTTAATGGTGGAAACCAAAAAGGGGGTTTATGCTGTTGGACTACTCCCAGAAACCAAGATTACCCAAAAAGGAAAGACGGTTGATGCTGGAAAATTGACTACTAATCTATCAGTGAAAATTCAAGGTCAGCTTTCTAATTCAAATCAGTTAGCTATGAATGCTCAGGTGATTGAAATTAAGTAATATTAAATTACAAGCCGACTGTATAAAATAGCTATAATTTCGTTTTACTTACAGCACTTTGTAGGTAAATGAGGTACACAAAAAAATATCAAATCTCTTGTGGGGTGGGCATCCTTGCCCGCCCGCTTGTACCCTGCTAATTTGAAATTTGCTGTAAGTAGGTAAGCGAGAAGAAACCAAATTATGTAAATAAATGTAAAATCGACGAGTAGGTAAATCATACATTGTTGGGAGATTTTCTCTATTAGGAAAAGAAGAATTATTTTGAGTCAGATAACTTGTTGATGAAGTCATAATTTTGACATCTTGATATTAAGAGGACATCTATTATAGTTAAAAAATTAACCTAAGTACTTTTGTCTTTTGAAGAATACCTGAGCAATATTTTTTATTCATAGGGATTAATACCTAGTTGACGTAAACGCTCAGCAAATTGCTCTGCTTGTCTTTTTGCTTGTTCGGCTTCTTGCTGTGATTGCTGAGCTTGTTGTTTTGCTTGTTTGGCTTCTTGTTGTGCTTCTAGGAGTTTTTGTTCAGCTTCTTGGATTTGTTGTCTGAGGTGGATATTTTCCTCTCTTGCTAAAATAATTTGCTCGTCAGATATGGAAATTAATTCACCTTCTAGAGTAAACCATCGCAACCACAAGCGTTCGACACCCAGGAAAGTACCAAACCATAATCCCAAACTTAAGCCTAAATTGGGTATGAGTAAGCGTCCAGACGTAAAGTTCATCGGTTCATACTTACCGTCAACTAAGCAGAAACCTTGTAGTTCGTTGGTATAACGGCTAAAAATTATGTAGTAGGGGATTTGTAGAATTTGTTCATATACTTCCCACTTAGTTGGAGGTTTTTCCGATTTACTTTCGACCTCACCCAGGTCTTCTTCTTCTGTTCCGGGAGATAATAATTCAACTACAATAAAAGGGTTTACTTTTTCTTGCCAAGTAACATAACTTAAACGCAAATCTTTACCTTGATATAATCTTGGTACTCCGATAACGCCAAACCAATCTGGTCTTTTATACCATAATCTATGGTTCACATCATAATAAAGGTTTAGGTCTAAGGCACTGTAAACTAGTTCCGGTTGGCAATTTACAGGAATAAAAGCTAAAAGTAATAAAAGTGGTTGTAAAAAATGAAATTCGTCTGGCAAACCGGGTTCCTCTGGATTCTCGCTAGGTAAATCATACATCGTTGGAAGATTTTCTCTATCAGGGAAAGGAGAATTATTTTGAGTCAGATAACTTGTTGATGAAGTCATAATTTTGACATTTTGATATTAAGAGGACATCGACGAAAGTTCAAATCAATCTAAGTATTGTAATTTTTTGAGCAAAATATAAACAATATTTTTATTCATAAGGATTAATACCTAATTGACGTAAACGTTCTGCAAATAGCTCTGCTTGTCTTTTTGCTTGTTCAGCTTCTTGCTGTGATTGCTGAGCTTGTTGCTTTGCTTGTTGCTCAGCTTGTTGTGCGAGTTTAGCTTGTTGTTTTGCTTGTTTGGCTTCTTGTTGTGCTTCTAGGAGTTTTTGTTCGGCTTCTTGGATTTGTTGTCTGAGGTGGATATTTTCCTCTCTTGCTAAAATAATTTGCTCGTCAGATATGGAAATTAATTCACCTTCTAGAGTAAACCATCGCAACCACAAGCGTTCGACACCCAGGAAAGTACCAAACCATAATCCCAAACTTAAGCCTAAATTGGGTATGAGTAAGCGTCCAGACGTAAAGTTCATCGGTTCATACTTACCGTCAACTAAGCAGAAACCTTGTAGTTCGTTGGTATAACGGCTAAAAATTATGTAGTAGGGGATTTGTAGAATTTGTTCATATACTTCCCACTTAGTTGGAGGTTTTTCCGATTTACTTTCGACCTCACCCAGGTCTTCTTCTTCTGTTCCGGGAGATAATAATTCAACTACAATAAAAGGGTTTACTTTTTCTTGCCAAGTAACATAACTTAAACGCAAATCTTTACCTTGATATAATCTTGGTACTCCGATAACGCCAAACCAATCTGGTCTTTTATACCATAATCTATGGTTCACATCATAATAAAGGTTTAGGTCTAAGGCACTGTAAACTAGTTCCGGTTGGCAATTTACAGGAATAAAAGCTAAAAGTAATAAAAGTGGTTGTAAAAAATGAAATTCGTCTGGCAAACCGGGTTCCTCTGGATTCTCGCTAGGTAAATCATACATCGTTGGGAGATTTTCTCTATCAGGAAAAGGAGAATTATTTTGAGTCAGATAACTTGTTGATGAAGTCATAATTTTGACATTTTGATATTAAGAGGACATCGACGAAAGTTCAAATTAATCTACGTAGTTTTATTTTCAGCTTTATTAAAATTGTATATCACAGGAAGGTATTTGAGGGGTTGTAGATGAGTTAGGGGAAAAGTTGCAACACGGTAAGTAGATAAGCGTGTCTAACTAAACACTAAAATTAGGTTCGTAGTTGCATGCACTAAAGCCCCAAATCTCAAAGAAGGGCTAAAGCACAACTACAAGCCTGTTTTACTCACAATGGTTTTGAGGTTTTCCTTTGTGAAATATACCTCTGTTTGAGTTCCAAGACTATCCAGACGGTTACTTCCAGTATTGACTATGACGGTATATGAGTTAATTCTTGGTAACGGTGATGAATGAGAAAGATGCATTTTGTTATTAATAACTATTTTGTTGGATGAAGCTTTTGTCAGGTTTTTGATAGACTCAACCTCAGCATCTCCGTTACGATAACAGAGTCTCCCAAAAGCTAAACCTGTTGCTTCTGGAGGAACTTCAAGCAAATAAAAATAGTCGGGACGTAACCATTCTTGCCAATTACCGTCACCACCTTTACCAATATATTGAATTGATGTTTGGGGGATTTTTGACCAAGTTTGAGGAGACAGTGCTTCTGGGAAGATAACTACTTTAAGTTCTTTTTTGTTATCAAGTAAAACTTTTCTGAAAAATGTTCCTCCACGTAATTTAATTCCGTTATCATTGTAATTCTTAACTTTAATTTGAGTCAGAGGTTTAGCACTACGACACAATTTAGCTCTCTTATTGTCTGGTGATTGAAAGCTGACAAAAACAATGATACATATCAGAGTTAAGCAGACAGGGATAAACGTTTTCAAAAGTCTATTAGCTTTCATCACTATAATGCACGAGTAAATTACCGTGTACGTTATAACAATAGTTAGGTTAAATGTCACTAAAAATATTGGTAATGTGAGGCAAATTCATCCCTACTTTCAGTTAACACTGATACACCAACAACAACTTCTTCTGGAAACAGTCCACCATGAGAACCGATAATTTGTTTCTTACTCGTATAGCTGAAAGACTTAAAAGTTTTGCTATTTCTAACAACGCTAATGTCATGAGGTAAGTGGTAAAGTTCGCGTTCTAAGACTACATATAGAGGTTCATCTGTTTTACCTATTGCCATTCTCCCTTGGGGTTGTAGTTCTGGAGGATAGGGTTCAATTTTATCTGAATTTCCCATAATTTGACCGTGGTCGCTAGAAATAACGATTTTCAGATTTTCTGGTTTGGGATATTGTTGCAGACAATAATTTATTTCCTGGGCAATATTTTCTAAGATGTCGGGACGTTCGAGTTGATAAAGACTTTGCCAATCTTTTTGGCTTTGATAAAGATTATTAAATTTATCGGTATCCCAGCAATATAATTTTTGTGTATTTTTCTTTAGGGCATTATATAGTTTATCGATTTGTTTGTCTGTGTAACGTTTACCTATCCCTATTTTTGCAAAGGCTTTACCTGGGTCTGGAGTCCAAGATATATCGCTAGGCAACAGTTGGGTGTACAAACTCCATTTAGCGTATTCTGTTTTAGTGGGTAAAATACTAAATTTTGGTGTAATTGGTGTTTCTATTGCAAGGTTATATTTTCCCAGCAGCAAAGACATTAGGTCTTGGTGGTCTAACCATCCTAATCCACCGACCACCACCCAGAAAACAGGGTTTGTTCTACAAAGTTTTTGCACCATTGACGCTACGCTGTAGTTAAGGTAAGAGTCTGCAACTGGTAAAAGTGTCATTTCTGGATAGTGGGCTAAAATCCAGTTAACGAAACTATCGGCTAAACCATTAGTAATTATTTTCTCGGAAGGGGTTTGCTGGATGCCTATTTCCCACTGTCGTTCCGGAAGATAATTTGCGATCGCCCAATTTAGGGTCTCTTGTGGACTAGCATCAAAAGGTAAGGGTTGAGGTGTGACTGGGGATTGCGGTTGACCGAACTGGAATATTTGTTGCGAGTCCATATAGGCACTAACTTTTATTTCTTCGTCTTTATTTTGCATTAACTTTTGTAAAGTATCATTTTGATATTTGTCTTCTATATCATGTAGAGACGCGATATTATGTAGAGACCGAATTAATTCGGTCTCTACCCCACCCCGTAACCTGTGTACGGACGCTTATAAGGTGGTTGTAAACCCAGTACTATATCTTCCTTGAGGACTCCCATATCCAAAAGTTCTTCAGCAAGGTCAATATCCGTCATGTTTTGCTGAATCCATATCTTGGAATCTTTTATATCAAAATGCATCGTGCTGTGGTAGACTCTGATTAGACCATTCCACCCTATATACATTAGTTGATAATGGTCATGTGTTGTATCGAAAATTAATTCGATTTCTACATCTTCACGCTTTGACTTATGCAAGCCATGTTTAGTTAAAATAGCTTGAATGCAATGACGATAATGATTCAGTTTGTCCATAGCACGATAAGCTCCATAGTTGGGTCATATACAAGCAATTTTAATTTATGCCGTTGTACAGCAATTCGAGCAAGTCTAGTCCGAAAAAAACTTCTCAATTGCATCGACTGGAACTGCTAAGTATAACAGACGTTCCGAATCATTCTCTTCTAAGGCTATTTGATAGTTAAGAAATTGTCCCAAAGCTGTATGAAAGTCACTCACAGGTGAGTTACTGGCAAAAGTCTTAATTTCGACGGCTATTTTTTCACCTGCTTTCTCCGCTGCAATCAGCCTTTCTGCACCCAAATCTATTTTAAGTGTCACTTCTTCCAATTCGATTTCCAGTGGGTCATCAGTAATCACCCATTCTTCTTTTTCTAGTGCGTTTCTCACAGCTTGATGGAATAAATCTCTTGCTGACATCAGTAAAGAACAAAGATTGACTTACAAATTTTAGGGTGTTTTGATATAGCTAGTAGCCCTATGTTTTTATAAAGTTTTGTAAATAGTTATTCCAATTGTTTTGTTACCTAGGAAGTTAGAGTAATACAGCAACCTCATCTTTTTTCAGGGAAACCCACCACCAAAATATAATAGCCAATCAACTATATTGAGTTGATAAGTTATATTATTGAATCAATAGGCGGAAATAAGTCAATTTATCCTTTATTACTAACCTTTTTCAGTTATTTGTACAATTATTTACATCAAAAACATTGAATTACTTCCACCTACCATTAACCAGTCTGCCATAAAACCTATTAATGCAATGGTTTCCAGCGATAACTGTTTGAACACAATTCAGGCAACTTGTGATACAGAACCCGACCAATCTCTTAAACCCAAACTAAGAGCAATCGCATCTGCTTGTAAATTAAGTCAAGTGGGTAAAAAACTTCCTGATGCTTTCTACGTTCATGTTTCGGCATTACACGCAATACCAGAATTACTACAGCAGTACGAAAGAGCCACCAGAAGTATCGCTCCAAATACTGAAGGAGCAACAATAATTAAATTTAGTACTAATAAACTAAAAATTTCTTACCTATTTTACCCAGACTTTGATATTGACCCCCACCCTGCTCTGAAAGCAAGCGTCCAAGTAGACTTAGAAACCGATGAAGTAACGTACCGGGATTATAACACTTCAGAAAATCCCTTTATTCTCCACCGCAAAGAAACCTTTGTCACACCTGACTATCCTCTTTATGAGATGTTTGCCGAACTAACACGTGCTCAAGAAGCCTTAGGTTTGCTTAGCAATAAAAGGGGTATGGGTACTCGTCAAGGATGGGAACAACGCTTACAGGTTTATGGGGTAGAAATCCAGGGACATAACCTGATTGAAATTGAAACAAACACAACCGATTCTACGACACCTCAAATAGAACGTCACAAAGCAGCAATTCTTAGAAGAGACTTATCTCGTCCCGTACGCTTAGCTTTGGAAGCAAATATATTTACACCTGGAACCACATTTTTTGACTACGGTTGTGGACATGGGGGAGATGTTGAACGGATAGCAGAGAAAGGATATTCCAGTGTAGGATGGGACCCATATTACGCACCAAAAAACCCGCAAATTCCCGCAGATATAGTAAATTTGGGTTACATAATTAACGTTATCGAAAACACTGGAGAACGACGAGAAGCTTTGATTAATGCTTGGGAATTAACCCGCAAAGTTTTAATTGTTTCAGCTCAAGTAATACTCGCAGACGCAAATCGAGGAACAGTAGCTTATGGTGATGGAATAATCACTAACCGCAACACATTCCAAAAATTTTACGACCAAGAAGAACTGAAACTTTATATTAACCAAGTTCTTGGTGTTGAAGCAGTTCCTGTAGCATTGGGAATTTATTTTGTTTTTCGAGACGAAGCACAAGCACAATTATACCGTGCTTCTCGATTTCGTTCTCGTGCAACTACTCCCAGAGTTCGTTCTCGTGTCAAATCTTTTGATGATTATCAGCAATTACTCTCACCGCTGATGTCTTTTGTTACCGAACGTGGACGACTACCAGGGAAGGGAGAACTACCAGAAGAAACTGCAATAAATAACGAATTTGGTAATTTACGTCGTGCATTTCAAGTAATTTTACAAGCAACAGACCCGCAAGAGTGGGAAGCTATTTCCGAAAAACGTCGTCAAGACTCGATGGTTTATTTAGCCTTGAGTAAATTTAATCATCCTCCGAAATTAGCAGAGTTAGCACCTGAGGTACAAGAAGATATCAAGGGTTTGTTTGGTAGTTATAAACAAGCTTGGACTAAAGCAGAGGAAATGCTATACAGCTTGGGTAAACGAGAAAATATTGTA
Organism: Scytonematopsis contorta HA4267-MV1; assembly: GCA_019359035.1. GTDB lineage: Bacteria > Cyanobacteriota > Cyanobacteriia > Cyanobacteriales > Nostocaceae > Scytonematopsis > Scytonematopsis contorta. Next base: position 3,430 of record JAHHIC010000043.1, on the reverse strand, counting down.
GAACGTTGCCGTAATAGTTCGGTTGGGAATAAAGCTTCTAATTCTTTATGGTTTCATGTATCAGCATTGGAAGCGATTGACCCATTGCTACGACTTTTCGAGGGTTGTGCAAGTCATACAATTGGTAGTTTTCCGGAAGCAAATGTTATTAAAATTCATATGAAATCACCGAAGATTTCTTATTTGTTTTATCCTGATTTTGATAGCGACCCTCACCCGCTTCTACATACAAGTATGGTAATTGATTTGCGGGATTTGCAGGTAAATTATCGGGAATTTAATAATAATGATGACCCCCCGATATTGCATTTGAAAGATACTTTGGTTACTCCTGATTACCCATTATATGAAAAATTTGCTCGCTTGACTTGTAAAGAACAAGATTGGGGATTACTGGATGATTTACGTAGTATTTCTCACCGTTCTGGATGGCTAAAGTGTTTGGAGGAGCATTGCGTTGTATATAAAGGATATCAAATAGCTTGGCAGAAGGATGCTGACCCTTATAAACTTAAGGTTTTGCGTGCAGCTGTTCAAACTCGTCAGGCAAAGAGACGTAAGTTGACGGTTGACGGTTGACTGTTGGTTGTTGAGTGTTGACGGTTGACTGTTGACTGTTGAGTGTTATCACCTCAATCGTGAAATCTCTTATATTTTAACTTAATCATATCTTCGTGATGATACTTTTGAAAAATTAATATTTCCAAATACAATATATATATCCAGATAATATGTAAAATCCGCATTAATATAACTTATGGTTAATATTAATATTTCCAAAAATTTGATTTTATTTACTTTAGTATTTTTACTCACTATCTCTTTCTGAGGAAGACTTCAATAAATCGACATGTTAAAATTTAATTTGTATAATGTAATGTAAAAATTAATAATTTAGAGAAAGGGTGTTATGAGTAAATCAATTATCCAGTTAGTTGACGAATTACCGAGTGATAATGTTACAGTCAAAGTTTTAAAAGCTCTTGACTCTGTAGTCCCAGGTCAATGGAATAATTTGGTAGGTTTTGACAATAGTATCCGTACAATCACCGGAGAAACTGATACCAGAACTATTCAAAAAATACGCGAGCGTGCATTAAGTCTCTATAACGACCCGAAACAAGGCTACCAATCAGCAGTTCAACTTTATCAAACTATCGATAAAGCAGATGCAGCAATGGGAACAGCAGCTTTAGCTAATAAAATAGGCGAAAAAATTAGCTTTCTATCTTTTTTAAATAAAATTACCCCTAAAGCAGATGTAACTCAAAGTATTGATTTACTATTAAAAATTACTATAGAAATCATAGCTTTTTCTAAACTAAACGGTATTCCTCAACCTAACCCCAAAGAGTTTGCTAGTTCTCTGTCGAATCATTATAAAGATTCATCGTTAATGCGGATGGGAGCTTTAGTTTGTATCGATGGTGTTTTGCCGTTGGGACTTAATTTTATAAGTAAAATTCAACAGGTCGCGACTGGTACTGATGTTTCGTTAATTGCGAAAAATCCTGTATTCTCTGCTATCAACAGTTATCTACCAGGAAGCAGTACTTCTGATAAACTCGCTTTTGTGACTCAAGGTTTCAACTCTGTACAAGGTTGGATGACTAACTTTGTATCTAAGTCAGGTGTTACACCTCAATCTATTCTTAATAATGTGGGTAGTTTTGTTCAAATTGCTGATAATAATTTGGATTTTGTGGCTGCGTTTTTAGACCAAACAACCAATTATTATGAGCATACGGGAATTCAAACTGTTGCTCGTAGTCTTATTTTAAAAGCTAATAGGTAAAAAAGAAAACCCCACCCCCAACGGTGACTCCCTGTAAAACTACCGTGAACGCAATGACAGGTTACTTCCGACTTGTGTGTAAACGGTAGTCTAGGAGCGGGTTGGGTTAGGGGTGGGGTTCGCTTGGTTGGGAGGTAAGATTTTGTATTTTATTTCTAACTACTAATTACCAACCTTTAGTTAATTCCACCCATTTTTCAATACCTTTCCTAGTAGGTTGTCTAAGGGTGGTAAATGTCCAAATATCTCTTTTATGTTGAGGTCCATAGCTAATATGAATTGGTCGATGTATTGAATAAAAGTACATAGAATCAAACGGTAATCGTGTTTGCAAAATCCAATCAACGACTTTATCACTGGGTACATCAATAATAAAAAAATCACACGACGCACCTAATCTTTCACAATAATATTTACCGTTGCTTTTGACCTCATGTGCCATATGCTGGTCTTTTTCGGGAGATATACGACCATTTTTTTCACCAGTAACGGGGTCTTTTTTGTCAAGATATTTCTTTAAATCCTGAGAACAGAAACCATAGGTGAGACAAAATTTTTCTATCCCAAAATAATCAATTACTGGGTCAAGGATAAATTTATTTAAATCTTGCAGCGCTGGAATGACTTCGGTTAAATTTTTAGGGTAAGGGTTAATTTCTTGAGCATATTTTTTATAAGTTTGGCTGCAGGTGCAGAATTGTTCAAGAGTTAAATATTTACCAAGCTTAATTTCTCCTATATCCATATCTATCAAATTCATCTAAATATATTCATCTAAAACCCATTTATGTAGAGACTTACATGTAACGTCTCTACATTATTTGCCGATAGGATTAATCAACATCACGATTTAAGACGCTTATTCACCGATATTAGCAACTTTTGTGCATTTGCGTATGCAGTAGTTCCCGGTTTAATCGTTTTTAATTCTTTTGTAATATTTTGTAAGATTTTTATTTTAAAAATTAATTATTTTTCTACCAGCTTCCTCCCCCACCATCACCTCCACTGCTACCACCTCCAAAATCACTACTACTGCTGCTACTGCTATTGTCGCTAGAACTCCAAGAGCTACTGCTATTATCATTAGAACTCCAAGAACTACTGTTATTATCGTTAGAACTACAGGAGCTACTGTTATTATCGTCAGAACTCAAAAAGCTACTATGATTAGAACTGCGGTATTTAGTCCTATTATTAGAGCTTCTATAGCTGTTGTTATTATTATTGGAACTGGAATAATTATTCTTAGATTTCTTTCTTGTTGTTACCGATACAAAGTAACTCCATAAACCAATAACAACCAGAGAATATAAGAAAAACGCAAAAAACGAGTCAGTGGAAGAACTCACCTCTGAAGTAGAGGACTGTGAGGTAGAATTAGAAGAAGTCAATGTTGTCTGAGGAATAGATGTAGAGTTACCCAGAGTTACTACTAGTGCTTGCGTCCCATTGAAAACTCCTTCATCAAATTTACCCTGTTTAAATTGAGGTGTAACCTGTTCTTGAATACAGCACTTCCGGCTGTTATGAGGTACACTAAGGATACAAATATTATCTTCTTATGAAAGCATATTCAATAGACCTACGAGAAAAAATAGTTTTAGCACATATTCAGGAGAAAATATCAATTCG
>JAHHIC010000042.1 GCA_019359035.1 Scytonematopsis contorta HA4267-MV1 | reverse complement strand
GTCCAATTGTAAGGTAAAAAAAAATGCTAATATATCTGGCATGGGCTTTCTGTGGATGCACGAGTTGTGGTTGTGGTAACAACAACTCTACTACAGAAAGCCTTCTTTATTTTTGGCGAAGGTATTGCTTCTGGAAAACGTTTTAATCCTACTAGTATCATGCTGCGAAATGTTTGAGCACTATCATCTTTTGAGTCAATTTTTACTACTTGGTCAAAGGATTGTAACGCTTCTGGATATTTCTTCAGGTTTGAAAGCACCATTCCACGCCAACGCCAAGCTGAATCAAATTTTGGTTGAATTTGGGTGGCTTTATCAAATGATTTTACAGCTTCTTGGTATTGAACACCAGAAATTGCTTGTATCAAACCCCGTAAATACCAAGCTTGATAAAAATTAGGCTCAAGTTGAATAGCTTTTTCAATAGCTTTGAGTGCCTTTTCTGTCTCGTTTTCACCAAGCTCCTTATCTGACGCATTTCGCGCTACTTGCCAACCATAATTTAGCCAATCAATAGCGTCAGCATTATCTGATGGTTTTTCTGCTTTTAGCAAAGAGGACAGGATTCCCGCTCTCTCTAATTTTGTCAGTGCAGGTGGTGCTGTTGTTTCTACTTTTAATGCTGAAATCAGACCATCCTGCTTTGCCCAACGTAAAAAATTACTGGTTGGAACACCCAAACTAAAACCCAGTGAAATAAAGCGATTTTTACCAGTTTTATCTGTAACTTCTTGTTCTTCAGCCCTTCCATGTATTCCGATAACACGTCCCCGTGTATCCAACACTGGACCACCACTCATGCCTTGCTCTGTAACATTGGTATAAAATAGCCCGTATCCATAAGTAAAAGATAGACGATTTCTCGCAACCAAAGACCCAAGTTGTTTAGATGCAACTTGTCCAGCTGTGAAAAGTCGTTGCGAGTTTGTGCTGTTTGGTCTTGAACTCCATCCAGAAACAAAAATAAACCCATCGTCCTTAACTAGGTCATAGGTTGCAAGGGTCGCAACCCGATAATTTTGATTGCTATTAAACTGTAATACAGCTAAGTCCGAATCTGGTAGACCTTTTGCATCTGAACTAATTGGCTTCACTGGATATCGCTGACCATCAGCAGTTACCACTTCTAACGCAGTGCGATCGCAATTCAAAGATTCGCGAATAACATGCTCTGCGGTCAAAACGGTGTAAGTGTTTCCCTGTTTAGCAATAATCACCCCTGACCCACTACACTTTGGAGAATTAGGCACATTAACTTGTACCGTAATTTCTTGAGCAATATTATTTACTTCATTAGCTATCGGGGGAAGATTTGTCAGGATATTAGGTTTATTTGTAGCAGGTTGATTGGTGGAAGCTAAAGCCGATTGTGAGGTATATCTAGGAGCCAAACGAGCAAATGTTTGAATCGGAATTCCCCAACTGTAACGGCTCATCAAATCCCGTAAAGCTTCTGTTGGTTTTGTACCATTTTCATACACGTAAGGGTCACCCCAGAGCGGAAAAGCATGGATACCATTAATACCAACCACTTGTCCTTTACGGTTAAGTATCGGACCCCCACTCATTCCTTTTTCGATTTCGTTGCTGTAACCTATTTGGTATCCTTCCCGAAAAGCTTGCTCTGAAAGCAACAAAACCTGTCCATTTTTGAAGGAAAATCCGGAAATTTGAGATGAGTTTGCTCCACTCGGAAATCCAGCAGCATATATTGGTTCATTTACTGCCACTGTCGATAAATTCGCCAAAGACGCAACACTATAATTAGCATTGGCACTGAACTGCAACAGAGCTAAATCTTTACCCTGAAAATCCATGCCTTTAACTAAATTGGCTGAATAAGCTTTACCATCAGGTGTTTGGATTTTAATTGATTTTCCAGACTCTAAAACGTGCCGATTAGTCAAGACAGTATAGACATTACCTTCTTTCCTAATTAAAATCCCCGTTCCACCATACTCTCCAGATGTTACCTTGACAGTGATTGATTGAGCGATTTGTTTAATTTTCGCTTCAGATAATTGAGGTACTGATTGTTGAGCTAAAACTTTGTTCGTAGAAAAAAGACTAACACCAACTGCTTGTATCGGTAACATCAATAATGCACCAGTCCAAAGCATCACAGCCAGCGAGTTATGCTTCTTCGAGTTTTGTCTCATATTACTTTTACCTCAAATATTTCACACCTGTCTCGTTTCCAACTTAATTTCTACCTTCGGTTGGTTCTTGATTTAGCAACATGTTCATATCAACATATTCCTGAGAAGTACCCCCCGATTGCAAAATCGGACCTCTAGCACGATAGCCAAGGTCAATAAGACTTTGAACTACAGAACTAGCCTGTTTAGGAGATTTCAAGGTGAAGAGGATTTGATTGCAGGGGCCACCATGCTCACTAGTGGCACATATAACTGCTTGTCCAGAGGAAATTCCGGTTGTGAGGAAATTTAAAATTTTCTTCTCATAAGCACTCTGGAATCTAGAAGAAACCTCTCGACAGCGTACTTGAGGAGTGTATTCCCCTAAAGTTTTTACCCAAAGAATAATGGGTATTTTTTTGTTGTTGTAGTTTTTCGCAAACGTAGTCCATACACCATCGTTGCTTCTTTCGCAGAAGTAAGTGTTAGATGTGCTTTGAGCTAGACCAGTTTGGCTAAAGGTTGCTATTGTGCCTAGTGAGATTACACTTGTTGCTACTAAAGATAAATATAATGGGAGTTTCATTTTTCCAGCCAAGAAACTATCTATATTTACTAATATTTACCAAATACAATCAACATCGGTGTTAAGTGATGTAAATATTCATTACTATTACTATATAATTTTTGACATCCAATGTAGTTATTTATAGCATCCCTGTCTGAATCGTCTTTGTTTTCGCTAAATTGTGGTATAAAATAACTACTAAAAAATATCGCAATTCCATACAAATATTTCTCGTATCCCTCACCCTAGAAGGTAACTGTATGGCTCGTCCCTACCAAAGAAACCGTGTTTTTTTTTCGAGTTAATTTATATTTGATTTAATGTCAAAAGAACTAATCATTTTTTGTGCTGTATTTAAATATTGATTATATTGATTGATATCTGCTGCATAGGTGATAATATATACTTTATTATCTTTAATTGTCCAAACTTGTAAGCGTTGAACATCAATTTTATCTTCTTTGATAGTGTAAATAACTTGATAAGCGTTTTGATTAGCTAGCTGAGTTTCACCTTGTTCTAGAATTTTCACATCTGAAGACTGTTTGATGTCATCCAAATTAGACTGAGTGAATTGTTGTAATTCTCTAGAATTTTCCGGTAAATCATGGATAATTAAATTAATATTCTCTTGATATAAATCACTATTAGCTTCTTTTGGTGGTACAAATCTAGCAAAATTTCCGGTAATGCGGTCAGGAGTAACTAATTTTTCCCAACCCTTAGGATATTGAATAGTCATACCGTAAGCATTATATGTTTCCAGTGAGTTACTCTGTGGTCTCAAGAAAAACCAAATACTGAAAATACTAGCGATGGTCGCAAGTGCCAAACCAATAATAGCTTTTCTAAAAATTGGTTTACCCACAGATTTAACAGGTATTAATCTTTGTAAAGGCTCAAGAGCTTCCGTTGCTGACTGATATCTTTGCCGAAAGTCATACTTGACCATTTTATCCAAAATATCTGCTAATCTTGGATTAACTTGTAGTCGATTACGCCAGATAATTTCACCTGTTTGACCATCTTTTGGTAGCTCGGTAGCTTTTAAACCAGTTAAGGCTTGAATACCAATAACACCAGTAGCATATATATCACTGCATAACTTAGGTTGACCCTGACTTTGTTCGCTAGGCATGTAGCCGTATGTGCCGATAGCAACCGTTAATGGCATATGAGCTTGAGGGTGTGTATTTGGACTGCTAGTTTGTTTAACAGCACCAAAGTCAACCATAACAATCTTGCTATCAGATTTGCGTCGAATTAAATTCGATGGCTTAATATCCCGGTGAATGACATTATTTTTGTGTACAGTCTCCAAAACTTCTAAGATATCGCACAACAAAAAAATTACTTCTTTCTCGCTCAGTTGCTTGCTGGGAATGATTTCATGGCTCAAGTCATGTCCGACAATTAATTCTTCAACCAGATAAAACTGTTCTTCCTCCTCAAAATGAGCCAAAAGTCTTGGAATTCGGTCATTAGAACCTAAACGGTTGAGGACTTTAGCTTCGTTATCAAATAACCGTCGTGCCTCAATTAAAGCATTTGGACTGATTGTTTGAGGAGAAAAGTGCTTAACAACGCACTGGTCTTTGTCGGGCAATTTTCTGTCAATCGCCAGATAAGTCGTGCCGAAAGCTCCTTTTCCTAGAAAGCTTATAATTTCGTAACGCCCATCAAGGATTTTACCTATCATCAGACTCATCATTATCTTCGATTTACATAAATTTTTGCACAGAAATCAGGTACGATATATAAATTTTACGAGCTTAGCTCCCGATACACCTGATAACGATTCTGTAGGATGGGTTAGGCGTACGAAAATTCAGAGTTTTATACGATAAATATGAAACGCCGTAACCCATCATTATATATATGGAATTTACAGATGATATCAAAACCGATTGTACTGTAATTATTTCTTCCTTTGCGTATGAAGCGTCTACCCTGTAGGAAAACCTCCGGTTTATTATGCGTGAGCAAATTATTTCGATGCCACCGGAAACGATATGATTCATAAATTAAATCTTAAACCCTTGTAAAAGATGGGTTACGGCGCTTCATGTAAATTAAAGAATCTCCAAGCAGATTTTACAAATGCGCCTAACCCATCCTACGTGAATTTGATTTTGATTCGGAAGTTCCAAATAATGTAAAGAAAAATTTATATATGTCCGGAAATTACGTAGCATAGCAACAAAATTAAGTAATTTCCCTGTGATTTGACTCCTAAAATAGTGATTATGAAAAATTAATAACCCCCAATGCTACGAAACATCAAAAATTATGACTATGAATTTTAAGTAAAAACCCTGAAACAACAACTTGGCGATTGCTTGAGACAAATTAGGGTGACTGAAACTACTTTATAAAATAAAGACAACATAACAATAGAATTCGACGAGCTGGCAACTATACTCAAACAAGGTAAACAATAGCGATAGCTACACCTAGGAGTCCCGCCAACCTATGCAGCCCATTCGCACTTTTAATGTATCTCCATCTCTACCGCAACGTCTTGAGCCGCTGCGGAAACTCGCGTACAATCTACACTGGGATTGGAACGTAGAAACGAAAGACCTATTTCGTCGTTTAGACCCAGACTTATGGGAATCGAGCCGTCATAACCCTGTTTTGATGTTGGGAACCATTAGCCAATCGCGACTTTTGGAAGTTGTGGAAGACGAAGGTTTCCTCGCACAAATGGACAGAGCTTCTCGTCAATTAGATGATTATCTAAAAGAAGTCTCCTGGTTTAAAAAACAAAGAGCCGGTAAGCCAAAAGAATGTTACGCCTATTTTTCTGCTGAATTTGGGCTGGTAGATTGCTTACCCGTATATTCTGGTGGTTTAGGGGTACTTGCTGGTGACCATTTAAAATCTGCTAGCGATTTGGGATTACCCCTTGTCGGTGTAGGTTTATTGTACCAACAAGGTTATTTTGCTCAGTATCTGAACGCTGATGGTTGGCAGCAAGAACGCTACCCCATCAATGATTTTTATAATATGCCGTTGCATTTGGAGCGCAATCCCGATGGTTCGGAATTACGAATCGAGGTAGATTACCCCGGACGCAAGGTGTATGCAAGAGTTTGGCGTGTGCAGGTGGGAACAGTACCACTTTACATGTTAGACACCAACGTTGACCCTAACAACCCTTACGACCACGATATTACTGACCAGCTTTACGGTGGTGATATCGATATGCGTATCCACCAAGAAATTATGTTGGGTATCGGCGGTGTTAGATTATTAAAAGCGCTGGGATATAACGTCACCGCTTATCACATGAACGAGGGACATGCTGCGTTTTCTGCACTGGAGCGCATCCGCATGTTAATTCACGAAGAAAGGCTAAGTTACTCGGAAGCTAGACAAATTGTAGCTTCCACAAATATCTTTACAACTCATACTCCCGTACCAGCGGGAATTGATTTGTTTTCTCCAGACAAAGTTTTGTACTACTTGGGATATTATGCAGATGTCTTTGGTTTGAACAAAGACCAGTTTTTATCCCTAGGACGCGAAAATCCTGGTGATTTATCAGCACCCTTTAGTATGGCAGTGTTGGCCCTAAAAATGGCGACCTTCTGTAACGGGGTCGCACAATTACATGGTGTCGTATCTCGCCAAATGTTTCGCGGTTTGTGGCAAGATATACCTGTTGATGAAGTACCCATCGGTGCTATTACTAATGGGGTTCATGCTCGCAGTTGTGTCGCAAAACCCACTCAAGAATTATACGACCGCTATTTAGGTCCTAATTGGTCTTCCACACCAGCTGACAACCCCATGTGGGAAAAGATGGATGCAATTCCTGATGAGGAATTATGGCGTAACCACGAACGCTGTCGCTTGGATATGATTTTGTATGTCCGTCAGCATTTGGTCAAACATTTAACTGACCGTGGTGCGACTGCAGGAGAAATTGCCCAAGCACATGAGGTTTTAGACCCCAACGTTTTAACGATTGGTTTTGCTCGTCGTTTTGCCACCTATAAACGCGCTACCTTGTGGATGCGAGATGTAGAACGCATCAAGCGGATTTTATTGAGCAACAAGCAACACAAATTACAATTTGTCATCGCTGGTAAAGCCCACCCCAAAGATATTCCCGGTAAAGAATTAATTCGAGAAATTAACCACTTTATCCACGAACACGATTTGGAGAAACAAATTGTGTTTGTCCCCAACTATGATATTCATATTGCACGGTTGATGGTGGCAGGTTGTGATATTTGGTTAAATACACCACGTCGTCCACGAGAAGCTTCTGGTACAAGTGGAATGAAGGCAGCCATGAACGGTTTGCCTAATTTGAGCGTACTTGATGGATGGTGGGATGAAGCCGATTTTGTCCGTACCGGTTGGGCAATTGGACATGGGGAAAATTACGACGACCCCAATTATCAAGATGAAGTCGAAGCCAACGCACTTTATGATTTGTTGGAAAAGGAAGTCATGCCGCTGTTTTATGACCGCGATGCAGACGCCTTACCACGACGTTGGATTGCTAAAATGAAAGACGCAATTCGCTTGAATTGCCCGTTCTTTAATACTACACGCATGGTTCGGGAATATGCTGAAAGAGCCTATTTCTCCGCTAGCGACCGCTACCATACCTTAACAGCCGATAATTTCGCTCCTACCAAAGAATTATCTGCTTGGAGAATGAAACTTAACGAAAACTGGTACAACATTAAAATCAAGGATGTTGACGTATCGTCAAGTACTGATATTAAAGTGAACCAAACCGTTAACGTTACAGCCAAGGTTGATTTAGCAACTTTAAGCAAAGATGATGTCCAGGTAGAACTTTACCAAGGACCAATTGATGCTAATGGTGAAATTGTCAACGGTGTCCCTGTGGTGATGGATTGTCAAGACAATGACCAACATGGATTAAGTGTTTACACAGCTAATATTCTCTATGATGCCTCTGGTTTACAGGGTTTATCGTTACGGGTATTGCCAAAACACAAACACCTTTCCAGTTCGTATGAACCACGGTTGATTGTTTGGGCACAGTAAACCACCGTTAAATTATTATGTAGAGACGCGATTTATCGCGTCTTCTAATATCGCGTCTTTTAAAAGTCGTTTCAATTGCGTTGGAAAAATGACGAGTGGTTTAAAAACTCCTAGTAGCTACTATATTGAGCTAATTACTTTTTTTCCTCCACGTCCAATTACAAATGAAGCCGAACTAATTGCAACCCAGAATAGAATTAATCATATTTTGGATAAAGGAAACCTTACCCAAGATGAAAGAGACTACCTCAAAGTGCTTGCAGTTCTTGTTTATGATTACGAACAACAACACGAAATAATTCCTCCCTTAAAAGGAATTGAACTTTTTGAAGCTTTGCTAGAAGAATCCAACCTTGAACCCAAAGATTTAATCAGCATTTGCGGAAGTGAATCTAAGGTTTTAGACATATTAAGTGGTAAATCTCAACTTACCGAAAATGAGATTCAAGCTTTAGCAGATTTTTTTAAAATTTCCCCTACTTATTTTAATGACTTAATTATTAAGTGAAGACAAGTATTTGAGCTTTTTATTTACGTTTTTCAATTTTAGGGATGACTACCAGGGATGACTACATATCGCACATCAATTCCACCGCTTGTTGTCGTAAATGTTCGGTGACCCATTCCAACTCTGAGGGATTTTTCAATGCACTATAAGCCAAGATTTGAGGTAAGTTAAAGAACCAATCCCGATGTTCTTTACCCAAAAATCCAATCACCATCATTAAACCATCGGAATGTCTTCGGGTGATACTAGCTAGAGTATCCCATTGCTCAGCAATTGGCTGTTGGTCACAAAAATCAACTATTTCCCCAACTAACTTTTCTGCGACTTTAATAAGTTTTCTATTTAAACGAAGTTTATTTTCTACAATATCATCTAACCTAATCGTTAAAGACTCAAGTGTAGAAAAGAAGCAATCAACATTATTTGTTTCATTTCTCGTATCGACTTCGACAACGACAGGTGATAAAACGACATTAATAATTTCCTCTGAAATAATATTCTCTAAAATCTCGTCATGCTTGGGGTTGTCGTTAATACTTAAATCTAAAACTTCTTCTAGAACTTCATTATTATTTACATTATTTACTGACAATTCCTCATAAACAAACTCTTCATTAACTAAATCATCTAACTGCTGACTATTGGATACTTCTATTAAAAGTCCTGCTTTAAAGGATTTTCTTAAACTTAGGGCTTCTGTTACTATTTGTTGAGCGGATAAGCCTTCTTCATCCATCATTCGCTGCAAAATCACACCAGTAGTTTCATCGTGGATAGGTGGTATTTGAGTATACCTAAAACCTTGTGGAGTCCTTCTCCAGATACTGGCTTTCTCTTCGGCTGATGTTTTTGGTTTGCGTTGCTCAGACATCAGCTGACGCACTTTCTCTTGGGTGATTTCTCCCGAATCCAGCAATTTTTCAAGAACTGGTGCGTACTTTTTATGATTTTTGGCTAGTAAAAACAGAGTATCTGGTTCTATAGCCGCTAAATCTTGAGGAGAGAATTTTGAGAAGATAGCAGCTAACTTGAGATATTTCTTATCCTCTTTTTTCCAACCATGTTCAGCCAATAGCTGCTTATATTCTAATTTGGAGCGGGTTTCTTTTGATTCCGCTAAATAAAAGGCTTGACGAAGAATATTTGAGGTCGCTTCTCCTAGTCCCAGGAAATAGGCATTTTTCTCTATTTCATCTGCAACAACATCAACTTGTTGAGAAATGTAATGATTTAATTCAATTTGTGCTACCAACTGTGGATATTTTGTATTTGCACCCTTAACTTGTGGCATGATGTTAGAAACCCTGTATTTGAAATATTTTGTCTTTGACCCTGTATTTAAAATATTTTGTCTTTGACCCTTTGTTTTAAATACTTGGTTTGTCATTAACCTCTTACTTTTGATGTTTGGTCTGCTATTGACCGCATACTTTAGTCGCTGGTTATTGACCCTGTATCTTTTATTTGGTTTTACTTAAAGGCGTTCGTATTCTTGCTGGAATAGGCGGTCGCCTTTATTTTATTTTATAATTATACTGCAAGCGAACTAATTATTTTACCCATAGATTATAAATATTGTTTACCATATATATTTGAAACGAAATAGGTAAGATTTTTGTGCAAGTTGGTAATAAAAGCGGACTATGAGAGAAACTATATAAGGTAAATAAAAAGCATAAGGTTATTAAACTGATGATTCGCTGGCGACTGAGGATGCTAATGGCAGAAAAGAGAATTAGCAACAAGGAACTTGCTGAACTTTCCTATATTCATCCAACTTCTATCTCTAAATTAAAAAACTTGGATGAAATTGAACAAATTAGCGGCAGAGTCCTTAATAATTTGTGTAGCGCTTTAACAAAGGCATATTACTTCAGGGGAGATGAGCGAATTATAACCCCATCTGATTTATTTGATTACACTTTTGATGGTCTTGATTGGAACCCTAGTGAAAATAATATTCAGGTGGATGGGAAAGAAAAAGATATTATTCCTGACGATGAGTCTGATGATTCTTCTGGTGATGCTACAGTAGCGTAGTTGACGCAAAGAATAATAAAGATTAAGAACTCAGGATACTTTTTGCGTAAGCCTTGTTAAAAAAGTTTCGTAGGCTAACGCAGAATATCTTGTAGTGATACATTCTTAAATAGCGAGCAAGTTATCTTTTTCCTCAGGAGCTTGAGAAAATGTCAAAATTAAATGTGTTTTATTACCCTCAAGCTGTAATGATGGGGATTTAAGAGAACTAAGTTAAATTTTATGGGTAGGCAACGTATTTTTTCTGGAGTTCAACCGACTGGTAATTTACATTTGGGTAACTACTTGGGAGCTATTCGCAACTGGGTGGAAATTCAAGACCAGTTTGATAATTATTTTTGCGTAGTCGATTTACACGCAATTACTGTACCGCACAAATCGGAGATGTTAGCCCAAGATACTTACAAAACTGCAGCATCCTATTTAGCCTGTGGAATTGATTTACAATATTCAACGATTTTTGTCCAATCCCACGTCTCTGCTCACAGTGAGCTTGCTTGGTTGCTTAATTGTATTACGCCTCTTAACTGGTTAACAGATATGATTCAGTTTAAGGAGAAGGCACTCAAACAAGGAGAAAATGTGGGTGTCGGGTTGTTGGATTACCCGGTACTAATGGCTGCTGATATTTTGCTATATCAAGCAGATAAAGTACCAGTGGGTGAAGACCAAAAGCAACATTTGGAATTAACACGAGATATTGTTGATAGATTCAATCACCAATTTGGTAAGGGAAGCAAGGTATTAAAATTACCAGACCCACTGATTCGTAAAGAAGGAGCACGGGTGATGAGTTTGACCGATGGAACAAAAAAAATGTCGAAGTCAGACCCGTCAGAATTGAGTCGTATTAATATATTGGATTCCCCAGAAGAAATTACCAAAAAGATTAAACGTTGTAAAACAGACCCAGTTAAAGGCTTAGTTTTTGACGACCCGGAACGTCCCGAATGTAACAATTTATTAACGCTATATATGCTGCTTTCGGGAAAAACTAAGGAAGAGGTAGCTACTGAATGTGCAGATATGGGTTGGGGACAATTTAAACCGTTGTTGACAGAAACGGCAATTAATGCGTTGAAGCCGATTCAAGATAAATATCAGGATGTAATGAATGAAAAAGGTTATTTGGAGTCAGTTTTACGAGAAGGAAGACAAAAAGCCAGTGAAATTGCTAACCAAACTTTGAAGCAAGTTAAAGCCGCTTTGGGGTATTCTATGCCTTGACCAAAACACTTCAAAATATCCCCAATACTGCGTAGGTTTTGGATTTTTTGTGGTGATTCAGGGTATGTAGAGACCGGATTAATACGGTCTCTACAAGGTTTTTCGGTTATCGAATTCTCTTAACCGACGAGTATTGAGATACCCCCAACTATTGACCGACATTAGTCTGTAAATCAGAAGCTTTTAGCAACCTTGAAGCATGAAAGACTGTCAGAATACTTACCTCATAACCTGTCAATAAGTAAACAATCCGATAGCTTCCCCAAATAATCTCTCGAATATTCTCTTGATTAATTTCTGGCACTATTCGTCCCGAACGTGGAAAATTCTCTAACCGTTCTACTGTCTCAAAGGCTTTATCTACAAAAACCTGTGCAAAAGTCGGTGCATCTCTAGCAATAAAATCGCCAATCGCCTGTAAGTCATCAAGTGCTTGAGATGTCCAACTTATTCTTGCCATTTCTTGATACGTGCTTTAGCCTCTGCATGTGACATGATATCACCATTGGCCACTTGCTTTAATCCTTGGTCTACTTTATATAAAAAGTACAAGCGCTCCATCACTTCAGAGAAAGTTACATCTGACGGCATTTCTTCTAATGCATCTAGTATTTTTTGTTTCACCGTACTACTGTTCATAAATGTAAGTCCGTACTTAGTAATTAGCGTTTTTATACAAAAAAGTTTCTATAACTTAAAATCTCTGCTCCGGATGAAAGCATGATAACACAGGAAGCACAGGTCTAACAGCAGCTAAACAGCTATCCTTAAAGCATTATAGACAGTAGAAGATATAGATTAAACCCGTAAGTTTTCTCTACCCACAAAACAAGTATCGTCTTCCTTCATCCCAGCAACAGCTCACCTTGAGCTTTCTCAGAAAATCCATTGCATTGGAAGGATGTGGATTTTGAGGATTTGAGCTACATTCGCAACCGAACTTATTTAAATTTAAATGTTATTAATCATACGCTTCTGGGAATACTAGATTTGGACATTTTCTTAGTCTCATTTGACACGCAAAAATGACTTTTCTGTCTAAATTATGTTTCAGGAGCTAAAGTATGTCATCTAAAAATTCCGCTTACGGATACGCATAAATGATTACAAAATTGGGATGTTCACTCGCGAATGCGAACCTGTACCCGACGCAATAGGACAATAGTACTGAAAACGTCTGGTGAATACGTTAGTAGCAGCGAGGTAATTCGCGAAACTCTACGCGACTGGAAGCAAAAACCTCTCCAACAATTGCAAAATATAGATGAAGTGCAGCGTCTTTAAATTAGTTTTTCCAAGCTACCCTCTAACTCTTCTAAAGCCTGGAGATTTCCAACTACCCACGAACGTTCCACCGTCGTAGTAATAATTTGGCTGATATTTATTTCTGGAAAATTTGGGCTGATATTCGATTTTATATATTTATTATCTTGCAACAAATAAATAGTGAAGTTGCCACCATCATAAATCCAAAGTTCAGGGACTCCAATAGCTTCATATGCATCTAATGTTGTCTTAGATGTGACATCAGTCTCAATAGCTAAATCAGGAGGAGGGTCATCAGCTTGTAAGCGACGACGACCAATCATCATTTGACAATTTTTGATATAAAAACAAGCATCAGGTTCAACACCAGATAAACCTTCGCGTTTAAAAGTGGTGGAACCAAAAGGTTGATATTTAATTTTTTTAGCCCTGAGTAGAGTTTTTACGATATCAGATATTAAATCTCTAGGAATTTCGTGTTCGGGTAGAGGAACCATAATTTCTAATGTTCCCTGATTGTAAGCAACTCGTGCAGCGCGTTTGTTTCCTAATTCCTGCAAAATCGACTCAAATTCCTCCCAGGTAACATCATAGATAGTCACTAAGCTACCGGGTGCTAAGTGTATTTTGCTGATAGGTTTGACAACAGGGATAGTGTTTGTCATAAGTATTTTAGGTGTTGGCTTTACCCAAAGTTTAGCAGGTTGGAGTCAAGAAAGTTTAAGTTTCCCACTTCCACTCCCACTGCTCATTAGCAATTAGCAATTTCCCATTAGCAATTAGCAATTTCCCCACTCCCCATTCCAAATAGAGGTTTCCGCTTGGGAGTTATTTGTGTTATAGCTGTACCCAAGGTCTGAAATCTTTAAGGTTATGAATGATACCAAATTTACAAACAATTTGACTTCTTTCCGTGAAGCTACTAAGGCTGGTGATTTCTTAATTACCGCTGAGGTAACGCCACCAAAGGGTGGTAATCCGGAGCATATGGTAAAAATGGCGGCGACCCTTAAGGGGAGGGTTCATGCTGTCAATATTACCGATGGTAGCCGCGCTGTGTTAAGGATGTCTCCGGTTATGGCGTCGGTGATTTTATTGCAACACGGTATTGAGCCGATTTGTCAGTTCGCTTGTCGCGATAGAAATCGTATCGGGTTGCAAGCTGATTTGATGGGAGCTTATGCTTTGGGTGTCCGCAACGTTTTGGCGTTGACTGGTGACCCAGTGAAAGCTGGTGACCATCCAGATTGTAAAGGTGTTTTTGATTTGGAAGCGGTACGTTTATTGCAAACAATTCAAAAACTAAATATTGGTTTGGATTTTAATGATAAGCCTTTAACTGATGGAGGGTTGGATTTATTTGCTGGTGCAGCAGTAGACCCACAGTGCGCGAGTTGGTCAGGTTTGCAAAGTCGCTTTGAGCGAAAATTGCAAGCGGGAGCGCAGTTTTTTCAGACTCAGTTAATTACTGATTTTGAAAGGCTGTCCAAGTTTATGGAGAAAATTGCTTCCGTGAGTAATAAACCAGTTTTAGCGGGAATTTTTCTGTTGAAATCGGCAAAAAATGCAGAGTTTATTAATCGCGTTGTTCCGGGTGTGAATATTCCTCAGCATATTATTGATAGGTTAGCGCAAGCAAAAGACCCTCTCGAAGAAGGTATAAAAATTGCTGCTGAGCAAGTGCAATTTGCCCAACAGTTATGTCAGGGTGTGCATATTTATGCGGTTAGACGGGAGGATTTGATTGTGCCAATTTTAGATATGGCGGAGGTGAAAGCACCAGGATTACTAGTAGCGAATTAAACTAAATTACTAATTTGCAACTAAAGCAGTTGGGTGAAATCCACTGCTTTTTCTTTTTTTTGCAGGGTTTGTAGAAGTGTCCTTGGTGCTAGCAATTATTTCCATAAGCAATTTCCAGCAAATAAGTTATCTGACATCTTGCATCAATAAAAATAAATGTCATAATCACTACTATATTTATTTAGATACGGTTACCCCTTTCCACAACCGCCAGGGAATAAATTCCCTGTCTAATAGCTAAAGTCCTCTAAAGAGGACTTGAAATCGGCTTAGATTGTAAATGTTAACTTTAAGACTACATTTGTTTTTATTAGTTGTATATACGTAAGACACAAGATATCAGCCTCCGACGGTCGCGTTTGTCGCAACCGTAAAATATAAAACAAACACATTTTCTTATAACCCTTGATAGATATGGATTATAGAATATGTTTCTTGAAAGTTTTTATAAAATTGGGATGCTGCCTTTTTATTCAGCTTTATCTTTTGCTCCTAGCTGGCTTATTTCGTAACCATTAGGATAGCTACGAATCGGGTAATCGATAACAAAATGAGGTCGCGTAAGTGGTGGTAAAAAACGTAAAATTTTACCCCTAATTTTCAAAGAATTTGCGACCGCATCCTGTAAAAAATTAGGAGCAGGTTCAAAACCAAAAGCATCAAGCATGGTTTTATCAAATAAAGCATACAGTCCAGGCTTAACAAAAAAACGCATCCACCAAGGAAACCAACTCAAAAATAAACCACTAGTTGCTTCCCCAACTCTAGCATTACTTTCTGAGTAAATAAAATTCGCCTGTTCGTATTCGATATTATAGCGTTCAAATTCTGCGTAAGTTTCCGGAATATTCTGAATATGCATCCGCTTACCCACTTCTCGCCAAAAGTAAAAAGAAGCTAATATTTCTTGCTCACACATCCGTCGCCAACCAAAACAAGCATTCCAACGAATAGGTTCATAAATAAAAGTCGAAAGCACATAAAGAAAATCTTCATTCGCTATTTTAAAACGCCCGTGAATAACATTCATTCGTTCAAGAGCTTGGCGACCACGCTCGCTATCATAGCCCCATTTAACCATTTCCACAACAATTATCGATGTATCGTCATAGCGTTTTTGTGGCCGCTTGTTAAACTCCCCGGTTTTATCCAATAATTTAGAAATACTAGGAACGCAGTAAGTTTTCATCAACGCCACTTCCAATGAACGTGTCATGTCCCACGGAAACTCGTACCCATTGATTAAATTATAAATTTGACAATGGTCTTGAACTGGGTCGAGTTGCAGAATGTGCTGAAGATTATCATAGCGATGGAAATACACCGATTTCTTTCCCTTTAATACTTTAAAGACCCCACAATGTAGAGACGCGATTAATCGCGTCTCTACAATTTTTGCATAAAAAATATTTAGGTCACCACACTAAATATAAAGCGAGTTAATCTAGAGATTATCCAGCCTTCTTTGTTACCAATGTTGACATGTCTAACAAACCCACAAAGCACCCTTCCTCTCGTATTTATGGAAAAGTAAGCTTGTCAACCGTTTTGACAGTACCATTTGTGGTGCAAATATTTACAGCAGTGGCATTAGTGGGATATTTTTCATACATACATGGGCAGAAAGCAGTTAATGACCTTGCGGTTCAATGGAGAACAGAAATTACTTCCCGTATTCATCAAAAGCTGGACACGTACTTAGAAACTCCCCATCAAATTAATCAACTTAATTTACAAGCAAGCAAATCAGGTATTTTAAATTTAAAAGATTTTCAAACCACAGGAAAGTATTTTTGGCAACAAGCACGAGCATTTAGGGTTGGCTATATTAATTTTGGGAATTCCCAGGGTGAATTTATTGGTGCTGGACTAGAAGAGGGAGATACTTTAATTTCTGAAAAATTGGTCAACACCCCCTATAAATTATTTGCTGTTGATGATGAAGGAAATCGCGTAGGTATAGCCCAAGTAAAACCAGAAGCAAAACCTAATGATGCTGAATGGTATACCGATGCAGCCAAAGCGAAACAACCTATTTGGAGTGCTGTTTATAATTGGCAAGATTCACCAGATGTTTTAGCGATTTCTGCTAGTCAGGCAGTTTATGATAAAAATAATTCTCTAATTGGCGTTCTTGGTGTTGACTTAATCCTTGCTGAAATAAATAACTTTTTAAGTAGCTCTAAAATTAGTCTATCTGGACAGACTTTTATTATCGAACGAGATGGAATGCTTATTGCTTCTTCTACTAAAGAAAAACCATTTATCATTAATAATAAAGGGAAAGCAAAAAGAATAAAAGCTTCTCAATTAAAATCACCATTAGCTCAAGCAACAGCAAATTATTTACAACAACATTTCGGTGACCTAAAAAAAATCAAATATGAGCAACAATTAAACTTTACTATCAATGGTGAAAATCAATTTTTACAAGTGACTCCTTGGAAAGACAAGCGCGGTTTAGATTGGCTAATTGTCGTAGTTGTGCCAGAATCAGATTTTATGGCACAAATTAACGCAAATACACGTATCACAATTTTTCTCTGCCTATCAACCCTTTTTGTTGCTACAGGTGTAGGAATTTTTACCGCTCGCTGGATTGCTAACCCTATATCTCGCTTAAGCCACGCAACTCAAGACTTAGCGAAAAAAGCAGCCAATGCAGATTTTAATAGTGGGAGATTGCAGCAAGATATTACTATTCATCAAATAGCTGAAATTGGTATATTAGGCAGTTCATTTAATCAAATGGCTGAACAGATTTATACAGCTTTTACAGATTTAGAAAAAATTAATAACGAATTAGAAATTCGCGTAGCCGAACGTACAGCAGAACTGAAGAAAACCCAGAATGAATTGCTAGCAATATTTTCGGCAATGACTGAATTAATTATGGTCTTTGATGCTGATGGTAGAGTTATTAAAATATTACATGCTACTTCAGAACTATTATATAAACCGGAAGAGGAGGTAATTGGAAAAACCTTACACGAAATTTTTAGCTCAGATAAAGCTGATTCTTTTTTAAATAATATTCAAGATTCTTTATTTAATAAAAAAAATTTCAATATTGAATACAGTTTACAAATAAAAGAACATGAAGTATGGTTCGCTGGTACTATTTCACCAATTGATAACAAAACAGTAATTTTCGTAACTCGCGACATTAGCGACCGCAAAAAATCAGAAGTTGCTCTACAAGAAGCATTATTAACTGCTCAGTCAGCATCACTTGCTAAAAGTGCTTTTCTTTCCAAAATGAGCCACGAACTGAGAACCCCTCTCAACGTAATTTTAGGGTTTACACAGGTAATGATTCGCGATAATTATCTCACACAAGAACAACAAGATAATATTAACATTATTCATCGTAGTGGCAATCATTTATTGCAACTGATTAACGATGTTTTGTCTATGTCTAAAATTGAATCAGGTGAAATTCAAATAAATGAGAATAGCTTTAGCTTAAATCATTTCCTCACAAATATTCACTATATATTACAAAATAAAGCTAACTCTAAAGACATAAAATTAATTTTTAAAACTGCTCCAGATATACCTGAATATATACAGACAGATGAAAGTAAATTACGTCAAGTTTTAATTAATCTTCTTGGTAATGCCATTAAATTTACTACAAATGGTTCTGTAACCTTAAGGGTGAAGATGGGGAATGGGGAATTGTTCATGGGGAATGGAGAATTGGGAATTGGGAATTGTTCATGGGGAATGGGGAATGGGGAAAACAGAGAATCGGAGAAATTAAAATCAATATTTCCATCCTTCCCCTCCTCCCCCTCCTCTTTCCCTTCCATACCTCTCTCCTACTCCCCACTCCCCACTCCCCACTCCCCCTCAATAGATTTTGAAATTGAAGATACCGGAGCAGGGATTTCATCAGAAGAAATAAACAGCTTATTTACGGCTTTTACGCAAACAGAAACAGGACGTAAATCAATGGAAGGAACTGGTTTAGGTTTAGCTATTAGTCAACAATTTGTACAAGCAATGGGAGGAAATATTACAGTTACAAGTACTCCTAATCAAGGCTCCATTTTTAAATTTGCTATTCCCGTAAAACTAGTAGATAAAATAGATGAAAATTCAAAGAATTTCCAAAAAATAATTGGACTAGAGCCAAATCAATCAAAATGTCGTATTTTAATTGTTGAAGATGTCGTAGAAAATCGTCTTTTACTGCAAAAAATCCTCGAACCTATAGGTTTTGAAGTCAAAACAGCAACAAACGGACTAGAAGGGATTAACCAATGGAAAAATTGGCAACCACATCTTATTTGTATGGATATGTTAATGCCTGTTATGGACGGTTATGAAGCCACAAAGCATATTAAAGCAAGAAATAAAAACACTATCATTATTGCTCTGACTGCCAATGCTTTTGATGAACAACGTCAATCTATTTTAGCAGCTGGTTGTGATGATTTTATTTGCAAACCATTTCAAGAAGAAGTTTTATTAAAAATGATAGCAAATCATTTAGGAATACTCTATACTTATCAAAATAAACAAATAGCTATTGTTCCTAGACCATCACAATTATCAATTCAATCAGCAAGATTGACCCAAGAAAACTTAAGCATAATGCCATTGCAATGGCTGCAAGAATTAGAACATGCGACTAGCGCTTTAGATGATATATTAGTTATGCATTTAATTAAGCAAATACCAGCTAATGAAACTGAATTAATTAATTCTTTACTAGGGTTAATAGAAAATTTCCGCTTAGATATAGTTTTGAAAGTAACTAAAGAAGTTTTGGATATTAATTATAATTAATAAATATAATTAGTAAGTCATGATTTATTATTTACAAAATTCTACTTGCAGAATACAAAATAGCAAAAGCCCAAGCATAATTAGCAATAAAAATACAACTCATACATTTAGTAAATAACTCCCAAGAATTAGTTACCAATGTGGGAATTATTTTCCAAAAAATTACGTTGACAAATATCACCCCATAAACAATAAAAGCAAAAGCTGTAATTTTCAGCCAATCTGGACAACCTTTAAATACAACTTGCCAATTTAATGTATGATTTTCAATATCAACAGCACCAGTTAAAGCAAAAGAACAGGCTATTAGTATTTGAGTTATAAACATACCCCAAAATAAACTCCACCCCATCCAATTAATACGCTTAACCCGACGCGAAAGACAAACAAAATGTAATGCTAAACTCAATAAAAATCCCACACCTGATAATGCCACAGACAAGTATAAAAATATTTTTGCCATGACTAAAAACTGATGACTGTTGACTGATGACTGATGACTGATGACTGATGACTGATGACTGATGACTGTTGACTGTTGACTGTTGACTGATGACTGATGGCTGTTGACTGATGGCTGTTGATGGTTCGTAAGTTTTGACTTAATTACTTCTGTTTTGATTATTTTCCCGGTCAACCGTCAACCGTCAACCGTCAACCGTCAACTGTCAACCGTCAACCGTCAACCGTCAACCGTCAACCATTAACATCTAACAAACGGGAATTTTTCAATCTATCGAGCCACTTTTGCATATAAATACGATTTTCTCGTTGTTGTGATGCATCTTTTGTATCGACAGGAAAAGGCATTAACCCTAAAATTGTCGCAGTCGTCACGCAAAACATAGACTTTTGGAAAGTCATACAAATTTGCACTCGTAAATCATCCTCTCCCCGTTTACTCTTGCGATAAATTTCGTGTAAATATTCAGGAAGAAAATGCCGCATATCTTGCATTAACAATGTTGGAGGAATTCCAGAACCACCAATAGGTAGGGGGTCAGCATATAACGCTCCATATTGGAACCTGCTTTGGTCAGGGGGAATTTGGTAAGCTTGAGCATTATAAGAAACTGTTCCTTGGAAAGGTGTTCCTCGGAAAAAGACAGCTTCTACATAGGGAATAGCAGTATCAGCCAAAAATGTTAAACCAGCAGCAGAGGGGATAATACTGAAATAATCATTGCTAATTTTGACTGCGTAAGTAATTGGCAAACTAGCAGCAGCGACCAAAGCATTTTTTATGTGGTCAACTATTTGGGGAACAGATTTTATTTCACCTCGGTCATAGCGGTCAGAAAGGCTAAGGAACATATCCGCCATAACCCGCCAAAATTGACCTAATCCTGTATAATAAGACGAAACGCGCAAATATTCTATTAAGAATTCTGGGAATAATTTATTTAGTCCCAACATCACAGGGTTATATTTAAATTTTGCGTGAATAACCGCTTGCGCTCTTTCTTTAAATTCTGGCGTATCTAAATACTTATCTAATCCACCACCACCATGCCAAAACATGGTTTTCATGCAATACTCAGCATATTCAAAATTAATTCGGTCATGCCACCAGTGACGAAATAACTTTGATGTAGTAATTTCCCCATTAAAATACTTAAAAAACGGGAAAAATACTAAAAATTGATTTTCAGCAATATAAATCAAATTTTTGGAATAGGCATCTAAAACCACACCATAGCTTTTAAGAATGCCTACTACTTCCATCACATTCACTGGAGTATCAGGAAGTAAAGCACCTCCTGATTCTAAACGTTTTACATACTCCAGTAAGGAGTAATTATCTAGCAACGGGCTATTCTCAGGTTTACTCTCAGTTTTTACCATTTACTTTCACTCTCCTCTTTAAAATTGTTGACGGTTGACGGTTGACGGTTGACTGTTGACGGTTGATGGTTGACTGTTGACGGTTGACGGTTGACCGGGAAAATAATCAAAACAGAAGTAATAGTAATAAGTCAAAACTTAACAGTCACCAGTCACCAGTCACCAGTCAACAGTCAACAGTCACCAGTCAACAGTCACCAGTTATCAGTCATCACTCAACAGAAACTTTAGCTACAACACTTGGAGTATTCAGCATTGCGGTGGTTGTTGGTTCTGTCCAACGCATCAACCACATAGGTTGAATTCCCAAAATTACTATTATTAAGGCTAAAACTATTGCTGGTGTCCGGTCAGACCAATATACCCTCGGTAAGTTCATTACTTGTTCTGACAACCGTCCAAAAAAGGCACGGTTCATTAATATCAAAAAGTAAACTGCTGTTAAACCTGTACCAATCATGCTTAGCAAGGTTTGTATCGGGAATACCGCAAAACTACCACGAAATATAATAAATTCGGCAATGAACCCTATCATTCCTGGAATACCAGCACTTGCCATCACAGCTAATACCATTAAACTACCAATTACAGGCATTCCTCTTTCTGGGTTTAATAGTCCTCTAACTACATCTAAATCACGACTTCCGGCTTTTTTGTACACTACACCCACAAGTAAAAACATAAGTGCTGAAATCAACCCGTGGCTGACCATTTGCATTACTGCACCCAGCAAACTCAACGGTGTAGCAGCAGCAGCGGCTAACAATATATATCCCATATGTCCAATGGAACTGTAAGCCACCATTTTTTTCATATCCTTCTGAGCGATCGCACAGGAAGCACCATAAAGCACAGTGATAACAGCCCAAGTTGCAAAAGCAGGAGCTAAATAAGCCCAAGCATCAGGTAACAAGTTCAAACCAAAGCGTAATAAACCATAAGTACCCAATTTCAACAGCACCCCAGCTAGTAACACAGAAATCGGAGTCGAAGCTTCAACGTGAGCATCGGGTAACCAAGTGTGGAAGGGAACCAAAGGAAATTTAATACCAAAACCAATTACAATCCCTGCAAGAAGTAAAATCTGTGTTGGTAATGGTAAAGCTCTAGTGTTCAAAGCATGTAAATCAAAGCTATGTGAGCCACTGAGGAAAACCATGCCCAAAAAACTAGCTAAAATCACAATTCCAGATACAGCAGTAAAAATCAAGAATTTTGTTGCAGCATAACCCCGACGTTCACCACCCCAAATAGCAATCAGCAAATACAGGGGAATTAACTCCAACTCGTAAAACAGGAAAAACAACAACAAATCCTGTGCCAAAAAAGCTCCGCAAACCCCTGCATTCAACAGCAACAACAAACAGTAATAAAACTTTGGACGCTTAATCGAATCATCACTACTGTAAACAGCAATCACCATCAAAAGCCCATTCAAAACCAACAAAGGTAAAGATAAACCATCGACTGATATATCATAATTCAACCCCAATGAGTCTATCCAAGGCAAAAACTCAACAAATTGTTGATTTATCTCCGCTGGATTAAAATTAAATGTTAGTAAAATCACCCAGCAAAAAGAAATAGCACTGACAACCAAAGCTACTTTTTTATGGATTGTCGGTGTCATGTCATTCGGCATTAAACATATAACAGCAACACCAATCAATGGCAGAAAAATTAAAACACTAAGCATCTTTTTTATAGGAATTGGTAATTGGTAATTGGTAATTGGTAATTGGGGATTGGTAATTGGGGATTGGTAATTGGGGATTGGGAATTGGGGATTGGGAATTGGGGATTGGTAATTGGGGATTGGTAATTGGGGATTGGGAATTGGGGATTGGGAATTGGGGATTGGGAATTGGGAATTGGGAATTGGGGATTGGGAATTGGGGATTGCTTTTCTACCATTACCCATTACCCATTACCCATTACCCATTACCCATTACCTAAAAAGGCAATAAACCTAATGACCAACTGATGAAGAACCCAGCAAGGCTGACACCCACTAAGATGGTTAACATATACGCTTGCGATTGGCCAGATATACTATACTTAAGCGTTTGTCCACCAAAAATTGCAGCAAACCCAACTAAGTTAACTAAACCATCAACAATGTAACGGTCGCTCCAAGCAGATATTTTGGAAAGCAAGGCAACAGCTCCCACTACCGTCAGCTTATAAATTCTGTCAATGTAAAAATCATAACCTAACAAGTCTTGCACAAGTCTCCATCCCAGAAATGTTGAACGCGACCAGGCTTTATGAAGGTAAATGGTTGAGCCGATAGCAACTCCAAACAAACTGGAAAACACTAACAATAATAAAGAAGACCAATTTACACTTTCCCAACTAGGTAGCAAATACCATTGTTGAAGCATTAATGGTACTAACAATGTAAGCACCGTCAAAAACACCATCGGTAATGCCATCGGCCAGGGGACTTCTGGAGCACGACGAGTTTTTTGTTGTGGTTGTCCCCAAAATACTAAACGAAATACCCTTGTTAAATTTAATGCTGTCAATCCATTGACTAACACTAATACCCAAATCACCCAAGGGCTGAATGTTCCTAAACCATCAGCCCAAGATAGCATTGCCCAAAAACTTCCTAACGGTAGCATTGTTACCATTCCTGCTGACCCAACCACAAAAGCCGTGGTCGTTGCTGGCATTCGCGTCCATAAACCACCCATTTCTGTTAAATCTTGACTACTAGTTACAGAAATAACAGAACCTGTACTCATAAACAACAAAGCTTTAGCAATCGCGTGGGTAAACAACAACATTAAAGCCACACCACCTTGTTGTAAACCGACTGCCAAAAACGCTAACCCCATATAAGCACTAGTGGAATGTGATAGTGCTCTTTTTATATCAGTCTGAGCAATAGATACCAAAGTTGCACCAATAGCTGTGACTGTACCCATAATCACCAAAGTATTTAAAGCAAATGGAGACAGAGATAAAATTGGTTGAACTTTGTAAAGTACATAAGCACCACCAGCTACCACTAGTGAATTTCGCATTACCGAAGCTGGGTTTGGTCCTTCCATTGCCTCGTCTAACCATAAATGTAAGGGAAACTGAGCGCATTTACCTGCTGGACCTGCAATTAACCCTATTCCTAATAAAGCTGATGTCAGTGGACTTAACTGTACTGTTTGCGCCCATTCATACAAATCAGAAAAGTTTAAACTTCCTGCCATTGTGAATAATGCTACCACAGCCATCAATAACAATAAATCCCCCACCCGCTTAGTCAAAAAAGCATCCCTTGCTGCAGTTACAACCAATGGCTGAGCGTACCAAAACCCTACCAATAAATAAGTTGAAAGGGTTAATAACTCTAGCAACGCATAGCTTAAAAACAAAGAATCACTTAAAGCTAAACCTGTTAAAGCAGCTTCAAAAAATCCCATTAACCCAAAAAAACGTGCTAAGGAGTAATCTTTCTCCATATAACCCAGCGCGTAAATTTGTGCTAAAAAGCTCAATCCCGTTACTAAAACTGTTGTTCCTATACTAATTGGTGAAATTTCTAGAGCAATTGTTAAATCAATATCACAAGCCGAAAACCAATTAACTAAAAAAGTTTCTGTGTCTCGGTTCCATATATCTTTAAACACAAATAAACTGTGTCCAAAGGCTACAAATGTTGTCAATAAGTTAAAATACGCTGCTGGTCTGGGACCCGTACGCTTAACTAATCCCATTGCCCACGGTAACGTCAAAATAGCTGCTATTAAACCGTAAAAAGGTACCCACCAACTCGTTAAATACAAAAATTGATTCATTTCCATTTCCTTTGACGAACAGCACGCGAACTTTAGATTTACCCTGAATACAGTAATTAAGTTTCTAAATGTTTATTATTCTGAAGAAGAATGTATTTTTCTTGACTAAAGTAAATTCATGTTTTGCTTCTTTGCTTACTTTATCAAAGCAATGCGAAATATAACTTTTCTTATTAAAAATGTTTACTTTTCTTACAAAAAAGCTAGAAACAGGCTATTGATGCTGCAACCGATGCCACAATGAAAAGTAATATTTATATATTTAATTTAGAAAACTTATATTTTGTGCAATTTATGCGACAATATTTCTGCAAACAAAAAAACAGCATTTAGGGCACAAACATGGTAAAGATATGCTATGAACATTCTTGTAGACATGTTAGAATGCGCCACATGCTACCCTGAAGCGGTGACGTATAAACTAGACTCAACCTAAATTTGATAGAGTCCAATCGATATTATAAATAAATTATAAAGCATAAATGGTACCTCGACCAATTTGTAGCTTTTGGCTGAGTTTTTGGTGCTTATAAATTTATGTTAAGTTTTTTAAAACTATCTTATTATAAACTATTATACTCAGTTATGTTGTCAGGAATGCCAAGATTTCTTATGCTTATCTTAGAGAAGCTTTTATGCTCAAGATGAGTATATCCGTCAAAATTTCTCCTGACCGTACCGAGTGCTATCTGATTGTGAACTAGGAGTTCTGCGATGCCAATTGCAGTTGGAATGATTGAAACAAAGGGCTTTCCCGCAGTTGTGGAAGCTGCTGATGCGATGGTGAAAGCCGCTCGCGTAACATTAGTAGGTTATGAAAAGATTGGTAGCGCTCGTGTCACCGTGATTGTTCGGGGTGACGTATCAGAAGTACAAGCATCTGTTGCTGCTGGTATAGAAGCTGCTAGAAGAGTTAACGGTGGTGAAGTGGTATCCACTCACATCATCGCTCGTCCCCACGAAAACTTAGAATACGTCTTACCTATACGTTATACGGAAGCTGTAGACCAGTTTAGGACTTAGGGATTTTGGGTTTTGGGTTTTGGATTTATCTTGAATCTAAAATCCAAAATGCAAGAGCTTGTGATTTGGTTGTAAAAATCTCCATCAATTAGTTTGTGGATTAAGGGAAAAAAATAATGTCAATTGCAGTGGGAATGGTAGAAACCCTCGGCTTCCCAGCAGTAGTCGAAGCGGCTGATGCAATGGTAAAAGCTGCCCGTGTTACCCTGGTGGGTTATGAAAAAATAGGTAGCGGTCGTGTTACTGTTATTGTGCGCGGAGACGTTTCTGAAGTGCAAGCTTCCGTAGCTGCGGGAGTTGAATCTGTAAAAAGAGTCAATGGAGGACAGGTGATGTCAACACACATCATCGCTCGTCCCCATGAAAACTTGGAATATGTACTACCAATTCGTTATACCGAAGACGTAGAGCAGTTCCGTGAAAATGTTAACGCAATTCGCCCCTTTGGTGGTAGAAGACCATAATATTTAAGTAATGCAAATTGCTAAAGTACGCGGCACAGTAGTCAGCACTCAAAAAGACCCAGCTCTTAGAGGAGTCAAACTACTGTTGTTGCAGTTTGTGGACGAAGAAGGAAATCCCCAGCCTCAATACGAAGTGGCAGCAGACAGTGTTGGTGCGGGAGTAGATGAATGGGTATTAGTCAGTCGTGGTAGCGCAGCTAGACAACTAGTTGGGAACGAACAGCGTCCATTAGATGCTGCAGTAGTGGCAATAATAGACACTGTTAACCTCGAAGACCGCCTTGTTTACAGCAAAAAAGACCAGTATCGATGATGGTTGACAGATGACTGTTGACTGTTGACGGTTGTCTGTCAACCGTCAACAAAGATAATTTTCAGGAGGAATCTAGTAATGGCAGTCCGCAGCACAGCGGCCCCCCCAACCCCTTGGTCACAGAGTTTGTCCGAGCCACAAATTCATAGCACAGCTTATGTGCATTCTTTCTCTAACCTGATTGGTGATGTGCGGATTGGTCCCAATGTAATTATTGCTCCAGGTACTTCTATAAGAGCAGATGAGGGACATCCTTTTTATATAGGTGATAGCACAAACATCCAAGATGGTGTTGTGATTCACGGGTTGGAGCAGGGCCGAGTAGTTGGAGATGATGGCAATAAATATTCTGTTTGGGTTGGGAAAAATTCTTCTTTAACCCATATGGCTTTGATTCATGGTCCTTGTTACGTGGGAGATGATTGCTTTATTGGCTTTCGCTCTACAGTATTCAATGCCAGAATAGGTAACGGCTGTATCGTTATGATGCACGCTTTAATTCAGGATGTAGAAATTCCTCCTGGAAAATACGTGCCCTCTGGAGCTATAATTACAAGCCAACAGCAAGCTGACCGTTTACCTGATGTGCAAGAGCAAGACATGCATTTTGCTCACCACGTCGTTGGTATTAACCAGGCACTACGAACGGGTTATCGTTGTGCCGCTGATATAGCTTGCATTCGTCCTATCCGCGACGAAAAAAATAATGGAAATAATCGCAGTAAAGATTCTAATAATAGTTACAGTAACGGTGTAATAATGTCAAGTGCGAATTTGAGCCAAGATACCATCGAGCAAGTAAGGCAGCTTTTAGAACAAGGATATAAAATTGGTACGGAACACGTAGACCAAAGACGCTTCCGTACAGGTTCTTGGCAAAGTTGTCAACCGATAGAATCAAAATCCCCCAGTGAAGTAGTCTCAGCTTTAGAAAAATGCTTGCACGAACATGCAGGTGAGTATGTACGCTTGTTTGGGATTGAGACTAAAGGTAAAAAACGCATATTGGAAACTATTATCCAAAGACCAGACGGAACGGTTGGAGGTAGTAATGGCAGCCATAAAGTGACATCTTTTAGTAGTAATACTTACAGCGCTCCTTCAGCATCTCAAAATGCAAGTTATAGTAACGGCAGTTCAGGACTGAGTGCGGAAACCATACAGCATGTACGTCAACTATTAGCAGGTGGTTATAAAATTGGTACAGAACACGTAGATGAAAGACGTTTCCGTACTGGTTCTTGGAATAGTTGCACACCTCTTGATGCTAATAGCGAAAGAGATGTCGTAGCAGCTTTAGAAAATTGCTTGCACGAACATGCAGGTGAGTACATCCGTTTGTTTGGTATAGACCCGAAAGCCAAGAAGCGGGTATTAGAAACAATCATTCAAAGACCCAACGGTGTAGCAGTTCAACTCACCGCAGGTAAATCAACATCACCAACGGTTGCGCCTTTGAGTTATAGTAGCAGCGCTTCTACCACATCTAGCAGTAAGCTAGGTTCAGAAGTAGTGGAACAACTGCAACAACTTTTAAGCCAAGGATATAAGATTACAGCAGAACACGTAGATTCACGACGCTTCCGTACAGGTTCTTGGACAAGCTGTGGTCAAATTCAAGCAACTAATTTATCTGGAGCAGTCGCAGCATTGGAATCCTATATGGGAGAATTCCAAGGTGAGTACGTGCGGTTAATTGGAATTGAACCCAAAGCCAAGAAGCGGGTATTGGAAACAATTATCCAAAGACCGGACGGTGCTGTAGCTCAACATAGCAATGGCAATGGAAGTAGTAACGGCTATAGCAATGGTAATGGCAACGGCAATTCTTACTCTACACAAGTAACAGCCACCCCTGTAAGTTATAGTAGCAACGTTTCTGCACCATCCAGCAGGTTAAGTTCAGAAATCGTAGAACAACTACAACAATTGTTAAGCCAAGGGTATAAAATTAGTGCAGAACACGTAGATGCACGACGTTTCCGTACAGGTTCTTGGGCAAGCTGCGGACAAATTCAAGCAACAAATTTATCTGGAGCAGTTGCAGCATTAGAATCTTACATGGGAGAGTACCAAGGTGAGTACGTGCGATTAATCGGTATAGAACCCAAAGCCAAGAAACGGGTTGTAGAAACAATTGTTCAACGGCCATAGTGTGGGTAATGGGGAATGGGGAATGGGGAATGGTAGAAAAGCAATTCCCAATTACCAATTCCCAATTACCAATTACCAATTCCCAATTCCCACTTCCAAGGTTTAATTTCCATGTTTTTGCCGCCACTGCGAACTAGTAATAATGTTAATTTC
Organism: Scytonematopsis contorta HA4267-MV1; assembly: GCA_019359035.1. Taxonomy (GTDB): domain Bacteria; phylum Cyanobacteriota; class Cyanobacteriia; order Cyanobacteriales; family Nostocaceae; genus Scytonematopsis; species Scytonematopsis contorta. Next base: position 144,722 of record JAHHIC010000042.1, on the reverse strand, counting down.
TATATCAGTGGTGAGGTAAAAATTGATGAGAGCGCTGCTATAGCACCAGGAGTTATTCTCCAAGCTGGTGCAAATGGTAGAATCATCATCGGTTCTGGGGTATGTATTGGTATGGGGTCGATACTCCAAGTTTGTGATGGCGTCCTTGAGATAGAAACAGGAGCTAACCTAGGAGCAGGTGTCTTGATGGTTGGTCAAGGTAAAATTGGAGCCAATGCTTGTGTTGGAACTGCTACTACTATTTTGAATTCTTCGATAGCTGCTGGACAAGTGGTTCCACCTGGCTCTATTTTTGGAGATACTAGCCGTAAAGTTTCAGAATTATCAGAATTACCACAATTATCTGAATCTCAAACAAAAAGCGAAGAATTTTCCAAAATACCTCCAGAAATTACTCCAAAGATACATCCAGGAATACATCCAGAACTATCTGCAAAAATACATCCAAAAGTACCTCAAGAAATACCTCAAGAAATACCTCAAGAAATACCTCACAAAATACCACCTACTACAAATTATACAGTTTCCCCTAGTCCCTGGGATGAAGTATTTTTCAGGGATGACAAAGAGGATAAAAACGGAAAACAAGTAGTACAAGAAGTAATAGAGGAAGCATTAGAGGAGCCATTTCAGCAGTCCATCTCTGAAAAAGAGGAAAATACAACCCAAATCGAGACACCAAAGGTAGAAAAATCCCCAGAAGTTGAATCAAAAGAAGCAGAAGCTGGTCAACTTTCTACGGAATCTTCCGTTAATTTCGGTACTCAAATTTATGGACGAGGAAATATTGAACGCTTGTTGACAACTTTATTTCCACATCGGCAGTCTATGAATAAAACAGACGATGAGCCTAATGGCAGAAGTTAATAGTTAGCTTGTATCCTTATAGAAGAAGACAGAAAAAAGATTATTCTTTTAAACTATACGTAATTAACTGGCTACACAAAACTGATAATCTTTTACCTTCTCCCGATGGTCAGCTATAGCATTGACTAACAATTGAGTATCTTGGAGATGCATAATGGAGGCTTATTTAGAAAATTCAGTAACCGCAATCCAACGAAGTACCAGACGGGAACCACCTTTAAGAGAACCTTTAAGAGATAGCAACCCTCGTGTTGTGCGTCATAAAGAGGATTTTCGAGATTTAGCTTTGGGTTTAGTCTCTTGTCATTCATTCCCTGCTATTGTTGGGACTGCTGATATGATGCTGAAATCTGCTGGTGTAAACCTGATTGGTTATGAAAAAATTGGTAGCGGTCACTGTACAGCTATTATTCGTGGCCCAATTGCCGATGTACGATTAGCCGTAGAAGCGGGAGAACAAACTGCAAAACAATTTGACCAATTTATTTCTAGCTTAGTTATTCCTCGACCATTTCCCAACCTGGATGTAGTACTACCAATTTCAACTCGCTTAAGTTATTTTACCGGAGATGGTTCTTCCAGCCGTTTAAGTAACCAAGCTATTGGTTTAGTAGAAACAAGAGGTTTTCCTGCAATGGTTGGTGCTGCTGACGCAATGCTGAAATCAGCCGATGTCCAGTTAGCAGCTTACGAAAAAATCGGTGGGGGTTTGTGTACTGCCATTATTCGTGGTTCTGTTGCTAACGTAGCAGTAGCAGTAGAAGCTGGTATGTACGAAGCAGAACGTATCGGGGAATTAAACTCGGTCATGGTTATACCTCGACCCCTAGATGACTTAGAACAAACTTTACCTGTTGCTACCTGCTGGATTGAAGAACGTCAACCTCTAAACGTACCTTTAAATATTAAAGAGCCTATTAAAGAGACTATTGGTGAAAGAGAAGAAGAATTAGTCGAGTTACCAGATTTATCTAAACTACCAATAAAAATTAAAGAAGAATGGTAAAATATGTAGTCAATAATCTGAAAATCTAGAAAAACGTTGTACACACCTAGTAGACAACTTAGGTAAGTGCGACGTTGTCTACTGTCCCCTTTTGAACTGACTTTAAGGTGTGCAACGCTTACTGGAAGGCATCTTACGCTTTGCTTGTTGATTTGATAATAACTTTTTTAGTTTATAAGTGGAAGGATATTCTTTTGATAGGGATGATAGAGTTGTATCTATAAATGTATAATTCTGTTCACTTTTGTATTCAGAACGCTGTAATATTTTATGCGTGTTCGGTGATACTAAAGAGATATACATAAAATCCCTGTTAAAAGGAGAGTGACGATTGAATCAAGCGACGCTGCACCAATTGAAGGTGTTTGAAGCTGCAGCACGTCATGGTAGCTTTACCCGTGCTGCGGAAGAACTGTTTCTCACCCAGCCTACTGTATCAATGCAAATCAAGCAGCTAACGAAATCCGTTGGTTTGCCTCTGTTTGAACAGGTTGGTAAGCGTCTATATCTTACCGAGGCCGGAAGAGAATTATTTGCCACTTGTCGGCAGATTTTTGAGACCATAGCCCAGTTTGAAATGAAAGTAGCAGATTTAAAAGGGCTTAAGCAGGGTCAGTTACGTTTAGCGGTGGTTACAACGGCAAAATTTTTTATACCACGTTTATTAGGGCCATTTTGTCAATTATACCCAGGGATAGATATTTCCTTGCAGGTAACCAACCACGAACAACTTTTAGACCGGATGACAAGTAACTTAGACGACTTGTACATCATGACCCAAATTCCAGACAACTTGGATGTAAATGTCCAAGTATTTTTGGAAAATCCCTTAGTGGTTTTAGCTCCCGCTAATCACCCACTAGTTGGAGAAAAAGATGTTCCTATAGAAAGACTTAACGGGGAAGCATTTATTATGCGTGAACCTGGTTCCGGAACTCGTCGAGCAGTACAAAAACTATTAGATGAGCACAAAGTTCAGGTCAAAGTCAAACTAGAATTAGGAAGTAACGAAGCAATTAAACAAGCAATTGCGGGTGGTTTAGGAATTTCCGTGTTATCTCGTCACACTTTGATTCCCGATACTGGGAATGAGGTGACAGTTCTGGATATTCAACACTTCCCTATTAGACGAAACTGGTATATAGTTCACCCATCAGGTAAACAATTATCTATCGTTGCTCGTACTTATCTGGAATATCTTGTTGATGCAGTGAAACAATTTTCTGATGGCAGCTCTATTCACGAGTTAGAGAAAATTGAACCAGTAAGTATGGCTATGACCCCGTAGGCAATTCGCAATAAGCGCTCCGCTCCACTGCGTGTAAGCGCTCCGCTCCACTACGTGAACGCGCAGCGTCCGCTTACGGATACGCAATTTGCAATTCGCAGTAAGCGCTCCACTTCGTGAAAGCCTAGCGTCCGCTTCGGATACGCAATTCGCGATTACGTTTTGTGATGAGGATTTAAAATAAGTGTAAATGTTTCATTATTCTATAAAAAGAAAAATGGAAATTATATGACCTAGCTTTTCAGAGGTGTATTTAATATAAGTAATGGAGTCAAAACAATTTGCAATTGCGAATTATTCCAACTCCCCACCACATCGGAGTGTCTATAAGCATTATCGGGATGAATAGTCAAAATAATATGTTAATAGGCTAACTAAACATATTAAATCTAGATTAAAAATGTGGAGACGTTACATGTAACGTCTCTACATAACGTCTCGGTATGTAACGTTTAACTAAATGGGGGAAAAGTGGTTGACTCACAAACACCATCATTAAAGCAAACACCAAAGCAAACAGTCCCAAGTGAAATTGTAGCCGTTACAGTTTATTCCGATAAAGCCCTTGTAACACGACGGGGTGCTATAACTCTGACGGGGACTGAGAGAGAATTGATAATTAACCGATTGCCAGATACAATCGAAACAGAATCTGTAAGAGTTCGTGGTGCTGGAAACGTCTCGGTTAAATTGTTGGGAATCAGTACTGAACGTGTTTTATCTTCTGAACCTGTAGCAGCACGTGTTTCCCAGTTAAATCAACAAATTCAGCAATTAGAAGCCGAAAAACGCAGTATACAACCACAAATAGAAGCTTTAGCTCTACAATCAAGCTTTATTCAAGGTTTGCGAGAGAAAACAGAGGAACAATTTTCTATTAGCTTAGCTCGGAAAAATCTTAGTCTTAGCGAAACGTTAGATTTTTTGAACTTTATCGGAAGTCAGTACGCTGAATACTCAATTGCTGCTGAAGACTACAAAAATCAACAACGAGAATTAGATAAAGAAATACAAGCACTCAAAAAACAATTACAAGTAGTACAAACACCCCACCCACAAGAACACTATAGTTTAGTGGTAGCCATAGAAGCTACAAGTACAGGAGAATTTGAGTTAGAAGTTTCTTATCTGGTTAATAGAGCAAGTTGGAAACCTCTTTATGATTTGCGGGTAAATACTGCTAATAATTCTGTGAATTTAGGTTACGTCGGGGAAGTCAGTCAAACAACAGGAGAAGATTGGACAAATATTGCTCTTACGCTTTCTACTGCTAAACCTGGATTAGGAACGTTACCACCAAAATTAAGACCCTGGTATATAGATGTACCTCAATTTTTCTCAGGGAGAGCAAGGTCAGCAAGTATGGCTATGGTTGCTCCTTCAGGTGGAACTATGTCTGATGATAGTGCGGATGCAGAAGAAGTTAAAGAATTTGCCAAAGAAGCCGAAGTTATCACAGCAGAAGTATCAAAAGAAGGTAACACTGTAACATTTAAAATCAGTAATCGCGGGAATATTCCTAGTGACGGGTCACCTCATAAAAATACAATTTTATATGATGATTTTCCCTGTAATTTTGAGTATATAGCAATGCCGAGTTTGGTTAGTTTTGCTTATTTACAAGCTTTAGTTAAAAATCCAACGGATGGGGTTACATTATTACCAGGGAAGGCTAATATTTTTCACAATGACATTTTTGTCGGAAGCAGCAATTTAGATAATATTGCACCTGGACAAGAGTTTAAATTAAATTTAGGTATTGACGAAGGGTTAAAGATAGAGCGGGAATTAGTTGAGCGTCAGGTAGATAAAAAATTACTTGGTAATAACCGTAAAATTATTTTTGCTTATCGATTATTAATCACAAATTTACTTAATCAAAAAGCAAAATTAAAATTAAACGAGCAATTACCAGTCAGTCGAAATGAACAAATAAAAGTGCGTCTTAATCGTATTGACCCACAAATTGTATTGGGTGAAATGGGTTTGTTGGAATGGGATTTAAGTTTAGCTGCACAGGGTAAATTAGAAGTTTATTATCAATTTACTGTTGAACATCCCCCACAATTAACTGTCGCTGGGTTAGATATTTAATAATAATGTAGAAATGCGATATATAGACGCACGCGATGTAGAGACGCACGCGACGTAGAGACGCACGCGACGTAGAGACGCGATTAATCGCGTCTCTACAACAAATTGGGTTCTTTTAAATGTCGTCGGGTAAAATCCACTTTGGTGGAGCGCTTAGTTTCTTCATGCGTGCAATTTCGGCGATTTCGTGCATTTTATCTAAAGAAGTTTCTGAGATAAACTGAGATATAGATTCGCGATATTCTATATTTGGACATTTATCTCCTAAAACACAGCCATTAACACAGGCTTCTTTGCAATCAATTTTTGTTTCTTCCACAGTGTTCTCTCCCACGATTTTCTCCTAGTAATGCAGAACGGACGGTGAAATATTAGAAGTGCTATTGTTGAGCAAGAATACTCTCAGCACTAATTAAAATTTTAGCGTCTACGTAAGCAGTTTGTATCTTAACCGTCAACAGTCAACAGTCAACCATTCAACCGTCAACACCCAACAAATGACCCAAACTTTCGTCACTAGTGGAACTATCGCAGCCATTGCTACCGCTATTGTCCCGCAACAAGGTAGTGTTGGTATAGTGCGCGTTTCTGGTTCTGATGCAATTGCGATCGCTGACAAAATTTTTGATGCACCGGGAAAGCAAGTTTGGGATACACACAAAATTCTCTACGGTTATGTTCGTCATCCCCAAACACAAAAAATTGTGGACGAAGCTTTGCTGCTACTAATGAAAGCACCCCGCTCCTACACTCGTGAAGATGTGGTGGAGTTCCACTGTCACGGGGGAATTATTGCCATACAGCAAGTTTTACAATTATGTTTGGAAAATGGCGCAAGACTCGCACAACCAGGAGAATTTACCTTGCGTGCATTTTTAAATGGACGGATTGATTTATCGCAAGCGGAAAGTATTTCTGAATTAGTCGGTGCAAAATCTCCTCAAGCTGCTCAAGCTGCTTTAGCTGGTTTACAAGGAAAACTAGCTCAACCAATTCGCGCATTACGGGCTAATTGCTTAGATATCTTGGCGGAAATCGAAGCTCGAATCGATTTTGAGGAAGATTTACCACCACTAGACTATAAATATATTATTTCAGAAATTGAAAAAATTAATTCGGATATAAATCGTATTTTAGCGACAGCTGATAAAGGAGAGTTGCTGCGAACTGGGTTGAAGGTTGCTATTGTGGGACGACCAAATGTTGGTAAGTCTAGCCTTTTAAATGCTTGGAGTCGTAGCGATAGAGCTATTGTTACTGATTTACCGGGAACTACTCGTGATGTGGTTGAATCTCAGCTTGTGGTTGGTGGAATTCCTGTACAGGTTTTGGATACTGCTGGTATCAGAGAAACAGAGGATACTGTAGAAAAAATCGGTGTTGAACGTTCCCGTAATGCTGCTTATAATGCTGATTTGGTTTTGTTTACTATTGATGCTGCTGCTGGATGGACTGATGCTGACCAGGAAATTTATGATTCTGTTAAGGATTATTCTTTGATTCTGGTGGTTAATAAGGTTGATTTGATTGATGATAAGGAAAAAGAAATTTTGATATCTAAGTTAGATGCTCATTTATCTAAAATTTTTACTGTTGCTGCTTCCAATAAAGGACTTGATGCTTTGGAAATGGCTATTTTAGATAAGGTTCAATTTGGTAAGGTTCAAGCTGCTGATTTGGATTTTGCTATTAATCAACGTCAAGCTGCTGCTTTGGTGAATGCTCGGAGTTCTTTGGAGCAGGTTTTGGGGACTATTAAGCAAGATTTACCTCTCGATTTCTGGAGTATTGATTTGAGGGGGACGGTTTATGCTTTGGGAGAAATTACTGGGGAGGAGGTCACTGAGTCTGTTTTGGATAGGATTTTTAGTAAGTTTTGTATTGGTAAGTAAGAGAATTTTATCTTACGAACCGCCAAGATGCCAAGGGAGCCAAGGGAATTGAGGAAGAGATGATGTTTGATGAGGCTAATGTTTTGATTGTTGGTGCTAACCGGGGTATTGGTTTGGGTTTTGTGCAGCAGTTATTGGGGGATGGTAGGTTTGCGAGGGTTTTTGGGACTTATCGGAGTTTGGAGTCTGCTTCGGAGTTGATGGGTCTTGCTAATCAATTTGATAAGTTAATTTGTCTCCCTCTGGATATTACTGAGGAAGTACAGGTTGCTGAGTGTGTTGGGAAAATACGTGCTGATGTGAGTAAGTTACATTTGGTTGTTAATTGTGTGGGGGTGTTACATGATGGTGGTTTGCAACCGGAGAAGAGTTTAAGACATATTAATTCGGAAAATTTATTACATTATTTTCAAGTTAATAGTATTGGGTCTATTCTGCTTGCTAAGCATTTGTTACCGCTATTTAAGCATAAGGAACGTGCTGTTTTTGCTAGTATTTCTGCGAAGGTTGGTAGTATTGGAGATAACCAGTTGGGAGGGTGGTATGGTTACCGTGCTTCTAAGGCTGCACTGAATATGTTTATGCGTACAGCTGCTATAGAATATGCTCGAAGTTGTCCAAAAGCTTTGGTGGTTACTTTGCATCCTGGTACTACGGATACAAGGCTTTCTCTTCCTTTTCAGGGAAATGTTAAACCGGAAAAGTTATTTTCTGTGGAACGGACTGTTACACAACTAATGGGGGTAATTGAGCAATTGACTGATGGGGATAGTGGTCAATTTTTCTCTTGGGATGGTAGTCGGTTACCTTGGTGATAAAGCTAACGAAAGCAAAAAAACCAAAAAACCAAAAAGCCAAAAAAGCCAAAAAACCCAGGGAATAAATTCCCTGTCTGAAAGCTTAAGTCCTCTGTAAGAGGACTGATAAGAAAATTTTGGTAAAATTACAATTTCGTAAAAATCTCTATTTTTAATATCTGATTTTAGTCCTCTTTATGGGACTTTAGCTTTTAGACAGGGAATTTATTCCCTGGCTGATTTATGTGCGTGCTTTTCCTGATGAGTTCAATTAAAATTCTATGTAAATGCTCGCTTCTTCCTTCTTCTTCCTTGGTATCCAATGGTTACTCGAAGACAGTTTTTACTTAAATCTTCTCTTGTTGGTGGTGCTATTTTATCTAGCAGCCTTTTTTCTAAGTCTGGATTTGCTCAAGCTCCGGCAATAATTACTTCGGAAAAAATGCGTCCCCAAATACCCTACGGTGTTGCAAGTGGGGATATCAATATTAACAGTGCTGTGATTTGGAGTAGAACTGACCGTCCAGCAAGGATGATTGTTGAATATAGTACTAATGAATCCTTCCGTGATGTGCAACGTATCGTCGGTTCCGCAGCAATGGAAACCACCGATTACACATCTAAGTTATATCTTAATAGTTTGCCACCTGGCCAGCAAATCTTCTATCGCGTACTTTTCCAAGATTTAGCTGATATAAATACTTATAGCGCTAGAGTTTCTGGAACTTTTCGTACTCCTAGCACAACTAAACGCAATATATTCTTTGCTTGGTCGGGGGATACTGCAGGACAAGGTTGGGGAATTAATACTGAATTGGGTGGGATGAAGATTTATGAGACTATAAGAAAACTGAAACCAGATTTTTTTATTCATTCTGGGGATACTGTTTACACGGATGTTCCTATCCAATCAGAGGTAAAGTTGGAGGATGGTAGTATTTGGAAAAATATCACCACGGAAGAAAAATCAAAAGTCGCGGAAACTTTGAAGGAGTTTCGGGGAAACTATATTTATAATCTGTTGGACGAAAATATCCGTCGTTTCAATGCAGAAGTTCCCCAGTTAGTTCAATGGGATGACCACGAAGTGAGAAACAATTGGTATCCTGGTCAAGTAATTTCTAATGATGACCGCTATAAAGTGAAAAGTGTCTCTTTGTTAGCAGCAAGAGGAAAACAAGCTTTTTTGGAATATAACCCGATACGTCTTGATGGTAATGACCCGGAGCAAATTTACCGCTCTTTCAATCATGGCTCTTTGTTGGAAGTTTTTATGCTGGACGAACGCAGTTACCGTGGTCCAAATACTCCCAATCGTCAAACAACAGCAAGTCCGGAAACTGCTTTTTTGGGTAATTCTCAAGTGCGTTGGTTGAAGAACAAGTTACAAAGCTCTAAAGCAACCTGGAAAGTTATTGCAAGCGATATGCCAATTGGACTGGTTGTTCGTGATGGTAAAACAAATTTTGAAAATTTCTCTAATGGTGATGGTCCAGCTTTGGGACGAGAGTTGGAATTAGCTGAGTTATTACGTTTTATTAAAGAAAAAAATATTCGTAACGTTGTGTGGTTAACTGTGGATGTTCATTATGCTGCTGCTCATTATTATGACCCGAATAAGGCTCAGTTTACTAACTTTAAACCTTTTTGGGAGTTTGTCGCTGGCCCGCTAAATTCTGGTACTTTTGGACCGAATGAACTGGATAATACTTTTGGTCCTGATGTGAAATTTCAAAGCATACCTAAAGATGCTAAACCAAATCGCTCTCCAAAAGATGGTTTGCAATTTTTTGGGACTGTGAAAATTGATGGTCAGTCTGAGGTGATGACTGTGGGGTTACACAATATATCCGGGAAAATTCTTTATAGTGTGGATTTGCAACCGGAGGGTCGCAACTCGTAGAGAAGAAGATACCCCAAGCGCAAAGAAAACCCTACCCTCAAAACCACGGACCGCGTGCGGGGTTACCGTGTACACATAAGTCCATAAATCCCTGAACGGTCATTTCGGGCTAAAAGCTAAAACCCGTTAAAAACGGGTTGAAATAAAGGATAAGAGTGCAAATTCAAACCCGTTACCCTGCGGGAAAACTGCGTTAACAACGGGTTTCAGCTTTTAGCCAAAATAAAGTTTTCAGCTTCTAATTCTGGCTCTCCATCAACTTCAAAGGGTACACGATGGTCTATTTGTAGCTCACGCTCATCAACCTCTTCAAAATAGATGAAGCACTTACAGCCATATCTCTTTATTAATTCACTTTTTAATTGTTTAGATAAACCTGTTCTTCCAGAAAATCGGGAAAATCTAGCCTTGCGAATATCTCCAAACTTATAAGCGGCTATCCTTCTCCCATCAGTTCCAGTAACACGAAATGTCTCTAAAGGAATTCCATGTTCTCGAACATCTCTAGCTGCTCTGGGAGGATGATTATAGCCGTATATTTCCTTTAATTCCTCCGTCGTTACAAAACCATTTTGCAGAATATGATTAATAACAGCTTTTGGTCTTTTTGCGGTAACAGATTGACAAAGTTGTATAAAATCACCAGGTAGCTCTTGAGAAGTTTCCATGCTTTTATAGAAAAGTAAGCTGTTTAGGAGTTTGACTCATATAATTTTCTAACTTCAAAGTACGTTCATTAACTAAATTTTGTGACAAATATAAAGACTCAATAGTCACCTCTTCCCTACCTAGCAGTGTAGCTTGAGACGAGCGTCCAACTTCAATTTCAATTTTTTTAAGACCTAATTTTTGGGGTAATTCTTTGCCAAAAGTTTTATTACCTCTTTTGCCATCGTAGCTCACAGCAAAAGCTATTTCTTTTTTATTTAATTCTTCAATGGCTAAAACTAAACTATCAAAACATATCCCAGAGTAATATCTGGAATCTTTATCACCACATACACCTTGATAAGGAGGGTCAAGATAAACAAAATCACTATTTGAAACCTGGCTTAAAACATCTCGATAATCTAAAAATGAAAATGTACATTTACCCTTTAAAAGCTGAGAAACACCTTCAATATTTCTCTTCATTGTTTCCGGTTGAGTCCCCTTTCTTCTTTTATCAGGACTTTGATTAAACAACCCTTCAGAGTTATAACGTACAGCACCTTTAACGCATCGAGCTAGTAGGTATAAAAATAGTTTTGGGTTATTAGTCTTATTAAATATCTCTCTAATTTTATAATAATGTTCTATGGAATTATTTTGTTGCTCATTCCATATAGCTGTATATGCTTCTGCTATTTCATCTGGTTTTTCAATAATTAACTCCAATAGCTCAATCAAAGGTTTATTCAAATCGTTAATCCAAAATTTTTGTGATATTAACCTAGAAGATGCAGCTACACTAATTGCAGCAGTTCCTGCAAACGGTTCTACCAACCTTTCCATTTTATAAGGTAAAAAACTAAGAATATTTGATGCTAAATTTCTCTTGCTACCTTGATATTGAATTGGATGTGGAAGGCTAACCATATTAGTTAAATAATTAATTATTTCGGTAAATCTACCACAAACCTAGCTCATTTAAATAATATAGAAAAACTTTTGTAGTCCGATGCACCGAAATAGTTTTTAATTAAAGGGAGAAGTAATTCATAATTACAAATTACGAATTACGAATTACGAATTAATTTTTTAGCATCCGCATTAGTTCACCATGCATCAATGCTAAACCTGCATCCCTTTGAAGAGCTTGGTTATAACGCACTTCCATCTCACTCCCTTCCTCGTTTGGTTGCAACAAAGTGCGTGTTTTATCCAAAAGCTCATTCACTTGGTCGAGGGACACAGGTTCTTTAGAGAAAATTATCTCGTCTATTTGGACAATAAACTGGGATATGGGATGTAGCCAATTAAACCACTCATGGTCAATAACTAGCCCTAAAAACTCTCCGCTGGATTGTATCGGCCCGTAGAATTGTTCATAACCAATACGTTCTGAGTCTAGTAAGGCTTTATGAAGACGCAGCAAGCATTTACGTACTTCCCGCAGGTGTTGCAGTGTCGAATCTATAGATGGGTTAGTTGAGGACATCGAGCAAAAATCACGGTAAACACTCTTTCCATCTTGTCACATCGTCAGTTTTATCTGGCTAATTCTAAAGTCCTAATTTTTGACGAATTATTTCTTCCTTATCTTTAAATCCCACCAGTACTGCAGTCCCATCTTTAACAAAGAGCGGACGCTTTAGAAGCATTGCGTCATTTGCAAAGGCTTCTACCCATTTTTCTTCTGTAAATGTCTTTTTTGTGTCATCTAATGCTCGGTAAGATTGACCAGAGGTGTTTCTCATGGGAGCGGAACCTAATGATTTTACCCAATCTTCTACCATTGCGTGAGTTGGGGGATTGTCTTTAGTATTTATAAATTCATGGGGAATATTATTATTCTCTAGCCACAGTAAAGCTTTTTTGCAAGTCCCACAATTGGGTATCCCATAAACTTGAATCGACATAAAGTTATTAAAAGTAGATGACCACATCAATTATGGGGCTTCCAAGAAATAAATTGTATTTGTATTTTGTATTTTATTATTGTGGGGTGGGTATCCTTGCCCTTTCTTCTGCTATGACTGTGCTATGGACGGGCTAGAAGCCCATCCCACAATCAATAATTGGCTATGACTGTGCTATGGACGGGCTAGAAGCCCATCCCACAATCAATAATTGGCTATGACTGTGCTATGGACGGGCTAGAAGCCCATCCCACAATCAATAATTGGCTATGACTGTGCTATGGACGGGCTAGAAGCCCATCCCACATTTCATCTTGGTCTTCCCAGGGTAGTAATATAGAGGACTGCTTCATCTTCGGGAATCCCTAAGACTTCATTTACCTGGTCGTCGAAGAAGCCACCAATACCTGTAACTCCTAAACCCAGACGAATCGCGGCTAAATTTAGTCTTTGTCCCAGATGTCCTGCATCCATATGCAAATAGCGATAAACTCTATCACCATACTGTGAAACGGCTGATTCTAAATTAGCTGTATGAAAAAGTACAAATGCTGCATCACGCCCTAAATCTTGCTGTAAGCACAAATAATGTAATTCACGTCGGAAATTTTTAAAGCGAATTTGTCGTAATTGTTGCCCATAAGGTGCGTAATGGTAGCAGCCGGAGTCGAGACCCTCCACCCCAGAAACGGCAATAAATGTTTGAATTAAATTAGGGTCAAAATAATCTGGGGCATTATCTAAACCTTGGTCGATATAATTTTGTGGTTGATAAGTAAAATCAAGTAAGGCTTTTAGTTCGTCAAAGGTTAAATTTGCACCGCTGAAGCCACTGCTAGAACGACGTTTAAGAATTGTGGTTTCTAGTCCTTCTAGGTTTTCTCCCCAGTAAATCGGGTTTGTAACGGTGGAAATTTTGTTGCAAAAAGGAAAATTGTATTTATTTTCTAAGGGTTTTTCTTGCGTATCTAGAGACTTATTCAACTTGATGTCTCGGTCTGATTTAATTTCTGTGCATTTATGAAAATATCTCAAAAGTTCCCCATCTGGAATTCGTGGGAAAGTGGTTTGGATGGGTGACGGGAGAGCTGAAGTACCTGTGGGTAAGTTTTGTTGAATATCCAACAGGTCTGCCAATGCCAAAACTGCGATCGCACCTTCTTGTTGTGGGTCAATATATAAAAGTTCGTTAACCGCTTGGTCTTCAAAGCCACCAATTACATGAGGACGATAGTCACTTAAAGCAGAAGAAAGCTCGATATTACCCAACAAATGACCGCTATCTAAAAAAATGCGACGGTAAGCTCTGTCTTCATATCGCCATTCTGAACGATAAAAAACAGCAGTGATAATAATTGCTAACTGAGTATTGTCTAAAGCTGAATGCCAAAAACAAGCGTCTTGTAATTTTTGCCAAACGTCCGTTTCCCAATAATGCATCAGGGAATGAGTTCGACATTGGTAGTTATACAATCCTGGAGGTAATAAGGGTGTACCACGGGAAACGACATATACTTCTGCTGGATATAAACCACCTGCGCTGGGGGCTGCTCGTAAATATACCCCACTTCCCATAGAAGGCATTTTAGCAGTTAACCCATAACTACAAAATAATAGCCGTGATAGTCTGTACAACCATTGTGCGTCTGGGTTATCAGCAAAAGCCTCTGCTTCTTGTTGAATATAGGATTTAAGGTCGAAACTAGTCCCAATCTTATATTCCTTAAAAGGCACCGGCTGTTTAGACCAGTCTAATCTGCCATTTTTGGTGGCTAGGGTTTGCGGGTCGTACTTTGTGCGTTCGTGGTAGTGCTGAGCAATGGATTCACGTAGTTCTGGCATAGGAATTTTTGTACCCTTCTGATTCATATCTTGGCATCCAATAGCCTCTAGATTTCGTCTTCTTTGGTACAATCCGCATAATCTTATGATAAAACTTCTCACGATAGATAGCTAGCAGATAACCAGCTAACCAATAAGCCAGAAAGCCAGAAAGCCAGGGAATAAATTAAGAGTCTCAAAGCTAAAGTCTTCTGAACAGGACTGGGGAATTTATTTTATCAATTTTTTGGCTGTATTTAGATATTTTTTCTCTATTCTTATTTAACTACTTTTGCTTTTGATTTGCAAATTATTAAATTTATGCTTAAAAGGCAATTGTTTAAGGGTGTTTTAAGTTGAATTTATTTGCAAGTAACTAATTTTTTGCAATAAAAAATTATTTAATCCTTCTGAAATCAGTAAAAGTACTATATTAACTAGCTATTTTTTTAATGGATAATAAATATTTAAGTTGAGTAGATTATCAAGGTTTAAATGATACTTAATAATCACAACAATTCAAATAGCTGAGTTCGTAAATTGCAAGATAAATCATCTGATAAATTACAGATGAAACAGTGTAAATTAGCGTAACCCAGCGGACACATCATTAGGGAAAACAAATTAGAAAAGAGAATAATCGTATGGATAATATTGGGGATAACGAAAGAATTCCTGTACGTAGTATATGGTATATAAGGTATCAGATATCAAAAACACGGTATTACCAGATGGTTTACCATTTAGGAATAAAGGCTACCAAGTATAAAGGTAGGGCTTACCTGAGTCCTGAGCAGTTACATATATTAGATGAGTACCATAATCATCTCAAACAAGGTGGGAGGATGAATACTTTTATTCTTCCAGAAAATATCATTCCAGGGAAATCTAGTGAATCAGTAGAAGCATCAACAGAAGAAGAGACACAAGATATTGCAGTTACCCCTCAATTGACACAATCAGAAGAATCGCAAATTGTAGCAGTAATTCCAGAACATAACTTATATATCAAAAAATCAGAATTAGATAGCTGTAGAAGAGTATTATTGCGAGATTTTGGGGAACTGACGGATGAAGAATTAATTGCAATTGCTTTACAAGCTAAAGTGAAAGCCTATATGAGTTGGAAAGCCAGTATATTCTCAGAACTCTATGCAGAAACAGATAATTTAAACCCACACTTCAGCAAATATACCAAATGGCTATCAAACTGGCTCAATCAACAGAGATGGGTAAGAAAAATCATTAAATAAACAGTAATTAGAGACTGGACTAAAACACTGATGAAGATTTTGATTGCGATATTTACAATTGTAGTCTTTATCGACCATGAATATTCGCTGTTGTCTCTGGTGGTATGGGTTGTAGGATATACTTTGCTAATGTCTGGTGATATAGATTTTTTGTGGAAAAGACCAAACAAGTAAATACTCTTGTATTACCTCAATCCTCAATCCCCCACTCCCTACTCCCCATTCCCCATTCCCCACTCCCCCACCCTAAGCTTCTTTGTTTTCACCAGATATAGTAATAAATTGTCCAAAAACTCCAACAGTTTTAACTGTATATCCAGGAATTTCTGTAGTATAAACGCTTAATACTTGGAAATTTTGACGTTCGGTAGATTCAGAAAGAACTTGTTTAAAAGTATCTTTTTGGGAAGTTAATCCAGTAGCAAGTCCGGATTTACAAAGACTAGACGCATCTTTAGCAAAAGAGCGTAACCACAGAGGTAATTTATCGGGAGTTTGACAAACTGAGTCTGGAAGTTCTTTGCTTAATTTATTTGTCGCATAGCTCACATAGGTGTCTTGGTTAGGATTGGTAAATACCATGACACCAGCAAGCACTAAGAAGAATAATGTAGCCGACCGTAAAGAACGTAGCATAGTATTTTAGTAAATAAAAATTTTCTAGATGACTATAACTACAGTGACAGTTCTTTGGGTTTCGGAAAGTTTGAATCTAACTAAAGGAAGAAAGAAGAAGACCATTTAATTTAGACAACTTAATCTGCTGGTCGTGAATTTCTTCTCCAACGCTGGAGACCGTAAATACCACCTGCTAAAATTAATAAAACGGGACTGTAAACCATTAACCAAATACTTAGTTTCAACAAACCAACAGTAACTTTGCCTAAGGAGTTAGTGGAATTATTCCAAGATTCCTGTACTTGGGAACCTAAACCCCTTCCTTGGTTACTACTGGATACTGCGGCTTCTAAATTTAATGTAATCGTAGAATAAGAAACCTGATTTTGTAAATTTTTTAGTTGAGCGTTAATTTGCTCTATTGACTGTCGTACATTACTCAATTCTTGGGAAACACTTAATATATCTTTTACAGAACCGGACTTATCCATTATTTTTTGTAAATTGGCTTCAGTCTTTTGCAAATTCGTTAATCTCGCTTGCAAATCCACCAGTTGTTCACCAACATCTTGTGCGGAAATATTACGACTTTGTACTGTTCCTAATTTTGCGAGTTCACTGAGGGTCGGTTCTAGTAAATTGTGCGGTATTCTTAGTTGTATAGTCGCTGTATGACGAGCATTGTCGTTTTTTGGCTGTTTTTGTTCTAACTTGATTAAATCTCCTTGTTGTTTGTTGATAATTTTCGATACAGAATCAATAGTTTTTTCCACAGAATTAACTATCAGCGTCATTGCTGCTTTTTTGATGAGTTGCGAACGCTGACGGGGTGCTGGGGTTATTTGTGTATTTTGTGATGTATTCTGTGCTTGATTTTGTAGCGCGTCTTGAGTAGCGGGAGCAGCAGCAGGTTGAGATAAAGTACTTGTAGATTCTGCTTTTCCTAATGATGGCTCATTGGCTGATTGATTAGCGCAACTAGTAAGAATTACTCCTCCTATAAGCAAACTGAAAACAAAAACTGGTTTCTTCATAAACCCCACACTTTAATATATAAACTTGTTTTTTTAGTATGATGGGGAAATTTGGTTGGGGTCGCTTGGTTACAGATAATGAAACAACAGTATGACAAACAGTAGAGAAAAAATTAATCGCGTCTCTACGAATAAACAAACGGGTATGTAAAGACGCGATTAATCGCGTCTCTACGAGGAAACAAACCAACCTGCGTAAGATTTAATTTGTAATCTTTAGCGGCAAAATAAAAAATGGCGTAAAACAAAAAGCAAAAAACATGGAAACTGTACAGCTAGGCAAAACGGGTATCAAGGTAAGCGCTATCGGTTTAGGTGCGATGCCGATGTCAATTTACGAACGTCCCCCAGAGTCTGACTCTGTTAAAGTCATTCACCGCGCTTTGGATTTAGGAATTAAGTTCATTGATACTGCTGACTCATATTGTAAAGATGAATACGACAAACACCATAACGAAAGACTAATTAACCAAGCTTTACAAAGTTACCAAGGTGACACCAATAATATATTTGTGGCAACCAAAGGTGGTTTAATGCGACCAAATCAAGCTTGGACTAGCAACGGCAACCCTCAACATCTACAGGAAACGATTCGGGTTAGTTTTGAAGCTTTGGGTGGGAAAAAGCCTATAGACCTGTGGCAATATCATGCTCCTGACCCTGATTACACTATTAAAGAATCCCTGACAGCAGCAAAAGAAGCACAAGAAGCGGGAATGATTCGTTTTATCGGGGTTTCTAATTTTTCTGTAGACCAAATCAAGCAGGCCCAGGATGTGGTTGATATTGTGTCGGTGCAAAATCAATATAATCCCTGGTATCGCAAAGCAGAATTCGATGGGGTGTTAGAGTATTGCGAAATCCAAAACTTAACATTTCTACCTTGGAGTCCTTTTGGTGGTAGTCGTCGTCACCAAGGTTTACAAGATATACCCGTAATCGCTAAGCTTGCTAAGGGAAAAAATGTTTCGGTGTATGCCATTGTATTAGCTTGGTTGCGTGCAAAATCATCCTGTGTTTTACCGATTCCTGGAGCAAGTAAAATTTCTAGCATTGAGGACTCCGCAAAGGCTGTAAACATGAAATTATCTCATGAAGAAGTGCAAAGAATAGATAGAGAAACGGCATCATAATCCGGTACAATAACGAATCTGCAACGAAACAGGATGCTGACTGGAGTACCTTTATATGGCTCGGATGTATTACGACACGGACGCGAATTTAGACCTTTTAGCTGGAAAAACTGTAGCCATTATCGGCTATGGCTCTCAAGGTCATGCTCACGCCCTAAATTTGAAAGATAGTGGCATAAATGTAATTGTCGGATTATATCCGGGCAGTAAGTCAGCTTCCAAAGCCGAGGCTGCTGGTTTAACTGTGAAAAGTGTCGCTGATGCGTCTGCTGCGGCTGACTTCATCATGATTTTGCTACCTGACGAAGTACAAAAATCAGTTTACAAAAATGAAATAGAACCTAACTTGAAGGATGGTGATGTTTTAGCTTTTGCTCACGGCTTTAATATTCACTTTGGACAAGTTGTACCACCCGCGAATGTTGATGTGGTCATGGTAGCTCCCAAAGGCCCCGGACATTTGGTACGTCGGACTTATGAACAAGGACAAGGTGTACCTGCTTTGTTTGCGGTATATCAAAATGCTTCTGGACAAGCACGGGATAAAGCAATGGCATATGCTAGAGGTATCGGTGGAACCCGTGCTGGAGTTTTGGAAACTACTTTCCGTGAAGAAACCGAAACCGATTTGTTTGGTGAACAAGCTGTACTTTGTGGTGGTTTGAGTGCCCTAATTAAAGCTGGTTTTGAAACATTGGTAGAAGCGGGTTATCAACCAGAGTTGGCTTATTTTGAATGCCTCCACGAAGTTAAATTGATTGTAGATTTAATTGTGGAAGGTGGTTTAGCTACCATGCGTGATAGTATTTCTAATACCGCTGAATATGGCGATTATACTCGCGGTCCAAGGATTGTGAATTCGGAAACTAAGGCGGAAATGAAGAAAATTCTCAGCGAAATCCAATCTGGACAATTTGCTAGAGAGTTTGTCTTGGAAAACCAATCTGGAAAACCAGGGTTTACTTCTATGCGTCGTCAAGAAGCTGAACATTCTATTGAAGAAGTTGGTAAAGATTTACGCGCAATGTTTAGCTGGATGAAGAAATAGGCTCACATTTAAATTGCATATCTGGTAAATTGCACATCTGGTAAATTGCACACCAGATAAATAGCGTATCAGGTAAATTACATCTCAGGTATCAGGTAAATTACATCTCAGGGCGGGCAAGGATGCCCACCCCACAAGAGATGTAATTTTTTTTTAATGCAGTTTATGTCTGGAACTAAAGGAAAAATTCAAACTTAAGTTATTCAAACAAGTTTTTTCACTTTTTAATGAAACTAATGTTCCACATTTAAAAGTGTCACATTTTAGGTCACAACATCTGTTAAATGGTGATTATGTACTATTATAAGTTAAATAGCGGCTGAAAGTTCCCATTAAAAATGGTAATTAGGAGGCAATATGACAACTAAAAATGACAATCACATGGGCAAAGTATTAACAAATGTGACAGTCATTAATCGTGCAGACCAACTTTTTGCAGAAGCTGGGTATATACCTGACGATAACGTACGCTCTGTAACATTAGAAGATGTGCTAGTAGATAATGGTGCGACTACTTTATGTTTACCTGCAGATACCATCGCTAAATTAGGCTTAAAAATCTTGAAAGAAGTTGATGTTGCGACTGCAACAGGTATTGGAAAAGCACGGATTTTTCAAGACGCCAAAATATCTATTTGTGGTAGAGAAGGAACTTTTGAATGCTTGGAACTACCGGGAGGACATAACCCACTTTTAGGCGTTATACCCTTGGAATTATTGGGTTTAGAATTAGACCTAAAAAACCAAAAACTGAAAGTTTTACCCATAAGTCCAACAGAGACTTATTTAACAATTTTATAAAATAAATATAATTAACAGCAATATTTGCTGGGATTCCTGTATTTATTACTGCTAGATGGCAATGGATTAAAGGACTTGCAAAGAAAAGCAAGCCATAGATGAAAAGGTTGGGATGCTTACAAGTAATTAACTTTTACTTCCGTCCACCTCTCTCCGTATCTTCTATTGCTTTTTCCGTTCTTTCATCAGGATTCACTTTTGGCTTCCAAGTAGGAAACAACCCAATAGCAAAATTATTAATCGTCGTACGAGTATTATAGCTAGCTGTACTTAAAGGCTTAGGTAAAAAACTATCACCAAAGCCGACAAACACCAAGAACACAATAAGCAACAGTGTAAAATTGCCTTTATTAAACATAATTGAGATTTAATTAAATCGATTTGTATATAGTATTATTATATACCATCCAACTAGCAATATATAAAACTCAATAAAACTCATCAAAGACAAAACAAAAACATTTATAAAAAAACATATTTTAGTCCTCTTTAGAGGACTTTAGCTTTCAGACAGGGAATTTATTCCCTGGCTTTTATGGCTTTCGTGGCTTTTGTGGCTTTTGTGGCTCTTTCATGGCTTTTGTGGCTCTTTCATGGCTCTTTCATGGCTTTCATGGCTTTTGTAGCTCTTTCATGGCTCTTTCATGGCTTTTGTAGCTCTTTCATGGCTTTCATGGCTTTTGTGGCATTTCCTACCAGTCAAAAAATACAGTTCCCAATTTAGATAATATCTATTACCAATTCTTTCATATTCTAGATATTTTTCTATTCCATTCAGAATTTGCATATCATCAGCAAGGTCAATATAAAACAGCAGCTTACAAAAATTGACCATATCTTTTAGAGAATCAAACTTCCAATCAAAGCTGACCGATGAAGCATAAGAAATATCAAATCCTGTAGACTCTAAATCCTTCTTAGTATCTTCGTTAAAAAATTCTCCCTTATGTCCCATTGAATTATATTCGTTAACAAAAACATTCAAAAACTTAGATACTCCAGTTCCTTCCATAACATCAGCGATGCAAACTAAGCCATCATTTTTTAATAAACGTAAAGATTCTTGATAAAAATCTTTTTTATTACTCTCATGATGTAATGCAGCCAAACTAATTACTCTATCAACACTTTCCGCTTCCAAAGGAATTTCGCTTAAACTATTACAAATAATTGTTTCACCTACATTTTTATTTTTGCAATGTTTAAGAAACTCAGCAGATGTCTCTACAGAAATAACCTTAGCTTCGTCTTTAAGAAAATTATTTAAATAACCTCCACCAGAAGGAGCATCACAAACTATATCTCCTTCATTGATTTCAGCCAAATTAATTGTATGATAAAATTCTTCCTCTCTTGCATATGGATAATGTACCATTGCTTGGTGATAGTATAGTCCGCGTTGGTTAAATATATCTTTGTAAGTTTTAAACATTGTTTTTATTATTAAAATTGAACGAACCGTCAAGGAGCCAAGAAAGCCAAGAAAGAAGAATACAGGAAAGAGATTAAGACTGGTAAGCTCTCTTTTTCATTTGTCGTAGTTGTTGCTTTATAGAAACAGGTAGACTATTTATTACTGAATTTCTTAGACGATTTCTTCTTAAAGTTTTTTCTAGTGCTGTTACCCAACTTGCAGATATTCCAGCCGTTTTTGCAGCTTTGAGTGTACGTTCAAGAGCATCCAGTTGTGCTCCTTTGACTTTGGTATGCAAAATTTGATTATCTGAAATATCTTGTTCAAAACATTCAGGTAAGTCTATTCCTAAAATCCGATAGTTAAGAATATTACGAACACATTTTTCACAACGACAACAATTGCGGTCTTTTTGTTTTCCTTCCCAACAAATCCGTAGATTTTGCGATGCTTCTTTCCAACTGCTTATTGCTTTAATTTTTTCCAGACGGGTAAATGCTGCTCCGTCATGAATTATTTGAAAAGTTTTACTAGATAATAATACATCGGTGATAGGGTTGGAACCATAGGGAAATGCAAGTGCATTATATGGCAAAGAACTGGGAATTAAACCTTTTGTATATCCTCGCTGCAACAATATCATGCAAGATGCTAGTGCTGTAGCAAAGGTGTCTTCCCAATTTATGGGAATTACTTGGCGAAAATTAGTTACCATCGTAATTAATTCTATTCCCAGACTTGATAACATTATCTCGGACTTCTTAGCTGCATTATTAAACGCTTCTTCTTCTGCTAAGGGAATATCAAAACCATGAACCATTAAACCTGCCTTTATATTTTCTTGTTGTCTTCCACAATTTTTTTGGGAATGACGATACATCGTAAAGCTACTATCTACACCACCAGAAAAAGTAGTGATTGCTTTATCTATATTTTGATTATTGTAATTATTTTTATTAACAGATTCTTCTTGTTCTATATCCGCTGTAATTTCAATCAATTTATATTGATTTGGTCTCCAAGATGACCATGCTGCTTGAAATTCTGCTAAATTTTGTAATAAAGATGGTGAAACTGTACCGTGAACAACTATATTTGTTAACTGACTCATTGCCATTAATATATTGGCAATTACAAATGGGTCACAATTATTAGTAATAATATCTCTGTGTTTTGCTGGTAAGCGATACCAGAGACGAGTTTGTTTTTTATCGGAACTTTCAATTATGCTACTGACCGTAATTGATTCTGATGATTCAATTATTTCTTCTTGCCAAATATGAGTAATATTAGTTAAAGACATTATAAATTATCCTTTGACCAAAGTAATAAGCCCATTAAGTTTTTGATGCGGGAAGATGATATAATTCCATCCGCATCTAATTTGATTGGAACATTCGCAGGTGGTAATATTTGATTGAAAATTTCTGAATTAAAAAGGTGATTTACTTGCTCTCTATATGGTTCTGCTTGCTGACGTACGGAATACCATCCAGGATTATTAATGTCAAAAACTCGGTAATAGTAGCGTCGTTCCCAACCTAATTTATTTTGTAATTTTCTCCATTTGCGTTGTAAACGAAATACAGAAGATAATAATTTACGAGTGCTACTAGGTTGCAACGGCTCAGTATTAAAAGAATTGCGGTCTAAAGGTAGTCGAGCAAGGTGGGGAAATTTTGACCGGACTAACTCTATTTGAGCTTTGCGTTGGCTGATTGTTTCTATTGGCAAAGCTGCGGCAGTTTGCAGTAGTTGACTGTCGAGAACAGGTAAAACTGGCCATGCTCCAAACGATAATCTCCAACTAGAAGAACCTGTGTGAAATCTTTGTCGATGATATAATTCAAAATTCCAAGCTCGTTGAAATTCAATATCAGAATAACTTTCGTAAACCTTTTTAATTTCTGCTAAAGTGTCTTGTACAAGGTCACCAAATATTTCCTTTCGCAACAGTTTTTCTAAAAGTTTCGGTGTAAAACCCCACTGATTGCGGATATTAAAACATTTATCAAACGATAAAGCTTGTGGATTATGGAAATAAGCAGATTTTGCACCAAATGTTGAATCAAGTAGATAACCAGTTATTACTCTAGGAGCTAAAGAACTGAGGTGAGTGTGAGTACCCCAACCCATTATTAAATTGGCTCCATTTGCGAGGTGTTCCCATTTCACCAAAGTATTTGCGTACTGGGAATATTCTTCAAAGGGAATTGTTGGGGTGTGATGTGGGAAACCCAAACTACGAGCAACACTCACAGCGCATTCCATTTCTATATCACTTCGTGTACCTAAAGTGACAGCAACTGTGTCAACATTTTGCCGATGAAGAAATCCCGCTAAAATCCGCGAATCTAATCCACCTGAAAGCAGCAAGCTATGGAGCTTACCCCCATACGTGTGACGAGCTAAAGTTTTATCTAATGATTCCTCTAGAATTTCTAATTGCTCGTTAAAAGTTAGATGAGTATAATCGGGCAATATTCCTGAGTTAAATGGTAGATACTGTTTAACTTCTTGTGGATTAGTTCCCAGTTGACAAACTAGTAAATGTCCCGCATTTAAACGCTGCACGTTAGACAATAATGTTTGTCCGTTAAATAGTCCATTGGTGAGTAATATTCCCACCAAACCTGCTGGATTGAATGAGGTGTGAAAGCGGGGATGGTGTCGAAAAAGTTCTGGACTAGAAGCGACGAGGGTAACTTGGGGTGATGTGTAGTAGTAAATTGGAAATAATCCTAATAAATCAGCCGTTACCCTTAACCCAAAATCAGGATGGTAAACCACTGCTGCATAAAACCCATCAGCAGTAGGAAGCTTTTGGTAACTAGATTCTTTCCAGTAATTTCTAAATTGCGATGCATTTATTCTCAAAGCTTCCTCATGAGTAATAGCTTCTCCCCAAACTACCGCAGCACCCTCGCTGTCGCTAACATAATTAACAGGAGCATTAGAAGAAGCAGCCCAAATCGCGCAAAAATCCTTACTTTCACAGCGATTGACCGTCAATCCTTCCGTAGGAGACAACAATGGCTCAATAGTTTTCAGAAAATGCGATCGCAATTCCGGATTTGCTTCGATAAGAATAACAAAGTTAGCCATAGGGAGGGGAGTGGGGAGTAGGGAAATAGGGAGTGGGGAATAGGGAGCAGCTGTATTTTCCCCCTTCACTATGAGGGAATGGCGCTAAGAAATACTCACAAATACCCCTTCACGCTTCGTGAGGGCTGAAAGCTAAAGTCCGTTGAAAACGGACTATAACCCCTATTTTGCTTAGATTACAACCCGTTTTTAACGGGTTTCAGCTTTTAGCCCTCACGAAGCGTGAAGGGGTTTAGTTCCGCTTTTCTTAGTGCCATTCTCCCTAGGGGGTAGAGGGGTTAGGTCTGCGTCTGGTGCAATGTCAACAATTCTTCAACAGCAAATTTAACCTCACCAGCATCCCGAATAAATCGACAAAATGGGATTTGGTGCGTCCATGTTTCATAAAAAGATTCATTCTTGTAATAACCATTCGCTAAGAAAACATGAGGAATACCCAAAATAATGCATAAAATATGACCATGTAAACGATTAGTTATAATTACACGATGCTGTTGGAATTGATGAATTGCACTGTAAATAAAACTCCAAGAGCGCTGGTGTAAAAAAGGTTGATAAATTTCCTGAAATTTTGGTACATCAGGATGTAAATACTGCCATTTTTGTCGAGCCATCCATTCATCTGGTGTCGCAAAACCGCGTTGCCAAACCTCTCTATACAATTGAGCAATACCACGTTTAAACCATTTTTTATTAGTTCCTAAAACCCACTTATAAGAAAGCCAATCCTCAACAACTAAGTGAGGAATATCAATTTTATTACTAGCAAATTCTTTATTTAACTCTTTATCATTCCGACAATGAAAAAGAATAGAAGATTTAGAAATAGTATCGGAACTAAAACCAGACATATTTCTCAATTGCAAAGCCATATCCGGAGCTTTAACAACTCGGCAATTATCAAAATATTTTCTTGCAATATCATCACTACGATTATCACGAGTAAATATTGTCAAATTAGGATGCGAATTAAATACTTTCGCTGTTTTTTCTAAATTATTCAAATCTTGAAAATAAATACATTGAGGAAGAATAACAACTGGACGGTCTCGATACTCTGTAATAATTTGTTCGCGAAAATTTTGATAAGCAGGCCAAATATCACCCAAATTACCTCCTCCATGCAAAAGTATAGGAGCATTACCAGCCTTTTCTTCTAAAACATCTTTAGAAAAACCTTCTTTACTTGCAGCATATTTAATCTTAGCTTTAAGAACATCAGTTAAATAGAAAATATTACCAAGCCATATTAAATGGTCACCTAAATTTAAATGTTCGGGATAATCAAGTAACGCACAGGAATCAAAATCACCTAGACTTCCCAAAGCTTGATGCAAATTATTTTTCAGTATTTCTGGTGTAAAAGCATCCATAATTCCACTATATTATTTTTATTTAGCATTCTTGGCTTCTTGGACTCTTGGCGGTTCGTTTATTATTTTCCACCTGCAACAAATATAACGGACTAAATAAACTACTCAAAAAAAACTCAAACTCACAAGCAACAACAACATTACTTTTAACCCTACCTTTATACTTAATTAAATATAAAATCACTTTCCTCAAGTCATTAAACAAATAAAGCAGTATAAATATAGGTCTTTGCCAAACTTGAAGACGAGTCATACGAATATGATGTCTAGCTAAACCAATCCCCCGAACTAACGAAATTAAATAATTACGTTCTAAACGCCAACTAGGAATTTTGTGGTAAATAAGCATATCTGGGTTATACCAAATTTCCCAACCAGCATTTTGGATATGTGAAACAGCTTCCAAATCCTCACTTGCTAACATTGATTTACCAACCCGACCTACAAGAAAAAGCTGCTTAGGAACATTTTTGCACCAGACTTGCTTTCTAATTACTAACCCTGCTGCAGGTGGCAATATTCCTTGACTGCGCTCATAAATATAAGCCTTTTCACCTCGCTCAACAAGAGCTAAAAATGATGCTAATTTTCTAAAATCTTGAGGAGGATTAACTTCAAAATCACCAATAATTTTTCCTCCATACGCTCCCGCTTGCGGATGTTCCCGACCAAACGAATAAGCAGACGCAACCCAATTAGATATTGGTAAATTATCGTCATCAAGAAATCCAATAAGTTGACCATTAGCTTCTTCTACAGCACGTTGTCTAGCAAAAGCTAAACCTTGTCGAGCTTCAAAGACATATTTTAAAGAGAAGGGGAATAACCATTGGAATTGAAATTCTTGGATAGTTTTTGCTGTGCTATCTTTGCTATTATTGTCTATAACAAGAATTTCCCATCTTATATTTTCAGTATTAATTTGTTTTTTGAGACTGTTTAAAACTTCAGGTAAACGAGATGAGCCATTATAAGTGCAAATGACAACACTAAAATCAATCATATTCCGTAAAATATAAGTTTGTGTTTTATAACTAATAAGGATTCTTATGCACAAACCAGAGGTTTTTCCGCACAGTAGAAGCAGAACTGTAAAGGATAAATAATATTTACACCACTGATTATATTTAATAACGGTAATTATGTAGACAATAATAATAAACTATAAGCTTCGTGGACAACAGTAATATTACTGTTATAAATAGCAAGATAATAAATGCTTTTCACAAGATAATTTTTAATATCTAATCTATATAACAATAATCATTTTGAAATTTAATATTGGCGATATGGATTTCCGCATAACTACTGATAAATGTTTTTTTTGATAAATTTACTATAAATAATTAAACTAATTTTAACCTAATGGTAATAACATAGGTTAACCGATTAGTATTAACACCTGTTCCACTTAAAGAAATGCGACCAAGTACTAGTATTTATAAACTCCAACAGTTAGCGAGTAGATTAGCTATTTTCCT
This sequence comes from Scytonematopsis contorta HA4267-MV1, assembly GCA_019359035.1. Lineage (GTDB taxonomy): Bacteria > Cyanobacteriota > Cyanobacteriia > Cyanobacteriales > Nostocaceae > Scytonematopsis > Scytonematopsis contorta. The sequence continues at coordinate 117,233 of JAHHIC010000042.1, read as the reverse complement.
GATTATTTGCTCATTCAGCTACAACGCTCCAGCAAAAGCGCAAGAAGACACTAAACTCATCCCCTTTTTCGACAATGAAAACAACCCAGTTCCGGTAGCTTTTCCAGCAGGACAGCAATTAGATATTTCACCACCAGCACCCCAGCTAAACGATTTTGATAAAGCAGTACTAAATGTTTGTGGGACTTTCGGTAAAAATGTACAACCAAATGAATTTAAGCAGTTACTAAGAGCCTATCCCAATGTCTTGCAAAAACTCCAACAAGTAACCAGAGGTGAATTACGTCCTAATAGAAGAGGGAAGTCAGACTTTTTACAAGATTTAACTAATATTTGGTTTAAACGTAAAGGCTTTGAACACATTTTTTGTGGTGAAGCCTATAACGACAATGATATTGGAGGCTTGCATTTTTACGGCAGATATTTACAACTGCAAAATCAAGGAATTGCAGGAAGACTACCAAACAACAACGCAAGACAAGAAGTAGTCCCCGGTGTAATTTATACAATGGGCGTAATAGTTAAACAAGGAAACCGTACAATTAGAGACGTTATTAAAGGTTACGGTTATCTCAGCAATGCCGAAGAAATGCTCATAGACACAACCAGAATTTTCAAACAACAAGGCAACACAGAAGGAGCCTGTATATATCAAGTACAAGACAGGGATACAGGTAAAACTTTCCCAACCGTTTTCGTCAGAAAAGAACAAAGTATAATTACTTATTATCCCGACGCAACTCCTCAAGGTTCAGTCTGTAAAAAATAGGGAGTGGGGAGCAATTCGCAATAAGCCGAGGCGGCACGCTATTCCCTAAGAGGGAACACTCCGTGTTCGCGTAGCGTCCGCTTCGGATACGCGAACGCAATTCGCAATTCGCAATTACCAATTACCAATTACCAATTACCAATTACCAATTACCAATCACCTAATCAAAATGTGGACGACGACCAATCCAAGGTCTTGCAGCCTCTATTTGTGCTGCTAAACTGATGAGTGTTGCTTCTGCTGCTGGTTTTCCAACTATTTGGACGCTTAAGGGTAGACCTTTAGAGTCAAAACCAACAGGAAGTGCTATTGCTGGTTGTCCTGTTGCATTAGCTGATGGACATGGTGCAACCCATCGGATAATTTTTTCAAAGGTATCTTCGGGACTGAGATTTCCCCATTCTCCTACACGCATGGGTGAGTGCATATAAACTGGCAAAACCAGTACATCAAAACTACAAAATAGTGCCACGATTTGCCGTGCTACCATTTGCATCTGATATACAGCCTTCATGTATTCTCCAGCGCTACTATTGCGTGACAACAAATAACGATTTAGCGGTTGTAAAACTTCTGCTGGTAATCCCGAAGTTGCCACATTTGTTTGCCAAGTAGTTTGAAATGGCTGAATTAAACCACTCACGTCGATGGTCTTCTCTTCTATTTTGTGACCAAGTTCTTCTAATAACTTAACTGTTTCCAATACCCCTTGTTTACAGTTAGCGTCTGCTTCTCCAAAGGGAAAAATACCAGTAGCATAAGCGACTCTTAAACTACTAGGTTTTTCTTCCGTGACCGCAAGAAAAGATTTTTCTGGATTTGGTAACCAATACGGGTCTCCGATAACATAACCAGACATCAAATCCAAAAGTGCAGCAGCGTCAGCTACAGTACGTCCAATAGGCCCATTTGTTGCAATTCCATTTAATCTGTCCCCTACGGGTGCGTGGGTAACTCTTCCTCTGGATGGCTTAATTCCTACCAATCCACAACAAGCTGCTGGTATTCTTATTGACCCACCGCCATCAGAACCTTGAGCGATACCACATAAACCGGCTGCAACAGATGAAGCAGCACCAGCACTAGAACCACCTGCTGTATACTCTAAATTCCAAGGATTTCTAGCTGGGGGAAAACCCGTAGGTTCTGCGTATGGTAAAGAACCAACTTCTGAAGTGGCAGTTTTTCCTAAAATAATAAATCCAGCTTGCTTAATCTTTACCACCACACCATCATCGTACTCAGGTATGTAATTTAGTAAAGATGGATTACCGTAAGTACAAGGAATACCAGCTACCGGGTTCAGGTCTTTAATAGAAATTGGCACCCCAAAAAACGGTGGTAATTCACTATCGCTCTTACTATGGGTTGCCAAAATTTCGGTTTTGACTTTGGCATCAGCAATTGCCAAGTCAGCTGTGACTGTAAAATAACTTCCTAACTGAGAATTTAAAAGTTCAATCCGCTCCAAATAAATTTCCACCAACTCTAGTGGGGATATTTCTCCGTTACGGATTAATTGTGCCTGTTGTAAGGCACTCGTAAAAGCTAAATCAATTTTATTCATATGTAATGCTGAGTGCTAACTAACCCAAGTTTAAGCAGCACAAAATTATTAGAGACATATTGGATTATTAACCTTTATAGCCTTTAACGAAGTCTGAGGGAAGAAGCAAGAAGAAAGAATAAATTTCGTAGGTTGGGTTGAGGACGGGACGGAAACCCAACAAATCACGTAGAGACGTTACATGTAACGTCTCTACATATTTCATTAAAAAGGATGAGCCACTAGCCCATCCTGATGTCATTAAAATTAATATTTCTAAATTAAAGTTTAGTACGGTCAGTTAAAATTTCATACCCGGTATCGGTCACCAACACGGTATGTTCAAATTGTGCTGACAGTGAATTATCAACGGTTACAGCCGTCCAACGGTCGGATAAAGTACGTGAAAACTTGGAACCCTGATTCACAATTGGTTCAATCGCCAGAGTCATTCCTGCTCGCAGTTTAACGTTGGGCATATCGCGGGTGCGGAAGTTAAACACTGAAGGTTCTTCGTGTAAGTTACGACCAACACCATGTCCTGTAAAGTCTTCCACAATACTGAAACCATTACTCTTAACGTGGTCTTCGATAGCACCAGCAAGGTCCATTAGATAATTGCCCGCTTTTACTTGCTCAATACCTTTGTACAAAGCTTCTTCTGCTACCCGAATTAACTTGGCTGCTTCTGGCGTAACCTCACCCACTGCTATGGTTATACAAGAGTCTCCATGAAATCCTTGGAAAAAAGCACCCGTATCAACTTTTAGTACATCACCAGTACGGATTACTTTTTTAGCATTAGGAATACCATGCACGATTTCATTATTAACGCTAGAGCAAATCGAAGCAGGGAAACCCTGATAGCCCTTAAAACTGGGGGTAGCACCCATTTCTCGGATACGTTTTTCCGCATGAGCATCCAAGTCAGCAGTAGTCATTCCTGGCTGCACCAGTTCCGAAATTTCTTTTAGCACAGTAGCGACAATTTTTGCAGACTGTCGCATAATATCAATTTCGCGAGGTGATTTAATTTCAATGCCTCGACGTTGCCGTTTACTCGTATTCGATTGAGCTGGTTGAGAAAGGAGGTTACTAAGAATGTTCATGGGAAATTAATAAAATTTTTACAGACGCTCTAAGTGTTAGTGATTCTATAAGGTGAATTCAGCAACAATAATCTATCTATATTTAAGGTAACTTATTTTTCGACCATCCTTTGGGAAATTTGGGGAGTAGGGAGTGGGAAGTGGGGAGTGGGGAGAAATTTTAGCAATTACCAATTACCAATTACCAATTACCAATTACCAATTACCAATTACCAATTAATTTTTCACTATTATTTCTCCCGTCATACCTGCTTCTGTATGCCCAACTATGGGACAGCGCAAAGTATATTTCCCTGGTTTGAGAGCAACAAAAACCCATTCGGCTTCTGCTCCTGGCTTTAATTCCAGCTCGTGGATAGCCCCTTTTATTTCTACTTTTCCAGCTTCCACTTTTTGAGTCCAGATACCGTCAGCAAAATCTTTGGCTGTAAAGTAATGCTTTTGGTTGCTCGGATTTGCCAAGCGCAAATTATAACGTTTGCCAGTTTGGAATTCTAAATGATTTGGCTCAAATTTCAATTCCCCAGCAGAATTACCCAAATCTACTTTAATTTCTGTGGCTGTCTGCTTAAGCATATTTACAGTATTGCCATTTGTATCAATTGCCATTGCTGGTGCAATATTCAGCCAAGTGAAACACACTAACAATGCTATAAGCTTAATTCCCCACTCTCTCATCTTTCTCATCTTCCTCATCTCCCTAATTCTTTCTCACTCCCCACTCCCCATTCCCCACCTTCCCACTCCCCAGAAGGATTCCGAATCAGTTGAATAATTATCAGACTGCCAATTAATTGCAAATTGCGTTCGCGTATCCGAAGCGGACGCTACGCGAACACGGAGTGTTCCGTCTGAGGGAATAGCGTGCCGCCTCGGCTTATTGCGAATTGTTTCCCCACTCCTACCTACCACTGTCATGTGCTAAAACTGGTGGTCCCGCAGTTACAACAACGATTTTATCTGGATGAATCAATTCTCTAGCCGCTTGATTGACTTCTGCGAGGCTAACTTTATCGATTTTTTCGGTTAAGTTACTTAATTCGTTTGGATTTAATCCATAGACTTTGTTCATCAAAATTTTATGTATTAGCTCGTCCGGATTTGCTAGAGAAACAATATAGTTACTAATTAAAGTTTGTTTCGCTGTTTCGACTTCTTCGCTACTAACTCCTTTTTGAATTACTTCATTTAAAAGTTGGCAAGTTTTGTTTATTGCTTTATTTGCATCTTCTGGGTTTGTTTGCATTTCAATAAAAAATTGCCCTGTGCTTTTACCTGCTAAAAAGTTGCTGTAAATTCCATAGGTCAATCCTTGACGGTCGCGTAGTTCTGAACCTAGTCTACTTGATAAGGTATCTCCCCCAACTATTTGATTTAAAACTACTGCTGCATAATACCGTGGGTCTTGACGGTTTATCGCTGTGTATCCCATATACGTAATGGCTTGAGCTTTACCTGGAAGTGAAGAATTGTGATGCACAGGTTTATCTGGCATTAATACTACTGGATACTCTAATTTTGGCGCTTGACCCTGAACATGCCAGTCGCTAAATTCTTTTTCTAAGTATGAACTTACTTTTTCCGGGTCAAAATTACCTACTAATGCTAGGGTCGTTGTATCTGGTCGGTAATACTTTGCTTTGAATGCGATGACATCTTGACGATTAATCCCTCGTAGACTCTCTTCTGTTGGAAAATTATGTAATGGGTGTTTTTTGGGATAAACAGATTGAACGAAGGTTCTTCTTGCTACTTCTGAAGGGTCATCTAAATCTTGTCTCAAAGATGTTATGGCTTGTTGCAGAGTCAGTTCTAACTCTTTTTTAGGAAAATTTGGATTTTTTACTGCATCAGCTAAAGTTTCTAAAACAACGTTCAAATCACCCGCTAGACTACTGCCATGTACGTACACACCTTCACGGTAGGTTTGAAAATCTAAACTTGCTCCTTTGTCATCTAATATTTTGGCAATTAATAGGGCGTTTTTAGATTTTGTGCCGTTGAGTAAGCTTTCTGCTACTACTGATGCTAGCCCAGCTTGAGTTTCTGGGTCGAATTCGCTACCTGCTTTCATGTAGCCACTAAGGGTTACGGTTGGGGTGCTTTTATCCGGTAATAATAATACTTTTAAGCCGTTTGCTAAAACTAATTCTTTTGGTAGGGTATGCGAATCTTTGATTTTTTCCTCTTCTACATGTGGAAGATACTTGGCTAGTTTATCTGCTTCTAAAGGTGTATTAGCATAAAAGTGCTCAGTTGTTTGAGTCGATTTAACTGCTCCGCTAAAGTTGACGGATTGGTTAGCACCTTGTGCTTGTGTTGGCTGAAAATACCCAACTGTACGCTTGTCTGGTGTTAGATATTTTTGAGCGACGACAGACACATCTGCTGGTGTTACCTTACGTACATTAGCTAAAAATTTATCTGTATAATTATATTCACCAGTAATTAGCAGGTCGTTTGCTAGCTGCATTCCTTGGCTAGTAATATCGCGGTTACCCAAAATTAGTGATGCTTCTAATTGCCGTTTTGCGCGATTAACTTCTTCTAGAGTGACGCCTTTTTTTAGTAATTTGGCAATAGTTGTTTGAACTACTGAGTTAATTTTATTCAAGTCCTGAGTTGCATCAGCTGTCACGACTAAATCATACCAACCACCTTTCTCTAAAGTATCGACGGAAGCACTAACATCTATTGCTAACCCTGACTCCACCAAAGCTTGCTCTAGACGAGAATTCCGTCCCCCTGTCAAAACGTAATCAAGTACATCCAGTGTGGGTACGTCGGGATGATTTATATCCTCCAAGGGATAAACTACTTGCAATATTGCTGAAGAGCCTGCTTCTCGCAATACTATGGGAGTGGAAAGTGCGGAGTTTGAATTGAGGGAAATTACTGACTTCTGACTATCAAGTGTTGAACCTTCTATCGAGCCTTCTACTAAACCCTCTATTGAACCTTCGATTTTAGGTATTTTCCCAAATAATTCTTCTACTATTTTCAGTGTTTTTTCGGTGTTGATGTCTCCAACAATTGCCAGAACTGCGTTGTTAGGATTATAAAATTCGCGATAATACTTTTGTACTTTTTCGACTGTAAATTTTTCTACATCTGCTGCTGTTCCACCGACGGGCAAACCGTAAGAATGGTTTGGAAATACGGACTTCATCACGGCTCTGTTGAGTCGGTATTCGGGGTTATTTTCGTAACCTTGCAACTCGGAAATAACTACTCGTTTTTCACTTTCTAGTTGCTCTACATCTATTTTGGCGTTTTGCATCCTGTCTGCTTCTAACTCCAAAAGCGCTTTAAGCTTATGGCGTTCTGCTGTGCCGTAGTATGCTGTTTGGTCGTAACTTGTAAAGGCGTTGGAATCGCTGCCTAATGCACTAAATAAACGCCCAAATTGCACAGGACGACCTTGCGTACCTTTGAACATCATATGTTCTAACTGGTGGGCAATTCCGTTTACCCCTGGTTTTTCGTGGCGTGAGCCTACCTTGTACCATACCTGAACCGTTACAACCGGGGCGGTATGTACTTCTTTTGTTAGGACAGTAAGCCCGTTCTCTAGTATTTTAGTGCTAATATTAGGTGTCACAGAATTAGTTATAGTTTTTTTTGATACTAATGCTAACAAAGGATTTACTAAGTTTGAAGCATCTTTAATTGTACTGTGGGCTGGTCTATGACTAAACAACAATACTGCTGCCAACCAGAGAGATAGAAGTAGCACCGGAGCCCGATAGCGATAAAAGGATGAAAGCACAGACATTTATTGAAAAAATATATTAATATAAGCGCATTTTTTGCTAGGACTATAAGTTTATTACTTTATGGTAATCATTCGCCTCGGCAACACTACGAGAATCACGAATTTATTATTAAAAAATTGAAGAATACTCCAGATTTTAACCGTAAATACCCTATAAGTGCATCAATTTTTTTGATTTTCTCTATTTATTACGGTTTTTACTTATTCCTCATTTTTTTAAAACTCTGATAAATTCTAGGGGTAAGCCGTCTGCGTCTGCGATAAAGGCAACTTCATAAATATTTTCTCCGATTTGCTGCTGTGTTGGCTCTAAAAGTATTTTTAGAGGATGCACCATTTCGGGTTGATTGTCTGCAGCGGTTACAAAGCGCTCTTTTATACCCGTTAACCAATTTACTAAATTTGGAGTAATGTCGGTTATATCAAAGGAAAGATGATAGTACCCCACATAGTGTTCGTCTGAGAATGCATCTGCTGCAGGCTTTGGCTCTGGTATTTGGATTAATTCAATCCTTCCGTTGAGTCCTTCCATCCAACAAGCCAGCGTATAGCCTGTTGTGAAACGTTCACAAACAGTAAAACCTAACTGCTCGTAAAAGGCAATTGCCCGATGGATATTGGCAGTACGAATGGAAGCGTGATGCATGGCTTGGGATTGGGGAATGGGTAGAAGAACAATTTGCAAGTCGCAATTCGCAATTCGTAATTTGCGAATTGCTAACGACAAACTTTTAACTTTATTCAAACAATCGAAAATACGGATAGCGCACGGGAACTCCAGGCTCTTTTTCTAAATCAAAATTGATTACTTCCCAAGAAGGCTCTTTGGCTGGCTCTGGGCTAAACTCTACGGGTAAACCATAAAGTCGCGCTCCACCGTTTTCAGATTGTCCACCACGCCAAGGAGTGCTACGTTCTAAATAGCCACTCATCAACTCTTGGTAGCGTTGGGCAATAATTACTTTTGTTGCTCTATAGCCCTGAGTATACAGTTTGTCAAGGGCTTCGTGGATTTCAAAGCGAATGCCATCGGGGTGGGTATGTTGACGATACCACTCACCGTTCCACCTTCGCCAATGACGTCCGGATTGGAGGTGAACCAATTCTTCAGTTTTAGGATTAGCTTCAAAGGCGCCATGACGGGGGCATAAATAAGTATCAGTAAGTGTCAGCGCCGGAATAATCTGGCGACAGTGGGGACACTGGATTTCGGGTCCAAAAATGGGGTACTGCAAGGCTGGGTTAATCATGAAGGGCTTACAAGTATGCTTTTGTATTCACCAGAACCAGTGATTTAATAATACACTCCGGCTTTGGCCATAACTGGATACTTCTTCACTTTAGCCTCAATTCAGAAACATCGCGCTATGGTATTCTGTTTTTGCAACCAGCCACAGAGTTTAATCTAGGGTCTTACCTTGGTAAGTACTCCAAACTCATTTTACTAAGAAAAACGTGACTAGTTCTTCCTATTGGCCTCCTGTTGATATTTCCAAAGCCGCATTTGTTGCTGAAAATGCTGTAGTGCTTGGTTCGGTGAAAATCGCATCAGGTGTAAGCATCTGGTTTGGTGCTGTGGTACGAGGAGATTCAGAACTCATTGAAATTGGCGAATGTACAAATATACAAGATGGGGCAGTTATACATGGTGACCCCGGTCAGCCGACTATTTTAGAAGATTACGTTACTATCGGACATCGGGCTGTAGTACATTCAGCCTATATTGAACGCGGGAGTTTGATTGGTATAGGAGCAATAGTCTTAAATGGGGTACGTGTAGGTACTGGAAGTATTATTGGTGCTGGTGCAGTTGTAACCAAAGATGTACCCCCAAAATCACTTGTCGTTGGCATTCCCAGCAAAATATTACGCCAAATTAGCGACGAGGAAGCCGCAGGACTAATTGAACATGCTGAAAATTACAAAAAGTTAGCTTTACTTCATTCTGGGGGGAGTGGGGAGTAGGGAATGGGGAGTGGGGAGTGGGGAGTGGGGAGTAGGGAATTGTAAATATTCTTTACACAACCCCCTAGAAAAATTGCCCACTTCAGCTAAAAATAAAATGAGAAGGGTTGATAAAACTTAAACTTCATACTTAACAAAGAGGGATTTCAAAATGGACTTGGATACACGTGTGGTTATCGTATTAGCGCCTATCGCTATCGCTGCTGGTTGGGCTGTGTTTAACATTGGTGCAGCAGCTCTTAGACAAATTCAAGGCTTTTTAAACAAAGAAGCTTAAGTTTTGTAATCAAAAAAACTTTATAACGGAACCGACTGCTTCTCCAGAGGTTGAGGTAGTCGGTTTCGTTGTTGATTGTTGTACTGACTATAACCCGAATGTCACTAAGAAAATCCCCCCGATACCCCCTCACGAAGCGTGAAGGGGTATTATGTGCCTTGTTTTAGTGCCATTCGGTTTTAACCCCCACTCCCATCACGGACCACCCATGATTGACTCTTTACTCAAACCATTTCAGCGTTTTGGGGTACACCTCGGATTGGAACGTATCCAGAGGCTTCTGGGAAATCTTGGTAATCCTCATCACCAAGTACCAGTTGTTCATGTTGCTGGAACTAATGGTAAAGGTTCGGTTTGTGCTTACCTTTCTTCGGTTCTGACTGAGGCTGGTTACCGTACAGGACGCTATATTTCTCCTCATTTAGTTGACTGGACGGAACGTATTTGCCTTAACGAACAGCAAATTTCTTCTGATAAATTGCGCGAATTAATTCTGGAAGTGCAAGCAGCAATTAATACTAATGAAGAGTCGCCAACGCAATTTGAAGTAATTACCGCAGCCGCTTGGTTATATTTTGCACAACAAAAAGTAGATATTGCGGTGATAGAAGTGGGGCTAGGAGGACGTTTAGATGCGACTAACATTTGCGAAAATCCACTGGTAACAGTAATTACTTCTATCAGCAGAGAACATTGGCAACAATTAGGCCCGACTGTGGCTGATATTGCTAGAGAAAAAGCTGGCATTATTAAACCAGGCTGTCCGGCAGTGATAGGACCCTTACCACCAGAAGCCGAAAAAGTTGTATGGGAAAGAATTCAAGAATTACAGTGTCCTGCAATTACCCCAAAAAGCGCTTGTGAAATAAGTCCAGGCTGGGCTGAATACACTTCCCACTTCCCCCATCCCCCCCTCTCCCCCTCTCCCCCTCACCCACTCCCCACTTCCCACTCCCCACTCCCTACTCTTAAATACCCTCTACCACTAGCTGGACAAATTCAGTTGATGAATTCGGCTACTTCGATTGCCACGTTGGAAATTCTTAAAAATGCGGGTTGGGAGAAAATTACGGAAGAAGCCATAGTGAATGGCATGGCAAAAACAAAATGGCCTGGTCGGATGCAATGGGTCAGTTGGAAGGAGCGTAAATTATTAATTGATGGTGCTCATAATCCTGCTGCGGCAAAAGTCTTAAGGAATTATGTAGATACTTTAGTCCAAACTCCTAGCCCACGTTCAGTTAATTGGGTCATGGGGATGCTTTCTACAAAAGACCATGCGGATGTTTTTAAATTTTTATTACGACCACTTGACAAACTATATTTAGTGCCAGTTAGTGACCATAGTTCTGCAAAACCTGAGGAATTAGCCAAGCTAGCACAAGAAATTTGTCCGGGATTGAGTTATTGCAATACCTATACCGATTTATCTCTAGCGCTAGAGGCTGCTTTTGATTCCACGGATAATTTAGTTGTTTTGTGTGGTTCGTTGTATTTGGTCGGGAGCTTTTTGGGGAGTGGGGAGTAGGGAATGGGGAATGGGGAGTATCCCGATTTTGCAAAAGTAGTGCGACGCTGTCTTCGAGCTATCTGCAACGAGCGAGCAAGATGCTCGCACTACAACATTTTCAATCACCAGCGAGCAAGATGCTCGCACTACAACATTTTCAATCACCAGCGAGCAAGATGCTCTCGCACTACAACGTTTTCAATCACCAGCGAGCAATATGCTCGCACTACAACATTTTCAATCACCAGCGAGCAAGATGCTCGCACTACAACATTTTCAATCAACAGCGAGCAAGATGCTCGCACTACAACATTTTCAATCACCAGCGAGCAAGATGCTCGCACTACAACGTTTTCAATCAACAGCGAGCAAGATGCTCGCACTACAACGTTTTCAATCACCAGCGAGCAAGATGCTCTCGCACTACAAGGTTTTCAATTTTCGATAAATTTATAAAGTTGGGATGCTTCCTTCCCCATTCCCCATTCCCCTTCTTATCGACTAGCTACCTGGTTCCACTCTTGCGCTGCGTCTGCTATGGCTTTATCTATAGGCTTCCGGTCTAGCATTGCGGCTTGTAGATTTTCGTAAATCGTTTTTTGCAGGAGTTTAATATTTTTAAGAGTAGGGGTTAAGACTTCTGCTTGTGGTAGCTGACTTGCGCTAATAACACGGGCTTTGTCGATATTTGTTGCTTCCTTAGGTAGGTCTTTAAAGTAAGTATCTTCCAGCGCTTTAGTGACTGAAGGGAGTACGTTAGCTTCTTTGGAAAAAGCTAATTGATTTTCAGCGTTAGTCAAAAATAAGGCGAATTTTAATGCTCCATCCGGGTTTTTACTGTCGCGGGGAATAACTATATTCATCACAGCAACGCTTTTTTTACCCGCTTCCCCACTAATTTGTGGTGCTACGGCAGAAGCTGCGGCTATTTTGGGTGCATTTTTGGAAATTGAACGAACAAATTCTGGCCCAGTCCCTAATAGTGCTGTTTCCCCTGTTTGAAATAAATCAATTCCGCGACGATGCCCTTGTGTCAATACTTCTTTAGGTAAAAGTCCTTTTTTGTATAAATCGACCCAATATTTAAATACTGCTTTTCCTTGCTCTGTATTAAATGCAGCTTTACCCTCGGTATCTACTAGGGGTACACCCATTTGTACAAAAGATTGTAAGACTTCGCCGGAATCTTCTGGGGAGAATGTAGTAAAAAAGGCGTACTTACCCGTTTTTTCACGTACTTGCTGGGCTACTTGTGCTAATTCTGCATATGTAACGGGAGGTTTGCTGATACCTGCCTGTTTAAATAAATCGGTGTTATAAATGGTTAGCCGGGTGGTGAGATACCAGGGAATACCGAAGCTCTTATTGTTCAAAGTACTGGTTTTCCAGATATTTGGAAGATAAGAGGAACGTACTTCCTGAGGGACTTTCGGGTCTAAATCTAACCATGCGTTTTTCCCTGCCAATTGGGAAGCAAAGTCGGGATTTAAGTTGACTACATCAGGTGGCGTTTTCCCGGATACAGCTGTTAAAATTTTGTTTTCCATAGCTGCCCAAGGAACATCTACCCAGTTCACCTTGATACCTGGATTTTGTGATTCAAAATTAGAAATCAGATTTTTGAAGTAGTCAGTAAATTGAGGTTGGAGCTGCATTGTCCAAAACTCAACCTTGGCTCCGGATGAATTAGTCTGATTTGACTCTTTAGGGACGTTACTCGTGCCACAACTGCTGACAATAAATGTTGTCAACAAGCTGAGTAACGCCCAAACTGTGTATCGTTTGAACTTTGGTATGGGAATCATATCGTTTGTATTGTTTGACTTGTTTCTTTTGAATTGTTTCTAATTGCTTTCTAATGTGTATGTTTATTTGGGGTATACCGCGTATGAAGTTTGGGCAAAATAGGCAAGATAGGTTAGATTACAGGCTAAATATAATACCAGTTACTAAGTCAAATCGTTAGTATCAGTTAAATTTTCAAGTTCTCTTTCAACAATTGAATGCTACGGGCAAAGCTGTGGTTAAAGTTTTAAATAATTTATTTGCGAAATCAAGTAAAGGTGTTGGCATCGAACTAGCTCCGGAACGAGTTAATATTGCCCGCCTAACAAAGAACCGACAAGGCATAAAGTTAGACGCTTTAACATCTGTCCCGGTTCCAGAAGGAGTGTTTGCTGATGGACAAATTGCCGACCCTCCCGCGATGGCACAATTAATTCAACAGGCGTTATCTGAAAGTAAAATCAAGGCAACTCGGGTTGCGACTGCTGTACCAGGACGAGACTCAATAGTTCGTCTAATTCCCGTACCAGCAGAGCTGGATGATAAAGAACTACGTGAGATGGTATTAAACCATGAAGCGGGTCTTTATTTACCCTACCCCCGTGAAGAAGCTGATGTTGACTATCAGAAATTAGGACACTTTGTAGATGAAGACGGTATCGAAAAAGTACAGGTGTTGCTAGTAGCCACCCGTAAGGAGGTAACCGATACCTATATCAGAACTTTCGAGCAGGTAGGATTACAAGTTGACATATTAGAGATTAATAGTTTTGCTCTAATTAGAACAATTCGCGACCAACTACGACAATTTGGTCCGCAAGAAGCAGCGGTGCTAGTGAATATTGAATTCGATAGTACCGAAATTGCCATAATTGTCAATGGTGTTCCTCAGTTTTCTCGCACAGTGCCGATAGGAACTTATCAAATGCAAACCGCACTGTCAAGGGCAATGAACCTACCAGCATCACGAGATACTGATTTATTGCAGGGAATGACAATTCCTCCCACTGCTATGGATGGTGGTAAAACAGGTGTTACAGGGACTAATCCAGGAATGGCCGCAATGATGAGAGTTTTAAGTGAACTTACTGATGAATTGCGTCGTTCTATAGATTTTTATTTAAATCAGGCAGAAAATTTGGAAGTTGCCCAGATTTTACTCGCAGGACCCGGTGGTGGACTGGGACAGCTAGATGAGTTTTTTACTCAAAGATTGAGTTTACCAACTACTCAGATTGACCCAGTTAGAGCTTTGTCTTTGGAAATAGATGAAGAAAAATACCCTCAAGTCCAACGTCCTGGTCTCGGAGTAGTGATTGGTTTGGGTATGCGGGAGTTGTAAAAATGAAGGCAGAGGGAAGAAGGCAGAGGGCAGAAGGGAATAGAAGAAAGAAGGAATTAAGTTTCTTTTCTTTAATTCTTCCTCGCTCCCCTACGGTCTTAACCCAACCTATGAATATCCAAAACCTGTGCAGTATTTCCTTCAATCGTGAACGTTAAATGAACCATTTAGTATGTATAGTCTAGAAGTTAATTTTCTAAAAGACCGTCCTACTCACAGTCCTAAAGGCTCTGGTAAAAAACCTGGAATTTCAGTTCCAATTGGAGATTTAACTCCTATTTACATTGGAGTCGCATTAGCTGTGTTTTTCCCTGTATTAACTGGTCTTTCCTGGTTTTTACTACAAGCGAAAAATACTGAAGTGGCAGAGGAAATAGCAAAGCTTGAACAGGAAAATCAAAAGTTAGAAGTAGAAATAGGAAATATTAAGAAAATTCAGGAAGAAACCCGAAAAATTAAAGACGAAAATCAATCCCTTGTCAGCGTCTTTGACCAAATTCGCCCTTGGTCTGCGATGTTGCAAGATTTTCGTGAGCGTATCCCTCAAACGGTGCAGTTGGAGAATGTCAAGCAAATAACTATTACCCCCCCTGCACCAAGTACACCACCACCAGCTCCTGCGGCTCCTGCTGATGGAAGTGCTCCTCCAGCCGCAGCTGCAGTTCCCGCAGCTCCTGCTTTGCCATTTCCTGGTGTGGAACTAGCTGGTTTTGCACGCTCGTTTAATGATGTCAATGATTTTTTACTAACCATACAACAATCTCGCTTTTTGAAAGCTAAAGAAGCCAGGATTATATCTGCTGAGTTAGTAGATGCACCATTACAACCAGGAGCACCAACCGCTATAAATGGTGTACCGATTAAACCAATACAAGTAGTGAAATACACTATTCAAGCCGGTCTCTCGGACATTCCAGCTTCCGAATTAATGCGAGAACTGGAACAAAAAGGTTCAGTAGGACTCGTGTCTAGAATTCGCAGTTTACAACAACAGGGAGTCATTAAACGATGACACTGAGTGATGATTATAATTTTGCTGAACAGGGTGGAGATTTTCAATCAGCACCTAGCTATCCAACAGCATTTGGTATCACCTTTACTCCAAAAGTTAGCGGAATACTAATTGGTTTAGCAGGAATAGCTGGTGGAGCTTTTATCCTACTTAATCTTGCGATGCCAGAATGGGATAAGTTTCAGGCACAAGAAGCTAAAAAGGCTGACTTATTCGGGCAAATTGAGCAAAAAAAAGCTAGCATTAGCCAAATTGATAAGGTAAAACAAGAACTAGCGGACACTAAAAAGCAACAAATCCAAGTTTTGTCATTGTTTGCCAATGAAAAAAGCTTGGATAGTCTACTGCTAGATTTGAATCGTTTGGTTGAAGCTGGAAATGCTCAAACACCAGTTAACGGGGTCAGAGCGAAAATGCGTAAGTATACCCCAGCTGCTCAACAATCAGAAATTATTACTGATAGTTCTTATGGTCCATTGGTTAACGGTAAGCTCAAGCGTAGTGCTATTACCATTGAAATTAATGGAACTTTTGAACAGACACAATCGATTTTCCGCAATATAGAGCGTTTGCAGCCTTTATTGATTGTCAAAGACTTTGACTCCAAATTAGCTGCCGAGACTTCTACTGCTCCAAACGCACCAAGACGAGTTGGACCAGCAGGAATTACTACCAACTTCCAGTTACAAGCATTAATGCCTGTTTCTTCGGTGGAACCCCCTGCTTTGAATGCTCAACCAACAGCTTCAACCACGATTCCATCAACAACCCCACCAACAGCTCAGCCAGCAGCAACTCCTGCTGCTTCTCCTGGAGCTTCACCAACAGCTCAGCCAGCTGCTTCTCCTAGAGCCACACCAACAACTTCACCAGCAGCTTCTTCAACAGCTAAGCCAGAAGCGAAACCAGCTGCTAAACCCCAGTAATAATATCCATTAGGATTATCCGGGTCATCAGGGAATCTACTGAAAATGTCTTTTTTTTTGTCAAGTTTTTACATATTCAATGTGAGGAATGAACTGTGAAACACTTTCACGGTAGTAGTTTTATATTAGGTACTGCTGCAATAGTTTTTTTGGCAGCTCCAGCTTGGGCACAGACTAGCGATATTACAAGTGTTGAAGTCAAACCCGGTAACGGTGGAGTGAATGTTGTCTTAAGAAGCTCTAACGGCTCTCAACCACAAGTTTTTACGACCAAACGCGGAGCATCGGTAGTTGTAGATATTATTAATGCCAAACTCCGCTTACCCCAAGGCAATAGTATTAATCAAAATCAGATAGGTAATGGCATTGCTTCTGTAACAGTTAACCAGCTAGATGCTAACAGCGTTCGAGTTGTGGTAAATGGTGATGGTAATACCCCAGAAAGTCTACCAGTGGTGCGAGGGTCAAACGGACTTACTCTCAGCTTTACTAAAGGTTCGGGAATTGCTGCTGCTCCTGCTGCTCCTGCTGTACCTTCCGGAACTGCTCCAGGTGCCCCAGCTCCTCCACAGGTAACAATGGACAGGACTCCAGCACCACCCGCTGCTGTTGGACAATCTCAAAATCAAGCACCACCATTTTTACCTAGAGCTGTTGCTCCACCTGTTGGTGATATTGCTATTTCTAATATCGATGCATCTCCAACCACGATTGATTTAGGAAGCCAAGAGCGGGTTCCTAGACTGGTTCTGCGGGATGCTCCTGTACGAGAAGTTTTATCTTTGTTGGCACGTGCTGCTGGATTGAACTTGGCTTACACATCTACTGGTGGTGCAGCTGGTGCTTCTGGACAAACTGCTGGTGGTAGTGAAGGTCCGACAATCTCTTTGGATATTCAAAACGAGCCTGTGCAAGATGTTTTTAACTATGTCTTGCGCTTGAGTGGCTTAGAAGCTAACCGCAGCGGACGTACAGTTTTTGTTGGTCCGAAATTGCCCAACTCTACTCGCGATGTGGTAATGCGTAACTTGCGACTCAATCAGGTAAATGTGGGAGTCGCATTGAATTTCTTGGTGGGATTAGGCGCTGAAACTGCGGTCACTAGAGAACGTCAGGTAACTAATGTAAACGCTGTACCTGTGACTCAAGGTGCTGCTCCAATTACCCAAACTCAAACCACCACAGAAAGCAGAGTTGAAACTCAACGTATTGATTTTCAAGACTCTAATCCCTTACTACGAGGTCTACAGGCTTTAGGGGACGAGCGTACGAATTCTCTTACCTTGATTGGACCACCAAGATTGGTTGAAGTCGCAATGTCTCAATTGGCACAGTTAGACCTTCGTCGTCGGCAAGTTGCTGTGAATGTCAAAATTCTTGACGTTAACCTTTCTGGGGTTAAAAACATGAATACCAGCTTTTCCTTTGGGGTTGGTAACAGTTTCTTTGTTAGTGATGGTGGTACTGCGGCGTTTAATTTTGGCGGAGTTAATCCACCTAGTAGTTCACAAGCAACTAATAGCCTTACAACTCCAACTGTAATAGCTAATCCTTATTCTGGTGCTAATACTTTTTTAGACCTTAGCAATACTACTCCAATTCCAGGAACTGGTATAGATACCAGACGAATTATTAATAATCAAATCACTGGTGAGTTCAGTGCTGAAGAAATAGCAGGACAAACCCCAAACTTCTTCAATCGTAGAGCTGGTGTGTCAGGAAATCCATTTGATGCAGGTATTACCGACTTTACTCGTGGAACTCCTCAAACTATAACCACAACAACAACTGCTGGTGCTGATGGACAGCCTCAAACTCAAACCAATTTACAGCAAGGGGCGTTCGGTACTGCCACAGCAGCACTTCCAAGTCTATTCCAGTATCCAAAACGTTTTCTACTGAGTTTGCAAGCCCAGGTGCAAAACCGTAACGCGAAGATTTTGACTGACCCGACATTAATTGTCCAAGAAGGTCAAACCGCGAATGTCAACCTAACTGAACAAGTGGTGGGTAACTTTAAACGTGAAATTACTCGCGGTGATGGTGCTTCCACAGAAACAGTAACTGTTGAAAAGGAGAACGTAGGTTTAACCCTTGGCGTAAAAGTTGACCGGATTGACGATAATGGTTTTGTTTCCTTATCGGTTGCTCCTACTATAAAGTCTCCCCAAGCTTCAGAAAATATTACTTTGGGAACTAGCGGTGGTCAAAGAATATTTTTAGTTTCCGAACGCTCGGTCAATTCTGGTTTAATTCGCTTGCGGGACGGTCAAACACTAATTCTCAGCGGTATTATTCAAGACACCGACCGCACAACTATTTCTAAGCTGCCTATCTTGGGCGATTTACCGCTTATTGGTTCACTGTTCAGGAGAACTAACCGGGAAAACGAGCGTCGCGAGGTGATAGTGTTGCTCACACCTCAAATTATGGACGACTCAGACCGCTCTGGTTATGGCTATAACTACAACCCTAGCCCAGAAGTTCGGCAAATGTTGGAACGTCGTGGTGTCAGCACACCTCGTCGCTAAGTTAACAGCGCAATACCTTAATCATTAATCATTTTAGGTTAAGGTTTGGTTAATACCAATTTCCGGTAGAGACGCGATTAATCGCGTCTCTACCGTGTGGGTGTATTGGTATAGGTTTATAGGTATTGGATTATGGGCATAGGTTGGTAAGTATAGGTTTATGGGTAGGGAAATTATTGATTGTCTAACAGTATTTTAATGAGTTTTATCTTGTGTAAATAGTTCTATTTGTCAATTTATGAGGGATAATACCCTTCACGGTTAAAAACCTCAATTTGTCCTCAATTAATTCAAAGGCTGCAAGTCACCCTTATGGATCAAACAAATAGAAACTGTCAATTTCTCTTTCGATTTTCCCTTTTCCCTACCGCTTTCTGTTCCCCTAATACGTTTTTTGAGTATAATTACTTGGAAAAAAACGAAATTCGAGTGAAATAATAGCCAAATGAAAGTAGCAAATCCCGAAATCTATATAAATTAATGCTTTCATCTATCCACTTCTGGCTTCCAAGCTTTAGAATGATTCATTGAAAAGTCGATTTCACGGCAATTGGAGGGATTGTATGTGTAAATCCCCCATTCGGTACGACTTTTGTGAATCTCTCAACTGAGATTTAGGTGAAGATGCGCTCCAAATGCGCTCTCTCAATTCCAAGTAAGACTCAAGGAGTTTGACATGAACAAAGGCGAATTAGTTGACGCAATTTCTGAAAAGGCTAGCGTTACCAAGAAGCAAGCTGACGCTGTTTTGACTGCTGCATTGGAAACTATCATGGAAGCTGTTTCCTCTGGCGATAAAGTCACGTTGGTCGGTTTTGGCTCTTTTGAATCACGGGAACGTAAAGCTCGTGAAGGACGCAACCCTAAAACTAACGAGAAAATGGAAATTCCAGCCACGAAAGTTCCCGCTTTCTCCGCTGGTAAGCTATTTAGAGAAAGGGTTGCACCTCCTAAAGCCTAGCTTCTTTAAACATTTCCTTTTTTTTATGCGGCAACCTGCACATGGGGGAAATTTAGCTTGGGCAGCGGCTACTGCTGGCTGTTCCCCTGGTGCTATTGTGGATTTTTCCGCCAGTATTAGCCCGTTAGGTCCTCCTTACAGTATTTTGTCTGCTATTGAGCTCCAACTTGGTAATATACGGCACTATCCCGACCCAAATTATATTGAGTTGAGAAATGCTCTCAGTCTCTATCATAATCTCTCACCGGAATGGATTCTGCCCGGTAATGGTTCAGCAGAATTACTGACTTTAGCCGGTAGAGATTTAGCTGAGTTCGCCGCTACTGTTTTAGTTACTCCAGCCTTTGGCGATTACTTTAGGTCTCTAAATGCCTACGATGCTAAAGTGCTGGAATTTCCTCTTTGTGTCAGCCGTCATTTGTCATCTGTTGATTGTGTTTTGTCAGGAATTCTTGATAAATCAAAATTAAATGGAAACAACGGAATAATTATAAACAATCCTCATAATCCGACGGGGGTTTTGTTTTCACGAGAGGATATTTTGCCTTTGTTAAAGGATTTTGCTCTGGTTGTGGTCGATGAAGCTTTTATGGATTTTCTCCCACCACAACAAGAACAAAGTCTTATTCCATTGGTGCAAGATTACCCAAATTTAGTGGTGCTACGCTCGCTAACCAAGTTTTATAGTCTCCCTGGACTACGAATTGGATATGTGATCGCAAATCCAGAACGCTTGCGAAGGTGGGGGTGTTGGCGTGACCCTTGGTCAGTTAATACTCTGGCTGAGGTGGCTGCGATTGCTGCGTTAAGGGATAAGGAATTTCAGGCTAAAACCTGGGCTTGGCTACCACCAGCTAGGGAAAAGCTTTTTCGAGGATTATCTCAAATTAAGGGTTTGCGACCTTTTGAGGGTGCTGCAAATTTTTTATTGGTTGAGTCTGAAGAATCTGTTTTACGTCTGCAAGAAAAGTTACTTAAGCAACATCGGTTATTAATTCGCGATTGCTTAAGTTTTTCTCAATTGGGGGATAGGTTTTTTCGAGTTGCTGTACGTTCTGAGTCTGATAATCAGCGATTGATTGATGCGCTGGTTGACAGTTGATGGTGTAAGTCGAATGTTACTAAGAAAAGATAACCCCTGAACTAAAGTTCGGGCTAAAAGCTAAAGTTAGCTAAAGCTAACTAAAATAAGCATTTCAACCCGTTTTTAACGGGTTTTAGCTTTCAGCCCGAAATGACCGTTCAGGGGTATCAAGTCCTTTTCTTTGTGCCATTCGGTATCAATAGTTTTTTGAGTGTTGACTCTTAACCGCTAACCGTCAACAATTAATTATTGACTGCTTTCCGGTCAACGCTCAACAGTCAACAGTTAACAATTTCCCAATGACGATTGACTACGATGTCGTAATTATTGGTGGCAGTATTGTTGGACGCTATGCTGCTATGAATGCTGCCCAACAACGTGCAAATGTTGCGTTGGTGGAACCCTCGTCATTGGATGATGGGTTTGTTTATCACCATGCTTTCGGTTCAATTACTAACCGCTTGCGGCAAACACTTCAGAATGCACGCTTTGGTATCCATCTTATCAGTACGTCACTGTCAGAAAAATGCCAAATCTCTCTAGGATGGGAAGAAGCGGCATTGTACGCAAAAAGCATTGCAGCTAATATAACAGAGCAACTTTCTCCTGCTATTTTGGGTGCTGCTGGAGTTGATGTGATTTCTGGTTCTGGTCACTTTCAAGGGTCACAAGCTCGAAGACCGGGGGATTTAGCTTTTATTGTTAATAATCGTTTACTGTCAGCACGTCATTATTTGCTTGCGACTGGTTCAACTCCTGCAATCCCAGCGATTGAAGGCTTACAGAGTGTTGGTTATCTTACTTTATCTAATATCTGGCACTCTTTAAATAGTTCTGCAAATAGTCACACACCACCTCAGAACTGGGTAATTATTGGTGGTGTTCCCCAAAGTATTGAATTAGCGCAAATTTTAGCCCGGTTGGGTTTTCGAGTCGCATTAATACTTTCACGACCCTATCTTTTGCCCAATCTTGACCCAGAAATATCAGCCTTGCTGCAAGCACAGTTGGAAATTGAGGGTGTACGTGTCCTCACTCAAACTGCTGTGACCCAAGTTATGCGAATAGAGAATAAAAAATGGGTTCAAGCAGGAGATAAGGCAATCGAAGCTGATGAAATTGTGGTCGCAACTGGACAACAAGCAAATCTTGATTCCTTAAATTTACCTACAGTTGGAGTTAAATGGCATCCTGGACGCTTGTTAGTAAATAATAAATTACAAACCACAAATCAGCGTATATACGCTTGTGGTGATGTTATTGGTGGTTATGACTTTGTTAATGTTGCGAAATATGAAGCAAAAATAGCTATTGATAATGCGTTATTTTTTCCTACCCGCAAAGTGAATTACAATAGCGTTCCTTGGGCATTATTTACACAACCGATGCTAGCGCAAGTAGGTCTAAGCGAAAAGCAAGCTAAAAGTCAATATGGTAATGATGAAATTTTGGTTTTGCGTCAATATTTTAAATCTTTAACAGCAGCACAAATCACAGACGAAACCACGGGTATATGTAAATTAATTGTTAAGCGTAATGGGGAAGTCTTAGGAGGTTCTCTACTAGGGAAAGAGTCTGGAGAGTTAATCAATATTATTGCTTTGGCAATTGCTCAGAAAATTAAAGCTAAGCATTTGGCAAATTTATCGACCGTATATCCCAGTTTCGCGGAAATTTTGCAGCAAACCGCTCTTGAGTGGAATCAGCAAAAATTAAGCAATTTTGGTTTACAAGAATTTCTCGACGACTTTTTCCTGTTTCGACGTGGTTGGTAGGAAATGGGGAGTAGGGAATAGCGAGTGGGGAGTTGGGAATTATTATTTATAAACCCCATAAACCCTATTATTAGTCCTCTTTCAGAGGACTTTAGCTTTTAGACAGGGACTTTAGTCCTTGGTTTACGGTACGGACGTCTTTATAAACATCCTGCCAGTTTATCGCGTTTCAGTTCATCAAGTCTCAGCAAAAATTATTGTGTAGAGTTAAATATTAATAGCTTTAAAGTAACAATTAGCTATTAGAAATTAGCTGAAGCCACGATAAGATAAACACGTCTTTATAATGCTGTTTGCGTGGTTAATTATGTTACTTGGGGTATTTATACGCAGCGTATTTGTATTATTAATAATACTTCTGCTGGGAGGATTTCCTGCCGATTCGGCAATGGCTGTATTGCGTCAGCACCAAGATGCACCGGGTGTTATGCATTATCATTCTCAAGTTTCTTTGAAGGATGATTTGGGATATTCTTGGCAAGTTTTACTGTATAAAATTTTTAAACCTGGTCAACCTCAAGATGTACATTTAAGATTAGTAGGATTTCCTGGTGTTTTTGAATTTATACATCCAAATTCGCTGGAAATTTTAACTGCTAGGGGTAGACTTTTGAATGCTTCCGATGTTTACGCACAAGAATCTCCTGCGGCAAATGTGGGGGAGTATAATTTAACGGATGTATTGCCGCAACTACATAATATTGATTCCCTTGAGCTTTATTTGCCACTGCAGGGGGAAAAACCTCTTGTTTTGGAACTTTCTAAAGCTGTGGTAACTGAGTGGCAATGGTTGATTACTGAGGTGAACTGAAAGGTCAACAAGCTTTTTATTGAGGTAAGGTAATACTGGTGACCCATACTACACCTGCTGTGACTATGGGTACGCTGAGGTTATCTGTTCCATGGGGTGAAATTGCTTCTGCGAGTGTTGCAAAAGTTCCTGTCACTAAGGCGATTAAAATAGCTTTTGCAATATCAAATGGTACAGCATTATGGGCAAGTGGTGAACCTGGGAGTAAAAAAAGTACCAAAAATATGGCGATTGTGGTGGCTATAAACATCGCTAAAGAACCTTCCCAAGAGCGTATGGATTGGCCAATTTGGTATTTATGTTTGCCAAAACGCTTACCTATTAAGGCTGCTAAGGCATCTCCCCAGGTCATTGCCATTACTCCTGCTACAGCTATAGGTACATTATCTACAGGTGTACCTGGTCGCCAAAATAACAGGAATAATAACGTTACGGATATGGCGAAGTAAATTGTACCAGGTGAACTATCTTCAGTATCCATTGCAGCAATGATTCGATAACGGTATAGCAAAAAGTTGATACCGATAAAAGTAGTAAAAGGAATTATTCCTATTTGCCAGCTATCAAACAACAGCAGAATACCAAAAACCCACATTCCTGCTCCTATATGAATGAATTTACGAGTAAGTTCTGATGGAAGGTTAAAAAATTTGCGCGATGCTTCGGCAATTAATAGTAAACAAGTTGCGTAAGCATAAGAAATACTAAGACCCGTAAAATTTTCCTTTATTAAATTGAATAAGTCGGTAAGCATAATAAATAACAGATTATATTTTCGATAATTACAAAGACGGGAGGTTGTTTCGTCGAAATAATCCTAAAGTTCCCTGAAATAGCCCGAAATGACCGTTCAGGGTTTTATTAGACATATGTGTACTTCTTCCTTCATTACTTATTTTTCCGCCAATTTTTATCGCGTAAGGAGACGTTACCGATACCTTGTAAGATACCACGTCCTATTAAACCTAAACCCCTACCGACAACTTGAGTCAGAAAAAATACTACTCCACTACCCAAAAATGACAATAAAGTTTGTAAGCGTGGAGAGGTTGCGTCCCAAAATTCTAGCCCTAAAGTTACTACTAAGGGTATGCCTGATAGTTCTGTTAACTCTTCTTTTCGAGGTGCATAAATTGATGTCTTAGCAATTCCACGGGGTGCAAATACAAATAGTTCATAACGACTCTCAAAAATAGCTCTTGGCTCTGTAACATAATTTTTTAAACGATATTTCCAAGATAAATCATTTCTAAATCTCTCTATTTCTCGTGTTGAAATCAATTTACGGTCATAAAAGTTTTGCTTTATTTGTTCAATATCTGCTAATCTATTCAACATTGGCTGTATGACAGCATTTGCTATTTGAATCAACAAATTTTCAAGTAGCATAGAACCTTGTTCTTTTGCTTGAGCACTAGCAACTGGATAAGAAGTATTATTAACTTGTAAATCTGTTTGAAAAAGCAGATAAGAAAATAATTCCTCTATAAAAGGAATTTGATTTAAAATTTCTTTTTGTATAATTTCTATATCTTGCAGCAATACATTAACTATTTCTATGTTTTTATTTCCTACATTTACACGCGAAAACTTACCAAAAAAGTCTGTAGCTGATGCTTGCCATAAATCTTTTATGACTGTATTTGTAATTTCTTCTAATTGATTTAATTCAACTTGAGAATTTCTTAACTCATCCAAAGCATCGGCTATTTTTTGGAGAATTAAATAAAGTAACTCTCGTTTTTTTTCTTCTTGAAAAATATCTATTTCTAATGGGGTTTCTGAAATATTTTCTAAAGGATACTGAAGTTTGTTAATACAAGATGCAAATAATACTGATTGCAGCGCTCTTGGACTTAGCAAAGGGGGTATATTCTGAGTAATTTCTGGCTCTGCTAAAACTATTGTATCGCTAGGTAATTCTTCGACAGAAGGTAAAGATGGTAATTCAACTCTGGTATTTTGGATTTCTTTCTGTTGCTGTCTTTCTTGTCGTGAGGAAAGTTGATTAACTAGCCAACGTGTAGCTAATAATTCTCTTCGCTGACCTGCTAAAATTGCTTTTTCAAGTGGAGATAACCCAAAAGTTTGTAACTGTGAATTGACTTGTGCTAAATTTTCCTCAATTTGACGAATTCCAAACAAACGCAAACGATTTCGTTGTCGAAAAAATGGCAACGGCAATTGTGAGATATTCTCCCTCTCTATCCTTCCCTCTATCTTCCCTGTTTCCCTCTCCCCTTCTTCCTCGACCCAATAGGAACCACCTGCAGCAACTTCTTGCATTGCGGTAATTAACTCAGGAATAGGTGTTCCTTTTACACAGTAACCATCTATACCATAAGCTTTCGCGGTTAATAGTAGCCCTGGTTCTTGAATACTGCTAAGAAGTAAAACTGGTAGACTGGGATACTGAGTTTTTAATTGTCTTAAGAATTGTAAACTTAATTGCTGACGAGTTCGGAAGCGACCGTCACCTAGTTCCATAACAACCAGATTCACCCCTTCTGGGTCTTCTGTTGCTAGTTCTGCTAAAATTTGCAAGGCTGTTGTTTCTGTATCCGCAACTCCAACAACTTGTAAGTCAGGCAGTTCTTCTACTACTACACGCAACCCCAATCTAAAAATGGGGTCTTGGTCAATTAACAATAATTTCAGGCTAGCATCGCTCATATTTTACTCAAACTTAAAGACCCACCTCAAGCAATTCGCAATTCGCAATTTGCAATTTGCAATTACGTTCGTGGAGTGTAGGGTTAGCCATTGGGGCTTTAACCCCTTTTACCCAGATAATGTGCTGGGAGAAAATGGTATTTTATACATTTTTACTTGTTTGGGCACGCCTGAAAATGGATGATAATTTCTTTAGAAAATATCATATATGTAATCATATGTAATTAAATGAACATTAATATTCGTCATTGGCTAGGGGAAAAAAATATTGAAATTACTGATTTACAAGGGTTATCCCCAGGTCAGATAGCTGGTATTGCTTTCCGTATTGTTGAGGATATGGAAGTCAAAAGTCTGAATATTATTGATATATGTACATTTGTTGAAGTATTAGAGCAACCTATCGTAGTTGCATCTGTTGAGATTAGTCTAATAGCCGAGTTGACCGAAAGTCTATTGCGCTATCTAAGCCAGAAAAAACCTTTAAAACGTAATGAGGGTACATGGTTGGCGTTTCAAATAGCCTATTTGTATGCTCTAAAACAAGTTATCGAGCAAGAAAAATGTTTACAAAGACCTTGGTTAGACCGGGCTTTACTTTGGGACTCTAAAAAAATCCAACCCTCATCTCCCCCATCTCCCTCATCCTCCTCCTCTTCTCCCCTTCCCCCTCCCCACTCCCCACTCCCCACTCCCAGTATTAAGCTTCAAGGATTGCTAAACACTCTTCGTCCAGGAAAATTGAGTGATACGCAAGCGGAACAAGCTTTATCTTCTTTGACCGATTCGTTGTTAGTGCAACAGATGAGTAATGCTGTTAAGGCTTGGTTTATTGCTAATGGTACTGAAGAAACAGAAGCTAAATTACTCACACAAAGAATCGGCTATTCACTGAGTGGGCATTTAATAACAGTAATAGCAGAAAATGCTGCACCTTTAGCTCAACTGCGAAAATTTCTTAAGGTGGGAAATTCCTTAAACGCTGCCTCATCTGGAGGAATTAGTAGTGGTTCAGATAAAAATTTAGATATCACTTCAAATATACCAGGTTTTTTTGGTGAAAAAATTTATTTATCTCGCGAATTATACAGAGCTAAATTGCTAAAAGCTCTCAGTGAACCTCTGCTTGGGGAAATGTTTGCTCTCAAGGACATTTACGTACCTCTCCAGGGTTTACTAGTGGAAGAAAATATTTATGATTCTAATAAAAAAAATATTGAACCAATAGATTTAATGACATGGACGCAGCAACAACTAGATGATTCAGAAACTATTGCTGTAATTGAATCGGAGCCTGGTTATGGTAAAACTAGTTTCTGCCAAGTTTTGGCTGCACAAGTAGCAAAAGAACTTTATCCTGCTTGGATACCAATATTTATTCGTCTACGTGATATTACTTGGGGTAACACTTTAATTAAGACTCTTGATTCGGCTTTTCAAGATGGTCGAAGTAATATTTGCGATTGGTTAGAAACAGAGCATCCAAGGTGTTTGTTAATACTTGATGGATTCGATGAGTTACCCCCTTGTCTGCAAGGCAAAATGACAAAGGCTATTTTTTTCAACCAGTTGCAACGATTACAATCGCAATGCCGTCATAAAATTGTATTAACGAGTCGCACCCAGGCTTTACAAGATATCATTCAACAATGGCCTTGGCAATTACGGCGTATTTCGATACTACCTTTTGATAAGGAAGAACTCAAACAATGGTTTCAACTCTGGGCAAAAGTGCTATCTTTGCCAATTGCTCAGAATTTCTTTAATTTTTTAAAGCAAGAAGGACTATTCTCTACAAAATATAAGTTATCAGAATTCGCCGTCAAAATTCGACAACCATTAATGCTTTATTTGCTGGGGGTTTTACACCGAGACGGATTGCTAAATGCTGCGTTTTTATCCGAGCTTGAGAAAAATGAACATAACAGCAGTGCGTTTGTCAATTGGGAAATATATTATTGTTTGAGTCGATGGCTGTTAGGTTACCCTTTAACAGATAGCGTTCAAACAATTTTGCAGCCATCGGGGTCGTCCCATATCCACCGTACAAAAGAAAGCATATCCAATTTGCTCGCAGGTACACATCCCCAAGATTTGCTAGAACAAATGCATGATTTTGCGCTCCAATTAATCCATTCCCAACGCTATCGGTTGGGGAATTGGGAGTGGGGAATTGGGAGTAGGGAATTGGGAGTAGGGAGTAGTGTAAAACAAATACCTTTACCAGCTTTTTATTTTAAAAGTCAACAGTCAACAGTCAACCATCAACAGTCATCAGTCAACCGTCAACAGTCAACAGTCAACCGTCAACAATCAATCGAATTTTCTCACTCCAAATTAGGAGAATTTTTGTGTGCGGAAGCTATTGTTGTCAAACTTAAATTACTTACCCAGTGTCAAAGCAGCTTGATGGGTGAATCAAATTATGTTTTAGACAGTTCGTCAAGGGTTGCTCAATATCTTTATAACTTATTTGGTTTTGGTGTTCTCACTTTGGAAATTGAAGAACTAATTCTCCAAGGTTTGATAAGGGAACAAAAACGCGAGTTTTCTCTAGAAGTTTTGTGCAATCGTATGTTGCCATTCTGGTATGACTATTGTCGCGGACGATGGTTAGATGAAGGTATTACTCATAAAGCTGTAACTTATTTTCAATCGCTGCAAAATCCTGTGAATGTGGAACAGGTAAACGCTGCTGTGGGAATTAATGTGTTTTTATTGCTGTGTGCTGTTCATCGGGAAGCAAATATTTCTTTTTCTCCTTGTGGAAATTCTGCTTCTTTGTTAGATTTTCAACCACAAGCTCTTTCGATACTTATTGGTCGCACTACTGTTTTGTACAAAAATGCTTTTAATGAGCGAATTTGTGCTAAATCTTTAGCTGGACTTAACTTGACTGGAGCATATTTACCGCAGTTGATGTTAGCTGGAGCAAATCTAACGCAAACTAATTTTACTGCAGCTGATTTAATAGGAGCAAATTTTGCTGGTGCTAATCTCGCTGCTGCAAACTTTGCTGATGCAAATCTTGTGGGTGTAAATTTTGTTGGTGCTAATCTTGCTGGTGCTAATCTGGGGGGAGCAAACTTGACTGGTGCTAATTTGACTGGGGTTTATTTGCATTCTGTAAATTTGTCAAATTGCTGTTTGTTTGCTGCGATTATGAGCGAAACAGATAAGGAGATGGCTTTGCTTAATGGTGCTATGTTCTCTTTGGAGCAATTTCATTCCCTCAAACAATTATTATCCCAGGAGTCGGGAGTGAGTACAGGTCATCATACTGATAGCACTGCTGCTTGGTTAAGTTCTGCTTCCGGAACACCGGGAGTTGGACATATTGAAAGTGTGGAAGGGGAACCAATTTTATCTATGGATTTATATGAAAGCTTCCCGGAGGATGAAACTGTTTTAGGTGCGAATGACTATGAGGATGAATAATTTTGGTTTTTGATTCAGTATAAAAGGATATCAATGGTATTTTATACTACTGCTTTCTTAGTAGTATTAGTGTATATTTACTCTAATGCCGCTGTATATTGTGTCTCGTTATTTTTATTTTTTGATTTTCAATTTCAGGAATGCCTAAACCTAAATTTCATCTTGTACTTATTAAATAATAGTGTAAGATAAGACATTCAGTAAATGTAACAAGACTTGCTTGTTTCTACCGTAAACAAGTATAAATATTAGCTGAGGAAAAACAATAAGTATAATTAGAGGTATAGCTGTGAATGATAAGGTTTCCGTTATTGTTTGCACTTCTGACCGTTGTCATTCATTAAAAAACACCTTAGAAGTACTAGAGAAAAATAATTATAAAAATATAGAAGTAGTTATAGTTGATGCATCTTCAACAGAAGATACGATGAAATTAATTCAAGAAATATCTATAAATTTTTTATATCCTTTAAAATATGAAATTGTTTCTCAAAAGAATGTAGCGGTTTCGCGTAATGTGGGTATTAAGTTATCGAGTAGTCCTATTATTGTATTTTTAGATGATGATGTAATCCCACCACCGGAATGGATAGATGAATTACTGGCTACTTATAATTTTTATGGTGAAAAGTGTGGGGGAGTTGGTGGCACAGTCAGGGATATGACAAAGCCAGGTTACCCTTTACAATACCGTAAAGGAATTACAAACTTAATGAGCAATACAATCGCAATCCGTCCAGAAAATGCATCGGTATATAACCAAGCAGAGGGTTTTTGGTTTAGTGGTTTTATGGGAGCCAATTCATCATATCGTAGGGAAGTTTTAGAGTTAGTGGGTGGTCATGATGAGTTTTATGAATATTTTTTAGAGGAAACAGACCTTTGTTTGCAGATAATTAAAGCTGGCTACGAGATTCATTTTTCTAATACGATTGTTGACCATTATCCAGCGGCTAGCCATAATCGTAAAGACCAAAAGCATTTAACTTGTTGGTATTCTTTGGCTAAAAATACCACTTATTTTGCCTTAAAACATGCGTACAAAAAAATTCCATTTCCAATTTTATTAATTTGGTTGATGGGAATTCTTATTTATCGCTGCTTTTTGAGAATCTTGCGATTAAGGTTAACTCATAAATTATCTTTATCTATTGTCTGGAAATATATAAATGAAGCTATGCGCGGTGTGGCTGTTGGTTGGCGTGCTGGTACGGGTTTATACAAGCTTAACAAGTGTGCTAGTGATAGTTGTGGAGACGATATAGGGTCTATCCTTTTACCTTTTAACCGTTATCTACCGAGGTAATTTATTTAACATATTTATTTTTCTCCACCTGATAGTATGATGTTGCCATCTGGAAATCAAGGAATAAAATCCTGATTATTATTTTTACATAATATAAAGGGAATGTCTGACACTGTTATTAAAGTTGAAAACTTGGGGAAGAAGTATATTTTAAGCCATCAGCAAGAAGGACATGGAAAGTATAAGGCTTTGCGTGATGTGATTGCTGATGGGGTTAAATCTCTAGGTTCAAGAATCAAAAATCCCAAATCCAAAATTCAAAATAACCGCGAGGAGTTTTGGGCACTTCAGGATGTCTCTTTTGAGATTAAAGCAGGAGATAGGGTTGGGATTATTGGACGTAACGGTGCAGGTAAATCTACTTTATTAAAAATTTTAAGTCGAATTACTGAACCTACTACTGGAAGGATTTCCATTAAGGGTAGGGTGGCTAGTTTATTAGAGGTTGGGACTGGCTTTCATCCCGAATTGACGGGTAGAGAAAATATTTACCTGAATGGTGCAATTTTGGGGATGAGTCGGTTGGAAATTAAGCGCAAATTTGATGAAATTGTGGCGTTTGCTGAGGTGGAAAAGTTTCTGGATACTCCGGTGAAGAAGTATTCTTCGGGGATGTATGTCCGGTTAGCGTTTGCTGTTGCTGCTCATTTGGAACCAGAAATTTTAGTGGTTGATGAGGTTTTAGCGGTAGGGGATGCTCAGTTTCAGAAGAAGTGTTTGGGAAAGATGGAAGAAGTTGGGAAAGAAGGAAGGACAGTTTTGTTTGTTAGTCACAATATCAATGTTGTCAAAGCACTATGTCAAAAAGGAATACTGCTACAGAAGGGAACTATTGTATCGATAGGTGAAGTTGTTTCGGTATTAGATAATTATTTGAGCGAAAATAGCATACAACAGTACGATTTTGTCCCGGATACACAAGCAAAAGTATATTTTAAAAAAATCAGAATACTTGGTGATAGCGATGTAGAACAGACTGAGTTTGGTATGGGTGATAATATCATATTTGAGTTTTCACTTTGCTTTAACAATACGCTTAGTAACCTTGATTTAGGTCTAAATATTAAAAACGCTTATGGTGAAATAATCACACATGTTTGTAATATGGATGCTGAGTTTTATGTAAGTGGCACTTCAGGTGATAGCATTCTCTTTAGGATAAAAATTCCAGAAATAAAATATTCTCCTGGTATTTATTATCTTGATACTGCTATAGGCGACGGAAATTTCCTATTTGATAAACATCCTGATTTTGCTCAAATTATAGTAAATGATAGTCTCTTTGTCAAAAGGACAGGAGGTTTTCCTCGTCACGTTAAAGTATTCTCTACTTCTCTATGGAGTAAAATTATTGATTCAGCATAAAATTTGACACTTGGATAATTATTTAAAAATTATTGATATTATCTTATCTTTATAGTTGTGTTTTATATGATAAAAATAGGTATTTTACTTTCTTACGACTACGAATTTTTAAAAAACTCCTTACCCTGTTTATATCCACAGGCAAATACAATTACTTTGGCAATGGACAAAGACTTTCGGACTTGGAGTGGTAATAACTTTACAATTGAACCTTCTTTTTTTGAGTGGCTCAAATGGTTTGATGTAGATAAAAAAATTACAATTTACAAAGATGATTTTTACAAACCTGAACTTTTGCCCATTGAAAATGAGACGCACGAGCGAAACATGTTAGCAAAATACATGGGTGAAGGGGGGTGGCACATACAAATAGATGCTGATGAATACTTTATAAATTTTCCATCTTTTGTCAGATTTTTAGGTACACAACGGCAATATCTCCAAAATCCTCAAAAAACACCTATTACCTTCATTGTGAATATACTTGTTTTGTACAAGAAAACAAAAAGGGGTTTTCTGTACGTTAAAAATAGTTATGATAGCGTACATATTGCGACCAATAATCCATATTATAAGTTAGCAAGAAATGGCAATCACCCTTTTATTCATACCAATTTTTTTCTTTTTCATCAAAGTTGGGCAAGAGAAGACCAAGAAATGCTGTTCAAAATGAGGAATTGGGGGCACAGCACAGATATTAATATTGATAGTTACTTCAAACTTTGGCAAGCTATAGATGAAGATAATTATAATTATATGCAAAACTTTCACCCTTTGTATGGGCCTTTGTGGAAAGCATTAGAATACGTCGAAGGTGATAGTATTGCGGAATTGATACAGTCTTTTCCCAAAAAGCACATATTGTCGCTTTCTAAAAGACAATTATGGCTGAAAAACAACCCACAATTGGTAAGATTTTGCAATCGTGCTATCAATGTAAAAATCAATGTAAAAAATAAATTTTATTCTTGATATCTAACTTGCTAAAAATATTTAAAATAAAAGTTTAAATGAATAATCATGATGTGACTGTCGTATACACGGGAATCAAGCAACATTTAACGTGCAAATTATATATAATAATTAATGATAATGAAGCAGTTTAATTTTCCATCAATACAGCCGACTGAGAAAGATACCTATAGACCTTTTTGGTCTGTAATGATTCCCACTTACAATGGTGCAGATTACCTCGCAAAAACGCTTAAAAGTGTTCTTGAACAAGACCCTGGATTGGAGCAAATGCAGATAGAGGTAATCGATGACTGCTCTACTAAAGATAACCCAGAACAATTAGTCAGAGAAATAGGACAAGGAAGAATTTCTTATGCACGACAGTCAGAAAATTTAGGTCAAATTAAAACTTGGAATAATTGCATTCAACGTGCTTACGGTCATTGGATTCATATTTTACATCAAGATGATGTAGTATTACCAGGATTTTATAATCGTCTGCGAAAACTAATAGAAAAAGAACAACAAATTGGCGCTGCTTTTTCTCGTAATATTTACATGGATGAAGATGGTCATTGGTTAAATATATCAGAACTTGAAAGGAGAGAACCCGGCGTTTTAGAAAACTGGCTAGAATTGATTTCTACTAAGCAAAGAATTCAATTTCCTGCAATCGTTGTTAAACGCAGCACATATGAAAAATTAGGAGGGTTTTGTCCAGATGCATATTCTGCATCTGATTGGGAGATGTGGAAAAGAATTGCAGCGAATTACTTAGTTGGCTATGAGCCACAAGTTTTAGCATGTTTTCGTCTACACTCAGCTTCGGAATCTTCACGACTTATAAAATATGGAGCAAATATTGCACACACTCTCCAAGCTATAGAAATTTCTAAATCTTATTTACCAGATTCTGATTCCGAGAAATGGTCACGTCAAGCGAGGGAATACTATGCAATGTATGCTTTAAATACGGCTAGTGCTATGTTTAGTATAAATGAAGAAACCGCAGCTTTTAATCAAATCAAGGAAGCTTTCAGATGTAGTTACTCTTTGCCTGTAATTATGAGTTTAATTAAAGTATTTCTGAAGGCTAATGCTCAGTTAATTATGAAACCCAAAAATAAGTAAATAATTTTTATATTTATGAAAAAAATACTGCGAGCTTCTTGGTTTAGTCCAGACCCTAAAGGACATGGAGGAAATCGACGAACACTTCAGATTGAAGAATTAGTAACTTCGTTAGGCTTGATAGTTGAGGATACACAATTAAATTTATCTATTCGCTTACAAAGGCGCTTGGAGAGGTTTTTTAACGGATTTAATTTTATCAATAAATATAATTATTTAACATATCCTTTGCACTGTAGATTAAGCTATTTGGAAGATATTTTTATAGACTTTAATATAGGTTTTAATAATTATCAAGGAACTAAAGTAATTTTATGGGAATCTACTAATAATTATACTATACCGTATTTAGCAAAAAAAAATAGTTTTACAATAATAGCGCTACCACATAATATTGAATCTTTAGTTGTGAATAAAAATAACAATTTTACTAGCAAATCTTTACCTTTTAACTTTCAATACGAAATTAAAAATTTAGCGAAAGCAGACAAATTATTTAGTATATCTCGTGAGGAACAGTGGTTATTAAAATTATATGGAATTGATGCTGATTTTTTACCTTATTACCCCCCTAAAGAAGTTTTAAACTATCTTTTAACCATAAGAAAAGATAGAAATGATTCAGAAAAAAAAAGATTTTTAATTATTGGAACAGCCAATAACTATCCAACAATGCAAGGTATGATTGAACAAATTAAGTGGCTCAAGGCTATTAAAAAAGAATTTGATTATGAAATTGATGTCGCTGGCTATGGAACTGAAAATTTGAAAGAATATTGCTGTGATTCAAGTATAAATATTTTAGGTTCTGTAGATTCCAAAGAATTATACGGTCTCCTAGTTAACGCTAAAGCCGTTTTGGCACATCAGAAAATAGGTACTGGAGCATTAACCCGTATTACAGAGATGGTAATCGCAGGTATTCCTGTAATTGCGAATTCCAGTGCTTGTAGAAGCGCTTTCGACTTTGAGGGAGTTTATTGTTATGAGGATAAATCTGAGTTGTTAAATTTAATGTGTAAAATATTAGATATGCCTAGTATTTTGCCCCCACCAATAGAGTCAGAAAAGCGTTTTTTAAATTATATTTTAAGTCTTATTTAGTTATTTTAAATTTCACTGAATATGAAAAATATCAGAATAGAAGATTATCTAAAAAAGTCTTCCAATTCATCTAAACAGCAAGGTGGTTTAAAACTCAACAAAAAATTTAATCAAAATTACCACCCAAATAAATTACTAATTACTATCATCACAGTTACCTACAACGCCGCAGAATTTTTAGAAAAAACAATTCAAAGCCTTCTACAGCAAACATATACTAACTTTGAGTATATTATAATTGACGGTGGCTCTACAGATAGTACTATTGATATTATCAAAAAATACGAAAACCAAATAGCATACTGGTGTAGCGAACCAGATAAAGGTATTTATGATGCTATGAATAAAGGTATTTCTCTATCTGAAGGTGAAATAATCGGTTTAATTAATGCAGGTGATACCTATCTACCGGATGCGCTATTATCTTTAGCAAAAAAATACTCACCTAGCGATAAATTATCTGTTTACTACGGTGATATTTATCGATGGTATACAGACGCTAATATCAAAGTGAAAATTAATTCTAGCTTTGAAGAATTAAAGTATTCTATGAGTATTTGCCATCAGGCAATGTTTATTACAAAATATACTTACCTTACTCATGGTTTATATAATCCCAACTATAAATATGTTGCCGATTTTGCCTATGCTCTATCCTTATTACAAGCAAATGCTCAGTTTATATATATAAATTCTATTGTTGCTTGCTATCAAACCGGGGGAGTTACTGACGAAAAAATGCTGGAGTCTAAAATTGAATCTATTCAAGTTAATTTTGAATTAAAAACTCCATTTTGGTATCGTGCATTAATGCAATACATTAAGCAGCTATTTCGTTATTATTTCTACCAAATAGTAATAGTTTCTTTACTTGGAAAGACAAAAGCAGCAAAAATGAGAAGGGAACGTCTAGCTATAAAATTTCCAGACCATCATAAACTCTAGAATAAGCAGCGGATTTCAAGTGAGTGAATTACAACCAGGAAGTTCTGGTTTCTTGTTATATTAGCAAAGTATTGTATTAATCTTGCTCAGTTCAAACCAAGTGCGCTCACCAATAACACCATCGATAGGTAAACTAGTAGACTTTTGTAATTCTTTTACTGCTGTTTCGGTCGCAGTTCCAAAATCACCATCAATTGCACGGTTATAGTAACCACCAGTCGATAATCTTTCTTGAACCTTCTTAACTAACTCTCCCTTCACACCTTTTTTCAAAATAGCCATATCAACTGGCGCACCCTTGTAAAGCGACCGCCAAGTTTTGTTGCCAACTATTCCATCTTGCTGCTGGAACATTTTACCTTGAAAAAGTTTGACCCCTGCTTCTGTCTTCAGACCAAATACCCCATCGATTACTTCCCCACCAGGATATACACAAGCCCCATCGTTACCAAGATATACAAATACACCTTGGTCTAATAATAGGTTTTGTACTTCTTTAACAACCTCACCTTTAGAACCGAGTTTTAAAATAGGCTTATTAATCTCAGCAGTTGTGGTGGATGGATTAGATGTGAATGTCATATTTTTATTTAAGGTTGAATAATTTACTAAGTAATTCTTCAGCCCTTAATGTTGATATTCCGGATTCCCCTGGTACACAAAGGGGTACTATTTTTTTTGGATAACTCATGCTAATGCCTTTTAAGTTCTTCTAATTTCGTTAATAATTCTTCTTCAATTGCCACAGTTACAAGAACATCATGTTTTAAATCTCCCCATTTTTTACCCAAACTAACTTTGTGTAAGCTAATAATTTCTGATACCATCGGATGTACTATAACCCGTACCGACTGTAATTGACCCAAAAGTCTAGCATGTTTATATTGCGGAGATTCTTGCAATTTAGTATCTAGCTGTTGAGCTAGTATTTGAGGAGGTAAATTTACTTTATCAACTAACAAAATATAATGCTCTTTTGGTAATTTAGCTGGTACAAGACTTTTAAAACAAGTCCCTTCCAAAGGTAAACTATCAAGAACTTGACAAACAAAATCGGAATGCAGTTTTTCACCAACCAAATCGCTAATTTCTTGAGTGCGTCCCAAAAATTCTAAACAAGGTGTATTGCAAAAAAAGTGGGTAACGCGAACCCTATCACCAATTCGATAACGATACAGTCCTCCTTTTTGGGAAATAATAATTTTGTATTCTTTTCCTGGGGACAAATCGTGAAGATAATAAATTTTCCCTTCTACATCTTCAAACTCAAAAAAAACTTCATCTAATATCGGTACACATCCCTTTGCTTCGATGAGGGGGATAGTCATTGGTGCTTCGGTTGCTAATAATCCTTTACCTTGTACTAAAACATTAGGGAAAAGTTTTTTAAGAAAATCTGCTCCGTCTGCTGCGTTTGCACTATCCCAGCAGGAAATAAGTTTTAGTTTTGGCCAAAAAATCCTAATCTCTAGTTGCGAAATTAATTGCAAGCGCTCAGGGGAAATATGACTTTTTAGCTCATAAGCTAGTTGTGTGTGGTTAGTTTGAATATAGTCGATGATAACCTTAAGGAAACTTGGACTCCAAATAGAGATAATTTCTAGATTTTCTTCTTGTAACAGTGTGAGGGAAAGTTCATGTTTAAATTTTTCAGCATCGCGAACACCCTTTATTCCAGGTAGGGAAACCAAAAAAGGACTAAGAATCCAGCGTAGCCATTTATCTAAATATTCCGAATCATCCTGTAGAGACGCAGACGCAGATGCAGCTAGCTGCGGTGAAATACAAAAATAGATTTTTCCTGTAGAAAATTTTGGACCCTGCACAATCAAATCATGTGCCCAGACGCAAAACATCTGATTAAATGAACGACGCAAAGATTTAGTATAAGGAATTAATTTCGCTGCACTACTGCTTCCAGAAGTTTTTTCATAGAAAAGTATATCCTCGTTAGTTAAAAGAGATTTTTTATTTTGCTGCTGTCTATATATCCATTTTTCAATATCTTGGTACTCAATAATAGGAATTTTGTGCCAATCTTGTAAAGACCTAATACCTAAATTATTGCCATATTCACTATTAACAAAATACCGAAATATATCTTGCTGTACCCTTCGCTGTGCAGCTTGAGGATTTTCTAGTGCGCGGTAAAATCTATTAGCAGTAACCGCAATCAATTTACTAAATAATTGTATGATTAATCGCATATTTTCTCGTCCCAATATAAGAAACCCCACCCCCAACCCCCTCTCCGCAAGCGGGGAGGGGGCTACGAAAAATAGACAGAAATAGTTAATTTTTGTATTTTCTAAAGTATTTATCATCAATCTTAGCCCCCTCCCCGTTTACGGGGAGGGGGTTGGGGTTTTCTTTGGGGTTAGGTCTCTTCGTTTTATTCGGATACACATGAGTAAAGGTAGGTACATAAGTTTCATCCTCAATGCATACACCCGGTGCTATATGGTTCCAAGCTCCCAAAAAAACATTGCTGCCTATTTTCACTTTTTTCACATATAACATTAGGTTTTGTTTTCTTGGTTTAATAATGTGGGAATAAATACCAATTCCATTCCCAAACACTGTATTATCTCCAATTTCTAGCAACCCTCGGTCTGCTATTTCTAATTGTGGTGTCCAATAAACGTTTTTCCCAACTTTAGAACCCCAAAGTTTCAACCATAGAGAAAAACCTCCAGGTATCAGTCTTAATGCCGCTTCTAGTGCAGGAAATGTAATATAAATCGCTTGTATTTGATGACTTCCCCACCAAGGTGAATAGTCTTTTCCTATTAAATAGCTAATACCTTCTTTTGCTGGATAAAAATGTTGGTGTATTCTATATATTAGTAGCGGAAAACCGTAGAGAGAAAATAGTAATGTAGCTACGCTGAAAATTCCTGGGGAAGCACACATCCAAATAAATGATGCAAATGCGATTAACATGACCATGACTGGAAAGAAAGAGAGAATTATACTCAATACAGTCATGCTATGTTCAGATGTTTCGCTGTTGCTTGGTGTATCGATTTTTTCGTGATTCATGGGTAAGACAAATATCTATTTAAGATTTTTTTTATACTCTGATTGGGTAAATATTAGCCTTTTATCAGGGAAAAATAGCTTTTCTGTAAGTGTTAGGTTTGATTTTATGCCTAAATATTCTGGTATATTTTCGGATGAGTGGTAAGTGTTATGAATTTTATCCCAGATTTTCAGATTTGCACTGTAGTTGCCACCAGTGTAGTCACTTGCATGATGAAATGCATGGTCTTGGGGTAAGGTCAACCAGGGAGAAAGCAATCGGTAAATTATTGATGTCGGTTGCGGATTAATTGCACTATGGCGCCACAGGTCTAGAGCGGAAGTCAGACTCACTCCCAGGATGTACCAACTGGGGTCGAAAAGTAGGTAGATAAATAAAGAGTGAAGCCACAGGTAAACGATGAGGAAGCTTGTCCACAGGGTATTGCGAGAAGTTCCTAGCACATCCATTGCGGTAACTGTGTGGTGTACTTGATGCACAAACCATAACCAACGGGTATGGAAAAGACGATGATTCCAGTAGTAGAGGTAATCGACAAAGACAAAACTGAGGCAAAAAGCGAAGATGGGATGTAAACAAAGGGAAGCATGAAAATTGGGTAGAAAGTGTTGGTAGGTTAAATAAACAACCTTTACCTGTAAAATAGGAATAAGGATTCCTTGGAAAAATAAACCAACGGCGTCTAAAATCCAGTCTTCGCGAGCTTTTTGGCGAAATATCTGGAATTTTATGTCTTTTTTTGCCGTTATTGAGAGTAAAATGGTAAAGGCGAGGAAAACCAACATCTTATAATTTATTGCGTGTAACTTTATACATTTTTTAAATGGTATAATCTTTATACTTATGAATAGGTTCTACCTGGGAATTATTGAGAAGTGCTGAGGCACTTCTTTTTTTGGGCATTTTCCCAAACCCAAATTTTGGTACACCATTTGAAATAATGTAGAGACGCGATTAATCGCGTCTCTACACCCAGAAATGTAATTGTACTGACTTTTCAGGGAGTTTCCTAGGGTCTTCTCCGGTGGAAATTTTATTGCGAATAGATTCAACAAAGACGTGAATCGTATCAGCAGGGGTATTAGCAAATTGAGTTCCATATTTTTGGATGACCTCTGATTGAATTTTCAAAGCTTCTACATCCTGACGGATAATATATTGAGCAGTCCAGCGAACAAAGGGACGTGCGAGTTTGTTCCAAATGCCGTAATTAAAGGTCACGTCGGTGTAAACAAGGGTTGAATTATCCGTTTCGGGAATTGATTGGCTGGTAATAAAAAGTCGTCTGTGGGGTCCCATATTGTACTCAACACTAGTGATATTTGGCATGTGAAAACTATCGCTATGGAGAATTTCATAACCTTTTGCGTTGAGAAAACGGCTAAACCAACCGAGGTTCGTATTTTCATTGCTGTACTGTGTAAACACAGAACCGTTTCGTCTTTCGACGGTCATCTCTAGTTTTTGTTGCTTGGCTGTCCGAAACACTCCAGGGTGAACGCTTGCTGTGTGAGGAATGTCGATAAAATTTTCGGCACAGTTAGTAACATTATTATTAAAGCGGTTTATAACTCGTACAGTTTCCCAACCAGTTTCTTGGTAAAAAGGCATTTTAAAAGGTTCAAATTCCTCAGTCGGGTTTTGCGTTAGTCGGACATAAATAAAACCATCCTGCTCTCTGGTCTCATAGCAAATAGTACGACGTGCTTGAGAAAGACGAAAATTTTCCCCTTCGGAAGGTACAACAATAACTTTGCCAGTTTCGTCATACACCCAACCATGATAAGGACATTGAATTTTTCCTTGGCAAACTTTACCCTTGGACAATCGGCTATTGCGATGCATACACCTGTCCTGTAAAGCCACAGGTTTATTGTCATCGGAGCGAAACACTGCTAACCACTCATCTAAAATAATGCGTGACAATACAGTATTTGGTTTTAAATGACGACTTTCACAAACAACGTACCAAAAATCCTCAAACTTCATATATTTATACACATTGATTTAATTGATGTTTTAAAAGTAAAATTTACGTAGGATGGGTTAGGCGCATTTGTAAAAGTTAAAATAAAGTTCTTTAAATATATAAAGCGCCGTAACCCATCACTTCTATAGACTCATAATTTACCTGATAAATCACCTTTTAAAAGAGTAATTTCTATATCACTAGTTAGTTTTAATTGACAAGCCAATCTTACTTGACTATTTTCTGGAGCAAAGATTTCTAAAATTTCTTTTTCTTCTTCTGTCGGAGGAGGAATATCACCATTAACAACTACAATACAAGTCCCGCAAATTCCGGTGCGACAACCAAATAATACTGGAGAATTTTGAACTGTTAAATATTCGGAAATATTTTCATTTTTTGACAAGCAAATTGGTTGGTAATTCGTCTGAGGAAAACTAACATTACAAATTTCTGTATTCATAATTTATTTTGACCATATAGAGGGTTCTAAATTATTTACGTAATTCATATATTTAACTAGTGGTTCATCAATACTCAAAATCACATTGGGATTATAACGAATATTGTCATAAATTAACCCATCTTCACCTCTAAGGAAATAATAAGCGGCTTTGGTGAGTAAAAGTAATATGAGTGTTAGTAACCAACCGAAAATTCCTTTTCTTTGTTGAGCAATATAAATTGGTTGAATGCGCGTTTTATTAGGTGCTACGGGGCTATAGGCGTATATCATATGTAGTGCTGGTACGATTTTGACTTTTTTCATAATTGTTAAAAGTCCAATAGTTCCATGTGCGTATCTCATGGTGTATTCGTATTTATCACCTAGAATTTTTATGGCTATACGTTCGCGCTGTGTTGTGTTGGGGAATTCTCCGTTGAGGGTAAAATCTACGATTGTGTTGGATGAGTTTTGTTGTAAGGTTAAGTTCATATTTATGTTTAATTTATGCACGGTTTGTAGATGCTGAGCGTCTATTCCGTTCATCATACAAATATGATGATGACAGTTACGTTCAAATGGTTTGTCGTAAAATGTTACTAGAGGTTTTCCTTTTAGTTCGTCAAATTCAACTACTCCTTCGGGTGCTTTGCTGTCGGGATAAATCCAAATAAATCCATATTTTTCATCGGTATCGTAGGATTGTAGTTTTGCTTTTTCGGGAATGGTGGGTTGACAAGGAATATTTTTGCAGTTTCCTTCTCCATCAAATTCCCAATGATGAAAGAAGCAGCGGATTAAATTTCCTTCTACTTTTCCGATTCCTAGGTCGGTTCCTAGGTGTGGACAGTAGGCGTTTAGGGCACGAATTTTATTGTCTTGTCCGCGAAATATTACTATTTTTTGTCCGCAAAGTGTTATAGATTTTGCTTTAGATAAGGGGATATCTTTGCTTGGACAGGCTATGTACCAGCCTTTTGTTATTATGTCGAAGTTGTTGAATATTTTCATGATTTACGAACCGCCAAGTTGCCAAGGGAGCCAAGGTAGGAAAGGGATGGGAGGGAGGTGGGGAGGGCTTTTTTTTGGGTGGCTAGGTATTTGGGGATGGTGTTTGAGGACATGATGGTCATTTCTTTGTTGGTTTTCGAGATGTATTCTAGTTTTTCTAGGTAGATTTTATAGGAGTCTCTGGCTTCTGTATGGGTTTGGTAGCTACGGTGTAATCCTTCGCTTTCTTCTGTGAAACAACGTCGTATCATTTCTTTTGCTTCGGTGTCGTTCATGTCGAAGATGGGTGAGCATAGTATTTGATAAATTGCTGAGTATAATGCTGGGTCGTACCAAAATATTCCGTTGATGGCTACGGAAAAATGATAATGGTCTTTTTGACAACCTTGTAGTCCTAGGTTTGCGACGAGTTTTTCAAATTCTGTTGGTGGTTTTAGGCAGTGAATTACGTCGTGGGAGATGATTGTGGAGCTATTAAAATGAAAGCTTTCATCCATGAAGTGATAGTAAGAAATTTTTGCGGGGATGGGAGCTTTTTCTGGGTTGGGATGTTTTTGATAAAAGTTACTGAGTTTATGTTGGATTAGTTTTCCGTTGAGGGTTCTGACTCCGCGTACCGTAAAATATTGACAGGCTAGAAATGTGTTGTCTGCTGATAGAAGTCCAAATGTTTTTAATTGGAGTTCTTTCCATTTACGTTTAAAGAAGTTGGTATCGGCAAAAACCATTGTTTCGCTAAATGGTCCACGCATGGGATAACTAAAAATTCGTTTACCGAATAGTTTTGCTTCGACTTGGTTTGCGACTGTTTTAAATGCATTAATGTGAGCGCGTTCTTGAGCGGATTCTAAATCGAGGCTGTCGCAAATGATTCTAAAATCTTCTTGTGCGTAAAGTCCGGCTGCGCTAGTTTGATTAAAATAAATTGTGGCAATTTCTGCGGAAATAATTTGGGAATAATAAGCTACCCAGTAAAGTTGGTTTAGTATGATTTTTTGGCTAGGGGTGGATTGCTCCCAGAGGGGTGTACCGTAAAGTAAAGAAAATTCTTCTGGGTTCCAATATTCCTCTTGACAATCTTCATAGCGAAAATCCGCAGCAGCTTTGTCTAATAGTTGAGTATGGTCTTGCTCTTTGTTGCGTGTATGATTAATTTGCAACCTACGATAAGTTTTTTGATTTTCTAATAGCATGTTGGGGGAGTAGGGAGTAGGGAGTGGGGAGTGGGGAGCAGAGAGTGGGGAGTAGGAAATAAGCAATTACCAATTACCAATTACCAATTACCAATTACCAATTACCAATTACCAATTACCAATTACCAATTACCAATTACCTACCACACATTTATCTGCTGGAAAGGGTTGAAAACTTCCTCGTGCTTCTAGTTCTTGTACTATTGTTCCCGCATTTGGGCTTTTCATTAAACTCAAAAGTAAATCCAATCGAGTTCCGCTATGGGTTTCTGTGTTCAATTCCTGAAAGATTTTAATTTTTTGCTGGGGAGATAAATGACCTTTGATTTGCTCTATAGCTGTAACTATATGCTGTGGTCCTAGCTGTACCATTTGTAAAAATAATGCTAGGGTTTCAATTATTGTTTCTTGACTGCATTTTGTTATCGATACCTCGTCAAAAAGGGTTACCCCTGTGCCATGATGACGGCTTTCATCTTGTAAAAAGCTGTGAAATACCGTACTGAGTTCGGGGTGTTGGCAACTTTTTGCTAAGCTACGGTAGTGTGTTAAACCCCATCCTTCCAATACGACTTGCAGTATAAACAATAATACTGTTTTATCTGAGCTTTCCACTACGTCTTCTAATAAACGCAAGAAGGGGTCATTAGTACCGACAATTTCTGAATTTTCTAAAAAACTACTAATTTTTGCGAGGTGAGTGACTTCATCTCCACTAAATAAAGCGTAAAGCATTCGCTCTTCGGTAGTTTCTGCGAGGATGACCATTTTTGCCATGTAACCAACACCTGCTTTTTCGATAAAGTAGGCTTCTTTTAATAGTCCGTGGTTACAAAGACGCAGAATTTCTGCTTGCTCTTGTGGAGGAGAATCAGAGAAAATTTTTACTTTTTCTAGTCCAAAGTATGACTCGTCCCAGTAAGTACAACTATTCTTCAAGAGTAATTGGGATGTTTGATTAGTTCTACTTTTGAGTGCTGAGGATAATATGCGACGTAGTTTATCTTCTTCTTGAGCGTGGGGTAAATCAAACCCAGCGATTTTAAAGTTTGTCATTTGTTATTGATGATTTTTTATTGT
Source organism: Scytonematopsis contorta HA4267-MV1 (assembly GCA_019359035.1). Classification (GTDB taxonomy): domain Bacteria; phylum Cyanobacteriota; class Cyanobacteriia; order Cyanobacteriales; family Nostocaceae; genus Scytonematopsis; species Scytonematopsis contorta. The sequence goes on along the minus strand of JAHHIC010000042.1, from coordinate 72,398 downwards.
TGATTTTTTATTGTTGTACTTGTTGTTTTTTTATTTCCCTTGTCTCCTCTGTGTCTCTTGTGTCAGAGTTGGGAGATTTCGGACAGGGTATAATCATTCCTGGAGAAATTTCTTCTGGTGGTACGGTATTGGGGATAATCATTCCGGGAGCAATTCTTTCCGGTTCTATTGTCGGCCCAATAAACATTTTCGAGTCTGGGTATTCGCAATATGGGGGATGGAGTAAGGGATTTGGCTTAGTTGTTGGTGGTTTTTGCCTTTGTGCTGGTGGCTGTTGGGGTATTATCGATTTAACATCCGCATCAGCGCTTTGATTAGCAGGAGTTAAAAGAGTAAGACTACCAAGCATAAAGGACAAAATAGTAAAAATTTTTCCAGACATAAGGCTATTCCTGTATCTACAGAAGTAATTTTGGTAGATGCATAGATTTTTTACTCAGCAGTTTCATTTTTAGCAACAGCTAAACTCAATACTTTTCTTTATTCCTTCATTCAATCACCATCACCCCATCGTTGTACTTGCTCTTGTTTTTTAAGTTTTCCCGCTTCTTGAAGTCGTATCGCTTCCCGTAATGCTGATTTTTCTATTGCTTGCGCTTCTTCCCAACTACCCCACACTAGTGCTTTTTGCTTCTCAGTATGGTGAATAAATTGCATAATGGAATTGTCTGCTTGAATTGGGGTTTTTAAGTCGAATTGAATTGTTTGAAAAATTTTTGTATCCCCTTTTGCAAAGTAGTTTCCGACTATTTCTGTTACCCATAAAATTACTCGGTTAAAAATCCAGCCAAATAAACCTTTGCGTTTTTTGGTAATTAATATTGTTTGTCCTTCTGTTTTTCCTCCTTCTGTCATGCGTAAAGCAAACATTATATGAAAATGTAAAAAATCTGGGCCGACTGTTACTGTACCATTGCTACCGTACCAATAGCACATACTATAAGTTACGGCTTCTTTGTAAAATGGAAGAATAAATTTGAGGAAGATAGAATCTTCTCCCCCTCTTGTCGTGTTACTGAATGTTATAGCATTTTGATTTAAATCCTCTTTTTGAAAAAAGATTTTGACTGGAAAATTGTGGACTGTGTTGAAATGATGAGCATCAATTGCATTCACCATCACAACATTAGGGTGACAGTTTTTTTCAAAATATCTCCCTAAGGCTCCGTCACATTCATCGTGTTCAAGTTCGGGAACAAATGGGAGAGTTTGTTGTGCTATTTTACCTGTCCAAACCCAAACCATTCCGTATTTTTCTGCTGTTGGATAAGTTTTTATTTTGATAGGTAATGCTTCACCTAAACAGGGAATATCTATGCACATCCCTTCGGTATCAAATTTCCAATTATGGAAAAAGCACCGCAGTGCATTACCTTCGACTTTTCCTTCTGCTAGGTGCGCTCCCATATGAGGACAATAAGCGTCAACGGCTACGACTTCACCATTTTCACCTCGGTAAATAGCTAGTTCTTTTCCCATAAAGGTAATAGCTTTTACCTTACCTTTTTTAAGTTTATTGGAAGGTATTGCCCAGTACCATCCTTCAACAAATCGCTCTGGATGATTGAAAATTTTTGTCTTGCGGTTAGAATTAACAGCCTGTGAGTTGGTGTTCATCTTAAAAGTTTTAGGTGTTCAAGAATCGGCTGATTATATATTTCCTAATCTTTAACAAAATTTGTGTTAAATAATGATAATGGTTAATTGGTAATTGGTAATTGGTAATTGGTAATTGGTAATGGGGTGTTTTTATTTAGTGAGGAAGAATTTGCAAACCACATCCGCTTACCTGCTGAAGTTAGATTTGATTCAGTAATTTCTGTAATACAAACTAGTTCCTCTCCTTTTGTGTAACCAGGGTTTTGTAGGGCAAAAAACTCTATATGACGGTCTTCCATACGTTCTGGGGGAATAGTCAGCAGTTCTTTTTCTAATACATGGGGATATGGGAAGCGTACTACTCCTGTGTTTTCGTCATAGTATTCTCCAAAGCGTTCTTGTGCTAAAAATTTCGTTAGCACGGAAATATTGTTTGGTGTGACTATATCGTATCTTGGATAAAATTCTTTCCAAAATATTGGTAGAAATCGATAAGTTCTAAATCCACTGGAAATTAGTAACCAGTACAATTTACCTTGAGAATATTCTGTCCGCAGTTTATTTACCGAACTTATCCAGGTGCGAGAAAGGGAGGAACTAGACCAAGCACTGGGGTCTACTATTGTATCTCCGGAATAGACGACACTGATATTTTCTCCTTGAAATTGAGTTTTGTACATCAGTAGGGTCGAAAAACCTTGGAGTTGTTTTGTATTTTTGTCTTTTAGTAAAATTACCCAGTTTTTATTGCTGAGGTCTGATTCAAATACGTTTCGCTTCACTCCTTTAAAGTGGTTACCAAGAAGGGAGAACATAGCATTTTTTTCTTGGCATGATAAATCTATAGTCCGAAGCAGTCGGCTATGCATTTTTTTATTAAAAATAATTTTGTTGTACCATCATAACTAATGTAATTTTTTATTCAAGGCTATGTATTAAGTCTGGTGGCAGATATTCATCTGTCATCTAATATTTAGATACTGAACAGCTTGGTCGGCAGCATAGTACCCCATGAACGGTTAATTGTTGACAGAGTGTAAAGGCACAAAGACTGTAGCGTAAGGTCTTGGCATAATTTCGCGGACTTGTTCGTCGCCAAATCCCTAAGAAGAAATACTTATAAAGTTAGCTTTGTAATAATTTTGAAAGGTTTTTGCAATGCTAATGCTTCTTCTTCTGAGCCAAAGTCACCAACATATTGAGGTAAGGCTAACTTATCTCCGTTGAAAAACTGACGAACAAATTTCAGCACTTCATCAATAATATGTTGGTTAAATTTAAAAGTTTCGCCAAAATTGCTGTCATAAGTTATTATTTGCAATTGCTGGTTTGCCACCTGGTCAAAGCTCCGTGAAAATGTGAACTGAAGTTGTTCTTTACCAATTGACATACAAATGATTAAAGACTTTGTGTCTGAGCTTAGCTGAATTTTCAAGATTTGAGCGTTCATAATTTTTTAACGTATATACCTTGTAGCGTCCAAAATTGCAAAAATGTTTCCTTTTCCATTTTATACTTTGTTTTATTCCAAGGGTCTAAAATACAAAGCCTGCCAAAAGCATCATAACCATCAACGATAACTAAATGACCCAGTCGTGCTCCCAACTCCCGAAGCTCTGCTATCCATGCTCCTTTAGACATAAGTGCTTCCAAAAGTTGTGCATCGCTTGCTCCTGGAATTTCTAAACCTCCACCTATCCATTGTCTTGAAGTTCCAGAATCTATCTGTTTAATTGCTTGTACTAGATTACAAACACTGACAGGTACTCCAGATATTGAGGCAATAAGCTCTTGACTAGCGTCATTGATTCCGTGAATTTTTAGCAACATTTCCGCACAAGCAGGTCCGCAAGAGATGCTATCGCTTTGTTGAATTATGTTAATATCATCCACTTCATCAAATAATTGCCAATTCCCCCCTGCTCCAGAAAATTCATACTTGGATTTTTCGTTACTCAATCGGCTTTCCTAGAATTGTTAGCTTGCAAAATTGTAAATACCGCTTATTATGCTTCCAAGTCAAGGTATATGTGCTTTTTATCACTAATTTTCATTCGTCTGTTTTTCGTAGCCCCCTCCCCGGGTGCGGGGAGGGGGTTGGGGGTGGAGTTTCTTTGTTGCCAACAGACAAAACTCTGTGTTATCTAATTAATATACTGCTGTTGTTTCCCCCAAATCCTGGGAACGCGACTTGCAAAAAAGCTTGAGACGCGGCTGCTGAACCCTAGTCTCCTAAACTCTTCACTCTCAACAGGTCTTTTTCAAGACTTGCAGGAATATTCATGCAGCCTAAAAATTTGAATCGTCTTTTGCGTGCGTTATCTCGCGAAGGTTTGGATGTTGCTTACAACAACAAAATTTATTCTGTTCGTTTAAGTAGTAATTTAAATACTAATTCAGATGCGCCAATTGCCGAAGTTCTTTTACCCGAAGGTTTTCCCCTAGAAGCAAAAGCACTAAAACAGTTAGCAAATTTAGCAAGCGTTCGTCACCCAGCAGGTGGACATACTTGTAGAGCTTGTGCGACGCCTGATTTTCATCCGGGTGACGCTGGAGTTGCGATTGGTTCTGTGGTGGAAACTGAAGCTATGGTAATTCCTGCTGCTGTCGGTTCCGATATCAATTGCGGGATGCGTTTACATGTGGCTGATTTGACGGTTGAGCAATTTCAGTCAAAGCGTAATCAATTTGTGGAACTTATGAAAGGTGATTATTTCTTTGGTACACGAGATGTGACTATGACAAGTAGCGCGATGCGGGGGTTGTTTCAGCATGGTGTTCTTGGTTGGTTGGATGCTATGTTGAATACGCCTACGGGGAGTGTAATCAAGTCTAATTTGTCACAAATTACACGGGAAGCTGAGCGTATTTTCTTGGATGGTTCCATGAATGGTGATTGGAAATTAGCACCAGAGGAGTTAGTTCCGAATGATGGATTGGTAAGGGATGGAGGATTGGGAACTATTGGTGGTGGGAACCATTTTGTGGAGGTGCAGCGCGTGGATAAGGTAGAAAATCGCACTCTTGCTCACGCTTGGGGAATCAAAGAAGGACAGCTTGCTTTTATGATTCACTCTGGTTCGCGGAATGTGGGTAAATATATTGGTGGTATGTGGCGATTTCGAGCTAAGGCTGCTTGGACTCCGGGAGTTAAATATCCAGATTCGCACATTTTTCCCCTTTCTTTGCATTACGACCCTGAACTTGTTGCTGATTATCTTCAATCAGAAGCGACTGCTGCAAATTATGGTTTTATTAATCGTCTTTTGCTGGCTGAATTGTTACGTCTGCGTTTGCGTCAAGTTTTTGGTGATATAGAAGCGCCTTTGGTTTACGATTTGCCGCACAATATTACATTACCACTCAAGAAAAACTCTTGGGTCACTCGCAAAGGTGCATGTCCTGCTCATTATGGACAACCTGTGATTATTCCTGGTTCTATGGGTGCTTATTCTTATTTGTGTGTTGGTCGCGGAAATCAACATTTTTGTAGTTCAGCTTCCCATGGAGCGGGGAGACAGCGTAGTCGATTTGACCTTAGTCGTCGTGGTGCATCTCAAAGTGAGGAAGAGTTGGGTTTAACAGGGGTGGATTGTATTACCTTGCGCTCCGAACGTCGAATTGAGGAAGCTCCTGCTGCTTATAAGCCAATTGAATCGGTAATTAATGTGCAGGTGGAAGCGGGGATGATTGATATAGTGGCTCGGTTGAGTCCGATTTTGACATTTAAGGGGTAGAGACGCGATTTATCGTGTCTCTGATTTATCGCGTCTCTATGGAGTGGGGAGTGAGGAAGAATAAGGTATTTATTTTTTTCTTTACTTTATTGTTCTGCCAACTCACTCTGTTAATAGATAAAGCGTAAATAGGCTTATTAGATAATTATTATTAAGCCTTTGAAAAGATAGCCAGAAAAGATAGCCAGGGAATAAATTCCCTGTCTAAAAGCTGAAGTCCTCTTAAGAGGACTAAAATAATTTAAAAACAAATACTTTTATAAAATTTGGATTTTCCAAAAATTTTATGATTAGTCCTCTTACAGAGGACTTTCGCTTTTAGGCAGGGAATTTATTCCCTGGCTTTAAAGTCTAGCGACCCTTCACATCGGATGTAAAATTGAAGAGAGATTTTAAGAAGGGAAAGATTCTTTGTCTAAAAATAAAATTGCTTGAGATTGTTTCCGCAAAATCGAAGCTGGACAATTTGTGGTAACTTCTCCATATAAAAGCTCTTTTACTACTTTCGCTTTACGTTTTCCTGGTGCTAGACAAATGATTTGTTTTGCTGTACAAATCGTCGGTATCGTAACAGTGAAAGCATATTGTGGTACTTTACCTATATCCGCAAAGTAACCTGTATTCACTTGTTGTTGACGGTTTACATCATCCAACTTCACCAATTTGACAGGGAATGGGTCGTTAAAATCTGCAACTGTTGGGTCGTTAAAAGCCAAATGTCCATTTTCTCCGATTCCTAACAAACATAAATCAATCGGCTGTGCTTGCAGTAATTTGCCATAAGCAACGCACTCTTTCAACGGTTCTTCTGTATCACCCTCAATATAATTAAATATTTTCGGTCGTACCCGCATTTCTACCCGCTCTCGCAAATAGCGACGAAAACTTGCTGGGTGTTGAGCAGAAATACCCAAATACTCGTCTAAATGAAAACAATTAATCCTTGACCAGTCTAAATTACCCAGAGCTATCAAAGCATCGAGGAATTTAATTTGAGAATTACCTGTAGCTAATAATATTGCGGCTGTATCTTGTTGTTTTAGGAGGGAATTTAAATAATCATGGGCTATTTCGGCTGCGGAAAGCGCCATTTCTGCCTCTGATGGGTAAATTTCCACTGTCAGGTCATCGATACGAAGATTTTTAGCTGCCTTCATTTGATTACTCTGAATATTGTTTATATGGGTTAAGTCGAAGCATTAATGTCAGCACTCACCCGATTTATCTATAGTTTTATGTCCTGACCTCCCCTAGAACAATGTCTTAAGGCACAAAAACAATGTAGACTTTGTAAATAAACTTAATAACTATTTACATTTATCCAGAGAACTATGCTAGCTGCAATTCTTTTTGACCTCGACGGAACCCTTGTTAACACCGACCCCATTCATTATGCTATTTGGCAAAAGATGCTTTTAAAATATGGTTTGGAAATTGATGAAGCTTTTTATAAATCTCGGATTAGTGGAGGACTTAACCCAGAAATACTTAAAAATATCCTGCCACAATTATCACCCCTAGAACGTGAGAAATTTGCCGATGATAAAGAAGCTATTTTTCGTCAAGAAGCTTCTTCTCTGCAACGCTTACCTGGTTTAACTGAATTGTTAGCATGGTCAGAAAAACATCAACTAAAACGCGCTGTGGTCACCAATGCTCCTAAAGAGAATGCTCTATTTATGTTGTCAGCCTTGGAGTTGGAAGGAGCTTTTGATACAATTATTCTCGCGGAAGAAGAAGTCACTGCGAAACCAGACCCAGCACCATATAAAGCAGCTTTAAAACGTTTAAGTATTACTGCGGAACAAGCTATTGTATTAGAAGATTCACCCACTGGTATTCGCTCTGCTGTTGCTGCTGGGATTCGCACGATTGGTGTGGCTTCTACTCATAACCGAAAAGACTTGTGCGAATTGGGGGTATTTATGGCAATTGACGATTTTACAGATTTACAGTTGTCGACATTTCTAACTTCTCAGCTGGATAAAGAAAGAAAACTTTAGAGACTTTGATTACTCGTAGGTTGGGTTGTTCGCTGTGCGTGACGCTATTCCCTAAGAGGGAACACTTCGTGAACGTCATGGCTTTGGGAAACCCAACTTTTTGGTAGCTTGTTGAATTACCCATAAGTAGCTATTTACCGTTACATATAGTCAAATACAGGTATATATTATACCTTTTATTTTAGAACTCGCATATTGTTAAATCATTGTGATATGCTTGTTAATTTTGCTGGAAAATTATCAACAAATTTTTATCGCAAAGCTGCATAATTTGATGTTCCTCACACCTATAAGAATAGTATCCCCTAACCTGACAGTGGCATATTGTGAGCCACTTGTTAGAGTTGTTTATAATAGAAGTAAATAGATTCACAAAAGACTTGCCATGTTAGTTATAGAAAAGCAAAGAATTAATCAAGATTTTAAAACTATATTGCGTTCAATGGTTTGTTTGCTAAAAGAACCTGGTAATCTTGACCATGTTTATGATTTAGAAGATGGATTGCGTCACTCCAAAGCAAGTTTACTAGGAGTAGAATGGCTGAAAACTCAACCAGAAGTAGCTCAGTTAATCCAAGAACGTTATATAGCACCACATCCTGACATGGAAGCGCTAATACAATATCCTCAAGATTCATTAGGATACGCTTATGCTGCTTACATTCAAAAATCAGGTTTTGACCCTGGTTTTTACCGCAATATTAAGGTGGAAGATGATATTAGTTATGTACTTTTTCGCTCACGGCAAACACATGATATTTGGCACATAGTTACAGGTTTTAAGACTGATGGTATTGGAGAAATAGCACTTAAGGCTTTTGAATTAGCTCAGACACGCAGAAATTTGTCAGTTTTCCTTGTAGGAGCAGGATTATTAGGAGCACTTGCTATGTCACCGGAAGCTTTGCCTGATTTATTAAATCAAATCACTTCTGGATATCAAATGGGTGTAAAAGCGAAACCTTTGTTGGCACAAAAGTGGGAAGAGAATTGGGAAAAGCCACTATCGCAATGGAGAAGTGAATTAGGAATTTAAGAGGGAGGCTTTTCTTAGTGCCATTCGGTTTTAGACCCCAACTGAGCGTAGACACCGTGCATCCCGTAGAGTTTTATACCCTGTTGGCAGAGGTTAGACGGAATAGAGAGTATTATTTGTTACTTCATTAACTTATTCCTACCTTCTGCCCTCTGCTAAATGCCTTCTGCCTTCCCCGGATAAATTTTGTTAGTGTACCTTCAATTTGTGTTGCATTTTGGAGCAGGAATAACATTATTTATTGGCGTAGATATAATCTACGAAATAAAACTTAGGCTCGAGCCAAAATTTCAACACTGCGTAAACTCCTAAACCTATAAGTGTGGAAATAATCAGCGGACTTGGTTCTACCTCAATACTGCGAAGGTTTTGCTCGAACAACCCAACCTACAAATTCTCTTAACCGAGCAGTATTGGGTTCTACCTGACAAAGTGCATAAGTAAACTTTGGTTGCATCTACTAACTAAATAGAAGCTTATAGAGATTAGTACGCATCGGCGGAAATAAGACAACCATTGCTAGTGGTCTGTCACACCTTCTGTCATGGGTAGTATCAGGCTTGTAGTTGGGCTTTAGCCCTATATTTTACAGATAATTACAGCACTTTGCAGGTAAATGAGGTACACCAAATAGATTGAAAACTTTTGTGGGGTGGGCCAAATCCAGGTCGCAAATTAAATATGGAAGCGACATTCTACAGCAGGGAAGAAACACAAGGTCATACGCCTTCATCTGGTACAAGAGGTGAAATTATGAACGAACAACACCATCAAACTTATATAAATCTGATTGAATCTTTGCTGAAATGTGGGAATAACGAAGAAGTATCAGCAATTTTAAATAATAACCAAGCCTTGGTAGATTCTGATTTAGTGCGAATTATGTTACAAGTCGCGGCAAATCTGAAAAGTCAGGGGAACATAGATGCCTGTAATTATTTAACAAATATTGCCGTTCATTTGTTAGTTATTATTGAAAATAAATCATTATATCAAAAGAATCTTTCCAAGGCTAGGGAGTTTTATGAAGAGAGTTTGACTATTGTCAAGGAAATAGATACTGACTTAAGCAAGTTACTACAGGTAGATATTCTCAATTATTTGGGAAACTCTTACAATCCTCCGCACGACTGGAACTTAGACAAAGCAATAGAAGTCTGCGACAAGAGTCTGGTTATTGCTAAAAATATAGGCTACCTTCATGGAGAAGCCGTTGCTCTAAGTTACATAGGGAAAGCTTATTATTGCTATCCCGCCGAAAAAAGGAACTTTCCTAAGGCGATAGAGTGCTACGAGCAGGCTAAAGCTATTTTTCAACAAACAAAAAACACTCAGGGCGTGGAAAATGCTCTGTACTATTTGCAAGATTCTTATTATTACACGAGCAATTATGCTAAAGCAATAGAGTCAAACGATGAGCTTTTGGTAATCGCTCGGAACTTGAAGGATTTTCTGTTAGAAGCTAACGCTCTGTTTTGTCTGGGAACTAATTACCAAGCCTTAGACCAATTAGCTGAAGCAAAAAAATACTACAACCAGAGTTTGCAAATCACTAATCAGTTAGATATTGATGCTGGAGGTGAACTCAAGGTAAGCAATCTCCAAGGTCTAGGAGGGTATTACATGAGGAAAAGAGAATTAGCAAAAGCGCGAAAATATTACGAAGATAGTTTGAATGTTACTAAGGAGATATTAGGCATAGCCAAGAACAAAAATAATGACCAACTTCGGGAGATGGCTCTACAGAAACAGGCTAATGCTCTGCAACCCCTGGCAATAATTGACTATAACCAAGGGAAACTAGAGCAAGCGTGGGATTATAATGAACAGAGTTTAAAAATTAAGCTGGAACTTCAAGACCAGATTGGTACAGGGAGTTCTATTGGCTTTCGGGGAAGCATTTATCTTGTGCGAGGCCAATATACCGAAGCACTAGAGTGCTTTGAGCAGAGTTTGAGAATTATGGAAGAACTCAAAAACTTGTCTGGAAAAGCAAGTACTCTGACTGATATAGGAGTTGCTTACCTCGGCTTAAATCAAATTGAGGAAGCAGAAAATAGGCTACACCAAGGAATTGAACTGTGGGAGTCTTTACGAGGAAGATTGGGCAATCGTGATGACTTTCAAGTGTCAATTTTTGAGCAGCAAGCCAGAACCTACCATCTACTGCAAGCTGCTCTCATTGACCAAGAGAAATCTCTGGTAGCTTTAGAAATTGCTGAGCGCGGTCGAGCTAGAGCACTTGTAGAGTTACTGAGTAACGGCTTAGAGGGGCTATTAGCTGAAAGAAGGAAAATCACTTCTCCTACTCTCCAGCAAATTCAACAGATTGCTAATGTACAAAATGCTACACTGGTTGAATACTCAATTTTGTGGTCTAGAACTTTATTGATTTGGGTTATCAAACCTAATGGCGAAATAGCTTTTCGCTCAGTTGACTTAAATTTTATATTACAGCAAGCAAATACATCAGTGGAAGAACTAGTTTCCATTACCCGTAATTCCATAGGTGTTAGGGGAATGCGCTTTGTTAGTTCGGATTTAGACGATGATGAGCGCAAGATTCTTCAATTCGACAAAAAACCATTACAGCTACTTTATGAAATCTTGATCCAACCCATCGCTGACCTTTTGCCAAAAGATGCAGATGAGCGGGTAATTTTTATCCCCCAAAATAGCTTGTTTCTTGTTCCCTTCCCAGCTCTCCAAGATGCTTCTGGTAAATACCTAATTCAGCACCACACTATCTTCACCGCTCCTTCCATCCAAGTTTTAGAGCTAACCCACCAACACCAGCAACGAGTTCAAAAGTTAGAGATTGAAGATGTACTATTGGTAGGTAATCCTACCATGCCATATCTAAAAACTAAGAAATTAAGTCCTCTTTACGGCGCAGAAAAGGAAGCCAGAGAAATCGCTCCGCTTTTAAATACCGAAGCACTTGTAGGTGATGCAGCCACTAAAATTAACATTATCAAGCGGATGCCAACAGCACGGATTATTCATCTAGCAACTCACGGGTTACTCAATGATGCTGAGGAATTAAAGATGCCTGGAGCAATTGCTTTAGCAGCATCAGGAACAGATGATGGTTGGCTTACAGCTACAGAAATTATGAATTTAGAAAAGTTAAAAGCTGAGTTAGTTGTTTTAAGCGCTTGTAATACTGGACAGGGACGATTAACTGGAGATGGCGTTATCGGGTTATCTCGCTCCTTTATTTCTAGAGGTGTTCCAAGTGTAATTGCATCTCTTTGGTCAGTACCAGATGCTCCCACTGCCTCCTTCATGGTTGAGTTTTATCAAAATCTCCTGCAAGGCTTAGACAAAGCTCAAGCATTGCGCCAAGCTATGCTAACTATAATGTCAAAATACCCCGACCCATTAAACTGGGCTGCCTTCACCCTGATTGGTGAGGCGGATAGTGCTATCAAACAAAATTAATGACCGCTCTCTAGAAATAACCTCAAACACTAAAAATCGTATTTGCTAGATTTCTAGTATTTTACGTAGTAACTAACAAATGTAAGGAGACAATCTGATGACAGCACAACAGCCTAATATCAAAAGCGATTCTAATATCTGGGCACTACTTATTGGCATTGATGAGTACCAGTACCCAGAGATTAAAAAGCTAAGTGGTTGTGTAAATGACGTTGAGGCAATCCGCATCTACCTCATAAATCAACTTGGTGTTCCCGAAAAGCAAATCCGCATCTTAACTAACCAAGAGGCGACCCGTGCTAATATTCTTCAAACTTTTCAGGAATTTTTAATTGACAATTCAGACATTCAACCACAAAGTCAAATTTTCTTCCATTACAGTGGTCATGGTTCTCAAATGCCCAACCCAGAAGAACCTGACGGGCAAAACGAAACTCTAGTCCCCCATGACAGTAGAAGAGATGGAATTTATGATATCCCCGACAAAACCATTGCTGCCTTACTGCATGAACTAGCGCTTCGCAAAGGTAACAATATTACTGTGATTCTCGACAGTTGCCATTCCGGTACTGCAACTCGCGATCCAAATCTGGCTCAAACCCGCAGTGTTGCTCCCGACAATCGTATCCCACCATCTAACTTGGATATTGATATTATAGCCGAAGCACCTCGTCGTGGGACTAATGCAAGTGGCTGGGCTAGCGAAGGTATCACCCATGTGCTTTTAGCTGGTTGTCGAGACCGAGAGGAAGCAAATGAGCATTTCATCTACGAGCATGGAAAGAAGCTTAAGCATGGTGCTTTAACCTACTTCACTTTGCAAACTCTGCGCCAAATGGCCCCAAACAGCACATATACAGATATCTATGAGCAAATCTCAGTAAAGGTGAATAGTGAATACCCTTCACAGATGCCTCAGTGTGAAGGCGATCGCAATCGAGTGGTGTTTGGAGGGGTACGAGTCGAGCGAGACCCCTTCATTATCGTGCAAAAGGTAGAGGAAAATGAAATTACTCTGGAAGCTGGTTTGATACACGGGCTGCATCAGGGAACTGAACTGGCTCTCTACCCGCCTGAAGTCCGTACTAGAAAGGATTTACCCCCACGTTTGGCGATAGCCGAAGTTATTTCAGTATCGGCGACCACAGCCCTTGCAACTATTAAGGAGGGGGCGCCTATTAACTCTATTCCCGTCTTCGCCCGTGGTTTAATTAGTAAACAAATTTATGCCGGACTGCGCCAGACCGTAGCTTTAGAAGCATGTTCAGGAGAAGAAAATCAAAAGGTGATTGAGCGTTTACGTCAAGCCATACAGCAGGCAAATTCCAACGGCGAGCCTTCACCCTATCTAAAAGTACTAGAAAATCCTAACCAAGTAGCCGAACTGCGTGTTAAAGTTGATAACGGCAAGTTGAGCATTTTTAACAGCGCTGGTGAACAGTTGGTAGTTGCAGAAGGTATCAAAGATGAGGGTGGTGATGTCATGCCCGTACTTCATACCTTGGAAAGTATCGTTCGCTACCGTACCCTCAAGAACCTAGTTAATGAAGAGCCGGAATCGGAACTAGCGGGCAAGGTCAAACTCCGTCTACTTCACTACGTAACAGGTTCAGATAGTTCTCAGGCTCAAGAACTTTCAACAGGAACTATTGGGACTGGAGGAGAAACTACTCTCACCTTAGACCCTGAACATGACGAACTTAATACTTATATATTAGAGGTCATCAACGAATCGTTGCGACCAATTTATGCCCACCTTTTGATCCTGAATCCTGACTACAGTATAAAACTTCAGTATCCACAATTGGGTCAAAAAGATGCTATTAACCCAAATGGGGGAAAACTTTCTATCGGTCTTGACAACCGGAAGGAGCGGCTAAGGTTCAGCTTGCCTGTCGGATGGGATTCTTGCCGGGACTATTTAATGCTCATTGCTACCACCAACCCGACCGATTTCAAGTGCCTGGAGCAGAAAGGGCTAAACGTTCAACCCCCTCAAACAACGAGAGCAGCTTCATCTTCGCGTTTAGAGCGACTTTTTGATTGTGTTCTCTCTGGTAAGCGCTTTGCTGACTCTGCTCAAACAGAAGACCTGGAAGACTGGGTAACAACGTCTCTTTCTGTTACCGTCGTGCGTCACTTTCAAACAACAACCTAGTGCAATTCGTCAGAAGGCAGAGGGCAGAGGGCAGAAGGAAATAAGCCTTATTCTACAAGCTTTTAGAAGAGGACTTTAGCTTTTTGACAAGGAATTTATTCCCTGGCTGTCCTTCTGGCTATCTTCCGCTATACTATGTTAACTATTACACAGTAATATAATACTGCCTTGATTAAAATAAACTATTTTATACATTATTTCTAATTAAGTGAAGATTTAAAGCAGCAAAATATTTTATAAATGAATACAATAATTTTTCAGATACCGTCGAGAATACAAGGGCGGGCAAGGATGCCCACCCCACAAGACAGTACAACAAGCAGTACAATTGATGTCTTGGAAGTACCTTATTATGCGCTCTTTGCGACTCTGGAATTTACTAAATTTGCTATTCTTCTAACAAATCTTTGTAACCTTTTGTTCTGAGAATTTCGTTTACTCGTGCAGTTAATCCTTGTTTACGCACTTGATGTTGCAAATCCCTAGCTTCTTCGTAAATCATTTCTTCCTCAAAACCTGAAATAGCTTCTTCAAAATGCCTTTTCAACTTTAACCAATCTTTAACTAAACTTTGTGCCTTTGCTTCTTTAGGGTCAAGTTTCTCTACTCCATTAACTTGGAGTAATTCCATAACATTTTTGCGATTCCACATGAAAAATGGGGTTCCGTCTGACAAGGGAGTAGATTTGGCAAACTCTTCAATCAAAGCCTTGTCAGTTGGCTTATTGTCATCACCTTTCAGTCCTACTTCTTTCAACTTTTTACCAATTCCGACCCCAGACAGTCCAAAAGATTTACCTAGTTCAGATTGGTTGCACCATATATCGTTGAATTTGCTTCGCTTTTTACTCATTGCGAAATACCTATTCTCGACTTAGCTTGATTTTACTTTTACTTAATTCATACCAAATACTGTAAATATTTTTAGAGTGATAAATAACAATTTTTACATTTATTAATCATAACATAGTAAAATTCTTTGTCTATTTTTAATGCATAATGTATAAAAAAACTTTCCTTAAGTATCAAATAGTAAATACGAGTAAACTAAACCTTAATCTAGCAAAGAGAAATGGTAAAAATAATTAAACATAAAAATCAAAATTACACTTTATATGAACCAAATATAAGCAAACTCGTATTCTCAGCAGAAAAATTTGATATTATCTGACAATCTGTAACATCAGATACAAAATATTAAAAATCAAGCGGTGATAAATTATAACTGAAATTTTTTAAAGTTAAAATTATCATCAATTTTAATGCTGTTAAGTAATGATTTTGTTAATTAATGTGTTTCAATCTAATTGTGAAATACTGTTGACAAAATTCAAAAAATATAAATTTTTATCTAGCGTAAAAGTACCCAGTTATCGCTTGATTACTTCATGAAAATTTAAAAATTCAATTGTACACAATTGGAGTTAAGGCAACTATTATGTAATAACTTTACTAAATTACGCTAGGAGGTTAAAAACAACGTATATAAAATATTGAACTTTAACAAAATGCCAAGAACGATTTGGCATATTTTTAAAGTCTTTACAATGTAAATTTTGTATAAACTTTTATATTTCTTTGAAAAATATACGGATAAAGATATATTATTTATATAGTACCCACCTAACAATCAACTTCCAGACAAAGACGTTATAATTTCGTTTCAATAGCAAAAAGACACAAGTCTGAACACTTGAAGTCTAGCGACGACTTATTTATGGAAGTTTCAGAATTACGAGTTATTTTGCATGTCCATTTAAGTAATTTATTAAGTATCCATGAGTTATCTTTTTAAAGCAAATTCTGAACAACTGCTACAACAGAAATCTATTTCTATGGGTAGCGTTAATCCAGCTAATAGCTTTATCCAATTCAAAGAAGAAGATACAGAACAATCGATAACAAAGCGTTTTGAGCAACAAGTAAGTAAATACCCTCATACAATAGCAATAAAAACTAAAATTAAAACCCTGACTTATGACCAGCTAAACAAGACGGCTAATCGTTTAGCACGAACAATAATATCTAAACGGGGTGAAGGTCAAGAATTAGTTGGATTATTGCTGGAACAAGGAACTGACTTTGTTACAAGTATAATAGGAGTCCTTAAAACCGGAAAATTTTACGTCCCAATGGATTCTTCTGTCCCAGCAAATCGCTTAACTAGCATTGTTGAAGATTCTGGTACGACTTTAATAGTCACCAATAATCGAAATATCTTGCTTGCTCGCGAAATTGCTTCTACAAATTGTCTGATATTAAACCTTGATGATATTGATACAACCCTTTCTTGTGACAATCTGGAACTATCAATTTCACCAGATTCTCCAGCCTTTGTGATTTATACAAGTGGTTCTACAGGAAAACCTAAAGGAGTCTTACAAAATCACCGCAATATACTGCATAACTGTATGAATAATACGAATGCGTTATGCATAAGTCCCGAAGACCGTTTGACATTGCTGCACTCATGTGGGGTTATGGGAGCAATGCGAGGTATCTGTAACGCATTGCTTAATGGAGCATCTCTTTATCCATTAAATATCAAGGAAGAAGGACTGCCCAGTCTCAGTAAATTGTTAAAAGAAGAAGGAATCACAATTTACCATTCTGTTGCCACGCTTTTCCGACATTTTGTTGCTTCCCTTAATGCTGGAGAAGAGTTTCCTAAGTTGCGCGTACTGATATTGGGTGGAGAACAAGTATTACAGCGAGATATTGAACTATATAAACAACATTTTTCCTCAAACTGTATTGTTTTTGTCAGCTTAGGTTCTACAGAAACTGGGACTGTGCGCCAATTTATTGTAAATAAACAGACTAAAATCCACACCAGTACTGTACCAATTGGCTATCCGGTCGAAGGTATGGAGGTTTTACTCCTTGATGATACAGGTGCTGAAGTTAAACGTGGTGATATTGGTGAAATTACTGTTAGAAGTAAATATTTGGCTCTCGCTTACTGGCAAAACCCCGAACTGACTAATTCTAAATTTTCTATCGACCCAAATGATGTTAATAAAAGAATTTACTACACAGGTGATTTAGGAAGTTTTGACCCTGATGGCTGTTTAATTCATATGGGACGAAAAGATTTTCAGGTCAAAATTAGAGGTTTTAGAATCGAAATCTCAGAAATTGAGATAGCACTGATGAATACTGGTGTAGTCAAAGAAGTTGTTGTCGTCGCATGTGAGGATGTACGTAAAGAAAAACGATTAGTTGCATATGTCGTCCCCAGTCAAAACCCAACACCTACTCCTAAAGAACTGCGGTTTATGCTGCAAGATAAGATTCCCGACTACATGCTACCAAGTACGTTTGTCTATTTAAATGCTTTACCTTTAACACCAAATAGTAAAATAGACCGTTTGGCTTTACCTGCTCCAGATTTTGTCGAGTTGGATTCCAGTGATAAGTTTATTGCACCACGCAATGATATCGAACTTCAAATAGTAAAAATTTGGGAAGAAGTATTGGGTATTAGTCCCATAGGTGTTAGGGACAGCTTCTTTGATATGGGGGGACATTCTCTACTTGCTGTACAAATTTTCGCGCAAATTGAGAAGAAATTAGGACACAAACTTCCTTTAGCAACACTTTTTCCTGCGGGAACAATAGAAACAATTGCTGATATCATTATTGAAGTAGAAAATACATCAAATATAGTCAATAATATCTCTGCTAAATTGTCTTGGTCTTCGTTGGTAGGTATTCAACCACATGGCTCTAAACCACCTATGTTCTTTATACATCCCCTGGGTGGAGAGGTGATGTGTTACCGCAATTTATCGGTGTATTTGGAAGCTGACCAACCTGTTTATGGACTACAACCTGTGGGGTTAGATGGTGAACAACTTCCTTACACTAAAGTAGAAGATATGGCATCCCACTATATTCGAGAGATGCAGACAGTTCAACCACACGGTCCTTATTTTATTGGTGGTTACTCCTTTGGTGGTATCGTTGCTTTTGAGATAGCCCAGCAACTCTATAGACTTGGTGAAAAAGTGGCTTTTCTTGCGATGGTAGATACTTGTCGTCCAGGTTACAGCACAAGATTACCTCTTCTAAAAAGAATTCCTATTCATGTCAAAAAACTTATTCAAGAACCCACTCAATATATTCACCATAAATTTATTGGTATAGGAGAGTGGAGTAATTTTCATTTGAAAGAAAAATACAAACATTACAGTAAGATAGCTAATCATTTTTTAGATATTGCCAGCACTTTATCTGAAGGTGATGAGCATTTGAATATTATGCAAGCAAATGCAACTGCAATGAGTGAGTATTATTTCCAAGAAGCATACCCAGGTCGGTTGACTTTATTCCGGACTGCAGATGAGGAGCGAGATGAAGATAAAGTAGGTGTTGTCTATGACCCGGAATTTGGCTGGAAAGACTTGTTTACAGAAGGTGTAGATGTTCATCATATCTTTGGTGCTCATGATAAACTGCTTGACCAACCTTATGTAGAAATAATTGGGAAGAAATTTAAAGTTTGTTTAGAGAATGCTTATCGTCGCAGTTTGTTGATGACAAGTATGATTTAATAAACTGTAGCTGATTTACAGCAAATTTCAAGTTAATACAAGGGGGCGGGCAAGGATGCCCACCCCACAAGAGTCTGACATTAAACTTATATACCTTACTTAGATAAAAAAGTGGTGTAATTGATACATTGTGTGATGCAGGAGCGCCACCCGAAAAGACAGTAGTTTTGCGTGGCTTTTTCTTGTGGAAATAAATCTTTCAGAGCAACTTACCAAAATTATTATTTTACAGTATAAAAATAATCTAGGAAACTCTAGAGCGCAAGTTTATACAATTTTTGGCTTCTAAATTTTCTACTGAATCCTGAAAATACTTATTATATTTGGAGGTGGTTTTGGCAGTGGAATTGGCTTTAAAGGGTATTTAGATAGAAAGAACAAGTAAGCTCAGAGGGATTAGGTCAGATAACTTGTGTATAGTATAACTGCTGAATTTTCGCTTTATATAAAATTTACAGTTAAGTAAAAAGCTATTTACTTGCAATAAAATCGTTGGAATTATGATTATAAGTAAACCTCAAAGTCTTGATTTACAATAATTACTGACTTTTTAAGTATTACAGAGAAAACGACAAAAGATAATTTTAATAAAAGTTGTTTAATTCTATTACTATAATTCTGTAGTTAAAATAGCCTCACGAGTGGGAACACTAATTTTAAAGTTAAGTGTTAACCTTCGGGAGAACGATATGACTCTTCAATATCCTAAAGCAATTAAATGGTGGCACTCTATTGTCGGGATTTTAATTTTGACTACTAGTGTAGGGGTAGGTGCGTCAATGTTCATGCTTCAATCCCCACCATCCCCAGATTGTTTATCCGAATCTTTGTTGCAGGATTCTGCGTCTTTGGTTATTTACTGTGCTAGTACAAGCGTAGATGAGCAAGATGCAGATAAATTATCTAATGCTATCCAGCGAGTTAATACAGTACCATCTGATAACCCTTTACGTCAAACTGCTGACGGCTTAATTGAAAAATGGTCACAAGCGTTATTTGATTTAAGTAAAAAATCATTTCATGAAGGCGATTTAAGTAAAGCGGTAGATACAGCAAAATTAATCCCCGTAAATGTTCCTATATATGATTCTGCAAACAAGCAAATCAAACTATGGCAATCCACATGGTCAAAAGCTCAAGCGATTTATGATGTTGTAGAATCAGACATAGAAGAAAATGATTATAGCCGTTGGTCTAAAGCTCTAAGTAAGGCAAAAGAATTAAAAAATTTGGATAATGATTATTGGGCAATTACTAAATATGAAGAGCTTACATATAAAATAGAAGAGGCAAAAGACAAACATGAGCAGGAAGAACAAAAAAAAGCAAATGAAAAGAAAATTGCTGAAAATCAAGACAGTATATCTAATTCCCAAACAACAGAAAGTTTATACAGCAACATTTCATCAGAAGCTGAACAAGAAACAGAAGATTTAGCCCGTATTAAAAAAGCTCGTACTTGGGCTAGTTCGGAGAAAGTTGAAGATATCAGAAATGCAATTAATGAAGCTAGCTTGGTTGTTTCGGAAGCTCATTACCAAGAAGCAAAAAAAATTATTAGTACTCTTGAAAGCAAAATGGAAATGGCTGAAGACAAAGATTACTTAGAGCAAGCTAAAAAATCTGCTAACAAAAATGATGTTACATCTCTAGAGACAGCAATCAGTAAAGCCAGTTTGATTTCACAAAGTCGTCCTTTATATAAAGAAGCAAATCAGCACATATTAATTTGGAGTCAGAGAATATCACAGTTAAAAAATCAACCGAAAAGCAAAAAAACAAAAACAAATGAAACGACTCCAAGAAAAACAGCCATTAATTTTAAAAGGCAATTAAATAATAGTAATTATTTACAGACGAATCCAGAACTAAAGTTAAGAGTCTTGCAAGAAAATCAAGAAAACGCAGAAGTAACACCTTATATATTTGAATCGCAAGCAAATGATATTAACCTTAATGACATGCAACTTAATGATTTTCAAGAGTAAGTGTAAATCAATTTAAACACAATATAGTTTTTATTGCTTAGAGTTATCTCAATTTTTTAATAGGTGTTTCTACCGCTTGTTTAAAGCCTGTAATATTTTCGCAAACAAACTTAATATAAACATTTATTAATTTTTCTCGAATAAGAGAAAATGACTGTACTCAATTTCTCGTCAAGTCAATGGTAATATTTTTCTAATAAATTTCTCCTTATCTAGGTTTTATCTTGTCAAATTAGTGGAGACTAAGCCTTTTTAACCTAAGTCAAAATTCTGTGGATAGTTGATAAATAAACAATTTAGGTTATAAAATAAGCAATTATAAAGAAGATGAGAGAACAGCACATCCCCAACAAAGCAGCTTGACTAGTATCTTACAACTACTTTAGAATCTGACTTATTGACAAAATTAAAGCTTGAAACGCTTAATTTTACATTTTAATAACTCGATTTATTATTCTTGTTGAGAATGGTTCAAGATATATCAGCCGACCAAAACAGTCTAAAGCAAAACGATACTTTTTTATTTTAAATCATCGCCTAAGCTTTGAAAACCTAATCCAACTGAGAAATTTAAGAAAAAGGTCAAAATGGAAAACGTAAAGATAACAGCAGCAGCAATTATTGACGCACGTTCCCGCACTAAATCCCACCCGGAGAAAATTTCTAAATCTGATATGGTGCAGATAGCAGGTTGGTGCTATTGGCTAAAAAAGACTGCAGCTTTTAAGGAGTTTGCTTATACAGTATTAACTGGATGTTCTAAAGATTATTTGCTTAATCTGTGCAAAAAGTTAGATATTTCTTTTAATAAATCCGACACGAAAGAGGGCTTAGTTAAGTTACTGAAAAGAATAAATGTGTCTACACTGAGAGAGTCACTTGTATTACCAGCTAATGGAATAGCTGTACCGACCTTTGAGTCTTTGTTCAATATTTCTACGGCTAACAGACGAAGATTACAAGCGGAAAAAAATATGTTACCTATTAGTGGGTGGGGAAGTTCAAAATATGGCGACTATCCCATATTCGGATTAGCCGAAACGATTGAATTACTTTATGCTTGTAAGCCCGCTTTTGAAGAGTTTAAAAATTTTGTAGTAGAGGAACTTACGGCGAATGCAATCGCAGAGAAAAAACAACGGGAACAAGAGTTAGCAGCGAAACCACAATTTGAGTCTTGGGTTGAAACACACAAAACAGAAGACCCTGAGTTGGCTAAAGTCATAGCAGAAATTATTAAAAGTGTTAGCGATTTAGTTAAATCATCTAAGTTCCATACTGCTCGTTGTAACGCAGAAAATCAACTACAGCGCTACTATTCCCAGCAACGATTTAAGAAGTCGCAGCAAGAGCAGGCTGAACGAATTAGAATGCAGAACGAAATGAAAAAGCTTGAGTCACAGCAGCAACATCAAGCACAGTTAAAAAAACATAAGGAAATTAAAGAAAAATATTTACCTGAATTACTAAAAGTTTTGAATTCGGGAACTGGTGAAATTTTTAAAAAGACAAGTGGTGGTACTCATGGTTCTAATGGTTCTTACACTTATGAGGAAGCTATTTTAAAGAACTCTAAAGCTTTACAAGTTTGCCGAATTATTCTTTCTGATAAATTTGGAGTGCCTGAAGGTCAAAAGAGGTTTAAGCATTTGAAACAATCTGAAGTTGAAGCTTATGAGGATGCTATTTTTGGTGACCCTCAGATGTTAGCTTTGCTGGATATTGAAGTTGAGGATGTTGCTTAGAAGGTGTTTATAAATACAATATTAAGCTTAATTCGTACCATAAGCTTTGATGGG
This sequence comes from Scytonematopsis contorta HA4267-MV1, assembly GCA_019359035.1. Taxonomy (GTDB): domain Bacteria; phylum Cyanobacteriota; class Cyanobacteriia; order Cyanobacteriales; family Nostocaceae; genus Scytonematopsis; species Scytonematopsis contorta. The sequence continues at coordinate 50,078 of JAHHIC010000042.1, read as the reverse complement.
CAGAAGCGGGCAAGATGCCCGCACTACAATAGAACTACAAAAATGATGGCGACCTGAGCAGGCAAGATGCCATGATAATGATAACTTTTAATAAAAACTCAGGTGGCTAAACTTTTGCCTGCTCAACTGGCAAACGAATAAAATAACCTGGTACAATCACATTATTTCCCAGATGATATAAGTGATTGGCTAGGTAAAGGAATATGTCACATTACTGCTTAAAAACAATCAAATCTTTTGGATTTACTCCAAAAATGATTGAGCAATATCTAGGTGAACCAAAAATCGTCAAAAATCCCTATTACAAGAGTTCTGCACCAATGAAACTCTGGGATAAGGATTTAGTAGATAGAGTGCGTAAGGAAAAGGAAAGCGAGTTACAAATCAGTTTGGCTAAACGCGCTAAAGTATCAGAATCAAGGGACAAAAGAAAGTCAGCTAAACGTTCTTTACTAGGGTTTTATCTAGAAAATTACAGCTATCAGCTTGATGAATATAGTGCATGTGGTCTAGTTGAAACGGCATTTAAAACTGGGGCAATTGCTGTACCTGTATTTAAGTCTTATGATTTAACCATTAATTTATTAGCTGGATATTTAGCGGATGAGGAAGAAGCACGTATTAGAAAAGAGTATTCAGTAGATGAAAGCGTTTACACAAGAATTTATACCCCGGTTAAAAATGCTTTATTGGCATCTGATTTAGTATTCCAGTCGATAAAAAAAATACAAAATATTATCGGTAGGTGGGAACGCGAAGAACAGGAAAAAGCAGAGAAAGCAAAACTTGAACACCTTCGGAAAAAACTCATACAGCAAGCCTTTTTTGACTATATAGAAGAGAATTTTAATACTCTTTTAGCTAATAAACTGATTGACCCTAACTATATTCAAAATCCTAAATTTAATACTTCAGAAATTCAGAAACAAAGGCATCTAAAGCGTTGTATCCAATATGTTTGGATGTCTATTCAGAGATGCGCTAGACAGGAAAACCCTAATTTTGCACATACTCGTCATATTCAAGATTACGGTCAGTTTTATGAAAAAATTTTCTCATACGTAAATACAATTTTACATGAAAAAAACGAAGTTATTAGATAATATCGGTTACATCTTTTGATAAGTTTTTTAATATTACGTTCTAGTTACTCCCTTAGTATCAAGGATTACGCTATATTAGTTATAGTGACAATTACCTGTTTGGCTGGTACGCTCTGTGCTTTAGGAGTTTCATAATGAGCATAATTAACTTGGATTTGCTTTTTAACGCTATTACTGGTGTCGCAAATCCTTTAATTAAAGAGAAAATCCAGCGTTCCGAGACCGTAATTAAACTACTCAAGCAATTTAATCTTGACCCAGAACATCCACTTCCTGATTTTAGTGGAGTTTACGCTTACACGTTGGTGGAGTATGGTGTTGGTAAACCCAAGCCACTTTTAGAACTTTTTAGGCTTGAAGAAATAAAACAAGCTTTCCGTAAGGCATTTGACCATAATAACCCCTCAATTTTATTGTCGGAAGTTGAGACTTTTGTTTCTTCTTATGCTTTGGGTGACGACATCAAAGCTTTAAGGATTGATATCAGACGAGAAATAGCAGCGTTTTATATTGTTTTTTCGGAAGTTGCTAAGCGGACTCGAAACCCAGCAGATACATTGATGAGTCAGCAAATTGGCTCGTTACACAAACTTATTGTCGGTGTTCAAGAACAACTCGATAGGCAACCGACCTTGGAAGGGATGCGTACGGAAATCGCACGGTTGGCAACACAAAGTTACCCAGTATTGCCCGGAACTGAAACAAATCAAGAAAATAAATGTAAAGTAATTGCACTTGCACAACAAATGCGTGGTTGGTTTGAAACCTTGGGTTATAGCTTAGAAAAATATGAAGTTTGGTCAGAAGATTACTTTGAGTTTATTATCAACATCCCCGTACGTCGGAGCTTTGACCGTATATTAGTACGTGGAGTAGCGGGGGAGGTGGGACTGAGCGATGTTATGGCTCTGCGTTCCTCTGTTAACGAACAAAAAACAGATGAGGGTTGGTTGGTAACTAGTCGTCGTATTTCACGAGCAGCGCGTGATGAAGTTAAAAAAGAAGAAAACCATCGTCTTGATTGTTACACGTTTGATGAACTCATAGACTTAGACGCGGACTTTAGTGGCTATGTTGATTGGCTGTCCGAGGAAATCAAGCGGCGAAAAGTTGATACTAAGTATGTGCCATTAGCCTGTAGCAAAGAGGAGATTGACCCTGTTACTAAGCGACAAATAGGGGTGAGTCGTTATGAAGAAGAGGACGGTTGGATTGATGGTTATATCGACTTGTGGTTAGATGACCCTGTAAAAGAGCATATTTCTATACTTGGGGAATTTGGTACGGGTAAAACTTGGTTCGCTTTCCACTACGCTTGGGTCACATTGCAGCGCTATCAAGATGCTCAAAAACGTGGTGTGGAACGTCCTCGATTGCCTTTGGTAATAACTTTGCGTGATTTTGCTAAAGCTTTAAATGTAGAGAACGTTTTAGCAGGGTTCTTTTTTACTCAACATAATATCCGTATAAACAGTGAGGTCTTTGACCAGCTGAATCGCATGGGTAAGTTGCTGCTGATTTTCGATGGATTTGACGAAATGGCAGCAAAAGTTGACCGTCAGCAAATGATTAATAATTTCTGGGAACTAGCGAAAGTTGTAGTTCCTGGTGCAAAGGTAATTTTAACTTGTCGTACAGAACATTTTCCGGAAGCGCAAGAAGGACGGGCTTTGTTAAATGCGGAATTACAAGCTTCTACAGCTAATTTAACTGGAGAAACTCCACAGTTTGAAGTGTTGGAGTTGGAGAAATTTAACGACGAGCAAATTCGGCAGTTGCTTTTGCTTCAAGCTGAACTCGCAACTGTTGAACAGGTAATGGGAAATCCACAATTGTTAGACTTAGCTCGTCGTCCGGTAATGACGGAGTTAATTTTGGAAGCTTTGCCAGATATTGAAGCGGGTAAACCGATTGATATGTCGCGAGTTTATTTATACGCTGTGCAAAGGAAGATAAAAAGAGACATAAAAGCGGAACGAACTTTTACTTCTTTAGCTGATAAATTGTATTTTTTATGCGAACTATCCTGGGAAATGCTCGCAAATGACCAAATGAGCCTTAATTATCGACTTTTCCCTGACCGAATTCGCCGTTTATTTGGTTCTATCGTCCAAGAGGAGAAGGATTTAGACCATTGGCATTATGACATGATGGGGCAGACGATGCTAATTCGTAACGCTGATGGGGACTATACTCCAGCTCATCGTTCTCTATTAGAGTTTTTTGTCGCGTATAAATTTGCTGCTGAATTAGGAGCATTAGCGAGTGATTTTACGGAATTAGCGCGGGTGCAGTCTCACATAAATCATCATGTCGCACCTGTTGATTATAATTGGTCTTCTTATTTTATCCGTCAGGTAGATGCGGTTGGAGAAATTTTACCAGTCGCAGCGTTGAAGGGATTTGTAAAGGAGTCCTTGGAGAAGTTGAGGGTGACTTTTGGTCAAGCTCCTTTGACGAAAGCGGTAATGGATTTAATTGTGGGAATGGTTGATACTGAGGACTCAGAGTCGATAATTAAAGTTATTGAGGAGACACGGGGTAAAAGCGAAGATGAGGTGGGTTATGTTGGGGGAAATGCAGCGACACTTTTAGTTAAAGTTGATAAATCTGCCTTATTGGGAAGAGATTTAAGTGGTGCGGTGATAAAAAGGGCTGATTTTTCCGAAGCTAACTTACGTGGTGTTAATTTTTCTGGAGCGAGTTTAACTGACTCGGTTTTCCGCAAGATTTTTGGTGCTATTTTTACAGTAGCTTTTAGTCCGGATGGTAAGCTATTTGCAGCTGGTGATTCAAATTGTCAGATTACAATTTGGAAATTAGGCAGTAGTCAACCAATTGCAGTTTGCCAAGGTCATGCAGATTGGTTACGGTCAGTTGTTTTTAGTTCAGATGGCACTATTCTTGCAAGTGGTAGTTTTGATAAAACAATTAAAATATGGGATATCCATACCGGAGACTGCATTAAAACTTTACAAGGGCATAGCAGTCGAGTACATTCAATAACAATCAGCTCCGACAGTAAAATCTTAGTTAGTTGTAGTCGAGATAAAACAATTAAGTTATGGGATATCTGCACGGGAGAATGTCTTAAAACTTTAGAAGGACATACTAGTAGAGTTAATTGTGTTGCGATAACCCCTAACGGTAAAATTTTAGCTAGTGGTAGCAGCGACTATACAATCAAACTTTGGGATATGCAAACCGGAGAGTGCCTAAAAACTTTACAAGAGCATAGCCGTTCGGTAGGTTCAATAGCAATTAGTTTTGATGGAACAACTTTAGCTAGTGGTAGCACTGACGCTACAGTAAAGCTGTGGAATATATCTTCTGGAAAATGCTTAAAAACTTTACTGGGACATACTGATTGGGTACGCTCGCTAGCTTTTTCTCCTGATAAAAAAACCTTAGTAAGTGGTAGTTCTGACGAAACTATAAAACTATGGGATATAAATACAGGGGAATGTTTAAACAATTTACAGGGACATAGCGACTATGCAAGGTCGGTAGCTATTAGCCCTGATGGTACTACTTTAATTAGCGGTAGTGACGACCAAACAATACGACAATGGGATATTTTAACTGGAGAATGCGTAAATATTTTACAGGGATATAGTAGTGCAGTAAGGTCAATAGCAATAAATCCAGAGGGTTCAATTTTAGTTAGCGGTAGTGAAGAACAAACTGTGAAATTATGGGATGTTTCTACAGGGGAGCTTTTAAAAATTTTAGAGGGTCATACTACTAGGGTTAATGCAGTTACTTTTAGTCCTGATGGTAAAACCCTAGCTAGTGCTAGTTACGACCATACAGTGAAATTATGGGATATCCAAACAGGAGAATGTCTAAAAACTTTTTGGAAACATAATGGTGGAGTTAGTTCATTAGTTTTTAGCCCCGACGGTACTAATATAATAAGTGTAAGTGGTGATACAACAGTTAAGGTATGGGATATTGGTACAGCAGAGTGTCTCCAAACTTTAAAAGAGCATACTGATTGGTTATGGTCGGTTGCAATTAGCCCTAACGGTTCAATTATAGCCAGTTGTGGTGATGACAAAACAATAAAGCTATGGGATGCTGCGACCGGGGAATGTTTTAATACTTTAGAGGGGCATAGTGAATCTGTATGGTCATTAGCAATAAGTCCTGATGGGAAGACTTTGGTCAGTGGTAGTGATGACCAAACAATAAAATTATGGGATATTAATACAGGAAATTGTCTCAAAACTCTACAAGGACATATTGGTAGAGTTGAATCTTTAGCTATTAGTTGTAATGGCAATATTATTGTTAGCGGTAGTTTCGACCAAACAATAAAATTATGGGATATGAATACGGGAAATTGTATTAGAACTTTGCTGGGTCATACTCATAGAGTGCGAACGGTGGCTATCAGTTTTGACGGTTCTATTATATTTAGTGGTAGCTATGATGAAACTATTAAAGTTTGGGATGCTGATACAGGTGAATGTCTAAAAACTTTGAGCGATAAACCGTATCAGGGGGTGAATATTACGGGTGTTAAGGGTTTAACTTCCGCCGAAAAGGCTTCTTTGAAAGCTCTAGGAGCAAAGGAAGAAGTGGATTCAAATTTGTAAGTTGCTCCATATTTAATTTGTATATTGAGTGTATATCAATTTCATATCGGGCGGGCAAGGATGCCCACCCCACAATAGCTAGATAAATATAAACTATAGGGATTGAAGAATTACTATTACCATTACGAGAGGAAATTCTCAAAATAGCTGCTAAATATGGAGCTTATAATCTGCGGGTTTTTGGTTCGGTTGCCAGAGGTGAAGCTAGGGAAGATAGCGATGTCGATTTTTGGGTGGAAATGGAGACAGGAAGAAATTTGTTAGACAGGATTGGTTTAAAACAAGATTTAGAAGAATTATTATAACGTGAAGTTGATGTTGCAAAAGCTAGTAATCTACACAAAGTAATCAGGGATAAAGTTTTGCAGGAAGCTGTGATATTAGGAGAGATGAAAAGCGTTATTTGATGGATATTGCCGAATGTATTGAAAAGATAGAAGAATATACTAGTAGCGGAAAAGAGGTTTTTGCTAATACTCGAATGATTTAGGATGCGGTAGTTAGGAATTTTGAGATTATTGGTGAAGCAACTAAAAGAATTTATCAGGAGTTACGACAACGATATCCTGATGTCAAATGGAAGCAGATATCAGGATTTAGAGATGTGCTAATTCATGACTATGTGCGCGTTGATTATGATGATGTTTGGGGGATTGTTGAGCGTGATTTACCTAGTTTAAAAACAAGTATCCAAATTATTTTGCAAGATTTAGGAGAGTAATTTGTGGCAGTATACCTAACCTAAATTTCTAGATTTATTTTTTGTAGAGATAGCAGTTGAAAGCCTTTGATGAGCAAAAAATTAGCATTATGTGTCATCCTAAAGCCTGATAAACCTTACCTATAAACTGAGATGCAACTTTTTCTGTTCTTTTCTCAGTATAATCCACATACACAGAATATCCTAAGTCTTCAGGAAAACTAAGGAAAAAAATTTAGAAATTTATTTTCTTATACCAAGCAGAGCAATACATAGACAGTACCTGATTTTAATATTGTTGATGTTAAATGTTTTTTACAATACATATATATATCATCCTACTAAGCTTCATATTAAATTTAATTTACCCATGTAATATCGTCACTGATGCTTCTACGGGAAAAGCGAGAAGATATAGATGAGCTTCTACGGGAAATCAATGAAGCGGATAATAAATATATTAGTACTAACTAATCTGTTTTGTTAGCCTCTCTTGCTGCGGAATTTTGTTGAGATGTGGTTCTGTACGCTTGCTGAGGATGGTTTAGTTGTTCTGGATGTCGCAGTTCCAGCAAACCTCCCTCTAGCATTGGGTTCACATAATGATTTCGGATACTGTCTGGTTCGCGTCCCAATAGCTGAGCTAATGTTCGGAGTGGTAAGTAATGTTCGGAGCAAAGTTCTAAAATTACTTGCTCAACAAGTTCTTTGCTGGTACGACCAGTTTCACGCACAGGGGCCGCAATCACTTGCAAGCGTTTGTAATGTTCGGAGTTATCTTCGTAATGTTCGGAGTTATCTTCGTAATGTTCGGAGTTATCTTCGTAATGTTCGGAGCTTGGAATAAACGATAGTAAATCTGGCTGTTGTCTATTTATTAAAGCATAGTGTGTACCACGACCGTGACCTGAGCGTTCTAACCAACCTTTATTTACCAAACGCTTCAGGCATTCACCGATGTCTCTAGGATGTTCTGAACTGAAAAGTTGAATATCAGCGTTACAAATATCTCCTAATTGGTGTGCCATAACCAAAACAACACGGTCTAACTCTGTCAGTCCACAGTAATTGTCTCCAACAATTTCTTTTAACTCCTTCTCCACATTTTCGGGAATCAAGCTTATCATTGGTAAGGCGACCAATGTCATATCTAAATCTAATTTTTCTGATACCAAAGGTGTAAACCATTGTTGTTCTTTCCAAGCACGAAGAATTTTCCCAAAACCAGAGCCAGCTTTTTCGCTTAAGCCAAGCATTTGGAACATTTTTTGTAGATTGGGGTTTCGAGGGTCGCTAATTCCGCCATCATAAAGTTGCTGAAGAGAAATTCTCAGGCAACCGGGATTTAAAAAGAAAAAAGAACTTTTAAATTTGATAATTTTAATAGGACGACTGGATTGATGGTCTGCATGGATAAGACTGTTGACCAAAGCTTCGCGCAAAGCCTCATGTACATGAGTTTCACCCCTTCGTACTGCGTCTTTGTCCAATTGAAATGGAACATTTATATCATCGACTAAACGACTGTAAACTCGGTAGTAAAAGTTAAAAAGATTTGCTTCCCATTTTCCATCAAGCGTTAAACGATAAGTCCAACGGGTCTCCAAGTCTTTAGAAAGACGCTCCTGATAATCTAGTTGGTAGTGAGGAAGTGCGTCTAAAATACTCCGTTCACGACCAAACATTAGTAACCCTGCTAATGTCAGCCCCTCTTTTCCTGTAATGCGATCGCGTTTCCAACCACCAAGTTGAATCAGCAAATTTTTATCATCTAATCCCAACCAAGGATGATCTGGCTCTCTGGAAACAAACCTTTGACGAAATGCTTTGAGGGTTTCGGGGTCAAGGTCAGCGAGATTGAACCTCCCCACCTTTTTAATTATGTCGTCTATAACGTCTATAAAGTAGACAGAACAAGGATTTAAGGCTGTTTACATTTTCTACAACGTTATTTTATGAGGCTAAATTCTACAACGATGTTTGTAGCTCTGTGAGCGCTCGACTTTGAGAAAAGTACATCGCTGTTTACGTTATTGACAAAATAGACATAAAAATTAAACAACGTACTAAACCCTCTCAAATACCCAACGCTGTTGTTGTTGTTATTTATAATTTAATAAGACATAATCTTATATTATCTATACCACAGCGTCTACAATGCTTTGATAGCAAGGTTTTAACGTTGTATATTTTTTACATAAAGTTGTCTAATGGCGATTTTAACCTGGTAATTGACCTTTTTGAACTAACATATCCACATTGTACACGTTATGTAAATGCTACATTAAACACTAGCATAACTTGATAAAAAGAACTCATAAATAATCTTTGTTGTTGTTGTGTAAGATTATTTATGAGCTATAGATAATACGTAGAGGATGGGGAATTCCGCAAAACTGTTAAATCCCTCTAAAATCTGAATATCTTGAGGCTCGTTAGCTGCATCCCGTAACATTTGCCGCACTTCCTCTGGAGAGCAGCAATAATCCCCCTCAAAATTACGTTTGAATGTGCCTGTCATGGGGTTGTTATTGATATAAACAGGACGTTGTGTTCTTTTTGCTCTGGGTACAGTTATAATTACTAAATTTTTTGCTTCAACTTCCAAAACCTGCACATCCGAATTAGAGCAAATTGAGGTACTAAGTTTTCGTGAATTATTGTGATTGTTCCAAAAGTTTTTCAATAATCCATTCGGCTTATTTACTCCAGAAATAATCAGACCACTTTTGCTCTCGCTTACACCAAGGATAATATAGCCACCATCTGTATTAGCGAATGCTGACACAGTTTCCCAAATATTATTAGGTAAACCCCCATCAGCAGATTTAAACTCAATTTCGTGGTCTTCTCCAATATTAATGTGTTGGAGTAATTTATCTAAGTCCATTTACCTACCCTGGTAAGCTAACTTTATCAATTATGCTGTAACATAAATCATCTCGTATCATACTTACATAAATTTGTTTTCCAATCTATCAGAACTTTGGTAGAAATATACTTAGTCTGGTTCTGGGATTAAAGCATCACGGATTGCCATAACCTTTGTGGCTATCTTATGTGTCGTCTCCACCAGCCCTTTTAGCTGCTCTGGAAGTAAACAGCCACCCGAAGCATTAACATCGGGAACTACTGAATTGTAATATTCCCTACAATAACGCTATTTATGTAAAAAGGCATTTCTTCGTTTTTAAGAAAGTTAGACGGGATATCAATAACTTTAGCTGAAACCCTATAGTTGAGTGTTATTGGCTTGTTCACTGATAACTTTGTCTAATCTACTACGGTAATCAGGGTCAGAGTAGTACCGCTTTGAATTTTCAATCACCAGCTTAAGTATTTGTTTACCAACTTGGTTGAGGTTGGATATTTTAAGAAGACGATTGAGATTTTCTGGCTGCAAATCCCTAAGAAGTTGTCCAATCGCGAAGTTAAAGAAGGGAGCAGCAAAGATTTCCACTTCAACAAAGTCTAGTTCTAAAAGTTGGTCTGCTAATAATTGTGGATAAACTAAATCATAGACCATTTGACCATCTTCAGATGTAATACAATACTTGCCTATTAGGGTTAAAATTTCATATTTCATACTCTATAGACAATTTATTTTTTGAAAGTTCCTGATTTGGGCAATCCTTATATTTAACCATAATTTGATGGTGGTGGATGACGACCAAGTAGCTCCTCTTCTGCTCGAATTGACAATATTATTAGCCGATTCATACATAGAGCATCGATAGTTGCTCGTCCCGTAGCGGTTAATCCAACAACTCTTACACCCTCCCAACGGTTGCCTGCTCTTTGAACAACTAATCGACGTAAAGAAATTGGGATTGTGGACATTTATCACTCAACTTATATCTATGACTGCTTTACAACACGCTGTGCCTGTAATTTCAGCAAAGATAAAAATTCTGCCAACTCAACCAGCCCCTCAGCTTCCAATCGCTCTGTTTGAGTCAACTCATATCCCGCATCTTGACGGTCTAGCAAAAATTGAAGACGCTCTTGAACACCATGAGGAAGCTGAAAATGAGTTAGTTCGACAGGTATCTCAATTATCTCTGGCATATATTTAGGCTTTAATATAATGTCAATGGCTTGGTACTCTCAGCAATATATAGTTCTAATATACTATGAATAATCGACGAGATAATGTACCTTTTGACCCTTACTTTTTTGAGAAAAAAGCATCTGAGGGTGTCAATTTTTCTTTAGATGAAACCTTCCGCTACATTTACCAAACTAATCTTTGGAGCGGTTCTGATTCAGTTTCCGGAGCTGGAGCGAGTAGAATTCAAACACAACGAATTGAAACTGAGCTTCCAGAATTACTTAAAAAATTACAGGTGGATGTAATTCTTGACCTACCCTGTGGAGATTTTAGTTGGATGCAGTTTGTGGATTTACCCGTTTCACATTATATCGGTGCAGATATTTTGCCAGAAATTATAGCAGAAAATATCAGGTCTTACACAAACGAAAGTCGTCAGTTTCTAAAACTAGATTTAATTAGCGAACCTCTACCAAAGGCAGACTTATTGTTATGTCGAGACTGCTTTGTACATTTTTCAATATCAGATATTTTTGCTGCTATTGATAATATAAAAAATAGCCAAATAACCTATTTACTGACCACCACTTTCCCAAATTGTGAGGATAACCAGGATATTATAACAGGCGATTGGCGCTTGCTCAATTTGGAAAAATCACCTTTTAAATTGCCACCACCTCTACAGCTAATTAATGAGCAATGTAGTGAGGGAGAAAATTTGTATCAAGATAAAAGTCTGGGGTTGTGGCGAGTGCAAGATATTCCTCATCTATAAGCAATTTTGCGCTTCAAAAATCTAGGAAAATCAGAGGTAAGCGGAGGTGGAGAATTTACAGAAATTAATCAGCATTGGCTGCATCAAAAACTTGTTGTGCGGTAATATTAAGGTCAGGAAAGGATGGGGAAATTATAAGGTCATTACCTTGAAATCGGCTAACTTGATACTCTTCGTCTATTAACTGATAGACTGAGAAAGTTGGTTTTTTAGGATTTCCTGTAAACTTTTTGGCACCTAATCCCAGATAGTCAGCAATCCAGTATTCAGGAATTCCCATAGCTTCATATTTTCCCTGCTTCATGTAGTAATCATCATCCCAATTAGTTGATACAACTTCTACAATTAACGGAACTGATGCACCATATATTACAGTTGATGTTTTCCCCCATAGCGGTTCATTTACTAGTTTTTTTTCGTTTATTACTAATATATCTGGCTCGTAACCTGATTCATTTTCTGATGGTTTCACTAATACTTTTCTAGGAATAAAATATGGAAGATTTAATTTATCGAATGCTACGGTTATTTTACGACCTAAAAATCCTGTAACTTGTTCGTGTCCACCTAACGGTTGTGCCATCTCAACAATTACTCCATCGTGCAGTTCGTAACGTCCGTTTTCTGGACGCCAAGCAGCAAATTCTTCAAAAGTTACTTGTTTGGTTTGAGCTTGTGTCATAGGTTCAACGTTCTCGATTGCCACTATAATCTAAAATCATAATATAAATATACCATTGGTTTAGTAGAAATAGTTAATGAATTATTAGGAGAAAACCCAGCATAAAAAATTAGTGCTGAGCATGTAGTAAAAGCAATTATTTTAAATGGGCTTGGCTCTCGACCACAACTTTATTAAATGATTAATACCTTTGATTATATACAGAAAAATCCTTCGCTCGTAAAGCAACCTTTCGGGATTAGTTATAACCAATTTATCGACCTTGTAAATTGTGCTAAACAATGTCATGAAGGAACATATAAAGACGTGATATATCACGTCTCTACATTATGGTTAATTTAGCGGACATGATATGATTTTTTAGCCAGCAGACAGATTAGCTTTAACAACCTGACTTCCAGCAAGATTGTTATCTTGTTCATTATCCAACTCATCCGACAATTTTAAGTTGTCGTCTTTACTAACTTCGTCCGAATCGATAATTGCTCCAGTATCTGGCTGATTAGGATTAATAGTGCGGGGGGGTTCTTTAGCTTGTGAAAAGTCGATACGTGGTTTTTGGTTTTCAGAAGTCATAATTTATTCATTAATAATTACACTTCCAATTTTTTTACTTATTTGAATAACAAACATCATTCTAAAGATTGATAATCTAGGAATAGATAAAAATTATGACATTATTTTTGGTGCATAAAGCTTTTCTATGAGAATTATGCTTATAATCTAAAAGTTGCACTAATAGTGCGAGAAATTGCTGGGACTGATAACCTAGTGATTATTGAATACTGTAAAGACAATACTTAATAAGAGTTTTATATCCACGTAACACTTAAATTTGGTTGGTCAGCATGAAAAACTGCAACCATTGGTTGCAGAAATTGCTTGCTCCAGAACAAGTAGCCAAATTACTAAAGGTCTTTTAAAAACTTCTGATTAAAAAAATTTATTTTATCTTGTGGGGTGGGCTTCCAGCCCGCCCTTTGTATGACTGACCTTTGTATACCCTTTGTATGACTGACCTTTGTATACCCTTTGTATGACTGACCTTTGTATACCCTTTGTATATTTTGCATATACAGTAATTTGAAAGCTTTAAAATCTATACCATCTCTTTTTCCCATCAAATAACTTTAAAAGAAGAATATAAGCCTCTGTATACTTTTGTAAACTCAATGCATAAACATGCGTATCCCTACATAGGTAATAAAACCAGGGGCAAATACCAAGAAATTCTCTATACACGGAGTATACATGTCAATTATGCCTAAACGCTTTGTTGCTCTTGGTTCAATAGCGACCCTTTCCACTGTAAACATCGCTACTTCATTACCTGTCCTTGCTCAAGTAAATCCCAATATCAGAATTAACAATGATGCGCTTCAGCGAGTAAATCCAAACGCGCCAGTAGTTGACCCCAGTACTGTACGAATTATCAGACAGAATCCCATACAGTACCAAGCTTTTGAGATTAAAGACCCACAAACAGGTCAAGCAATTTCTCCTGATACAGTACTGACACTACCCGATGGGAAAAAAGTTAAGGCTGGAGAATATTATGCAGAACTGAATAGATTAGAGCAACAGTTTAACCAGCTAGGATATTCATTCCGTCAGCCAGAAGAAAAGGTATTACTGCAAGAATCAATTATTGATAAATCGATTTTGCAAAGACAAGTAGATGCTATTTCTTCTGAACACCGAAAAATAAGTAATCCCAACCAATCCCTGTTTCGCTCAGTTTTAGAGCCGAATTTTGTGATTAACGAGATTCAAAAAGCTCCAGCTATTCAGATTAACCCAGGAGTACTTCAAAACCCCCAACTCAGTCCCCAAATTAACCCAGGCAATTTTCAACAACTGCAACAAATACAACAAAAGCAGTTCAAACCAATTCCTAATCTACCCATAATTCCGATTGCATTACCACCTGCTCCAAAAACCTTTACGAGAAGTTGGGGTCATAGCATCGGTAATCAAGATAGATTTTATGCTTATATCAATGGAAAACTGGAATTAAAAGGTTCAACTAATTTTACCAATGCTTATGCAGAAGGTAATGCAGGTGGTTATATTTTTAATCAACAAGCAAACTTGTTGCGAGCAACAGCAAACATGAATTCCCAGAAATCTGGTAATGCTAGTGCTGAAGTAGGTTTATCGGCTTTTGGACAAAGCGTGTACAACTTCAAAGACGGCAAGAATACTGTTTTCATTAAATCTGACTCCTTTTCTCGCTCTTACGACAAAACTATTGCTGATGTTCGTTTCAGCCTTGGGCCAATTCCAATGAGAGCATCATTCGGAGTACAAGCTAGTGCAGGGGTAAATTATTTACTCATCGCGAATCCTGCTTATGCAACTGCTTATGCTAAAGTTAATCCCTTTGTAGACTCCAAAGCTTATGGCCAAGGTGGTGCTGATATTGTTGTTGGTGGAGCCGGAGTAGGTGCTAATCTGACTTTATTGAAAGACGATTTAGAAATACGTGCTTTTGGACATCCAGGTATTGAATCTGGTACTAATAAGCCTTACTTCCAGGTTGCAGCTTCCGCTTATAACGAAATTGAAGCCTTAAGCGGAAATGCTTATGCTTACACCTACGTTTATGTTCCTAGATTCGGTATTCCACCTTGGAGAAAAAAACAATGGGATTGGAATATTTGGAGTTGGACTGGCTTTAAATCTGGGGGCTATCTCTTTGATGAATCTCAAAAAATTTACCTCTAATTAGTTAAATCTTAGTTAAATCAATGCATCTACTACCAGCGATTAGATTTGTTTTTTTAGTCACAATCAGCACACAGTATTAGAAGTTATTTTTAGGATACTTACATCATGTTTTTTAGCAAAAGCACTTCGACCACCTCTAACAATCAACTAAATCAACAATGGCGCCAAAAGTCTCTGCTAATGATTTCTGGTTTGCTATTAGTTTTGGCTGTTCCTGGAGCTATGGTCTACGGTAAACAATTGAGTGAGTTAGGTACTGAATTGACTTCTACTGTACTGAATAAACAGGCTAAACTACCAGCTTATCGATTTGTTGTAGGTCAGCGTTTAGTTTATAAACTTGACTACCGTAATTTAGCAAATTCTGACTTGCGGGTGTTGTTTGGAGATTTAAAGGATGGGAGCAATTCCCCTAATAACTCTAATCCCTCCGTGAATGGCACTTTTGTAAATGCTTTTGATAATCAAGTTCAAGGCAATTTGGTTATTACGGTTCTCGAACAAAAAGGCGATCGCTTTTTCGTGTCTTACAATTTCAGCAACCCGGTTGTCAGAATTACCGCTAACGGACAGCAAGTAACAGAACAAGCGCAACTTATCCAAACAGATTTAAGCCGAGAAATTTTCGCGACCCTCGATGCTCAAGGAAAAGTGCTTGCTGTGCGATTTGACCCCAACACAAGTGACATAGCTCAAAACTTTGCTCGTACACTGCTCGCTTCCATCCAATTTGTCACAGCCAAAACTCAAATATCCTCTAACGAGTGGATAACTCAAGAAGAAGACCCCAACGGTCAATACATTGCTCGCTATCAGACTCAACTCGGCGGAAAATACCAAAAATTAAAAGTTCGCTATTTACAACCCGAATCTCGCAAAAAACCTGATGATGCGCGGATTACACCTATTATCACACCCAAAGGCGAATTAATAGCCGAATTTGACTCTAGTGCAGGACGCTTGCTGACATTAACAGGGAGAGAATCACAGAGTTTCGATATTTCTGGGAAAAACGTTGGAAGTGCAGAAACTACCCTAAGCTTAAATTACGTGGAACAAAGTAATTTAAATTCCATAGAAATTAAAGCTTTACGCAACGCTAGTGCTGCAAGAGAAAAACTAGCTACCGCAATCCCGTTATCTTACACTCCTTCATCTCGCGAAGTCGAAGCAAAAATTCAGCGTCGGGAATTAGGAGACGCGACCCTAGAAACTTTACTCACTGAATTAGAAAAAGCGGAAAAATCTGCCAATAACCAAAACAACACACCTTTATACTTGAAATTTAAAGCATTAATTTACGTTCACCCAGAAGTATGTGCTAGCTTAAACGAACGGCTAACTAAAAGTAATGCGAACAGCCTGACAATGCAAATGCTAACAGGAGCATTAAGCGCAGTTGGTCACGAACAAGCCCAAGCTGCTCTTGTTAATGTTATTAAAGCACGCTCTCAAGATTGGAAAACCCTGGCTAGCTTAATTCCCAGTTTAGCCTCAGTAACTTCCCCAACTCCACAAGCAGAAAATATAATTAGTAATCTCGCTTTTAAATCCAAAGATAACCGCATTGCCTCCACAGCGCAACTTGCTCTAGGTGCTATGGCACGAAACCTAACACAAAATAAAAATACAAGCGAACGTGCTAACAAAATAGTTGATTTATTTGTACAAAAATTAGCACAAGCTAAATCAAACGATGATATTAGACAATACTTATTGGTACTTGGTAATACAGGCTCCCAACGTGCATTTGGAACAATAGTTAAATTTACAAATAGTAATCAGCAAGACATACGCGCTGTCGCATTCTCAGCCTTACGTTGGATACCAGAAAAAGAAGTTGATATTTTACTGACAAAAGCTTTAAGTCATGATGCTGACGATTCAGTACGTTTAGAAGCAACTGTAGCGCTAGGGTTTAGAGAAATGACTCCAGCTAATTTCCAAGCGCAAAAACAAGCATTTATTTCAGATAAAGCTGTAAAAGTACGACTAGCCTTACTGAAAAACCTTTGGGAAGCTCAAAAGCAGTTTCCAGAAGTTCGGCAAATAGTCGAACAAGCAGTCCAACAAGACGCTTCCCAAGATATTAGAGATGCTGCAGCAAATCTCATGAAAATGTATCCTTGAAGATTTCCAGCAATTAAGTAGGTTTTGGATAGTCGCAGGTTAGGTTCTTGAACTTGCGAGCTTCAGAAAGAAAACAAGAGTGCAATAGCAGCTAGTGTTCTTGCTTTAAGTTCTTCCCCATTTATACTTTCAGCAATTTTAATAGCCTGCTCTTTTTTCCCACTAGCAGCAATTTTTTCGGCAAGTTTACCAATAAGTTCGTTATCAGGCTCTTTCAAGGAAGTAGTTATTTGCAAGGCTTGTTCTAATTGTCCTATTTCTATTAACTTCGCAACAACTTTGTTATTAACACTTGCTTTGGAGCCTTCACCTTCAAGATTTTTTACTAAGCTTAAGGCTTTTTCGATTTCCCCTACATCTGTAAGTTGGGTAGCAATATTAGTTAAAATCGACTCTTTCGTTAAACTATCTTGAATAGAATTAACTACTTGCATTGCCTTATCTATTTGTTTAGCCTTAACTAAAGCAATTGCAACCGAACTATGAGCTTCATAACCTTGATAACTATTAGCTTTTGCAGGAGATTTTGGTAAAGATAAATTTTGGAAAATTTGTGCAGCCTGAGTTTTTTGACCACTTTTTTGTAGTTCTTGAGCTACTGCAATTTGAGCAAGAGTCTTAGCAGTATCATCAGTAAGGTTATTCGCTATTTGAAGTGCTTGAGAAACTTTTTTAGCAGTTACCAGTTGTTGAATAATTTCAACGAGCACAGTAGTTTTTGGGCTGGGAATAGGTAATGAAATAAATTCTCGCACATTTTCTGGAAGAGCTTGACTATTTTCCATCATAGTTTGAGCTATTTGCATCGCAGCATCAAATTGTTGCTTTTGTGCTAATGCGATAGCAATATCTGCTAGAGCATTTTCTCTGGCAAAAAAAGTGCTCATTGATAAACCAGAATCTATTTGGGTAATGGGAGGAATTTCATCAGCCAGTTTTTTCGCAATCGATAGAGCAAATTGTGTTTCTCCGATATTTGCCATTTTCATTGCAATTGCAGACCATGTTGTTAATTTTTCATGGGTAAAACTGATTTTTTGGGCTGTATTCCAAGTTTGCTTTATAGCTTCCACTTTCTTGAGATGATTTAAAATTCCCAGAAATGCCCAAGCTTGATAGTCTTGTGTATATTCGCCATTAGCAGAAGAACAAGCAGAAATATTTTGAGCAATTTGTAATCCTTTATCTAATTGAGCTTGCAAACTTAAATTAGTTGCTATTTTGGATAAAACCTCAAACTTATAATTCGCACAGCTACCATTCGCCTCGTAAGCATAATTATCCTTTTCTGTAACTTTTTGAACATATTGTAATGATTGTTGTAAAACTTGATTAGCTCGTTGACGTTGTCCTCTCTCTAGCAAAATTGTCGATACTTCATTAAATAATTTAGCTTTTGTTAAATTAGAAGAAAGTTTTCTTCCTGAATCTAAGGCTTTGTCGATAAATCCAGCTTGAGCTATTTTAATATAAATATCCTGTAAAGCATTATCTTTGTCATATTCACTAAAATTTTGATTAGTTTTTTGAGCGAGCTTAATTGAAGAATCAAAAATTTGTAAAGAACGCTTTTGTTGCCCAGCTTGCGCTAACTTGACAGCTATTTCAGACAAAATTGTAATTTTACTGCTAGTATCAGATATTTGATTTGCTATTGCTATCGCTCGGTCAAACAATTTTAGTGCATCTTGGCTATTACCACTATTTTTCAATTTTACAGCCAGATTGGACATCAATTTAGCTTGATTATCAGAGCCAATATTTGTATTTATTTGACCTTCTAAAACTTTATTCTGTTCTTGTGAATCAGCCACTCCATTTATTTTCGTACTCTTAGCTGCTGTTACGAACCTACCTTCTGCCAACAGTAACAACAGTAAAATCGCAATAGACGGTAAAATTTTTTTAGAAGTTCCCATAATATCAACGTGTAATCAATAGAGTCAGGTAAGTCTTTTATAACCCCATTTTTCTTGAACTATAAACTTTTTGATTACAAATAATATTATGTTATGTATCTTCTTCGATGATTTATTGATTTAACAAAGCCAAAGCAACAGCCCCCCACAAAGGAGCATCATCTCCCAAACTCGCTTTCACAATCTCAAAATCCACCTCCGGCAAAGCAGTCTCCAGCGCAGTCTTCCTCACCACCTCCCACCATCCCTCACCAGCCTTAGTCACACTACCCCCCAAAACAAACAGCTGAGGATTCATCAAATTCCCCACATTACCAATACCCAAACCCAACCCCCAAGCCCCCCTATACAAAATCTCCCGTGCCAGCTCATCCCCCAAACTAGCAGCATCACTAACAACCTTCCCCGTCACCAACCCCAAATCACCCCCCACCAGTTCCAAAACCTTCTCCCCCTCACCTCTTTCTAGCCTCTGCAGGTCTTTAACCAAAATCTCCCGCAAATCCCGACCCATATAAACCCCCGAAGCCAACCGCTCCACACAACCCCGCTTCCCACACAAACACAAAGGTCCATTCGGGTCAACAACCATGTGTCCAATCTCACCCGCCATACCAGAAGCTCCCCGGAAAGGCTTACCATTAAGTATCCAACCACCACCCACACCAGTACTCACTGTGATATAAAACAAACTCTCATACCCAACACCCGCACCAAAAGAAAACTCCCCCAAAGCCGCCACATTCGCATCATTATCCACACTCACCCTAATCCCAAACTTCTCCTCCAACAACTCCCGCAAGCGAACATTCTCCCAACCAGGCACATGATGAGACAAACGCACCACCCCAGTAGCCGCATCCACCGGGCCACCAAAACTAACACCAATAGCATCAGGCTTCTCCCCCTGTAACAGCGAACCCACCAACTCCCGCATAATTCCTAAATCAGTAGTAGCATTTGCATTCCGTGGAGAAAGACGACGTTCATAACGCAACCACTCTTGACTACCAACCTCTAACAACGCAGCAGCCAACTTAGTTCCACCAAAATCAAGAGCTAAAATTAATTTCATGGGAGTGGGGAGTAAAAAATTCAAAATTCAAAATTCAAAATTCAAAATTCAAAATTCAAAATCCAAAATTCAAAATTGGGGAATTGCAAAGGGGGATTAGGTCTCATGAACTATCACCGACTCAATAAACTGTTGTAATTTATCATAATGTGACCCCTTCCAATAAACCTGAGAACATTCTTCACATCGACGAAACTCATGATTTAGCGAGCGCACACTATCAGGTAATTCTTCAATCACCGATTCCTTCGCAACCGGTTTCAGCAATCCGTTACAGCGAATGCACCGACGAAAAGGCGAAACTAATTCAAACAAATTAAAACGTTCCATTACCTCCGCGATTTGCTTTTGTGGATTAGTCTGTCGCATATAATACCCATGAGTAACCACACCTCGCATCAATAACCCCTTATCACGAGTCAACAAAATGCGTTCTTGAGTACTAGAAATGTTTGCCAGTTCTTCGTCCCCATAATCATAATTACGGTACAGCGTATCAAAACCCAATAAACGTAAAGATGTTGCCAACTTTCCTAAATGAATATCCAATACAAACCGAATCATACTTAAAGGCTCTGGTCGTACAGAAATACTTGGGTTCAGACGGCTTCCTACAGAAATTGGATAAACATTAATATCATCCCCATCCTGAACAATATAAGAAAAATCTACATATTTACCATTAGCTTGAATGCAATCAACTTCAGGATGAGGAACCCCTAAAGACTCTATCGTATCTTTAATTGAGGCTTTATCTGCAACCAAATGAGCTATTTTTACGTCTTTTTTATTATTTGGTAAAAAATAATTCAACTCTGCATGAAATCGAAAATAGACAACAGCCATAGCTAAAACTTATTGGATTTTCTGATTACAACCATAGCAACCCAAATAGGCAATGACAGCCAGGAATGTAAAAACCCGTAAACAGAGCAGAAAATTACCTTTTGTGTGCTAACCCTTGTGTTTTAATTTATCTTAAGAATTATCTACAGTTTATCTTGACAATAACCACATCTCTCTTGCGAAATACTTTCTATAATATTCCAAGCAGTATCAACGCCTTCAAAATCATTCAACTCCCGTTAATCCTTGTCTAAGCTTGATTTAACTAGCATACAAAAGAAGAGCGAACAGTAACAATACATACAAAAATTAGGAAAGACTTGCAATTCTTATTGACATCGGTTACAGTCAACTTAAGACTCTAAGTTTATTCTCTGGAAATAGTTTTCTAGGGTTTCAACTGCTGGGTGCGGGTATAAATCCCAAATTCATGGGCTAAATTCAGTCATAAGTATTTGGCTTAGATTTTTTAGGACTTAGGGGATGTGGTGTTTTTACCGTAAAGCCCTAATTTCTAATAGTTTTATTTATTACAATTTTATTGAGAATATTTTTCAACCTTATTTATAGTTAACATAGTTAATTCTTATAGTATTGAGAATTTCTTAAAAGGGTTGGAGAGCCAAATAGATATTTGGGGCTTGATAAAGTACAACATCAATTTATTCTTAAGAACTGTAGATTTAGAAATCATATGCGGCATAAACTGTTTAACAAAAAGAAGTTTTTATCACCTACTTCTAAAGACATAAATTTATTCCATTCTTGTAGCACAAGTGATACTGTTTATATTAAACAATGTATGAAATATAACTTATTTACTAGTTTAATGAAAACTTTAAATAACAATCTTGAATTGAGAAAGATTTGTGATAATTATATAAGAGGCTGCTATAGTTCAAGGTCTGCCAATCCAACATACGCTCTACCGTCACAGATGGAGTTGAGGAAGTTTCAGGGTGAGAAACAAACCCAATCAGCAAAAGCTAAATTTAAGCAATTAGAGTTCAGGGAAATGCTTAAGAGTGATGGATATAAACTGACCATCATCTTGATGAAAGTGACACTTTTGCAAGTGTACACTCATCTAACAAGTAAGTCGAAAAATGAAATGGTAAGTTATTTTTACCTTTACTTTACGTACATAAATACGGAAATATACTCATTTTTTGAAGAACTATTGGCAACTAGTGCATAGCTAGAATATCTTGGCACTAATACTAATTACTACAGCATTTTGCAATCGTTATTGTCCGTGAAACATACAAAAAGTACAGCTAAATGAGTAATTTATTTTGTTCAGACCACTCTAGAAAAGCCGGAGAAGATTTAATTGGAACTGCTACAGGTTGCCAAACTTATATCTTGCTGGAATGTCCTCAGCCGTGGATGTCGGAGGCTTTTAATTCTAAATGGGTTCCAGAAAATTTTCGGGTAATGATACAAGAAGTTAAGCGAGCAAAAATACCTATTAAGTTTTTGTTAATTTGTAACAATGAGTCTCATAAGAAAGACCAAACGACGTTGTTAATTTATCACCGTAAAGATGGTTTGTGGAACGGATACAGTAAGCAGGAATTTTTACTCCCAAACATTCAGCAAGCTGCAGGAGTAGTGAAAAAATGGCTTTGGAATCAAACTTCGGATTGTGAAGTAACAACTAGTGTCACTAGAGATATCGTAGTTTGTGCCCACGGTAGCCATGACCAGTGTTGTGCAAGATACGGAAATCCCTTTTATTTCCATGCTAATGAGACTATAAATGAATTAGGCTTAGAAAATGTTCGTATGTGGAAATCGACCCATATAGGTGGACATCGCTTTGCACCTACAGCGATAGATTTGCCAGAGGGTAGGTATTATGGTGCTTTGGAGCAAGATAGCTTTAAGTCCGTTTTAACTCGTACTGGTGATGTTAAGTGCTTAGAAAAAATCTACCGTGGCTGGGGGGTTTTACCTAAATCCATTCAAGCTTTGGAAAGAGAACTTATTTTTCGTCATGGATGGGATTGGTTTCAGTACAAAGTTACGGGCAGAATTATTGAAGAAAATATTGACCAAACAAGAATTTTGGCAGAAATAACAGCGGAAAAACCTGATGGCTCTTTATTTAGTTATCAAGCGAAGTTAATTAAAGATGAAAGTCAGATGGTTGAAGTCAAGGCTTCTTGCAATAAAAATGAAAGTTTAATGTGTGTGAAATATTCTGTTGATAGCATCTGGTTATCTGCGAAGAAGTTTGTACCTTTAAGTGCTTAAAGTTGATTGCATTTTATAAGGGGAATACTCTACGTATTTCATTTTTGAAAATATATTATTTTAGTTCTTCTGACACTGATAAAAATCTATTTTTGTACTTTAAGTTGTGGTTTTGCTTTTGAGAAAAAATACAATCCAAAATTTATTAAAGACCTAACCCCCCTACCCCCCTTCCCTATGAGGGAAGGGGGAAATAAAGGAATAAAGGTTGGGGTCTTTTTTATTCGCTTTCCAGCATTTGTAAACTGTGTAATGTGGCGTAAAGACCATTTTTAAGCAACAATTCCTCATGACTTCCTTGTTCAATTAATTCACCACGCTTCAAGACAAATATTCTATCAACATTGCGAATAGTAGAAAGTCGATGAGCAATAATAATGGCTGTACGCGATACTAATAATTCATTTAAAGCTTCTTGAACTAAAGCTTCCGTACCCACATCTAAACTAGCGGTTGCTTCGTCTAATACTAAAATTTGTGGATTTCTAATTACTGCACGTGCGAAAGCTAAAAGTTGTTTTTGACCACTAGAAATATTTGTACCTCTTTCTCGTAGTTGGGTGTCATACCCTTGGGGTAATTGTTGAATAAATTGGTCAACGTTTGTTTGTTGTGCTGCTTGTTCAATTTGTTCAAAATCATAAAAATCTCCAAGAGAGATATTATTTTTGACATTACCCGCAAAAATAAAACCATCTTGCAAAATTACTGCCATATACCGTCGCAGTTCTTTTTGGGGTACATCTCTAATATCAATTCCATCAACCAGAATACGTCCTTTAGTAGGTTCGTAAAGACGACACAACAAACGAATAATAGTACTTTTACCCGCTCCAGTCGGTCCAACTAAGGCTATTTTTTCTCCAGGATGAATTATAAAGTCTAAATTTTTAATTACGTAATCATCCTCTTTGTAAGCAAACCAAACATTTTCAAAGCGGATTTCTCCTCGTGAAGAATTTTCTTGTACATCTTCTTGGGAATTTAACTTCTCGATAATTTCGTCAATATACCCTAATTCAAAATCTGAAGAAAACGATAACCGAGAATTTAGACGGTCACGAATTTCTATGGGTTCGTCTAAGATATCGTTAACTCGTTCAATAGCTGTAAAACCGGATTGAATTACCGTAAATTTTTCAGCAAACTGCTGTAAAGGGTCAAATAACCGTTGAGCATACAAAATGAAAGCTGATAATGTACCAAATGTCAAGGTTTTACCTAAAAGTAACCAGCCACCAGCCCAAAGAACAGCTGCTACCGCAATTAAACTAATCCATTCCAAGGTAGCCGAAACCCCAGAATCAAAAAAGATGCTTTTGTCAAGTTCGTCGAGATATCGCTGGTTTGTAGAGCGAAAGAATTGCGCGTTAAATTTCTCGCGTCTAAACAGTTGTACTACATTTATGCCGACGATATTTTCCTGTAGTTGGGAGTTGAGGACAGAAAGTTCTTCTCGCGATTTGTAATTTGCGCTGCGGTACTGCTGTTGGAAAAAAATAATCACCCAGGCAACAGGGATTAACATCAACAATAGCATCACAGCCAATTGCCACTGCACGGAAAACATAAAACCCATAATCACCAGCATGGAAAACAAGTCCGCGACGATACCAATTGCACCAGTAGCGAACACATCACCCAAAGCTTCTACATCATTGGTAAGTCTGGTAATTAATTTACCCACAGGGGTTCTGTCAAAGAAACGTACAGCTAAAGAGGTTACATGTTTAAATAAATCATCACGGATTTCCGCTGTAATCTCTTGACCCAATTTTTGTACGATATATCCCTGAAACCCAGTACATGATAGCTTAATGCTGATTGTGACGAGCAGAATAAATTGTATAATACCTAGCGCTTGCGTCAGCGACATATTTCTCAAAAACTCGTAGGAACTAGGCTCCTGACGTATCAAAGAAATTGCCTGTCCAATTAACAAAGGTTGTGCCGCATTAGCAAAGGCAAGAGGTAAGAGTAACAATAATGCAAACGCTAGCTTTTTAATGCGTTTACGTCCGTAAGGAACCAAGCGTAAAAATAACCGCCAGTCATTATTATTACGCTGACGATTTTGTCCGGGGTTACGCTCGTAAGATTTTTGGGTAGATTTGGCGATGCTCATAATAAGAGCATTATATTTGGTATTTGGTAATTGGTAATTGGTAATTGGTAATTGGTAATTGGTAATTGGTAATTGGTAATTGGTAATTGGTAATTGGTAATTGGTAATTCCCCACTCCCTACTCCCCTCTAGCTAGAGATAATGCATATTCTGCCCACCACTGACCAGCTTGTGGTCCGTTGTTACAGGTTCCGTCCGATTCTCCGGGACGTTTTATCCAAAAAAATGCATCGACTAAATTGTTGCCAGTTTGGCTTGTGGGACGAATACCTAATGCTCTTCCATACGGATTACACCAAGCATCTTTTCCTGATGCTGGACCATTCCCGTTACGGCTAGTGTCGATAATGAAACGTTTACCCCCGACAAGTTTAGATAGTGTTTGACCGTATTTGATTTCGTCATTGACAAACATAAAGTTAGATATGTTTGTAGAAAAACCATCAGCTTTTGCGATACCAGCCTTTTTTAAACGTTCTGCTATTTCTTGAGGACTAATCCAATTAGAATGACCAGCATCTATATAAACAGAAATTCTGGATTGTGATTTGAAGGTATTGACAGCATAGTTAATCAGTTGTAAACGAGCTTCTTTATCTGCATTCGATAAGCAGTTTTGTGAATTTAATAACCCTAGAGCATCTGGTTCAATAATTACTACTGCTTTTCGCGAACCTATACCATTGGCAAAGCTTGTAATCCAGTTTTTGTAAGCTTCTGGAGAAATAGCACCACCACTGGAGTAGTTCCCACAATCCCGTTTAGGAATGTTATAAGCAACCAACACTGGTAAAGCTCCTGCATTTGTAATCTGAGTGACGCGATTGTTTACGTCTTGCTGGATATCTGTATTCCAACTTGCAAACCAGTCTGCTTGAGGTTGGTTAGCAATCTTATCCATTTGTGCTGCATCTACAGTCCGTTGTTGCAAACGCCATGTATCTGCTTGTTTTTTCGCATTAGAATTTGGGTCTATGAAGAATTTTGCTCCTGCAAATGGATTAGCTGCAGTATTAGTAACATTACCAGGATTTCGATGATTTGTATTTACGCGAACATTATCTTGGGCATTCGTACTAAGAACAAAGGGGTTTATAGTCACAAAAATTACGGACGCCAAAACATTGTAACCAATAGTCCTTCTGAAACGACGCAGCAGTTCTACGGGCTTTTTGATAATGTGCATAAATTAGTTAATTACTTCCTTTTGCTTAATAGCCCCACTAGTCTTGATATACCTCGCTTAACAAAAGCAAGTTGCTACAAGTGGCTACGCAATTGTCTACGTATATTTATATTTTATATGTCAAATTTTTACCGTGCTTAAGGGATAACCACAGAATTATAATATTTATGTACTGTTTACTTTATAAACACCTTCTTAGAGGTAATTTATAAAGTAAACATTAAGTCTATATGAGTGATGGGTTACGGCGCTTCATATAATTTAAAAAGCTTCCAAATATCCACTACAAATGCGCCCTTTTCTTGAGCTTGGCACTTTTTGGAGAAATTTTCTCTACTTGTCGATTTATGCCCAATAAGGACTATAAATTCCAAATTTGGCGAGCAATCTTCCAAGTACCTTGCTCTTTTCGCATTAACCATACTGCCCGAAAAAGAGCTACCCTGGTGGATTCACTGTCATCTCTAGAGCGAATTTTAGCTTCAGACACACCAACGATATAGCCAAAATCACCGATTACTTCGATTTCTTCTGCCGTCAAACTTGGATTAATTTCGTTTTTGGCAATTTGCGCTGCAAATCCTTCAGCTATGTCAGTTGGGCCACGCCGAACAACATCTCCTGGTGCTATCCAGAGAGCGTCTTCTGTGTACATGTCAGCGTAACCATATAAGTCACCAGCTATAACGTTCGATGGATAGACTTCTTCAAAGAGCTTTCTTATCTCATCTTTATCTTGAAAATTCACTAGCTTTCCTCTGTATAAAGGTTTACTGGATTGATGTGCTAAAGACACAAGCTTGTGTGCCTGCATCTGTTTGATACAGGCCGTTTTGGCTTTTTTTGCTATTGCCAAACAACTGAGCTGATATCAAAGACGCAAATTGCATCTCAATACCAGCAAAAATCTTACAAGCTTGCAGACAATATTGCCTAAGCTACATCAAATTGACAAACGCTATTAACTGTTTTACAATCACAGTCTATTTTAATTGAATGATTTACTTACTCTTGCCTTGAAAAGGCTATGCCAAACAATATCACCCATCAAGCATAATTTGGGTGAATAACTCACAATTTCGATGCACTTGACTACTGTCAAAAGCGAATAGACGTTTGACTTACTCGATAATTCTCACTTCCTAACTCTCACTTCCGGATGTCAAAAGTGTTTGAGTATGGGGTGAGATGTAAAGTAGAATTTTCAACTTTAGGTAATCTCCGCAACAAACTTAGCCTTTACTTTACAAGGGTGTCAATAACTGTACACTAGCATGACCGACTTGAGATGCGCCCTTATAAATTTTCCACCCTTCAAGAAGCCAGTCTAAATTAAGAAAGTTGCTAAGTGGTTCAGTGTTTTCACTTAAAAGACAGTAATTTTATTTAATTTGTGAAATAAAGATTATGTCTCATTTGTCAATCAGTAATATTACTGAAGATTTATTTCAACTTCATAATCACAGTTTGTAAAAAACAAGTATGATAAAACTTCTCACGTAAAAACAGTCTACTAATTACAGCGATACATCTGATAAGGAGCACCAAGCACATAGTACTGTTGAGGGTCAATCGTGCAATAATTTTGAGGTGAAAATGCTATTTTTGGGATAAACTCTTCTCTCGCAATACCTGGACCAACAATCCATAAATTCAGTTTTGGTGTGGTTAAAGGTTGTAGTCGCGATATTTTTTCTCTTATACTAACAACATTGGGTTCTTTTTTAAAAAATACAAACTGCGTGGTATCTCTAATTTTTTTGAGTTCCAAAGCAAAGCTTAAACCCAACGCAATCTCCTGATAATTGGAGTATGCCATTACGACCATTAAAGGGACTTGGGGTTCTATATTCATTCTTTGGGCTACTCTCTCAGGTAAAAAAGGCTTTTGGAATGCTAAGTTATTGACAACAAATACCGAACTAATAAAGCCTACCAGTAGCACAATTATGACTGAATTAATATGAATTTTATTTATTTTAAATCGTTTTACTTGAATTAAACTCGCTGCAATTAAAGCGCAAGCACTAGGATAGTAAATAAAGTTATAGCGTGGGACAATAGTGATGTTTTTAGCCAATAAATAAACCACAAGAAACACTTCTATCTGCACTACAGCCAAAAAAGTCAATAGCGTAAAAGTGCTTAAGTGAGTTTTTGGTGTTTGCCAAAGTTGTTTTAATCCTCTAAAAATTTGCCGACTTACCCATATACCGAAAACAAGCATTAACAAACCGCTGATTATCGTTATCGGTAATGGTTGATTCTCCACTGGTAAAGAAATCACCATCAACAACGAGTTAATTAGAGTATTAAAAAAAGGAACAATATGTTGGGGGGGTGATAACCAATCAGTTTCCGAACGGTGAAAATGGCTCAACATTATCGGCAACCAGGGAAGGAAACTAATCACTACACTACTAGTTGACACAATTAAGCTCAGCCATATTGCTCGTTGATGCTTAATTTTATCTCGTCGCCAGTAAATTAGTAAAGCTATGGTTATAATCTGCGCTACAAAAGGTAAAACAAAGAAATAGTGGACATAAATGCCTATACTATTAATGATTGCCCACTCCACCCATACCCAAAACCTGATTCGGGAATATTTTTCTAAGCTTTGTTGAATTTGCATTAGCCCAATTAAAGCTAATGTAACTAGCAACATCGGCATTGTATAATGTCGCGCTTCTTGAGAAAGGTAAACAGCGAACGGTGAAACAGCCATCACTGCTGCTGCAACTAAACCTTCGGTAGCTCCAAATGCGATTCGATTAACGAAGTAAACTCCGATAATAGACCCTACACCAAATAATGCTGGTAAGGTTCGCAATGTACTTACCCAATTTTGCCCATTATGAATCGTCAGTTCCAACCAACTGTACATCACACAAAAAAATAATGGTGGATGAGTCGATTGAACCGCAACAGTCTGGGCAATATCTCCGCAAGTCTTTCCCCCTTGGAATGTAAACAACTTTTGTAATTGCTCAGGGGAGAACACGATACCCAGAAGAAAGTCTTGGTAATTTTTCCCAGAGCTAAAGATGGCTGTCATTATCTCATCCAGCCACAACGGTTTTAGGTCTAAATTCCAAAAGCGTAGGACTGTACCTAGCGCTATCACCAAAAACACACCCAGATGATGCAAATAAAATCTGCGATTTTTCATGATTTAGCGACAAGCTAATCTATTTATGATGCAATTTGTCAAAGAAGCAAGGAGGAAAAAAATAAGGCTTTATTTATTTATCCTGAGTCAATTACAATAAAAGACTTTAGAATCAATAACAAAGAAATCTGTATATATTGGTAAACTTCCATATCTATGGCTGAGAAAAAGCAAATTCAAAACTCCTAATCAAAAAATTAGAACTTTGTATGTTAGACGATAATTTTACCCGTCAAGTGCCACAAAATCCTCCCTCAGGTGAAATATCTCAACAATCTTCCTTTTCGGCTATTAGGGAAGCTGCAATTGTTAGCATCCGTAACAGCCTCAGGAGCGGACAGCAACAAATGGCTGATTGGAAGTCCGGACCTTTAGCTGTTTCAGCGGTTCCCGGTGCTGGGAAGTCTACTGGTATGGCTGCTGCTGCTGCAATAGCAATTTCCCGTCAATATGAAAAAGCTATAAAATCATCAAAAAATACTCGACGACAATTAGTAGTTGTCACCTTTACCCGTTCCGCAGCTGCTAATATTAAAGCTAAAATTCGTTATTATTTACGCGAATATTTTTCCTTACCCCCTTCCGGTTTTGTAGTTCATACGCTACATGGTTTAGCCCTAAATATCGCAAGTCGTTACCCCAATTTGTCCGGTTTGGATTTAGAAAATGTTACCTTAATTACCCCTAATCAAAGTCACCGTTTTATTAGAAGTACTGTAGAACAGTGGATTACAAGCAATCCAAGAGTTTATAGCCGATTAATCGAAGGTATCCAATTTGACGGTGAAGAAACTGAAAGATTGCGTCGTCAATCAGTACTAAGAACAGAAGTATTACCAGATTTAGCAACAATGGTAATCCATGAAGCTAAAAGTTCTGGTTTGTCCCCTCAGGATTTACGTAATTTAAGCACTGCAACCACGGATGATTATGGAATATTAGCTGTTGCAGCTTCTCTATACGAGCAATATGAAATTTTAATGCGCGAGCGCGAGTTTATTAACTACGACGATATGATTTTAGCAGCTCTGCGGGTGTTAGCAAATCCAAACGCTAGACATATCGAGCAAAATCAAGTTTTTGCTGTATTTGAAGACGAAGCCCAAGACTCAAGTCCGCTTCAGACTCAGCTATTATCTATTCTCGCTAGCGAACCCGAAAGTCGGATATCTAATTCAATAAATGATAATGATAATCTTTATGCTTCTATTAACCTAGTTCGTGTTGGTGACCCAAACCAAGCAATTAACTCTACTTTTACTCCTGCTGACCCAATTTATTTCCGGCAGTTTTGCGAACAATGTCAAGCTCAAAATCGCTTAGTTACGATGGAACAAGCTGGACGTAGCACCAGAATTATTATCGAAGCAGCGAATTTCACGCTCGATTGGGTTAATGCTCAGCAACAAAAAATCCAGCAGCAAATAACCTCAGCTAAACATCCTTTACCGTTTCGTCCCCAAAAAATTCGCCTTGTTGAGTCCAACCAGCGCTCTGATGATACTAATCCGCAAGCAGTTGGTGGTGGGTTAGAATTATATATTCCCCGTGATATTCATCATACTGCAGAATTATTGTCCGCAAGAATTATTGAGTTATTTGCCCAAGATGCACAAGAAACTCAAGATGCAAATAAAAATAAAATTAGTGCTGCTATTTTAGTACGGGAAAACCGACAAGGACGTTGGCTATCAGAATTCCTTGCTCCTATTTGTAAAGAACACAAAATCCCATTTTACGATGTAGGGGAACAAGAACGTCGCTCCCATGTTCCAGAAGAAATTTTGGCACTGCTACAATTTTGCGATCGCCCTCATTCGTCAGATTATCTAAAATCAGCTTTAGAAGTTTTTGTGAAGCGACGGTTAATAGAAACCCAAGACCTAAACGCTCTCGCAAGTCTTCCAGAAGAATTTTTGTACCCAGGCCCATTATCTCGACCGCTAGCAGAATCAGCCAAAAAGCCTGGAGAGTTGTGCCGAAATCTACTTCGTGCTCGAATGGAACTACCTCTTTACCAACTAATTTCTTTTATAGCCCTAACCTTAGAGTACGACCAAGCAGAACTAGCAACAGCAGATAAACTGTCAGAGCGAGTCAACCTGCAAATAGCTGGAAACAGTTCAATGGGAGCGATGTTGGGAGCATTAAGCGAAATAGTTAGTTCCGAGCGTTTTGAAGGAGTAGAAACAGACGATATCGAAGCACGTTACACCCGTCCTGGCCAATTAACTATAATTACCATGCATAAAGCCAAAGGGCTAGATTGGGACTACGTATTTATACCTTTTTTACACGAGAACCTAATACCAGGAAAATTTTGGGTTCCACCTCAAGGAAAGTTTTTGGGTGACTTTACCCTATCAGAAGTAGCTCGCGCTCAAATTCGTGCAGCATTACATAAACAAGTAGTATTACCCAACGTCATCGAAGCTTGGGAACAGTCCAAATATCTCAAAACCGCAGAAGAATATCGACTACTTTATGTTGCGATGACAAGAGCAAAACGCCTACTTTGGATGTCTGCAGCCCAAAAGGCGCCATTTGCCTGGAGCAAGCCAGAAAATTTACAAGCACAAGCAGCTTGTCCAGTATTTGCAGCTTTAAAGCGTCAGTTTCCCCAATGTATAATTTCTTTAACTGCGCTCTCTAGATGAGGAGAGAGTGTAATTGTATAAAATTATATAGTATTTAATGAAAATTTTACATTAAAATTGGCAAACTTCATGAAGCAGCCTCATTTTTTATACACATAAACTCTATAAAAAGGTATAGTAATTTTACTTAAAGCAAATACGAAATTTGCTATAACTGTAAGAAAAGCACAGGTTGTCTCTACCGAAAGTTTCTTTGGCATCAATACCTGTAAACCTTACTACTGGGTGAGCAAATAAATGGCTACCAATAAAAAAGAATCAACAGCAAGTCAAAACCCTAAAACAGATTTTGACGCAACTAATAACTTGATGTCACCTAGTGAAGCTGTGACACAACTTGCTGCCGATGAGTTTGATAAAGTCATCTCTCTTGGTGATGAGGACGACAATCTTTGGGCTGGAGATGGAAATAACTATATCAAAGCTGGAGGTGGAAACAATACTATTGTGACCGGCAGAGGCAATGATAAAATAATTACTCTTGGCGGCGATGATACAATTCGTGCTGGTGACGGGATAAATCTCATTAATGCTGGTGAAGGTAACAATAATATTGTGACTGGCAAAGATGATGATGCTATTATCACTGGCGATGGTGACGATACCATTCAGTCTAGCGATGGCAATAACTTTATCTATGCTGGTGATGGAAATAACTATATTACTTCTGGCAGTGGAGATGATTTAATTGATACACTTGAAGGTGATGATGTTATTAACGCTGGTGATGGTGTCAATGATATTTCTGCTGGTAATGGAAATAATAATATTGTTACAGGCATAGACGATGACATAATTGGCACAGGTAGTGGTAACGACAGAATTTACGCTAGTAATGGTAACAATAGAATTTTTGCTGGAGGTGGAGACAATAATATTCGTACTGATGCTGGCGATGATACAATTGCTACTCTAGATGGGAGCGACTGGATTAATGCAGGTGATGGCAATAACAGTATTATTGACTTAGGCGGAAACAATTATATTTTTACCGGAAATGGTGATGATGAAATCATCACGCTAAATGGTGATAACTATATTCGTGCTGGAGATGGAAACAACACCATTGCTGCTACTGATGGCAAGAATGATATCAACACAGGTTCAGGTGATGATTTTATTATTACCGGAGATGGTGATGACAAAATCTGGGCTGGAGAAGGTAGTAACGACATTGATGCTGGTGGAGGAAAGAATGAGATTATTACTGGTGCGGGCAATGATAAAATCACCACTCTTGACGGAGACGATATAATTCGTGCCGGAGATGGAAATAACTTTGTCGTTGCTGATGATGGAAAGAATGATATTGTTACTGGCAAAGGAAATGATTTAATCGTCAGCTTGGACGGCGACGACATAATTCGCGCTGCTGACGGAGAGAATTATGTTAATGCTGGTGGTGGAAACAATAATATTGTTACTGGAATAAACAATGATTTCATTTTCACTGGTGATGGAGATGATATTATTCAAGCTGACGAAGGTAGAAACCTGATTGATGCTGGTAATGGAAATAACAAAGTTGTAGCCTATAGAGGTGATAATTTTATCTTTACTGGCAATGGGGATGATAGCATTAGCGTCGGTGATGGTAGAAACATTATTGATGCTTTGGAAGGAAACAATAATATTATTACTGCTGGGGGTGATGATGTCGTAGTTACGGGTGATGGAAACGACAACATCCAGGTCAGTGAAGGAAAAAACTTTGTTTATGCAGCGGGGGGAAACAATAATATTTTCTCTGGTTCTGGTGACGACTTAATTATTGTTGGTGACGGCAACAATAATATAAACGCAGGTGCTGGTGACAATACTATTTACGCAGGTGCTGGCGATAACACTATATATACCAGCAACGGTAAAGATAAATTCTTTTTAGGTCTTGGGGCTGGAATCACAACTATTGTTGGCTATGATGCAAGCGACAGCATTAACCTAGCAAGTATAAACCCGAAAAGCGTTAGTATCTCCTCTAATATGGGAGACACCTTAATCAAATCAGGTAATGATTTAATCGCGGTATTGAAGACAACTGATACAAATGCTGTCAACCTAAATTATGGATTAGGACTTGGCTCTGTCACAGTTGAGAGTGATATTTCCAAAACCGATATAAGTGATGCAAACAATCCTATTACTATCGATGTCACAGGTACTTTAACTGTTGCAACAGAAAGTTTCACCAAGAATTTTGGCTTTAGTGGTAGTTACAGTATTCCTGTAGTAGTTTAAAGCTTTACTAGTTTAAGGCTCTAATTAGGGGGGACTAAAAGTATTTCCCCCTTTTGTAAATTCAAGTATTATGTATTTCCTAGTCCATACATTAATTAAATAATCAATATTAAGTGTGCCACTTTAAAATGTGTTTACTTTGATTTCTCTTCAGCCAAAGCTAAATTCATTTAATTTTTATATTTCTTAAAATAAAATAGATATTAAATTTATATTCGATACATAAAAACTCGTTTACTCTATTCAACAAGTAGTTTAGTAATAATTTCACGCTTATTCCTTTCAACTAAATTACACTTAACAAACCTAAAGAGAACAAACCTTTGTTTACATATAAAACTCCAAAATTATTCATGAACTTCTTTTCCTTTTCTTTAAACATTTTGGCATTTTGGCATCTTTGTATCTTAGCGGTTTGCTAATATATGTCAATTCATCCATAAGTGCAGATAAATAAAGAATCAAGTGAAACTAGAGCCTTCGGATTGTAAGTAATAAATCTGATGACTTAGGTAAACAAGATTGCTGATTTATGCAGCGTAAATACTTGATTGGAGACCAAATCATGAGTAGTATTCTCTTTAGCGTCATTATTCCTACCTGTAATCGAAATGATACCCTAGCAAAATGCCTAGATTTAATTGCACCTGGAATTCAAACCTTTTCCGCAGAAGAATACGAAGTCATTGTTACAGATGATGGTCAGACAACAACAGCACAAGAAATGATTCACAAGCAGTACCCTTGGGTAAAATGGGTAGCCGGACCATGCAAAGGTGCAGCAGCAAATCGCAACAGCGGAGCTAAATATGCAGTTGGTAAATGGCTAGTATTCACAGACGATGATTGTCTACCACAGCCGAATTGGCTCCAGAGTTACGCTGAAGCCATAACTAGTTCATCCTTAGCTCTAGAAGGTTCTATTTATCCAACTGGTGACTTTAGCCAAGACCCCATTGATGCACCAGAAAATATAGATGGTGGCTGTTTCTGGTCAGCCAATATTGCTATATTACGTTCGTTGTTTGAAGAAATAGGGGGATTTGATATTAACTATATAACGATGTGTGAAGATTCCGACCTGAGAGAGCGTATTCTATCTCTGACTACGATTGCTTTTATTCCAGAAGCTCGTGTTGACCATCCGCTAAGACTAGTTAACATCGCAGACGAAATCAAACGTATTCCTAAACGCGCTATAGATTTGGCATATTACATGACCAAGCATAAACAAAACTATGTTCGTAATAGCTTGATTGGTCTTGTTTACTTTCAATTCGTCCATTACTTAAAGTGGGGGCTGAAAGAATTACAAAACAACAAGCCTAAAATGGCTTCCATGTGTTTTGCGACATTAATCATTGGTGTTCCCTTAATTTTCAGTAACCTTATGCTGATTAAGTTAAGAGATTTTAGTGATTCCAAAGCTTAAGTTGGGAGTGGGGAGTGGGGAGTAGGGAGTGGGAAGTAGGGAACTGTACAGATATTATACCATTTCACAAAATGCCTGATACAAATAAAATCTGTAGAGACGGCGATTTATCGCGTCTCTTATCTAGGGATTTGTACCAAAGTTAAAGTGGAAGGTATTACATGTAATGTCTCTACATTTGCTAAGGTCAAAGTTTTACATTAAAAATCTGAAGCTTCATAAATTAGCCGTACTCATGCTTTGACAAGAGTATAAAATAAGTCTAGTGCTAACACGAAAAGATTAGGATAACTAATTTATCTCATAAATAACCAGGGCATACTGCGATATTCGAGCAAAACCTTCTTCTTCTTTGTCCCCCAAGACCCCTATTACAACCTGGATAAGCAAATGACAGTAAATCAACAAAAAGTAGCTATCAACGGTGAAGCCCGTTTACAATTTGGTGCGCGTAATGGAGTCTTCTTTTACAATACTCAGCTAGAAGGTACATTGACTTTAAATGATTTAGTCATTCCAGTCAGTACTAGTAATCCAGATTTTGCAATCGGCTTAATTGCGAGTACAACTGCTCAAATTAATAATGAAGATATTTTAACTGGTATGGTGGATGGTTTCATCACCAATACAGCTAACACACTCCTCAATACACCTGGTCTTCCCGTTATTCGAGGTAATGGTAATGTAGCAGGAACAAGTGGTAGGGATATTATTGCTACTGGTGACGATAACGATATAATTTCCGCTGGTGAAGGAAGTAACTTTGTCTTTGCTGGTAACGGTACAAACAGAGTTACCGCTGGCGCAAGCAATGACTTTATCGTCTCTGGTACAGGTGATGATACCATCTCAGTTGGCAATGGAAGCAACTTTGTTTATGCAGGAGCAGGAAATAATAATGTTACAACTGGCACGGGAAATGATGTCATTTTGACTGGTAATGGTAACGATATTATTAACGCCAGCAATGGTAAAAATCTTATTTATGCAGGTGCAGGAAATAATAATATTACAACTGGTACAGGTAATGACGCGATTGTAGCTGGTAGCGGTGACGATATCATAAACGCAGGTGATGGAAAGAATTTTGTTTATGCAGGTGAGGGAAATAATCAAGTTACTACAACTGCTGGGAATGATGTCGTTATTTCTGGTGATGGCAATGACAGGATTAACGCTGGTAGCGGAAACAATTTAATCTACGCTGGGAAAGGTCTTAATAACGTTACTACTGGTACAGGTAATGATGTAATTTCGACTGGTGATGGTAATGACACCATTAACGCTGGCAATGGAAACAATTTCATCTACGCTGAAGCAGGAAACAATACTATTAACTCAGGTTCGGGTAACGATTTAATCATTGTTGGGAATGGCGATAATAATATTAATGCTGGTGCAGGTAACAACACCATTTATGTTGGTGGTGGAAATAACACAATAACTACTGGTAGTGGTCAAGATACATTCTTTTTAGGAATTGGTGCTGGTGTCACTACTATTACTGGGTATGGTGTGAACGACCGTATTAATTTAGCAGGCATTGACCCAACAAGTGTTAGCGTTACTTCTAACAATGGAGATACTTTAATTAGAACAGGTAATGACCTATTAGCAGTACTAAAGAAGACTCAAATTAGTGCTGTGACCATAGACTATAGTGAAGGGCTTGGTTCTGTAAAAGCCACAGGTGGTATTTCCTTGGGTGTTAGTGGCACTGGACTTACTACTTCCGTAAGCGCAATAGGTAATTTAACTGTAGATTGGCAAGCTCCAGCTAACAGCAGCACAGGTGGTTCTTCTCAAAGCTACGATTTCAGCGCTAGCTGGAACCTTAATACAGGGCTAATCTAGTTCAAGAAGAGGAGTATATAGAAAAAGCTTTGTAATTTCAAGTTTCTTTATTTTTTCAATAGGGTCTGAATTTCTTGTACAACAAGACATTTAGGCTCTATATCGTTGTTTTTACAGAAACTTCATAAAAAAAATAAGTAACTTCACTGCACAAATCCGGAAAATGCCTTAGAAATTGAGTTGTATATTATACGGGCTATTATTGATGAGATAAGTTACGCAGATAAATTAAGTCGTTGGAACATAATTATCGGGCATTTGTCTACCATAAACGGGGAGAAAATATCTCAAAAATAATTTATAAATAATACAGCTAGAGGAAAATGACTATAACTTTTCTTGGTGTGACTTACAACCAGAAATCTGCGATAAGCAGCAGTTCGGTTGTTTTTGGTGATGATGGAAATGACTTCATTACTGCTGAGGGTGGTAACAATAAAGTTTACGGTGGTGAAGGACAAAATATAATTTTGGCTGGTGTCAGTTTTGTTGGATTAGATGCAGAGAAAGGAATCATATCTATACAATTTCGTTCTGATGCAGGAAACAATGAAATTTACAGTGGCTCTGGGAGCGATGTTATTAGTACTGGTATAGGTAATGATACTATTTATGCTGGTGAAGGAAATAACTATATTAGAGATTTTGGCGGCAGCAATACAATTTATGCTGGTTCAGGGAACGATTGGATAATAGCTGGTTACAATGACAATTTTTGGGACGACTTTTGGGGAGACAATGTTATCTACGCTGGGGAAGGTAACAACACTGTAAGTCTATTTGGTATTAATACTACGGTCTATGCTGGTTCAGGAAATGATACGATTATAACTTTTGGCAGGGGTAATAATTTAATTTATGCCAATGAAGGTAATAATACTGTAAATATATCTGGTATAAGCAATACAGTTTATGTTGGCTCCGGTGACGATATAATTACCACTTCTGGGATGAATGCGATTAATTTAATTTACGCTAACGAAGGTAATAATATTGTAAATCTATCTGGTATAAGCAATACGTCTTATACTGGTTCTGGTAATGATATAATTACAGCCTCTGGAGTAAATGCAGTTAATTTAATTTACGCTAACGAAGGTAAAAATATTGTAGATGTATCAGGTATAAGCAATACAGTTTATACTGGTTCTAGTGATGACAAGATTACCGCTTACGGGGTGAATGCGATTAATTTAATTTATGCTGGAGAGGGTAAAAATTATATAAGTGTATCTGGTAAGAATAGTACTGTATATACTGGCTCTGGAGATGACTTTATTACAACATCTGGGACTGATGGTAATTACTTGATTTACGCTGGTGAAGGTCGGAACACAATTGAATTGTCTGGCTCTAACAATACTAATACTCTCTATACTGGCTCTGGTAATGACATTATTAAAGCCTTTGGAGGTAACACCACAATTTATGCTAGCGAGGGCAATAATCAAATTAGTTTAAGCGGAAGTAATAATCATACTGTATACACTGGTTCTGGCGACGATAGCTTTACTTTTAATACAGGTGCTGGTATTGCAACAATTTATGGTTATGGAAACAACGATACAATCTTAGTCTCTGACCCCGCTCAGGTCACAATCTCTCAAGATAATAGAGATACTGTAGTCCGTTCAGGTAAAACTGATATTTTGGCTATCTTGAAAGATACCTTTGCAAATATAGTTAGAGTTTTACCGGATGCGACTGCTTCTTCTGCGATTGCGTCAAAAGGGTTAGGTTTCAATGCTGATTCAATTGCTAATCCTCTTCCTAAAGAATATAGTTTAGCTAGCAATTCCTCACAGCAAAAACTTTAATAGAAGCGCTGATATTTTTCTCGTGCCAGTATAAGTAACCCCACCCCCCAACGGTGACTCCCCGCAAGCAGGGCTACCGTTTACGGGGAGGGGTTGGGGGTGAGGTTCTTCTTTAATCCACAAACCAATCTACTTGCTGCGCTTCTATTACTTCAGGTACTTCCAACCGATTTCGCATCCGATAAAGTACTGTCTCTGGCACTTTGGCTTGACGATTACGATTGCGTTCTAGCAATTCTTCCCAAGGGGATTCTAGATAAACGATTCTAATAGTTGCATTGTAACTAGAAAATAATCTAATTAACCCGGAACGTAATTGATGACTTAGGTTAGTTGCATTCCAAACAAAAGATTTTCCCGCTCTCATGTATTCTTTAGCTATTGCTCTGGCTTCGTTAGCGACTATACCTTGGTCATCATCTGGGGAAATGTTCATCTTGCAACGCAATTCATCGAGAGAAATTACTTGCCAGTTGGGGAGCTTTTCTTGAATCCATGTATCTTTACCAGACCCAGGTAACCCAGACATCAAAACAACTTGAAAACTGGTATCATCGTAAGCTTCATAATCTGGGTTGCCGTTTTCTTTTTGGAAATAAATAAATCGACTGTGACCAGATGAAAATGGTCGTGGTTGATATAAGCAATTATTCTCTTGACAAAACTCCCTCCAAAATTCGATACGTTCTAACAACTGTGCTTGGTCATCACAATGGCGTCCTTTTACATCCGCTTCAGCCAAAAGTGCAAGCATATCGCAGCTTATAATTTGGCTGGTTTTGATGACTGTTCGTTCGGGATAGGGTTTGTCCCAAAACCATAACGGTAAGCTACCATATTTTACTAAAGAAACAATAGTTTCTCGTTCGCGCATTGGCACATTCAAATCCCAAAGAATCTGACGTGTCATTTTTGCTCCCAAGGCTACATGTCCTAATGATGTAATTACACCGTCTTCTCCTAGCTGAGTAGCAACAGGTTTAGCTATATCATGTAAAAGAGCAGCAGCAAATAATACAGAACGTTTAGTTTCATTTAAGTCCCGCCATTTAGGTAAAGAGACAAGTGCCTCACATACCATGCGAGTATGTATTAACACATTACCTTCCGCGTGGTAAAGGGGATTTTGGGGACAATCAGCTAGAGACCGTAGCCAATCGAATTCTGCTTCTAAAGCTGACCAATTTATTAACCAGTCGCTTTCTTTTGGGCAATAGGGAAATGACCAAGAGGTACAATTAACAGAGGTAATCATGGAATTAAGCAAAAGGTGAAGAGGAAAAAAGTTTTTTTACTAAGAGGGTGTTTATAAATAAAAAATAATGCACTATTTATACCACAAGCCAGGGAATAAATTCCCTGTCTGAAAGCTTAAGTCCTCTAAAGAGGACTAATAACAAATAAGATTTTTTGAAGTCTCTTAAATTTTGTAAAATATCCATTTTTTACTGTGTCATTTAGTCCTCTTTTAGAGGAGTTTAGCTTTCAGACTCTTAATTTATTCCCTGGCTTATGGTACGAATTAAGCTTAATATTGCATTTATAAACACCCTCTAAAATAAATTAACCTCAGGACACAGGATATTCGGTATGATTGGTCGATTGAGCCAATGTCCATCTGATTGCAACATTGTGGTTAAAAAGCTAGGACGTACGTATTTATAACGAGCAGTGACGGTTTCTCCGGGTTCAACTTTGATGTATAACCCTTCCATTAGTGTGTTTTGGTCGGTTTGTTTGAGGGAGCGCTCTACGTCAAGTCCTTGTTCTTGGCAAAGTTGTTGCAAGCGTTCCATATGACCAGGACGTATATAATGCGATTCGGTTAATAGTCCAATAAGTTGTTTGTGTGATTGGATTTTGCCTGCAAAAAGTATAGGAACTGAAACTAAAGGTAATCCAGCTAGTAGCTTTTGACGATTAACAGTGCTGAAAAATTCTTCTGTTTCTAAATCTAATACATCGTATTCTAAAAAGTAATGAGGTAAAGCGTCGTAAAATACTGTGTGCTTAGCATAAAGCCATTCTCCATAAAGAATATAACGACTTCCTAATTTTTCCCACAATGAAGCAGCATGGCAATTAGCCCATTGTTTAAACAAATTAAAATGCTTTTCTCGCGGTCCCCCAGTTAAATAGTGTCCCCGACTTTGTAATCGAATTTGACCATCTTCGCTAAAGCTAATGGCTGCATTTGCTCCATCAACCTTTTCTTCAACTACTACATATTGCTGAGCTATTGTGCTAAAAGGTACGCTATCGAGGTCT
Organism: Scytonematopsis contorta HA4267-MV1; assembly: GCA_019359035.1. Lineage (GTDB taxonomy): Bacteria > Cyanobacteriota > Cyanobacteriia > Cyanobacteriales > Nostocaceae > Scytonematopsis > Scytonematopsis contorta. Next base: position 8,458 of record JAHHIC010000042.1, on the reverse strand, counting down.
TCATCTCCCGGTTGTAGACGCGAACCTTCGATATGGTGGGTGCGTGGATATTTATAGATTTGCTCTAAATTTTTTTCTAGCATTTTTCCCTCACACTTCCCTTTTGTCTGGTATCACGTCTTTTCTTTATCCTTTTTAGTTTCTACAGCAGTAATATTACATTTTCCGCATTTCTTGGCAAACTTGGCTATATACTGGTAGACGTAAAATGTCACGTCTCCACTCATCCCAATACTACTCGGTTAACTAGAAAAAAATTGCTAGCTCCCTTTCAACTGGATAAAAGAGGGTGCTAAAGGTCACGCAACCTACAGCCTGTAGTCAATTAGTTTTAGTTACGTACATTCCCTATTGATGCTCGTTACAATCAGCAGATATATTGTACTAATTTAATAAAATCGATAACACAGTAAAATGAGATATAAACAAGGTTTTATTACTATTAGTCCCGTTAAAACAATTTTTGGGTCTCTATTTTTTGTTTTAAATTTTTATATATTTGGATATCTTACTTCTTTAGCTCTTTCCATATTATTTAATTTTTTATCTTTAGACTTGATTTATTATACAAATAACTTAGCTAGTGATATTGTAGGAATATTTTCTGCAAGTGCTACCACTTTTGTTTTGATTATTTGTATTAAAGGTTATCCAAGAATCAATTTTATCGATTATCTAGGCATCAAAAAATTAAATTTTAAGCAAACCAGGAATTGGAGTATTTTATTAGTACTGTATATTTTCATAGAATTACTTTTCCTTTATTTAACTAAACCACCCTTACAATTAGAGATAATGAAAGGTTATAAAGAACATCTTTTTATACCAGTATTGTATGCTTATGGAGTTATTTTTGCGCCTATATATGAGGAACTTTTATATCGAGGCTTTATGATTCCTGGGATAGCCAATTCTCGTTTCGGAACAGTTGGTGCTTTGCTTATTAGTTCCTTTTTATTTGCGATTACGCACTTTCATTACAATTTATACTATCAATTATTAACGTTTTGTAGTGGTATATTTTTTGGTATTGCTCGCATTCAGACTGGTTCAACAATATTAGCTATATATTTACATGCTTTAAATAATTTATTTGCTATAACTTATCTTTTAATTTATGTTCATCATGATTTTAAAATCTAAAAATATTTAGGAGCATCCCAATTTTTATTAAGCTTTTAGCTGACAAAAGAGTTGACATCAAAAGAGCATGAACAAAAAATGCTCAAAACCCATCAAAGTCAACAGCCTATTGTGAAAGCGCTACTAAGAACCAAATATAAAAGCCAACGTTTGTGTGTTAACTGATATACTCAAAACGGCTAATAACTCTACTTTTTAAGTGCCAAAATTCAGTTCTTCAACCTCTCCCCGTCAACGGGGAGAGGTTTGGAGAGGGGTTCTATATTTAAGCCGTTTGCAGTATATCTTGCGCTTTACGTATATAGAACTAATTGAAAATATCTTTAGTCTTAAAATTAACACTTATAATATAACCTTATTTCTAGTCCTCTTTAGAGGACTTTAGCTTTTAGACAGGGAATTTATTCCCTGGCGGTCGTCGTGGAAAGGGATGACCATACTGAAGTAAACTTAGTAATTACTATGACGCTAACATTATCGGTGCAAGATGTTAGTTAACCTGCTAGTTTTGCTGTAAAGGTTGGTAAAGCATTGCAAGAGGCTTTAGGCTATTGGTTAATATTGATACTTTTCAAACATCCTTTGAGATGTATGCAAAGTAAAGGACGCTTTTTGGTTAGCGTCCTAGAAGAGTATTGCGATTCTGAAAGATTTTATACCTAGCTAGCTATTGACTATTAAGCATAACTAAACTTAGTACGTAAACCTTTTGGTCATAGTTTGTCAGAACTTGTTGTTCATTTTCCAGTTCAAAAACTGTCTATTTTTTGCTCAATTTTTATAAAATATACGTTTAGATATTATAGATACACAATTAATACAGTCGTTACAGAGAAAAAAAATTAGGTTTAAAATCAAAATTAATTTGTTTATCTCTACCATAATGTATACCGAACTACTCCTAACTGCTCAACTATTTTTCGCTAATGGTAATCTAAATAAGATTCCCGCTTCAAAACCTCAAACAGTAGTAGCGATTACTCTTAAACAAAAAACTATTACGAGCAAAGGGGATTTTAGGGAGCTATTGGAAGCTATTGGTGTACGTGAAACAGGTTTACCAACAGGAAACCCTAAACAGTATCAGTTCATAAATCCACAGTTGGGTTTTCTTGGTAAATATCAATTTGCAGAAGTTTTATTAAAGCGTTTAGGGTATTACAAACCAAAAGGCATTTTTTATGGAGGAGGTGCAGACAAGAATTATTGGAGAGGTACTTGGACTGGGAAGCGTGGTATTAACAGTAAAGAAAAATTTCTTAATTCTCCTGATGCTCAGGAAGTCGCGATTCGAGAAGCATTCAGTGTATATTTTCAGGATATCAATAATATATTGAAAAAACAAAAAAAGTCGCTAAATAACTATCTTGGTAAGAAAATAACCTTTAATGATAGAGGAAAGTCCAAAACAGTTACAATTACCCTTTCTGGTGTTTTAGCAGGAGCGCATTTAAAAGGTCCAGATAGTTTGGCTGAACTTTTGGTTAAAGGCAAAGTAAGTTCTGACCCATTTGGCACTTCTATTGTTGAGTACGTTGAAGAATTTGGTGGATACAATACTCAAATAAAGGATTTTTTCGTTCCTGGTATCTAAAGCATTGATAAAATATTCTTCACGGGTAAAGTATTTTATCTTTTTGATTTACAAATCTATACAATCGCACAGAAAGAACATCACCCTTGCTAGCATGGAATATGGGCAATCCCCACCTTGTAGTTTATAGAAATGATAGCTATAGTGCAAAATTAACCGAAACCTGACACTTAGCGTTTTAACAAGATTATTCCAAATGACAAACTCAACTTCTTTTAAACCACCTGTAGATAAATTGCTGTCCTTCGGTGATTGCTACGAAACCAGAAATAACTGGCCCAATTATATCACAGAATTAGGTCTGGATTCGCAGCATGTTCCCGATTTAATCAAGATGGCGGTTGATAAAGAGTTGCATGAGGCTGATGAAGAAAATCCTCAAACATCTGCTGGAGTTCATGCGTGGCGTGCTTTAGGGCAGTTACATGCGGAAGCTGCGATTGAGCCATTAATGTCATTATTCCATGAAGTTGAAGATAATGATTGGGTGAGTGAAGAGCTACCAAAAGTATATGGCATGATTGGCTCTACGGCGATTAAGCCCCTAAGTGGTTATTTATCTGACTCTAAGTACAGTGTTTACCCTAGGACTACTGCAATTAATAGTTTAGGAGAAATTGCCAGAAAGCATAGTGATTCTCGGCAACATTGTATTGCTGCGCTAACTAACCAACTGAAATTATTTACACAAAATCATGAGGAACTAAATGGTTTCATAGTGTCTTGTTTAATTAATTTAAAAGCCTCTGAGTCTGCTGGTGTAATTAAAAGTGCTTTCGCTGCTAAAGCAGTTTGCGAAGATATTGTCGGAAATTGGGATAATGTTCGAGGATATTTAGGTGTGTCGGACGATGACATAGAAGAGTTTCAACCAGAAGAGATTGCTGTAACTCCAGAAGAAACAAAAGTTAGAGTTGAGTTTGAAGAAGAAATCAATGAACCGACAGAAATAGAGATTGAACAACAACCTGAACCTATAGCTCCGGAAATAAATATGCCTGTTGTGGAAAAAACACAGGTAGAACAAGTACCCGAACCTACAGCCGAAGAAACAACCGTCTCTGTGGAAGAAGAAATAGAGGCTGAGCTAATTCCTGAAGAAACAATAACTCCAGAAGAAGTTCAAGTAGAGGCTGTTGTTGAAGAGTTAATTCCTGAAGAGCAAGTTACTATTTTTGTTGAACCTGAAGTTGAACCAAAAGATGAGGTCGTAGAAGAAGTTGTAGAAGAAATTAAACCTGAAATTAAAGGTTTTGGTCGTAGTTCTGGAGCTAATGAAAAATCAAAAGAGAAAGCAAAAGTGAGCAAAAAAAAGAAAAATAGCTCCCCTCGTGGATTTAATCAACTGTGAGCAGAAACAACTCCCATTGCTTCCAAAACAGCTGCGACTTGCAAAATTAATTTTTCATTTTTAGGTGCAGCTATTAACTGTACCCCTAACGGTAAAGCATTGGGACGTTGAATTGGTACAGATAAAACTGGTAAACCGATAAAAGATAATGGTTGGGTAAATAATCCTAAGTGAGGACGAACTAAAATTTCCTCCCCATCTAATATCATTGTCTGCTGACCAATTAGTGGTGCAGAAATAGGGGTAGTGGGTGCGAGGATTATATCGACATTTGCAAATACTTCTCGTACTTTATCGCGATACCATCTCCTAAAACGTTGCGCTTGGATATACCAGCTACTAGGAATTAAAGCACCTGCAAGAAATCTATCACGAGTTGCAGGGTCAAAATCTTGGGGACGATTTCGTAAATTATCTAGATGTAAATTTGCTCCTTCCGCTGCTGTTATTATAAAGGCTGCTGCACGAGCGCGATGTGCTTCCGGTATTGTCACATAATCTTTCACATCCAAAGCATCAGCCACTGTTTGCACTGCTGACAACGCTTCCGATTCCGCCTTTTCTGTAAAATAATCAGAGGCGATCGCAATTCGTAAACCATGAATATTTTGTGGTGTGGAAGTTATATGTCGTGTTTCCACAGGTGGACGTTTAGTACAAACAGGGTCTTTATCATCCTCTCCCTGAAGCACATCAAACACCGTCGCAATATCTCGTACCGAACGAGCAAAGGGTCCGATGTGGTCAAAACTGCTAGAAAATAAACTCACCCCAGCACGAGATAACCTTCCGTAAGTTGGTTTAAAACCAAAAACACCACATAAAGCAGCAGGGACTCGAATTGAACCATTAGTGTCCGACCCCAAACTAAAGGGAACTAATCCCCCAGCAACAGCAGCAGCAGAACCACCCGAAGAACCACCAGCTACTCGCGTTAAATCATGTGGATTGCGGGTTGTACCATAATGAAAATTTTCAGTCACAAAACCATAGGCGTACTCATCCATATTTAAAGCCCCTACAAGTATCGCACCCGCTTGCTTTAATTTAAATACAGCCGTTGCATCTTGTTTTGCAGGAGGATTTTCCGCATTGATTTTTGACCCAGCAAGAGTAGTTAAACCCGCAATATCAAAAAGATTTTTCACTGCAAAGGGAACACCAGCGAGCAAACCTGGATTCTTACCCTCTGCAATTTCTCTATCAATTTTTTCTGCATCCAACAAAGCAGATTCAGAATTAATAAACGTAAAACAATTTAATTCTTTATCTCGTGCTGCAATTTTTTCTAGAACTTTTTTCGTAGTTTCTAACGCACTGACCCGACCTTCCCGTACCCTAGTAGAAATTTCTACCCCATCAACTTGTTGTAAATTCATGGCTCAAACAAAATATTATCTTTTATTTTCCCCCTTCCCTTATAGGGAAGCTACCATGTACACATAAGTCTTCAAATAACCCTAAAGTTCTCCAAGATACCCCTGAACGGGGTTTATTGGACTTGTGTGTACACGACGGTAGCTTATAGGGAAGGGGGTTAGGGGGGTTAGGTCTGTGTGATTTAATAACCTGAAAACAGCTATTATTCATGGCTGAAAAACAGACCCAACTTCTATATATTCTGGTAAATCAAACTCATTAACAACTTCAGCGATAGCCTTAATTCTTTCAAAATTAGCAACCACACCATCCTTATATTCATCCCGTAGTTGTAAATTTACAAGCAACGCCATCTGCTCAACAAAGTCTTTTCCTCCTTCTTTAGCAGCGTTGTCAGTATCTGAAAAACTTTGCTTTATGTGCTTCATACATATTTGTCCTCACTTAATAGTACCAGAATTACCAGGTATATCCTTGATTGGCTCTACCCGTCCACCCAAATGTTCACTAAGAAAAGCTTCAACCTGACTACCCATCACGAGACTTGTAGGAAATAGGTGACATTTGTGCCAATTGTAAATCTTCTAGTTGAGGTCGATTGGTAAACAAAAATTGACTTTTTCTGGTAGCACGGTTGTATTTATAAAAGTAGTCAGGACTGTTATCTGCATAGTAACCGACTAGCCAATTTTTATCAGCAAGGTCACGACTAACTATTACAAACTCTCCTCGATGCACTTGAGATAAAGCTTGAAAATCAGAACGTTCCTCAACCCAACCTACGTATTTTTCGATTTTTGGGCAAAACCTTCGCAGTATTGCAACCTCATTGAACGGTCAAACTAAACCTCAGAGAATAAGTAAAGTTTTATGACGCTGTGAATAAAAGAGTAGAGTCTTACCAATATACCTTTATGACGCGCAAAAAGCCGTTGAGCAAAAGCTGTAACTAGTAAAGGGCAAAGTCATGAGCGATGATTATTCAGCAGATTGGATGAACGAAGACTGTAGTGCTCAGTCAACCTATACAGCTTCACCATCAAAAAAGGGAGATTACAGTACAGGGTTTGCAAATGGCACTACAGCATCAAAAACTGATAGCCAAGGGCAAATGTACTTTCCTATCATTATTCACGATAGAGAACAGTACGACAATGGAAAAGATGAAAATGGCCAAAACATCTACAAAACCCTACAAACTCACGAAGGTAGCGAAGCAGCTATTTGGAAAATAAATAGCAGTGCAGGATTTAGTGATGAACTTTACTTATTCAAAGAACAAGACGCTCGTAATAACGGTGGTTCGACTGGCGAAAAAAGAATACCCATCATCCCAAATGGTTCAATAAAAACAACAGTAATTATTATCGAAGATGCGGATAACGGTGATAAATATAATATAAACCCCATTAAAGGTACTACTGGAAATGATGAACTCCAAGGTACAGCCAAAGGTGATGCTATATACGGTTTTTCCGTAGACAACCAAGGCAACATTAACCCCAACGACGGTAACGACAAACTATTTGGTTATGGTGGTGATGACGCTCTTTACGGTTATAAGGGGGATGATATTCTTGATGGTGGAGATGGAAATGATAACCTTTATGGTGGCTCCGGTAACGATACACTCTACGGAGGTAAAGGTAATGACAAATTGTATGGATTAGATGGGAACGATATTTTAGATGGTGGTGATGGAGATGATTATCTTGATGGTGGAACAGGTAACGATGTACTAAAGGGGGGCTATGGTAATGACATATATGTCATAGATAGTACAGGCGACGTAATAGAAGACTCACCCCAAACAGGTATAGAAACTGTTAAATCTTCTGTTAGTTGGACGTTACAAGCAGGACTTGACCATCTTGTACTGACGGGTAAAAACAACATTAATGGTACTGGTAATTATTTAAATAATGAAATTACGGGTAATGATGGAGATAATACTTTGAAGGGTGATACAGGTGATGACATCCTTAAAGGTGGTTATGGAAATGATACTCTGTATGGTGGTGATGGTAACGACATCATTGATGGAGGTGCTGGGAATAATATCCTTATAGGTGGTTACGGTAATGATATTTACATCGTTAATAGCAGTAACGATATAATACAGGACTCACCTCAAACAGGTATTGAAACAGTAAAATCTTCTACTAATTGGACACTGCAAGCAGGACTTGATAACCTGATTGTTGCAGACGATAAGACTTTTATTAATGGCAATTCGGTAGATATTGAAGGAACTGGAAATGACCTCAATAACATAATGAGAGTTGAATTTACGTCACTATACCAGGGGGATACATATAACGGAAACGTGACTTTTGATGGTGGAAAAGGTAACGACACCCTCACAGGCTACCTAGGAAATGACACCTTAGTTGGGGGTGATGGTAATGATACTCTCACGGGTGGAGCGGGTTCTGACAAACTTACAGGTGGAAGTGGTGCTGATGTATTTGTTTTCAATTCTTTAGGAGAAGGGATTGATATTATTACTGACTTCAGGCACTCGCAAGGTGATAAAATTCAAATTTCTAGACTTGGCTTTGGTGCAACTTCAAGCAATCAATTTGCCTATAACGCAATTTCAGGTGCATTGTCTTTCAATGGTACACAATTCGCTACAATTCAAGCTAATTTATTCGGCACTGATTTTATTCCTAGTTCGGATATAAATCTTGTTTGATTCTATTAAGCTATTAAGCTATTAAGCCAGGGAATAAGCCAGGGAATAAGCCAGGGAATAAGCCAGGGAATAAGCCAGGGAATAAGCCAGGGAATAAGCCAGGGAATAAGCCAGGGAATAAGCCAGGGAATAAGCCAGGGAATAAGCCAGGGAATAAATTCCCTGTCTGAAAGCTAAAGTCCTCTAAAGAGGACTAAAAAAAATGAATGACACTATATTTATCTAAAAATTCCTATTATTTATATATTATTTTAGTCCTCTTTAGAGGACTTCAGCTTTTAGACAGGGAATT
>JAHHIC010000041.1 GCA_019359035.1 Scytonematopsis contorta HA4267-MV1 | reverse complement strand
TATTCCCTGGCTATTATTCCCTGGCTATTATTCCCTGGCTATTATTCCCTGGCTATTATTCCCTGGCTATTATTCCCTGGCTATTATTCCCTGGCTATTATTCCCTGGCTATTATTCCCTGGCTATTATTCCCTGGCTATTTTGTCACCTCTATGCTGTAAAATATTTATATGATTTTTTTTGCAAATATGAATATTGCCTTGAATAAACTTTTAAAAATCATTATTTGTCAAAACATTGTGATTAGCTTTGAATTATTATGCATATCTTCCACGGTCGCGCAAATAACTCCTGATTCAACTTTAACTAACTCATCAAACGTTAAAATTGAAGGAAACACCAATATTATTACTGGTGGAACTCAAGTAGAAAACAACCTTTTTCATAGTTTTAATAACTTTTCTATTCCCAAAGATGTTACCGCTTCTTTTCAAGAAGTAAAACCCAACATTACTAATATTTTTTCTCGCGTCACGGGGTCTAATATATCACAGATTGATGGTAAGATTGAACTATTACGGAGTAATGCAAATTTATTTTTAATCAATCCGAATGGTATTTTATTTGGTAAAAATGCCTCACTTAATATTGGGGGTTCTTTTATAGCAACAACAGCCGAAAGCTTAATTTTTGAAGATAGCATCAAGTTTAGTGCAATTAAATCTCAAACTCAACCTCTACTATCAGTAAAGGTTCCTATTGGTTTGCAAATGGGAAAAGCACCAGGAGAAATTCGTTATCAATCTTCAACTCTACAAGTTACTCCTAATAAAACTATCGCATTCATAGGAGGTTTTATTAACTTAGAAGGTGGAACTTTAAATGCAGCAAGAGGAAATATTGAGTTAGGAAGTTTGGGTGATAATGCTTCAGTTAATCTGATTGCTGCAGGTAATAATTTAACTTTTGATTATCCAGAGATAAAAAATTCCCTCAACATTGAAATCAAAAATGCACTTTTAGACGTAAGTGGTTCCGCTGGTGGTAGTATTAAAATCGAAGGTAAACAAGTTTCTTTAACACAAAACACTCGTATCGGTTCTGGGACTTCAGGTAACTTTGATGGAGGAACAATCAAAATTAATGCTTCCCAGTTAACTCTAGATAATGATTCGCGAATTCGTTCAGATATAATTGGCTTAAATATAGTTAGACCCAAAACTGGCACAAATATTATAATTACATCTGACCAAATAAAACTAGACAATACCTCTTTTATCTCTTCTACTAGCTCCAATGCTGGAAACGCAGGAAATATAACAATCACAACGAATAAATTATCTCTCGAAAAAGCATCACAAATCAATAGCCAAACATCAGGAAGTGGCAGAACAGGGGATTTAACAATAAAAGCAAACGACTTTATCCGAATTAATGGCGGTAGAATTACTAATCAAGGACAGTGGTCTGCAACTGGTTTATTTACCCAAGCAAATCTGAATAGTCAACTAGGTGCTGAAGGGGGAAAAGTAAGCATTACCACTAATAAATTAGAAATTTTAGATGGCGCACAAATTACTACTTCGACATTTGGTGCAGGTAAAGCAGGTTTATTAGAGGTAAAAGCTTCTCAAGTCGAAATTGCTGGTAGCGCATTGACCCCTAATGGTGAACAATTCCAAGGTCAAACGGGTTTACCAGTCAATAGTGGTTTGTACACAAGTGTAAGCTCTCGTGCAAGTGGTAAAGGAGGAGATTTAATTCTCTTAGTAGACAACCTAACTTTGCGTAAAGGTGGTGTACTGCAATCCTTAACTTTTGGTGTAGGTGATGCCGGAAATATCACAGTAAAACCACTAAATGAGACAGGTCTAATTGAACTTATTGGCACTGATGCAAAAAATTTATTCCCCACCGCTATTGTTGCTAGTTCTGGGGGAATTACCAACGTTACGGCACGAGTCCCTACTGCAACGGGTAAAAGCGGTAATATTAGAATAGAAACAAGAGAATTACAAGTTAAAGATGGTGCAGCTGTGGCTGTAGGTAGTATCAACCCGAATGCAACAAACGAAGGCAAAGGGAATTTGGATATCACAGCCGAAAATATAAAATTGAATAACAACGCCAGATTAGTAGCTGAAACTGCATCGGGTGATGGTGGCAACATTAACTTAGCACTAAACGACCTATTACTCCTGAGCAGCAACAGTCAAATATCCACCACAGCAGGTGTTGAAGCAAAAGGAGGAGATGGAGGAAACGTAAAAATACAATCACCCTTAATTGCTGCTCTTGGTAAAAATAACGACATAACTGCCAACGCATTTACAGGCAAAGGAGGTCAAATTAACATCACAACTCAAGGTATATTCGGTATCGAAAAACGTAGAACAACTCCTAACAATGGTACTAACGATATCGATGCGAGTTCTCAATTTGGACTATCAGGTGATATTATTATCACTCAACCAGAAGTAGACCCAAGACAGGGTTTACTTGAATTACCCACAAATTTAGTTGACGCTTCGCAACAAATTTCCGCAGTTTGTAATCCAGGTAGTCGCTATAGACAAAGCTCTTTTGCCATAACAGGAAGGGGGGGTTTACCGATGAGTCCGGGTGAACCTTTAGAAGATACAACCACATATTCTCAATGGGTGCAAATAACAGAAAATCAACAAGCAGAGAGAACAGTTCCAAAAACCTCAACAAATCCCCAAATTTCTGTCCCCATTATCGAAGCTCAAGGTTGGTTAGTTGACAAAAAAGGCAAAATACATTTAGTAGCTCATATAAATAATACAAACTCAAACAACCCTCCTCTCTTCTTCCCTCCCCCTTCTTCGTGCCCTTCGCTTCTTCGTGGTTCATAAAGCCATCCCCACCCCAGGACCCAAAGGCAAACCAAACAAAAACCAAACAACAAAAAGTACCGACCACCCCATCAGAAAAGCCAAAGAATAAGGCAACATCAAAGAAATCAAAGTACCAATGCCCAAATTCTTATCATACTTCTGAGCGAAAGCCACCACCACAGGGAAAAAAGGCATCAAAGGCGTAACAATATTAGTAGTAGAATCACCAATTCTATAAGCAGCCTGTACCGACTCAGGAGAATAACCAAGTAACATAAACATAGGCACAAAAACAGGAGCCATAATAGCCCACTTAGCCGAAGCAGACCCCACAAAAACATCAAGAAGTGCGCTAATTACAATAAACATGATAAACAAAGGCGGTCCACCAATCTTAATATTTTTGAGAAACTCCGCACCATTAACCGCCAAAATAATACCTAAATTACTCCAAGCGAAATAAGCAATAAACTGAGCAGCAATAAAAGCCAAAGCAATATAATAACCCATCGAACTCATCGCATTACCCAAAGACTTAGCAACATCTTTGTCATTCCTAATTGTCCCCACAACTTTTCCATAAACAACACCGGGAATTAAAAATCCCAAAGAAATAATTAATACAATTCCTTCAATAAAAGGAGAAGGAATAATCGTAAACTTTTCCGGGTCTCTTAAAATACCTTGTGGTGGTAAAACAAGCATCATTAAAAATGCTAAAAAAGCTAATAAAAAATACCCAGCCCAACGTAAACCCTTACGCTCAAGAGCATTTAATTGCTCCATTTGTACCACTACATCACCTTGATAAACACCTAAACGAGGCTCAACAATTTTTTCGCAAACAAACCAGCCAATAAATGTAACTAAAAAAGTGGAAACAGCCATAAAATAATAATTGGCTGTTGCATTCACTTTATAATTTGTATCTATCAATTGTGCTGCACTTTGAGTTAATCCTGCTAATAAAGGGTCAATAGTACTAATGAGTAAATTTGCACTAAAGCCACCACCAACCCCTGCAAAAGCCGCAGCTAAACCCGCTAAAGGATGACGACCAACAGCTAAGAATATTACAGCCCCCAAGGGAACAAGCACGACATACCCAGCATCGGAAGCAATATTTGCCATCACACCAGTAAATATGACTGCAGGTGCAACAAATTTTGTGGGAGTGATTAAAACTGCTTCCCGCAATACAGCCGAAATAAAACCTGTAGATTCTGCGACACCTACACCCAGCATTGCGACCAGAACTGTGCCTAAAGGTGGAAAATCGGTAAAGTTTTTGACTGCTGAAGTGAAAATTCTTCTGATATTATCGGCACTTAGTAAAGATACTGCTGAGATTATTTTTTTGTTTCCGGGATGAACTACGGAGATATTTAAAGAAGCTGCTATTGCACTAATAATAATTACTAGTAGCGATAGGATGAAAAATAGCGTTAGAGGGTCGGGAAGTTTGTTTCCGACATTTTCTATAAATGTAAGGGTTTTCCCTAAGCGACCTAATTTTTGATTTTTTTGTGCCACTACTACTTTACCTTTATTAACTAACCGCCAAGAAGCCAAGAAAGCCAAGAGAGTTAAGAGGGCGAAGAGAGTCAAATCTCGTTTGGTAATATGAATAAGCCTTTTTCGTTTGGTTCAAAGTCTATAACTTTGTATACTGCATCAATATTTAATTCTCCATAAAGGTGGGGAAATTCATCTCCATCAGCACCTTCGTATTTAATTTCGGGATTGACATTATCGGAATTAATGCAAAGAAGGACTAAACCTTTTTGGTCGCGGAAAAATCTATTTGCTGTTTTGATAACTTGCTGTAGTGTAGAGCAATGTATAAATCCTTCTGTTTGTAAGGATTCTATACTATAGGTTCCTGCTTGTTTGGCATTTTCCCATCGATGACTTTGGGTAATGTGGTAAATAGTGCTCATGTGAAAATCCTATTTTATTTTGTTGACCAAAAATGATTTATGGTATACAAATGTTTGGCGCACATAAACCGTTAAATTGTAAGGTAGTTACCTCCATTTTTTTTAAATCAACACATCTAATAGCATGATTGTTTGTGTCAGCGATAAACATTTGTGAACCGAAAATACTTAATCCCGAAGGTTCAGAAAATCGAGTGTTCTTCCCTTGACCGTCTTGTAATCCAAGGGAACCATCACCTAAAATAGTTTGACAGTTACCTACAGTGGGACTAACTAATTTAATTTTATGGTTATAAGTATCCGCGACCCAAAGAAAGTTATTTGCGTACTCCACTCCTAAGCAATGCTGTAACTTTACCTCGTTACCTTGTCCATCGCTATCACCAAATCCAAATAATTCTCCACTTCCACAAATAGTTCTTACTATTGGTTCTCCAAATTTTGGAAATATTAAGCCCACTCCACGAATTGTACTTCCCTCGCTATCAGCAACGTATAAATTGTTACTATCTGTGCTGATACCACTAGGTTGAGCAAATATGGATTCGCTAAGTGAGCCATCGATGCAAGCTTCTGCTCCAGTCCCTGCGTATGTTTTCAGGATACTACTAGTTAAATCCATTTCCCAAATCTGATGGGAGCCTGCCATTGCTATGTATAATTTGTCTGCAATTTTAACTAAATCCCAAGGTGAATTAATTGCTGTTTCTAGAGCTAAACCACTTTGAGGGTTAGTAGTACGGCTTTGTTTAGCTGTGCCTGCAATTGTTTCTACTGTTTGACGCTGTAAATCAACTCGACGAATGACGTGATTTTCTGTATCGGCAACATAAAGAATTTGATTTTCTTCATCAAATGCCATTCCCTGAGGTGCAAAAAAATGAGCTTCGCTAAAGGAACCATCTTTTAGTCCTGATTCTCCAGTTCCAATTAAATGTAAAACTTCTCCTTCTAAAGTACTCATGACAATTCTGTGATGTCCGGAGTCTGCTACGAACAATCCTTTACTGGTTGCTAAGACTTTACCGGGGAATGCTAAAGGGTTAACAGATGGATGTCGTTGCTTCTCTAAAGTTATGTTAAGTTCCTGAGGATTTATAGTACCTTTTTCTTGGTGTTGCTGTATTAATTTGGAAATTAACTCGTCTAAAACATCGCGGTTTCCTTCTCCTGCTAAGGAAGCGACTACGTAAGTTTGAGGGTCAATCACCATTATTGTTGGCCATGCTCGTACTGCGTATTGTTGCCAAACTTGAAAACCACTATCTACTAAGACAGGATGTTCGATATCATAGCGTAGGATGGCTTGACGGATGTTTTCGGTTTCCTTTTCGTTGTCAAATTTAGCTGAGTGAACCCCGATAACAGTGAGTTTATCTTTATATTTTTGTTCTAAATATTTTAAGTCGGGGAGAACGTGCAAACAGTTTATGCAACAGTATGTCCAAAAATCCAAAATAACTATCCTACCCTTTAGCTCCCTGAGAGACAAAGGTTTATCGGTGTTTAACCACGGGTAATGTTGGGGTAACTCAGGTGCTCGTACACGACTCATAATTATCTAAAATCCTTCTTCGCATTCTTGGCGTTCTTGGCGTTCTTGGCGGTTCGTTAATGCCATTCAGGTAATGGCACGAGCACTTTTTCAGTTTCAGGTGTAGCTGTTGGCGATGGTTCTGGAGATGCTTCACGAGTCACTTTTGACCCTGACTTTTTCTTAAAAAACCCTTTTAATCTATCCTGTAGAGATAAATTTTCTTTTCTCTCCGGAACAACCTCTTGTGGGGTGGGCATCTTGCCCGCCTCAGGTTCTAATTTTTTCTCTAGCTCAGGTTTTACTTCAGGTTCAGGTTTTACTTCAGGCTCAGGTTTTATTTCAGGCTCAGGTTTTACTTCTAACTCAGGTTTTACTTCTAACTCAGGTTTTACTTCTAACTCAGGTTTTACTTCTAACTCAGGTTTTACTTCTAACTCAGGTTTTATTTCAGGCTCAGGTTTTATTTCAGGCTCAGGTTTTATTTCAGGCTCAGGTTTTATTTCAGGCTCAGGTTTTATTTCAGGCTCAGGTTTTACTTCTAACTCAGGTTTTACTTCTAACTCAGGTTTTACTTCTAACTCAGGTTTTATTTTAGGCTCAGGTTTTACCTCTGGCTCAAGTTTTATTTCCGGCTCAGGTTTTACTTCTGGCTCAGGCTTTACCTCTGGCTCAAGTTTTATTTCTGGCTCAGGCTTTATTTCTAGTTCAGGTTTTACTTCTGATTTTGCTCCTGGCTCTGCTTCCGGTAAAACTTCACTGTTGGGGACTGGGGAAGGTGCAGCATCAACCACTGGTACTTTTGCCGCGTACCTAATATCTATAATCCCACGAGCAAGCTCTGCTGAGAGTTCCCCACGTGTCAGTTTAGAAAGTGTATCTTTACCATTCGGCTGGTAATTTAGTACTCCAACTGTTGAGTTAAAGACGTTTTTGATTACATTCCCCTGACCGTCAAGGAATTCCAGCTTGACCCAGTTTTTACCGGGCTTAAATCCTTTGAGGTAAACCGATTGCCAACGGTCTAATACAAATATTTCATCGTTAATGGTGCAACGGATACGCCAATCTCCGATTTTCTCTTCTGTACTTTTTTCTTGTTCGCTATCTTCTGTGAAGCTATCTTTGATTTTCTCTTTATATAAACGCAGCGGAGCATTATTTAGATAAAAATCCAACAAAATCGGTTCTGCTCCATAGTCACCTTTGGGACTGCTGTAACTTAATACTGGTAGGTTGGGGTCAGGATTGTTATCGTCGGTTTTGGTAAGTATATGAAATGTTGTTTGAGCGTAAGCTCCTTCGTTTTTAAAACTTTCACCCCAAGGTCGTTCTGCAAAAACCCGCAGTGTATGGGTTCCGGCTGATAAGTTAGCGAAAATTAATGGTTTATTTATGTTATATAGCTGGATATTAGGCTGATTGTCTAATATCACTTCCAGATGCGGGCCAAGGTTGAGTTCTGAATCTTTATATATAGATAAGTCTTTTACTTCTAATTTAACTTCGACTGTTTCATTTTGGAGAATTTCATCTATCGTAGGGGAGATTATTTTCACCTGAGGCTGGTAAACTTCCAATGATTGTCGCAGTTCTTGAATTGCTTTGGGTGGTGCAACTTCTGAAAATTGCTCTGTTACGACTGATGCATTTTTTCCTAAACCTAATGATGGCTCTTGGCTTTTGGCTTTATCTCCACAGCCTACCAAGCTTAACATCAGCGCTAATGTTATCAAGCTACCCAGTATTGTTTTTTTCGTTTGGGAAGTTTTTTGGATTAACGCTGTTGTTTGCCACCTAAGCATAATCTTTACCTGATTGGGGTTTATGATATGTATTTGATTTTCTTAGTTTACATTTTGCAATTTATATTTACATTTCTTTATAATTTTTTAATAAATAGTTTTTATCTACAATACTCTCATTAAAAAACATAACTATTGCTATTACTGGTATATAATCATAAATTTTATAAATTGTTATATTTTGTAAATTAAATGTCAAGGCTATTGACTTTTGGGACGAAATTCAAGCGAGAAAAGGCGGACGAGGCAATAATTCTGGCTATTTTAAATTATTGTTAAAATATCTATAACAGAGTGGGGTAGATGACTTTATAATTCAACAGAAGCAACTTTCCACGTAAAGTCATCTAGAATATCCTCAGAGTTTTCTTTTTGGATATGGCTAGGGGTAAACCTAGTTAAGAAGGCATCCAGTGGTATCTATAATTTCCTCAATCCTTGTTTATAAGAGAGGAGGGTCTGAATGACGATAAGTCCTCCAGAGCGGGAGGAGAAAAAGGCAAGAGTTATAGTCGATAACGACCCAGTGCCAACTTCATTTGAAAGATGGAGCAAACCCGGTCACTTCGACAAAACCTTAGTCAAAGGTCCAAAAACCACTACGTGGATTTGGAATCTCCATGCTCTAGCACACGACTTCGATACTCATACTAGTGACTTAGAAGATATTTCACGCAAAATCTTCTCCGCTCACTTCGGTCACCTAGCCGTTATTTTCGTCTGGCTCAGCGGGATGATTTTCCACGGCGCTAAGTTTTCTAACTATGAAGCTTGGTTAAGTGACCCATTAAATATCAAGCCTAGCGCTCAGGTTGTTTGGCCAATTGTCGGTCAAGATATCCTGAACGGTGATGTCGGTGGCGGTTTCCACGGAATCCAAATCACATCTGGCTTCTTCCAAATCTGGCGTGGCTGGGGTATCACCAATTCCTTCCAACTCTACGTAACTGCTATTGGCGGTTTGGTGATGGCGGCTCTATGCCTGTTTGCTGGTTGGTTCCACTACCACAAACGCGCTCCTAAGCTGGAATGGTTCCAGAACGTGGAGTCGATGTTGAACCACCACTTACAAGTACTGCTAGGTTGTGGCTCTTTGGGTTGGGCTGGTCACTTAATTCACGTGTCTCTACCTACCAACAAACTGTTGGATGCTGGTGTTGCACTGAAAGATGTACCCTTACCCCACGAATTCATCCTCAATTCCAGCTTGATGACCGAGTTGTACCCTAGCTTTGCTAATGGTATTACACCTTTCTTCACCTTAAATTGGGGAACCTACGCTGATTTCCTCACATTTAAGGGTGGTTTGAACCCAGTAACTGGTGGCTTGTGGATGACTGATATTGCCCATCACCATTTGGCGATCGCGGTAGTATTTATCATTGCTGGTCACATGTACCGCACCAACTGGGGTATCGGTCACAGCATAAAAGAAATTTTAGAGAACCATAAAGGGCCTTTCACAGGTGAAGGTCATAAAGGTCTCTACGAGAACATGACTACCTCTTGGCACGCTCAGTTAGGTACTAACCTTGCCTTCTTGGGTTCGTTGACCATCATTATTGCTCACCACATGTACGCGATGCCTCCATATCCGTACTTGGCGACAGATTACGCAACCCAACTGTGTATCTTCACTCATCACATGTGGATTGGCGCATTCTGTATCGTTGGTGGTGCGGCACACGCAACAATTTTCATGGTTCGGGATTACGACCCCGTAGTTAACCAAAACAACGTGTTGGATCGGGTGATTCGTCACCGCGATGCGATTATCTCCCACTTGAACTGGGTATGTATTTTCCTAGGCTTCCATAGCTTTGGTTTATACATTCACAACGATACCATGCGTGCTTTGGGTCGCCCCGAAGACATGTTCTCCGACACTGCAATTCAATTGCAGCCAGTGTTCGCTCAGTGGGTACAAAATATTCACACAATTGCGCCTGGTGGTACAGCCCCCAACGCATTGAATGTTGTCAGCCATGCCTTTGGTGGCGGTATTGTAGCTGTTGGTGGCAAAGTCGCGATGATGCCCATTGCTTTGGGTACAGCGGACTTTATGGTTCACCACATCCACGCTTTTACGATTCACGTAACCGTGTTGATTCTTCTCAAGGGCTTCCTGTATGCTCGTAGCTCTCGTCTAATTCCAGACAAAGCTAACTTGGGCTTCCGATTCCCTTGCGATGGTCCCGGTCGTGGTGGTACATGTCAAGTTTCTGGTTGGGACCACGTGTTCCTCGGATTGTTCTGGATGTACAACACCATATCAGTTGTAATTTTCCACTTTAGTTGGAAGATGCAGTCTGATGTTTGGGGAACCGTGGATGCTGATGGTACTGTGAGTCACATCACTGGTGGTAACTTCGCTCAAAGCGCTATTACTATCAACGGCTGGTTGCGTGACTTCTTGTGGGCACAAGCAACACAAGTAATCAACTCTTATGGAAGTGCCCTGTCTGCTTATGGAATATTGTTCCTAGGCGCTCACTTCGTATGGGCATTCAGCTTGATGTTCCTGTTCAGTGGTCGCGGCTACTGGCAAGAATTAATCGAGTCGATTGTTTGGGCACACAACAAACTGAAAGTAGCTCCTGCTATCCAACCACGTGCTTTAAGCATTATTCAAGGTCGGGCAGTAGGTGTGGCACACTATTTATTAGGTGGTATTGTCACAACCTGGGCATTCTTCCATGCTCACATCCTTTCAGTAGGCTAAAGACTAGCACCCCAAAGTTATGAGTTTTGGATTTTGAGTGTTGAGTTAGGAATTGAGTAAAGGTAAATATTTTGTTCATAACTCAAAACGAACGAACTCAAAACTCATAACTTATTGAAACAGCTGATACTGATGGCTAAAGGTCAGAGGATTTATAAAGTCTATGGCGACAAAATTTCCAAAATTTAGCCAGGACCTCGCGCAAGACCCGACTACTCGTCGGATTTGGTACGCGATGGCAATGGGCAACGATTTTGAGAGCCATGATGGCATGACTGAAGAAAATCTTTACCAAAAGATTTTCGCCACTCACTTCGGTCACTTGGCAATCATTTTCTTGTGGGCTTCCAGCCTGTTGTTCCACGTGGCCTGGCAAGGTAACTTTGAACAGTGGATTAAAGACCCCCTTCACATCCGTCCAATTGCTCACGCAATTTGGGACCCACAATTTGGTAAACCAGCTGTAGAAGCTTTTACCCAAGGTGGTGCTGATGGTCCTGTGAACATAGCTTACTCTGGTGTTTACCACTGGTGGTACACCATAGGTATGCGGACAAATAGCGACCTGTATGCAGGCTCCGTTGGTTTGTTATTGTTCTCAGCGCTGTTACTGTTTGCTGGCTGGTTACATTTACAACCTAAGTTCCGTCCTAGCCTTTCCTGGTTTAAGAGTGCAGAACCCCGTTTGAACCACCACTTATCTGGTTTGTTCGGCGTAAGCTCCTTAGCTTGGACAGGTCACTTGGTACACGTTGCTATCCCCGAATCTCGCGGACAGCACGTAGGTTGGGATAACTTTTTAACCACCCTGCCACATCCCGCTGGTTTACAACCCTTCTTCACTGGTAACTGGGCTGTTTACGCAGAAAACCCAGATACTGCTGGTCATATTTTTGGTACCTCGACTGGTTCTGGTACTGCAATTCTCACCTTCTTGGGTGGCTTCCATCCTCAGACTGAATCCCTGTGGTTGACCGACATGGCTCACCACCACTTGGCGATTGCAGTTCTGTTTATCGTAGCTGGTCACATGTACCGGACAAACTTCGGAATTGGTCACAGCATCAAAGAAATGCTGAACTCCAAATCCGGTTTGACCCCTGGCTCCAAGAGTGAAGGTCAGTTCAACCTACCTCACCAAGGGCTATACGACACCATCAACAATTCGCTGCACTTCCAACTTTCCTTAGCTCTTGCAGCTTTAGGAACAATCACTTCGTTGGTTGCTCAGCACATGTACGCGATGCCTCCTTACGCATTTATTGGTAAGGATTACACTACACAAGCAGCGCTGTACACCCACCACCAATATATTGCTGGTTTCTTGATGGTTGGTGCGTTTGCTCACGCTGCCATCTTCTGGGTACGCGACTACGACCCCGAACAAAATAAGGGCAACGTATTAGACCGCGTATTAAAGCACAAAGAAGCGATTATCTCTCACTTGAGCTGGGTATCCCTTTTCTTGGGCTTCCACACCTTAGGCTTGTACGTACATAACGACGTAGTTGTTGCTTTCGGTACACCTGAGAAGCAAATCTTGATTGAGCCAGTATTTGCTCAATTCATCCAAGCGTCTCACGGTAAAGTTCTATACGGCTTAGACACATTGCTGTCTAACCCAGATAGTATTGCTTACACCGCTTACCCCAACTACGGAAACGTTTGGTTACAAGGTTGGCTGGATGCAATTAACTCCGGTACAAACTCTCTGTTCTTAACAATTGGCCCTGGTGACTTTTTAGTACACCATGCTTTTGCCCTAGCTATCCACACCACCGTTTTGGTATTGGTTAAAGGTGCTTTGGATGCTCGTGGTTCTAAGCTAATGCCCGACAAAAAAGACTTCGGCTACGCATTCCCTTGCGATGGTCCAGGTCGTGGCGGTACTTGCGATATCTCCGCTTGGGACTCTTTCTACCTAGCGATGTTCTGGATGTTAAACACCATTGGTTGGGTAACCTTCTACTGGCACTGGAAACATCTGGCTGTATGGCAAGGAAACGTTGCACAATTTAACGAAAACTCAACATACCTGATGGGATGGTTCCGCGATTATCTGTGGGCTAACTCAGCGCAGTTAATTAACGGTTATAACCCATACGGCATGAACAACCTGTCTGTTTGGGCTTGGATGTTCTTATTCGGACACCTTGTTTGGGCAACTGGTTTCATGTTCCTCATCTCTTGGAGAGGTTACTGGCAAGAGTTGATTGAAACACTTGTTTGGGCGCACGAGCGTACTCCTCTAGCTAACTTGGTTCGCTGGAAAGATAAGCCCGTTGCTCTCTCCATCGTTCAAGCTCGTGTGGTAGGTTTAGCTCACTTTGCTGTTGGCTATGTCCTAACTTACGCAGCGTTTGTCATTGCCTCTACGGCTGGTAAGTTTGGTTAATGATTTTGACTGGATTTACAGTTTTAGATAGTTAATGAAAGTCCCCTGCCGGAAGGTGGGGGATTTTTGTATACAAGGGAATTTTTTATATACAAGGGAATTTTTTATATACAAGGGAATTTTTTATATACAAGGGAATTTTTTATATACAAGGGAATTTTTTATATACAAGGGAATTTTTTATATACAAGGGAATTTTTTATATACAAGGGCGGGCAGGGATGCCCACCCCACAAGAGAAAGTACAAGAGAGACAACAAGAGGGGAAAGATACATAAAATTTATACTTTTTAGGAGAAAAAATATAGAAAAAATAATAATTTATTAAATCTAGTTAGTACAACAGAAGTAAGGGAAGTAAAAATGTAAACCAATATATTTTCTCGTTTCATGTTAGAGCCGAAATTGAAAATCTACCAAAGAATGTTGCCTCATTGGGAGATAGATGGTGCAACTTATATTATTACTTTTAACACCTGGGAAAAGTTAGAACTAAATCCAGAAGCTAGACAGTTAGTTCTAAATAGTTGTCTATTTTTTAATAACAAGAGATATAAAATTTATGCTTTGGTTATAATGCCCGACCATGTGCATATCTTAATTCAACCTTGGCTTAAATCAAAAACAAAAAATGAATATTGGTCACTTAGTAGTATTATGCATAGCATAAAAAGCTATAGCTCTAACAATATTCCATCTGTTATGAAGCATATAGGTACAGTTTGGCAAGATGAGCGTCACGACCACATTATTAGGAATGAGCAAGAGTTTTATATTTACTGGGAATATATTCGACAAAATCCTGTGAAAGCAGGGCTATCAAATAATCCAGAAGAATATCCTTTTTTATGGCAAATACCCGACTAAGCCATTAATGCCCTAATCTATCAAACCCAATGTAACCAATATCCCCTCTCCCCTCTTGTGGGGTGGGCATCCTTGCCCGCTCGACTTTACTTTATAAACTTGAAATTATCCATATTATGCTGCTAAAGCATAATGGTTTACAATAATTTATTAATATTTACCACTACATCTAAAAGCTATCGAACCCGCAATTAACCTCACCCCCTACTACACCCAAAATTACGGTGCAGCCTATTTAGGTGACAGCCTAGAATTAATCAACTCTATCCCAGACAAAAGTATAAATTTAGTCCTTACTTCTCCTCCCTTTGCCTTGACACGCAAGAAAGAGTACGGAAATGAAAGTGCTGAACAATACATAGAATGGTTTCTTCCCTTTGCCAAAGAATTTAAGCGAGTCCTCACCAACGATGGTTCTTTTGTATTAGATTTAGGAGGCGCTTATCTCCCAGGAAACCCCGTGCGAAGTATTTATCAGTACGAGCTTTTAGTCAGATTATGTAAAGAATTGGGCTTTTTTCTGGCTCAGGAATTTTATCATTACAATCCTTCCCGACTACCGACCCCTGCTGAGTGGGTGACTGTTAGAAGGATTCGAGTCAAAGATTCAGTGAATATAGTTTGGTGGTTATCTAAGACCCCAAACCCCAAAGCTGATAACCGTAAAGTACTAAAGCCTTACAGCGAAAGCATGAAAAATTTATTGAAGAATGGTTATAAAGCAAAAGTACGACCCAGTGGACATGATATTTCTGATAAGTTCCAGAAAGATAACCAAGGAGCGATTCCACCAAACTTGTTAGAAATTGCTAACACTGAGTCCAATAGTCCATACATGAAGCGTTGTAAAGAAGCAGGACTAAAACCTCATCCAGCGAGGTTTCCAGCAGGATTTGCGGAATTTTTTCTGAAATTTCTCACGGATGAAGGTGATGTTGTGCTGGAGCCTTTTGCGGGTTCTAACACTACTGGATTTGTTGCTGAGAATTTAAAGCGTCGTTGGATATCGTTTGAAATCAACGAGGATTATGTGAAAGGGAGTATGATTCGGTTTGGTTGACGGTTTGGTTGACTGTTGACTGTTGACGGTTGACGGTTGACTGCTTACTATGACACACATACATGACTTTACAGATACTTCAAGCCCGGATACAGGTTGCAACAGATACAGTATTTAACCTAAAAATTCTTGTGGGGTGGGCATCCTTGCCCGCCCGATTGTGCTTAACTAACTTGAAATTTTCTGTAAGGAGATTGCTTCGTCGTTCCTCCACTCCCTAAGAGGGAGCGCTACGCGAACGCAATGACAGGAAAGTTCCTCCTCACAATGACAGTCAACAGTCAACAGTCAACAGTCAACAGTCAACCCCCAAGAATTCATATTTCCCCATCCACCTGCATTTTGTGGACTTTATCTGCTAGCTCTTGACGGCTTTGCTCGTCTAGCTGTTCGATAGCTAACATTCCCATAAAAATAACCTCTTTGAGGGTCAATCTTGTGGAAAGTGCTTGTTTTTGGACAATATCTTTAATAATTGGGCTAACGCCAATCGCTGTACTTGCTCTAGCCACTTATAAGGTAGGAAATATTAGAAACTTCGCTTAAATCGTAACACTTCTTGTGGTCCTATTCTATGAAACCGCGACCCAAATTTAAATCGACCTCAGCTTGTATTGACACGCTTAAGCAAAAATTGTAAAGTCAGATTTACTGAAGCAGGCATTCTATCGCGAAAAATTCCCCTTGGCAAAAGGGCTGAAATTTCATGAGGTGCAAGTGGTTTGGCAAAAATTTTGGAGAAATTCTAAATGTATACCCCTTGGCACACTTTACAAATGCGGATAGTGTAAATAAAGTATTAATCTAGCTGATGGAGAATTTTTCCTGAATTCAGCCTCTTCATGCTGTCATAGGGAAAATAATGAGTGGAGGAGAAAACCGCAGTATGAGGGAGTTTTATTTGTTGGTGGCAGGCTTGCTCACAGGATTTGCAGTGCCAACTTCGACTTTAGACCATTTATCGACAATACCTGAAGAAGGTTATAAATTGTTGTCGGATTTTAAAGAGCAAACCGCGTCAGCAGCTGGTAACAAAACAATCCCTACTGTTGAAACTTCTTTGACCACTGAAACGAGTAATCAGGTGTTACCCACATCTGGAACATCGTTGACAACAAATACTCAGCCAGCATCTTCTAGGTTGATTTCTGGACCCCAACTCTATTATGAACGGGTTGCGGCACTGAAGTCGGGTCAAATTTATACACGGGTGGCAGATGCTACTCTTGATTCGTTATATTTGTCTGCCCAAAAGCGAAACCTGACTTATGATGACTGGAAAAATTTATTGATTTTAGAAGGCAAAGCGATGTCCCAAGGACAAGGGGGTAATCGCTTGAGTGTTATGGTTGGTGATTCTCTGAGTATGTGGTTTCCTAAGGAAAAATTGCCGAATGGGAAATTATGGCTGAATCAGGGAATATCTGGTGACACTTCGACTGGTGTTTTAAGGAGGCTAGTTGCGTTTTCTGATACTAAGCCAGAAGTTATTTACGTGATGGCTGGTATTAATGATTTACGTCGAGGAGCCAGTGATGCAGCAATTTTACGGAATCACCGTCAAATTATTCGCCGTTTACGTAGGACTCATCCCCAAGCGAGGATTATTGTTCAATCCATTTTGCCCACGAGATTACCCACAATTCCTAATAATCGGATTAAGACATTAAATAACCAAATTGCTCGTATTGCTCAGCAAGAAGGGGCTAATTTCTTGAATATACATGTTTGGTTTGTGGATTTTGCTGGCAATTTGCGGGAAGATTTAACCACGGATGGCTTACATTTATCGCAAGCTGGATATGATGTTTGGCGATGGGCACTACAACAAGTAGAAGTCAGAATTGCAGCTTCTAGGGTAGAGCCAACTCCTCAGGTTACACAGACTCCAACACCAACTACGGGAGCGACAACTAAACCAACTTTAGCTCCGTTACCTGGGTTGAAACCTAAACCAGATGTTGCACCTGTTCCTGCTGCTCCTGCTCCTGCTGCGACACCAACCCCAGAAATTATGCCGATGCCTATATCTCGTTAAATTTATTTAAGTAAATCAACGTTTTTATGGCATAAATAGTTACATATTCTCTTGGTCGTTGTTAAGTATAAAATTCTTATTGCCATAATTCAATTTTACCCATGCAAGCGGGTGTAACAGTTGTAGCCCCCTCCCCGCTTACGGGGCTACCCTGTACACACAAGTTGAATTACCTGTCCGGTTTACTCCTACTTGTGTGTACACTGTAGGCTTACGGGGAGAGGGTTGGGGGTTGGGTTTCTTTTTATGCAGCACTCGCAACATTAGAAACAACACCATACTTTAAGCCAAGCTCATAAAGTGTATTGACAGTAATATCAATCTGTTCTTTTGTATGTGCCGCACTTAAGATAAAACGCATACGTCCTTCATGTGGTTTCACCGCTGGGTATACAATTGATACAGAAAAAATACCGCGAGAATATAATTCTTTATTAAATGCTAATAATTTTGTGCTATCTGGGATAAATATAGGAATTATTGGACTCAAAGAAGTTCCTAAATCGAATCCTAAATTTGTTAACCGATGACGCATTGCAATTAAAGATAATGGTTCAGGAATGTCTGATGAAGTTAAAGCCAAGGTATTTGAACATTTATTTACTACTAAACCTGTGGGGAAAGGTACGGGATTGGGATTGACTATTGCACATCAAATTATTGTGGAAAAACATGCAGGGTCAATTCAAGTTAATTCCTCACCTGGGAAAGGAACTGAATTTATAATTCAGATACCAACAACTTTTTCCCAAAGACTGCATATCGACGAATCCTCTGAGCATAGTGACCGCTTAAATTGAGTGAAGGATTATCATCATGCATAAGCGCGTGAATCGCTTGAGAATATCCAAGCTCACGAGCAATATCTTGACATTGAGCAACAAGTAAATTACCTAAACCCGCATAAATACGTCCTGGTAAAATGGCTACAGTTTTGATAATAATAGTCTTAATATTTTTTTCCCTTTCCTTTTCCAAATAATCGGGTATGGCAAATATAAACCCCACCGGATTATCTTCATGTTCTGCAATTAAAACTAACTCTGGTTGTACGTAAGGTAATAATGGAAAATATTGAGCAATAAATTCAGCCTCATCAATAGGTGAAAAGAGAAAATTATTGTGAAAACTTTCAAGCGCAACAGTATAAATTCGCTGTAATTCCTTCTCGAAATCTTGTAAATTTACAGAACGGATACTCACTCCTGTTTTTTCTAGACGCTCCCTTACCCTTAGTAAACGGGAATCGACTTGCGTCAAATCCTTATTCAAACTGGAACTGTAATGCGCTATCGGTGTAAATCCCTCGTCAGTAAAATGTTGCTGCCAATCGTCAGGATTATTTGGTTCTAAGAAAAAAACTGGGTAATCACCACGTTCCGTCAGCAGTCGATAATTTTGCCACGTACTCCCATCAACGGGTGCTATTACCATCGTACAACCTTGAGAAGCAAGTTCTTGACAAGCATGTTTTAGTAAGCAAGTAGCTGCTTCTTTATGATGAACATTATAATGTCCAATAAAACCTAAGCGGTGACCGGGTAATGAAGGAGTATTTCCCCACCACAAAGAGCAACCTCCTAGGGTTTGACTTTCGTCCTTAACCAGTAAAGATAAGGACAGAGACAGGGAAGCAACGTATCCTGTCTCGACATTATGATTTTTCACAACAATTAGTTTTCCCACTGTGAATTATTTCTTCTACTACAAAAGCGCTGTAAAAGAATGCTTTATCTTCTTGATACAACCTTTTTGCTGTACTACCCAAAGAATGTAATAAATTTTTCATATCTTCGGGACGACTGCGCTTCACGAGTAAATTCCAATAAGCTAAACGAGCGCCACTTCTGCCTGCATTTATAAGCTCTTTGAGCAGATAACGATAATTTTCACTAGATACATATTCAAAAATATTACTTAAGTTATAGCAATCAAAGGTATTTAAATTAACATTGTATAAATAATCCTCAAGAGCGATACAATGCCACTCTAAGCGGTCAAGATTGCTGCGAATTTTTTCAAAGTTTTCTAGACGTAAAGCATATGGTAATGCGGTAAGATGCTGCTCTGTGGCAATCCATTGAAAGTAAGGGTTTTCCGCAGGGTTTAATGTAGTGATTGCATAGCCAGTACGCTGTAAAAGATGCTCGGCAATATTATCTTGGACGTAATCAAAAAAACTAGGGTCGCGTCCAAACCGTCCTAATATAAATTGAGAAAAGAATATTCTAAATAATAATCGCCATTGCCAATTATTCCAATGTTGACTATAAAAAACTTGACGCTGTGTTTCTGTTTTGTCTTTTAAAAGGGAGGTAACGGTATCGTTGTTATGAATAAAAGGTAAAATTTTCTTTCTAAACAAAGCTAAATAACGTTCAAACTTACCAGCCTTACCAATACCTTGAGCAATAACTGCTATACGTTCATCCCAGAAATTGCGAGTTACAGGGGATAATTGAGGACGACAACGATAATATAAATCAATTCTATCAGTTGCATCTGCTAGTGCTGAACCGATTAACATTAGTAGTTGAGGGTGAGTTAATTCTCGATAGGCTGCGACTCGTAACTCCAAACAAGCAATTTGCGCTGGATTCAAATCTATTGCGATTACTTTTTTGGGAGTGCAACTCAACATTGCTAGGGTATTGTCTCCAGCAGAAGCTATGGATAAACAAGTGTGACCAGGTTGAATATTGAGAGCTTTTAATAAAATATCCGCGTCTTCCCAACATTGAGCGTAACGAATTTCTGAAAAATTTGCCTTGGCTTTAATTTCACTGTGCATTATGATTTTTTTGTTCAAAAAGGCAAAGTAAGTCAGATGACATCAGCAAAAATTGTAGATTAGATAAAACGGTTTGAAATAAAGCATCGTAAAAGTATCGGGTTTTGCTTTAACATTTAAACTGGCTCAAAAACCCCATCCCGTTCCCATACAACAGATTTTTCCATTGTTCCAAGCTCTGCAAATGTCTTAGCTGCTTTGATAGTTGTATCTAGGTCAACACACAACTTGGCTGGATAAAAACCTTCTTGTCCCCCAACAACTAAAATCATTTCCTCATCCGATTTTGATAGGTCAACTACATAATGAAAATCTTCGTTATTAAATGTCAAGTATACTACATACTTACCAGTACCACCTCCAATAGCCATGTGGGTTTCCTCTTCAGCCTCTAAAGTTACTAAAGTTTTCCGATGACCATCCAACTCTTTAATAGCCGTCTCTATCTCTGGCCAAAAGTGGACTTGTTTTAAAAATCCCTTGTTCTGATTACCTACCCAATTTTCAACTGAAAATTTAGAAATGAACATTTTAACCTCACATCAACTTAATAACTTGACGACCATTAGGACTGATAATTTCGATTTCTTCCAAGTCAAGCTGTCTAGCCATTCCCTTTACACCCCCATTTTGACCACAAGCTCTGCAAAGTTCTCGGTCAACGACTAAACGCGCTTGACCTCCCCTAATCCCTGCATCAAATGCTTGTTGAAAAGCATCAGCCTCAGCGTGTGTTCGACTAATTGCATTTACCTTTAGTGTAATCTTTCTTCGGTTGGAATTGCTGCCAGAACTTATGCCAAAGAACCCATTGCCATCAATTTCTAGCTTTGCTACTGTACTGCGGTCACTCTCACTACCAGCTAAAGGTAGTCCAATCTGTTGCCTATACTCTGCTAATTCCTGAAAAAAATCAGTCAATTCTTGCTTCCTAGGTGGTTCTATAGTTTTGGGTGACTTTAGTTTATATTAAACTCGTAAGTATTTGTCAATCTTTAACATCAGCCATTTTCTGGTGCGCTTGCTTTTAACAATCTCCACTTTCTAATGCTTACAATGAAAAAGATTTTTATAGTTTATACCAAACTTTTGGCTGCAATCGCACTTATTGCGGCTGGTGCAATTCATACATTCCCGGTTTTATGGCAAGCTTGGGATGAGCAAATGAAAAGAACTCCTGAGCTTCATAGTGTTATTGGTACGATTGCTTTTACATTGGGGATTGCTAACTTAGCTTTGTTGATAGGAGAAGTTGTATTCAGAATTCGATAATAAATCTTAATTTAATAAGAAAAATTTGTAGCCCTAAAAAGCCAGGGAATAAATTCCCTGTCTCAAAGCTAAAATCCATTAAAATGGATTAATTTACAAATATTTTACCAGCATTTTATTTGATAAAAATCTCTTTTTTAGTCCTCTTTAGAGGACTTTAGCTTTTAGACAGGGAATTTATTCCCTGGCTTCTAGGCTTTTTGGCTTTTTGGCTTTTCTAACTTAGACACCTTCCCCGTACCCCCATCAATTTCTACCAAATCACCATCCTGCAACCAGCTAGTAGCACCCGAAAGAGAAATAACTGCTGGAAGACCTAATTCTCGTGAGACAATTGCTGCGTGAGAAAGCAAACTACCCCGCTCCACAACTAATCCAACAGCAGCGGGAAATAGTAAAATCCAGCCAGGGTCAGTGCGTTCTGCAACCAAAATAGTTCCGCTTGGAATTAATAAATGATTTTCACTTCCTAACACTTGCTTTGGGTCTGTAATCACACGTACCAAACCGCGCACAATTCCAGATGAACAGCCTATTCCTTGTTTTGTTTGAGTTAATTCATTCTGTTCTTTTCTTACTATTGACTGTGTAAACGAGTTACCTTGATTAACAATTCCATGAGTTTCAAAACGTGAGTCAGGTGGTGTAATTTCCTGGTATTCAGCAAACTCAGTTTTTCTAATTCCCACAAGTGCTTTTAAATTTGTGCAAGTCGTTGTACCTTCAATAAATCCCAGAATTTCGTTTACTTCCAAGTAAAAAATATCTCGTGGTGATTCTAATAAGTCTAGGCTATAAAACCGCTTTCCTAATTCTACAAAAACTCGCCTTGCTCTACCAAAAACACGAGTACGCTCAAAACGCAAATTTTCTCTTTCACATACGCGCTTTCTAGCATTCTGTAACACCCAATTAAACACAAACCCTCGCAAAGGACGCCATTTCAAAACTTCCTTCAGCCTTTCTTCCGCAGCTTTCCGACACTTTCCCCCATTCCCCATTCCCCATTCCCCATTCCCCAACTGTCCTATACTACGCAATAATGGCAAAGGGTCATCATGAAGTGTGGGACTTTCTAACTTTAGTTCATCTAGACAGCGGTCACCAAATTTTTGGATATATTCTTGATACTCTGTTTTGAACAATGGTAGTTTTTCCATGCTGGATAAAATTTCCGCTGCGGAACCATTACACAATATATTGACAAAATCCCCATCACCAGAAATCAAGCCAGCCATTTTTTGCATCCGCACAGCTGGTTCGATACTAATTATCTTATCTTCACCGCTAATTAAATCATTTTGCAAAGTACCTGACTCATCATTGCACCATTTTTTTGTCAGACCTCGCAACACCCCATAAAAAATCATCGCAAAAAAATCATTAATCAAAGGTGCATCCCAACGGCTAAGTAATTGTCCCTCAATTTTGCGGTAGTATGCAGCTAATTCCTCTGGACGCCAATCACTTAAACTTTCTTGTAAATACAACGCCCTATCCAATCTTAAGTAAAAACCCTTAATTAGCTTTGGTAGTAAAAAATAGTTTTTAATTAGACCAAATACAGTCATTAACAACCGCCAAATATCTTTTAAGCGGTCTTGCCAAGTTGCAGCTTGTAATTCGCTGATTATGCTTTCTGGTAAAGGTTCCCGCACCCCCATCATCTGTTCCATAAAGCGGCGATTTATCCTAAAACCGGGCAACATAGCTAAAACACGATACCAACTAAGTAAGTTGTAATAAACACGTCCTTGAATCAAACCAATCATCCGAGGAAAGGTATCATGATTGCGAGCAATTGTAGCTTCTGGCACTCCCATAAAGCGACAAAATTGACGGTATACTTCTTCGTAAGCCTTGCGAGCAAAACTAAATGTCAAGGGAGTAGTAACGCCACTATAACTTTCTGATATATTGCTGTTATCCCATAAATTCAATAGACCATCGGGGTCAGCTTTCTGGGCTAAAGTAGTAATCGGACGAGACTGCAGTAAATAAAGTTGTTCGTTTTCGATAGCCCATTCGATATCTTGAGGACGAGCAAAATGTTTGCCTAACTGACGTACCAAAGCCGCAATTTCTAAAATTTGCTCATCTTTAAGTAACTGCTCGCTAATAATTTGACGCTCAATAATCGTTTCATCTCTATATATATAGTAAGTATCAGCATCACTTTCCCCTGATACTAAAGAACTACCATTACCAGAGACTGCACTAACTATAGCTACTCCCCTTTTATCGGTAACAGCATCCGCACCAAAAGCAACTCCCGCAACTTGTGGATTAATCATACGCTGAATCAAAACAGCGGGAGGATGAGGAAGTAAAGGCAAACCATTTTGACGACGATAAGTTAAAACCCGTCTACTAAAACCCGAATGCCAAACTTCTGTGATTTTATCAAATACTTCTTCCAAAGGTACATTCAAAAAACTATCAAATTGTCCAGCGAAAGAATATTCCACTCCATCTTCATCAATAGCAGAAGAACGTACCGCAACTAATTCACCATTAGGGCAAAGTTGAGTTAAAGCTAGTTGTAATTCCTGTTTAATTAATGAGTTTAACTGAACATCTCCTAGTAATACAGCTATTTCTGAGTCATTCTGTGTATTTTCCCAACAATAATGTTGCTCAGCAGTTAGACTAGCTTCCCAAGCAGCAACTGAAAGAACAAATCCTTTGGGAACCAAAAACCCTAAACCTTCTAACTCAAAAAGAGTTTTTCCTTTACCACCCAATAGAGCTTCAGTTTCTTTATTTGCCGAGTAAATAAAATAATTTTTGTTATCTATTAGATTTATCATATTGCTAATTGCGACAGAAAAACATCAATCAAAACCCAAAGTATAGCTCGTACCTGCCAATAGAACCCCACCCCCAACCCCCTCCCCGCACGCGGGGAGGGGGCTACGAAAATACATTATTCAATCGGAAATAAATTTGAAATTTTACTTGTTGAAAACCTAATACCATCCCATCGTAGCCCCCTCCCCGTAAACGGGGAGGGGGTTGGGGGTGGGGTTTGTTTTGGGGGTACGAGACATATATTGGGTTGCTCATTGAAGGAAGGTATAAGATAAAATTAAAAACGCCAAATAAGAGGTAAAATGCCCAAACAGAAATATACACATAACGTCCAAATTCCAGACATCGAGTCTATTAAATCTGCCAATTTAGTAACTGGCTTGTATATAAAACATCCAGCGAACCCCACAACAAAACAAAATAAAATTCCCAAACAATAAACGACAGGATTTGCAAAATTAATTTGAACAGCCGCTTCCCAAGCAGTAATTCCAGTCAAACCAACCACTAACAACCAAACAATTACAGCATTTCGATATCCCCAAAGTTTGCTATAAGTTTCTACCCCAAATTCTTCGTCATCAATAGCTCGGATTTTACGTCCAATTTCAATCACCATCCCATTAAAAAAGCTAGCCAGTAAAAACCAAGACATATTAATTTCTAGTGTAGTACCAGCAACTAACCAATCACAAGCAGTACCATACAGATTAATAAGTGGCACAATTACCATATGGCTCAACATATAAATGATAGGATGAGATTTCAGCCACTTTACAACAAAGAATTCTTGACGCATTAAAGCGAGATAGAACCAAACTAAACCTAGAACTAACACTAAAGAAGGTGCTAGATATATAGTCAATCCTAGTTGGAGAATAGCACTAGCAACACCAACCCATCCTAGTTCCTTTAAACTAACTAAACTTCTAGGAACAGGACGATAAGAACGATAAAGAACATCCTCTGCAAAATCTTTAAATTCGTCTGCAATTCTTAATTGTAAAAAGAAGAGAAAAATACAGACAAAAGCAACTATCAGCGAAGTAATATTTGGTATTCCGGAAGCACCACGTAGCAAAAATGAATAACCAACAGCAGAACCGCTAAAAACAGCAATCAAAACACTATGTTTAATTATCGGAAAACGCTCTTTTTGGTAAATACACAATCGATAAATAAAGTTTTGCTTGGATTGATTGGATTGATTAGATTGATTATTTAACCTTTCTTTCAATTCATCTACAGCGTCCATAAAAATTAACTCTCTCCCAAAGATTCTCTTGCGAAATATTGAGCTTGTTGAATTTCGTCTTCACCCCAACCTTGTGCTTTTAACCTGTTACTAATTTGAGTTTCGCTCATACCTTGTTTTTTGGCTTTTTCAATGTAATTAATTAAAGATTTTTGGTCAGAACTGATTGCTACAGTTTCTCCACTGGATATAGCCTGAGTCTCTTCTATATCTGCTCCACCAGCAATAGTTCGTCCGGTCAAGCTTTCAAAAATTTTAATTATTACCCAACCAACAAACCACCAAAGAGGAACCCATATAAGCAAACTAATTCCAGCAGTACAAACAACTGATGTCCAAAGAATTATCCAAGCATTTTCAATTCCACCAGCAAGTAAAGCTAAGGAGATAAATGTAATCGGTAGACCCAGTAAAAGAGCTACAGTTTTTCTTGTTTCCATTAATTTAACATCCTCAATCAAATTGAATCCTTCTCCACTCCTCACTCCCAATTCCCAATTCCCCAGTCCCTACAAACTATTATCTAAAAGGTTTTCCCAATAACGCATAAAAGCGATGAGTAATGCCATATAACAAGGAATCGCAAAAGCAACTTCTATCGGAACATTCATTACAGGCATTACTATACCTGTATAATAATGTTTTGCACTTTCAGAATATACTCTAATCCCATTTCTAATTAACCCTGCTTCAATCGGTACAGCTAACACCGTAGTGATACTCAATGCAATTAAAAATCTGTAAATTATCGGGAAATGACTGAAAAATTTTCCTACTAAAATAGCCGTAGCCGCAATAATCGCAATCCACATTCCCGTAATCAAAAAGCTGATATCATGAAATATATATGACCATTGAGGTAAGTTTTGATTATTTGCCATCGGTTCAATCATTACTTCAACTAAGAAAATACCCGTAAAAGCAATGAGGATATCTCGTAACCATTTTCTTCGCTTTAAAGGTACTAATGGTACATCGTCAACTACAAAACTCCAATACTTGTAAAAGCTAATGATTATACCCGTAAATACAGGAGTGTAATAAAGGATTTCTATGGGTACTCCCAAAACTTTAGTACCAGAAGTAGTATTTAAAACTTCCGGAGAATAGCCACGAATACCAATATTAACAGTCCAAATTTCTAAAGGAACAATAGCAAAAATTAATATCCCTAGATAAAGAACAAATCTTTGCCATTCTTTCCTATGAGGTAACAATTTATCAACTATCAGAACAACACTCAATATCAAAGTAGTCCAACCAACAGTCAAAATCCAGCTAACATCATGATATAGATAAGCCCACTGACCCATTTTATGATTATTCCACATAGGAGCAGTGAATAATTCAAATATCAATACTCCCAAAGCCATAATCAAAAATCTTTGCCAAACTTTATCTTTTATTTTTGGCAAAATAAACATTGCAGCAGCAAAGCTCGCAAACACAAAAAACTCGAAAAATAAAATCGGTACAGTCGCATTCTTATCAAAATTGCAAGTCGCCAAAATCACATTCATAACTCACTAAAATCCCTAATAATAAATAATCCCATCTTCCCCACTTTCTACTCTGTAGAGACGCGATTAATCGCGTCTCTACCCATTCCGGATGAGACAACTTCCTTTTCTCTAAATTCAGAATCTTTAATTTTGCAACCTCCCCATTTAGATTGGCAAAATTCTGGTAGGGTTGTTAATCTATCCCAAATTTTCCAAAGTGGTTCTTCCAGAAAATTACCAAACTTTGCATGATTAAAATCGCATGACATCACGTCACCATAAGGAGAAGCATAAAAGTAACTAGTACCACAGGAACAACCGACACTTTTGTAACTACTAAAGTGAGCAAAGAAAACTACTCCCGGATAGCTCGAATCTTGATTATATTTTTTGGCTGAGTGAATCATTTCTTCCACCCATTTATGATTATCAACTAAATCTAGACGTTCTTTATATCTCCCACTCGGTAATGCATCAAAAACAAGAACCTCATGAATACCTATCTGCTTTCCCAACTCGACGATTTTATCCAATTCTCCACTTCTAAAAGATTCTGGAGTCATGGTTGTAGAGATTCCACAAGAAAAACCTAGCTTTTTTGCTTTACGGATACCTTGAATTGCGCTGTCAAATAAACCTGTTTTTTTTCTGAAGTCATCATGCTTTTCTGCTGTTGCTGCATCTATACTAATATAGATACTATCTAAGCCAGCCTTTTTTAATTCTGTAGCTCTTGCTGATAAATTCCAGCCATTGGTAAATAAGATTGTTGTGGCAAAATCTTTGTTTACAGAACTAATAATTTCTGGTAAATCATCCCTCAGTAAAGGTTCTCCACCTACGAAATTTATTACAGATACTCCTAAATCTTGAGCGTCTTCAATCAGTTTTTTTGATTGTTCAAGGGTCAAAGTCTTTCTACCTTTTTCCTCAACTGCCGTAAAGAAACTGCAATGCTCACAGGTTGCATTACAAATATCATTAACGGCAAAACTCATCATATTTGGTAAGTTTTTATTTTGAATTGTCCTATATAATGCACGAGAAATAAAATTTGCTGCTGGTTTACTAAATAATGCTGGTGTTGATAGAGAGTAAACAGGATAACCGTTACGAAAATGTATTACTTTGTTATGATTTAAGTAAATTTGATAAAGAATTTTTACAAAGTCTACACTGGAGTCAAGCGCTCTGGTAGTTAGAAACCATTTGAGACGTAGATTGTTTAGGAAATTTGCCATAAGTTACATGTTGTAAGTTATCAATTGTTAATAAATTCTCAATAGCATTATCTGTCAGTTTTCCTGACCACATAAAGCATGTTTGCAGGATTGATATATCTGTAGCTACCCACAAATCATCTGGATTTAAGGCAGTCAAAAATACTTTAGCTCTTTGTCAGCTAAATCAAGTTTTAATTTTTACCCATTCAGAGTAGACGTAAAATTTTTATTTGTATAAAATTTTCAGAAAAACTTTATTTTGTGGCTCATTTTAATTCATAAAAGTTAACTTATTGAAATATTAAGCATCATTCGTACCATAAGCCAGGGAATAAATTCCCTGTCTAAAAGCTAAAGTCCTCTGAAGAGGACTAATAAAAACAATATTTTTGGAAGTATCTTAAGTTTTGTAAAATATCTCTTCTTAATATATTATTCAGTCCTCTTTTAGAGGACTTCAGCTTTTAGACAGGGAATTTATTCCCTGGCTTGTGGATTCCCTGGCTTGTGGATTCCCTGGCTTGTGGATTCCCTGGCTTGTGGTACAAAAGTACTTAATTTTCTCTTTATAAACACCCTCTAAGTAAATTTTGGATTTAAGTATTTGTACTATTTGCTATTTCCACAAAGACCGTTCAGCATTTGGTGGAACCAATACCCACAACCCTCCTGGTAAAACTTCAAAACTCATCGGTGTCCGACCTAAATAATCCCCATCAACTTGTACGGGTAAGGATTCCTTTCCTTGAATTTTCACCCGTCGTGCATTGTAATATTCTACTGTCGGGTCGGTGTTATAACGTCGGGTAAAAATTGACAGCAAGCGTAACGGAGCAGCCAGCATACTTCTTCCCTTGATAACACAAACATCCAGCAAGCCATCATTAACTACGGCATTTGCTGTTAGCTTCACCACACCACCATAAAGTTGGCTGTTCCCAATCACAACCATCAATACTCGTCCCCGCACCTTTTTTCCGTCAATCCGTATGTGAGCCTTAATTCCTCGAAAACTCCAAGAGGTTTGCAAGGCTTGTTTCATATAAACAAATACACCCAGGCGTTTTTTCTCTTGCGAGTTGATTTTTGCCGTCACTGCTGCATCAAAACCGATTCCTGCCATCAACAGAAAATAGCGATCGCCAGCTTTACCGACATCAACTTGCTCTAATTTGGCTTGGAGAAAAGTTTTGGCTGCACGACGTATATCCATCGAAAGTCCCATTTCCCTAGCCCAGATATTAACAGTTCCAATTGGTAAAACGGCTAAAGCAGTACGAGTTCCTACCAAACCATTGATGACTTCGTTAACAGTACCATCACCTCCAGCAGCTACAACCACATCATAGCCATCGACAGCAGCTAACCGTGCTTGGGTGGTTGCATCTCCAGCTGTTTTTGTTGGTCGCAGTTCTACCTGCCAACCATCATTTTGCCAAATATCAACAGCCTGTTGTAGGGTAGAAATCATGTTACTTCCCTGACCAGCTGTAGGGTTGAATAAAATCAAAACGCGGGGCTGTGATAAAAGCATGATAAATGGAATGTGGGAGAAGGTTGGGAGAGATACCCCCTTGCATACTCCACAAAATATAACGCTTCTTGCTTGATGGTGACAGAGGTGGCAAATATTTACAACCTCAACTCACCCAGTAGAATATCAATATTAAACGGCTCCTGGTCAGTTTTTGTACAACTAAGCTGCCGTAAATTTAATTTGTATAGAATAATAATTGTATAACTACAGCATTTATTAATATCCCATAAAAAATGTAGTAATTTTCCGAAATTATTGACATTCGAGTAGTAGTTATTTCAACCACAGACGCATAAAAAGAGAGGTTCTATAGCTGATGAACGAGGACAACGGCTCCCAAGAACAATTTTTGAATGCTCTCAAGCAGGTGGAAAAAGCTACATCGCGACAGTTTAAGCTGGAAGAAATCCTTGAGAAATCGTCTAAAGATATTCAAAAACTAGGCTTTGACTTTTGTAACATATCTCTAATTTCTCAGGAACAAAAAACTATCGAGTCAGTACATGGTACAGGTATTGCAACACAATGGAGTAATTTAGCTAAACATTATCTAGAGGAAGACCCAAAATTACGGGATATCCAAGCAGATATAGTTGCAACTCTTCACACCGAAATTATTTCTGGATGGGATAAGCGGTTTGACCGTTGGATTTATGAAGAACGCGAGCATGACAAAATTACTCGTGTTTTTACGCCTATCGTACTAGTAGAAAATGATGATGGAAAACTGATAAAAGATTGGTTTGAGTTTTATGACTGGGTGAAAATTGTTAACTTACCGCAAGACGATAGAGAAGGACAACATGAAATCTATCAAATGCGTCTGGTAGAAAACTTACAACCTAAAGGGCTGAATACCGAGTTTATAGTAATTGGTACAGTAGAAGCAGGCTATTGCTCCCCTGACAGAGTAATCGATTACAAAGAATTGGTTCAATTGCTTCAATGCATAGCTAAACGTTCTTTAGATATTTGGCACTCACAGTTTCCTTACGTTTTAGAAACTATCGCAGAAAAAGCCAAGCAATTTCTCAATGCTGATGCAGCCACATTTTACTTTTTATACGAACCAGACAAACAACAGGGTCGCTATACTTACCAAGCCTTTTGTGGAGGAATTGGCAAACAATTTCTCAAGGCTTGTCCACCGCGTAATAATGGGTTAGGACGACAAGCGATTCAAGATAAAAAGCCCAAGATGATTCCAGACCCACTCCTGGGACACAACAGTTCGTCTATGGAAAAATTAAACCCAAAAGCCTTTAAAGCGGGAATTAAGGCAATGGTAGCTTTTCCAGTACTTTATGATGGCAGGGAAGGAGTCTTGTATCTTCTGTTCCGACGCGAACATAAATTTATTAAAGATGAATTGAATAAGGTGGAATCCTTTGTCAAACAGTGGGTAATTAGCGCTATTTGTTACTCAACTCAAATTCAAAAAATGCGCGATGGGGTACGTTGGCGTGCTCTTCATTCAGTTACGCAATCTCTGAGCCGCATACCAGAGGTCAGTAATATTCTTCGCCGTATCGCTTGGAACAGCTTAAATGTGCTAGGGGCAGATGCAGTAACTATTTATGAATATGTTCAAAATAAAAAACAATTTATAACTCCACCGAAGAAAGCTGGAAGGTTTATTGAAGAGAATAAGATGCATGAAAAAATTAGTGCAGAAAATTTACCTTTTGTGCTGATTAAACGTGGACAAAATGTTTACGCCTCACAAATTGCTAAAGAAAAAATATTCCAAAACGCACCTTTTACTTCCAGAGAAAAAATCAAGTCAGCATCTGGAATTTTATTAAAAGTCGATGAAAATATTGTTGGGGTAATGTTTGTTAATTACCGCAGACCGCATAATTTTTCTGAAGAAGAAATAAAAATTATCGAAAATCTTGCTTCTGTAGCAGCAATTGCTATCCAAAATCATAGATGCCTGACAGCAAGAGATGAAATAAATCAAATGATTATAACGATTATAGACCAGAATGAATTGCTGAGATTAGTTGTGAAGAAAGCATTAGAAATTTCTGATGCTGATATCGGAGGTATTTACCTGTTTGATTCATGTAATCAACGATTGGTGACGCAATTTCAAGAGACAGCAAGCGGTAAAACAATAGATACTTGTGAAACTATTAGCATAAATCAAGGGATTAGTGGTTGGGTAGCGAAACATGGTCAATCATTATTAGTAAATAACACTCAAAATGATACAAGATATCACCGACATTTTAAGAACACTAATTCGGAATTATGCGTGCCTCTTTTAGATAAAGAAAATCATGTATTTGGAGTAATCAACTTAGAAAGCCAACGCATTAAAGCATTTAACCAAAGACAACAGAAAATGCTGGAAGCTTTAGCTAATCAAGCAGTTATTGGCATTCAAAGCTTGGAAATTAAAAAGCAATCTGTTCAAATGGAAACTTTAAGCAATTTTAGCACCTTAATTGGACAATTTCAATTAGTACATCGAACGAACAATGACTTTGGTGCAATTAGAGTATTAGCGCAAGATATTATTAATAATGAGGATAAGGGACAAGAGTATAATAAGAAGCAGGCAACGCGAATTGAGTTAATAGCAAACAAATTTCTCCAGTATGCTACTTATATGACAGACTTAACAAAAGAAGGACTTAAGTATGTTAATGTACATCAAACAGTAATTAATGCACTATATGAAATTTCTATACCTCCAGAAATTACTAAATATATAGATATACCTGCCGACTTACCCGGAGTATTTGCAGGTGAGAAGTTATTGATGGGTGTTTTTGAAAATATAATTCAAAATGCTGTAGATGCAATGCCATTACCACAAGGAGGTTCATTATCTATTATAGGAAGGTCTATTAATGGTATAAACCCACAAAAAGAAGTAGGGTCTTGGGTTGAAGTGGAAATATGTGATACAGGTGTAGGTATTGCAGTAGAAAATAGGAATAATATTTTTGAATATGGTTACACCACAAAAAATAAGAAAAGAGGTATGGGCTTTGGATTATGGTCAGCTAAAATATATCTCCAACAATTTATTCAAGGTTCTCTTGATGTAGATAGTGTACTTGGTCAAGGCTCAAGATTTACTGTACGACTACCAGTTTACAAAAAGCCAGAATCTGAATTATAAGCTGTTGAGCAAATGAGAGCTAATACTAGTAAAATAAAAGTGATTTAGCCTCATAAAATTCATTTGTATAAGTTTCCAAAATAAAAAATAAAAAATCCAAAATTTTATGACATCTCTAAGAATTCTTTTAGTCGAGGACGAGTCAATTTGGCAAGACATACTCAGAGATAAAATTAATGATGCTTTGAAAGGCATTGGTCACCCAGAAGATACAATAAAAGTAGTTAATAATTTTAAAGAAGCTTACCAATACCTTAGGGAAAGTGATTGGGATTTACTAGTCACTGATATTGGTCTAGAAAATTCTCCCACTGCTGTTTCTACAAAATTGGGGATGCATCTTGTTTCTGAAGCAAGTAAAAAAGATATCCCAGTTATCGTGGTTAGTGGAACACCAGTGATAAATACTCAAGATGTTAGTAATTTATATGAAAACAACCAAATACGTGGCTACTTCAAAAAAAGTAACATTGATGTAAATAGATTTATTACAAAAGTCCAAGACCTTTTGCAACAACAACTCCAATCATTACCAATTCCCGAAAA
Source organism: Scytonematopsis contorta HA4267-MV1 (assembly GCA_019359035.1). Lineage (GTDB taxonomy): Bacteria > Cyanobacteriota > Cyanobacteriia > Cyanobacteriales > Nostocaceae > Scytonematopsis > Scytonematopsis contorta. The sequence goes on along the minus strand of JAHHIC010000041.1, from coordinate 7,092 downwards.
ACTTCCAAATATTTTGAGCGATGATACTGTAGTTAAAAGAATTCTGATTTTAGCGGCCAACCCAAACACAACTACATCCTTACGGCTTGATAAAGAAGTGCGGGAAATTGATATAGAATTGCAACGTGCTTCATGTCGCTCGCAATTTGAACTCAAGCAGCGCTGGGCTGTCCGAACTCAAGATATTTATCAATCGTTGTTGGACTTTAAGCCACAAATTGTTCACTTTAGCGGTCATGGTACTGGTGATGATGGTCTAGTTTTGGAAGACGAAACCGGGAATATGCGGTTGGTGGACACAGAAGCTCTAGCTAAACTGTTTGAGTTATTTGCTCGTCACATTGAGTGTGTTGTTCTCAACGCTTGTTATTCAGAAATTCAAGCAAAGGCAATCGCTAAACATATTCCCTACGTAATCGGAATGAATAAAGCGATTGGTGATAAAGCCGCAATTAAATTTGCAACGGGCTTTTATTGTGCGCTGGGTGCTGGAGAATCCTTCGAGTTTGCTTATAAGCTTGGGTGCAATGTTATCCAGTTAGAAGGAATTCCTGAACATTTAACTCCCGTGTTTTTAGAAGGTGTTTATAAAGAGAATATCACGCATCATTAATATCGGAAGCCAGAAGCCAGTGACTAAAGTCACTGTCTAAAAGCTAAAGTCCTCTAAAAGAGGACTGAGTAATACATCAAAAACAAATACAAATATTTTACACAATTTAAGATACTCCCAAAAATATGATGCTCTACAAGTCCTCTAAAGAGGACTGAGTAATACATCAAAAACAAATACAAACATTTTACACAATTTAAGATACTCCCAAAAATATGATGCTCTACTAGTCCTCTTTAGAGGACTTCAGCTTTTAGACAGTGACTTTAGTCACTGGCTTGTGGTAAACTAAACATTTTATTTATAAACCCAATGTCTAAAGTACCTATTAGCCCTATAAGCGGTAAATATCGTATTATATATATAGCTCTATTGTTAGCTTTCGCCTTATCAATACTTTACTGGTTTTTAGTGCGACGGGGCTTTATTTTTGCAATCGCAGAAATTCCGGAGGTTTTGTGTTTACAAGGTTGTCCAGCAGAAGAAAAACTTCATACCCCTCCAGTAGCAAAGGAACTGCTGAATTATAATAAACCTCTACCGGAGCTACTGATAACTACTATTGATAAACAAAAAATTTCCCTTCTGATTGAAAAATCTAAACATAGATTAACGGTTTATTACGATTTGAAACCCATCAAATCTTATCCAGTGGTTTTTGGTGGTAATCCAACAGGTGATAAGTTTAAGGAAGGAGATAAAAAAACACCAGAAGGTATTTTACGAGTTCGTGACCTTTACCCACATCCGGTATGGTCAAAATTTATTTGGCTGAATTATCCCAATCCCAGTTCTTGGAGAAAGCACTTTCAAGCAAAATTTCAAGCAAAATCTAATGGTAAAGTTGCTTGGTCTGATTCTATTGGGGGTGAAGTTGGTATCCACGGGGTTCCGGAAGATGGGGATAACGCAATTGATGCTCGCAATAATTGGACTTTGGGTTGTCCTTCACTAAAAAATAAAGATGTTGAGGAAATATATCAGTGGGTCAAGGTGGGAACAATTGTGGAAATAGTTCCTTAGATGTTTTTATGTACAAATAATTGAAAGGCTTTAGCACTGTTGTTGTTCATAGTTATAACATCAAATTATTAAAATATAATTGGTGAGGAAGCTTAAGAAGAAGTAAGTAATATGGATTATGAGATTGCTCTAGTTAATCTGAAAAAATCTGATTCTATTTTAGCTGATTTAATTGACCAAGTTGGCTTATGTACGTTATACCAGCAACAGCAAACAGGAGATTTGCTATCCTCTTTATGTCGTTCTATTATCTATCAGCAACTTTCGGGAAAAGCTGCTGGTACAATTCATCGTCGTTTTTTAGCACTTTATTCAGACAAACCACTTATAACCGCGCAAGATATATTAGATACACCAGATGAAATAATCAGAGAAGCAGGTATATCTCGTTCCAAGATTATTTATATAAAAGATTTAGCACAAAAGGTACTTACTGATTTGCCAACCTTGACTGAGTTGGAAACAATGGATGATGAAAAAATCATTCAGACACTCATCCCAGTTAAAGGAATTGGACGTTGGACGGTACAGATGTTGTTAATTTTTCGTCTGCATCGTTGGGATGTATTGCCAGTTGATGACTTAGGGATTAGAGCGGGAATTCGTAAAGTTTATGGGTTATCTGAGTTACCAGATAAGAAATTGGTGGAAAAATTTGGAGAACCGTGGAAGCCTTACCGGACAATTGCTTCTTGGTATTTGTGGCGTAGTTTAGCGTAGAGACTTTACATATCATAAAATCATTTCCAAATGTGAAAAGAAGCTTTGGTCTACGGAACCAAGACTTCTATTTTTGGAATTAAAATACATCGCTCAAGCTTTATGCAAAGTTCTTGAGGTAGGCTGCTAAAAGCGTTCCGGTTACTCCAACAGCAATTAATAAATTACTAAAAAACCTACCTAATTCTACTTGTTGCCCCAATATATTATCATCCTGCCCTGCTGTAAAAAACAATGACCAAGCTTGATTTATATTAATCTTCTCACCATTAGCAAAACTGGGACGGAATACAACTGGTCCGATTAAGTCTTTTTTGGGGAAATCAAAATCAGTTCTCATAATTTTCCTCTTCAATTCTTTTGTGTTGTTAATTACTCTTTTAGCCTCAACAGTCAACAGTCAATCGTCAGCAGTCAACAGTCAACTATCAAAAATCTTTTACAGACCAGTCAACCATCCAATCAAACCATGTCCGGTGAGGACTTCCAATGCAATCAGTGAAACAAAGCCAATCATCGCTAAACGACCATTCAATTTTTCTGCATATTCGGTAAAACCAGTGCGTGGGGTCGTGTCTACATAAAGCTTTGGTTCAATTGCAAAGCTGTTGAGTTGTCCGCGTTCGTTAATTGTAAAGCTTTTGCTTGTCATCTTCCCTTCCTCGCTTTGTCTTATGTAACTTATTTTTAAGTTATGTAAATATATATTGCAGCTACTTGACATAAATGGAGGATGTAGTAAACCGTACTAAACAGGTGGGGAATACCGTAATAATTTCCTTTGATGTGCCTGTCTTTGAGGTTTTGTATAGTGGTGGAACAGCCTAAAAATTTTCAGTTATCCCAGCAAGATGTAGTTGAACTGCTTGCTGAGTGGTCATTTCTTGGTAATGTAAAAGTTCAACCGACCAATCAGGGTACAGTCAACACAACCTTTTTTATGGAAGCACAGGCTGGTAAGTTTGTCTTAAAGCTATACAATGACTCTACAAAAACAGCGCAAATTAATTACGAGCATTCACTACTGAAATGCCTGCAATCGTGTGATTTATCATTTGCAGTTCCAACTCCTATACCAACCCGGTTGGGTGAAACATTATTTCAAGTCAATCAAAATAACTCCCAATTGCGTGTTTCTCTTCTTCCTTTTATTGAAGGTCAAGCTGCAAATCGTGATAATATTGACCACGTTTATGCTGTGGGTAAAGCACTGGGAGAACTTCATCACGCTTTAGCTGGATTTGACCCAAAAGGAGAAATGGCTCAATTACCTGCATGGGGTGACTTAAATAATATTCATCCATTGGTAACAAAGCCGCTTGATGTGCCACAGTTACTTAAATTAGAGCCAACACTGCAACAGCAAATTACTAAAACTTTGGTAGAAGTAATTGAAGCAGCGTCTAATTTATATAAAATGCTTCCAGTTCAAACAACTCATGCAGATTATCTTTATCCTAATGTTTTGCTGAGCGATAATCGTTTAATAGGAGTTTTAGACTTTGAGTTTGCGACTTTTGATTTACGCTTAATAGATTACATTGCAGCACTTGACCACTTTGCTCGGTTTCCCTGGAAGGAAGTACCTCGTTGGGAGTTTGTGCAGGCTTTTAGTGCAGGGTATCGGGAGCATATTTTCTTTACGCAATCGGAGATAGATGCTCTGAAATTAGTTTGGCGTTTACAGAGAGCTAGCTGCATCGTTTACTGGACTGGCTGGTTTCTTGAGGGTAAAACAACTCAGCAAAGCATTGTTGATACAGTGGTAAACACAGTTTTACTGGAAAAATGGCTGGAGAAAAATACCGATTTTCTCCTGAGCTATATTGTTCCTACATGACGTTAAGTATCAATATTTTAATTTTTTTTTAAACTCTACTTATAATAAAATTAATATAAAATACCCATTAGATACCCAAATGAAAAGAGAAAAACAGTATCAAATTAGACTTACAGAGTCAGAAGATAAACTCTTAAAGCAGGTAGCAAGAAAAACAGGTATTAGTGTTGCAGATGTTATCCAACTTGGGATTAAGTATCAAATTCAAGACTTGGAAAATTTAAAGTACAAGCAAATTAAAGAAGAATCAGAGCTTCTTAAAAACTGGGAACGGTATTTTGGGGAATCTATGAGTCAAGAGTTTGGTGTAATACGCCAAGCAAGTTTACAGGGAGCTTATCTAAAAATTGTAATGGGATACAAAGACTCTGTTTGCTACACAAATGGAAACTTTGAGATTATCCCTAGCATTCCCGAAGTGGAAAATATTGGCTCGGCTAGTTCTGTAAATGAGGAAACGTCAACTGAAGGTATGTCAGAACAAGAAGTAAAAGAGGAAATTTGTCAATGTTTAACAAGCTTTTTAGGAGGCGAGTGGAATGGCGATGAAGGTATAGTAAGTATATTTATTAATGGTTTGAAAACGGATTTGTTGCACTGAATAATCAGATTTTATGTTAGGGAGTAGATGGAAAAATCCCATTCAAATCAAGCAATAAATCAGGAAATGCAGTCAAATAAATTGTTTCATTTCGCAAAGAAATTTCTTTGAGACGATAACCAAAATTTCCTGTACTATCTTGATATGGTTGATTATATCGTTCAAGTTGATTGGCTACTAAATTAACAATCCAGTAATTTTGAATTTGGTTTTCTGCATATAAGCGTAATTTTTCAGTCTGGTCGTAATCTAAAGTGGAGTTGGAGACTTCAATTACTAGCAAAATATCTTCTGGATAAGGATGATTTGATAGGTAATCATCAGGTTCTCCCCTCACAATTACTACATCAGGTTCAGGTTCGCTATCTGCTGGTAAAATAATCGGCTCTTGGCTGCGTATTACAGCATTATTATTTATTAACCGTTCCAGTTCTCTAAATAATTTAGTATTGCAAACTGAGTGGAGCGTACCTTTTGCTGCCATTTGTACTAACTCTCCACGAATTAACTCTACTCGGTCGTTTTCTTTCAGAAACCCTAGTTGAATTAGATGATGGTATTCATCTATCGTAAAACGCTTGGTTGTAACAGAAGAAATTGACATAAATGTTCTTAAAATAATAAAGCTTCATACAGCTTCTAAAAAGTCTAACTGGCAATCCATTTCTACTCCGCTCGTAAACTTTACTCGCACGCTGTCAAGTCGAGATGGATATAAATCGACGATGAACAGCATTCCAAGGGTTTTATGCCGTACTTGCTTATTCGCTATGTAATATTTTTTGGCTGTTTCAATATTCATTAAGCTTAAATTTTCATTTTTTAACTCAACCTACTAATTATCATATAATAAAATTAATCTAAAATACCCATTGCATGTGATTGTAATGAGCTTTGGCGAAGACAGCGCAACTACAAACTTAGAATAATTTATTACCACTGGGCTTACTTGCAAGCCTTACTTTTCAAACCAATTTATAGCCAAAGATGTCGGTAGTCTTCAACATACTGTCGCATGGTCAATGGTGGACGACCAAGTAATTGCTCTACATCTGATGTAATATTACCAGCCAATCCTAGACGCGCAGTTGTATAGATTCCTACCATTACCAGGACATAACTCATAGGTAGACCGCGAGCACGCATTTGGAAAATAAAATTTAACACAGACGGTTTAGCGTAACGAATTGGTTTACCCAAAACCTCTGTAAAAATGTCCGCAACTTGGTAATAGGTCAAAGCTTCGCTACCTGTGAGGGTGTAAGCTCGTGAAGAATGCCCATTTTCAATCAAAGCACGCACCGCAACCGCAGCAATATCTCGTACATCAATGAAGCTTGTTATACCCTTCCCGGCTGGCATAAATAATTCACCACGGGTTTTAATATCCTCTCGGTGTACAGTGCTGAGGTTCTGCATGAAAAAACCAGCGCGTAAAAAAGTGGCAGGAATACCCAATTTGTTGATGTAGCGTTCAATCTTTGAATGCGGCACAATTCGATTACGCTCGGCTCCCTGTATTGAAAAAAACACGACCTGCTCAACCCCTGAAAGTTTAGCAGCATTTAGCACAGGGGCAATTTGTTTACGGACATTAGCAAGGTTGGGTGGACGAACCAAAAAGAGTTTGTTGACTTTTTCAAAAGCATTTGTCCATGTGTCGGAATTAGTAAAATCGAACTGGACAAAATCAATGTTGTTACCCAAAATTTGTTGTTTAGCTTGGTTGGGGTTTCTGACTGCTGCACAGATATGGCAATTGTGCTCTTGCAGTAAACGAATTACTTCAAAGCCAACATTACCTGTTGCACCCGTGACCATAATTTTCAACATGCTAGCTTACTCTGCAAAATCCAACCTCTTTGTTCTACAATCTGACAAAATTTTTACCAGAGACAGATTTCATACGGCAATCTCGACAATTTGGTCGTGAGATTCAAGTGAGTGATTGCTATTTGCAACTTCGAGCAATCCTTCAATTGCATCTTTCAAATTTGCCAGCACTTCTTCCATCGTGTCTCCTTCTGTAACGCAACCAGGAAGGGCTGGAACTTCTGCCCAATAGCCACCTTCTTCAGCCGGATGAATAACTGCTTTAATTTTCATTTATTTTGAAACTAAACTTACTATTTATCATATAATTTCTACGAGCGATTTAATGTAGTTATAGGTAACCGTTCACAGGATTTTTTTGGTTACCGCATCTAATAGGTACAAATTGGTGGTAGATTGAGAGGCATGGATACTCTGTGCATCTTTTACGGAATTGAGATTCCCAACTCGGATTGGGAAAAA
>JAHHIC010000040.1 GCA_019359035.1 Scytonematopsis contorta HA4267-MV1 | reverse complement strand
GAATTGATATTTTCTCCTGAATATGTGCTAAAACTATTTTTTCTCGTAGGTCTATTGAATATGCTTTCATAAGAAGATAATATTTGTATCCTTAGTGTACCTCATAACAGCCGGAAGTGCTGTATATACAGTTGAGTCTAAATTAATACCAACTGACTGGCAAATTGCCAAAATCTCTTGTTTTTCGCGGAAATGGGGGATTTTTTTATCTAGTGTCATAAAACGATACCATTCAATCCACACAGCGCTGGGAATTCTCCCTTTACGAGGACAAAAATTTGGTGTATAAGGAGAGGATGCTAGAGCAAACCATTCATTGCTATCACGTACATCTAATATAATAATGTTGGGGTCATTTATCGCCTGCAACATTTGTTCTTTTGTCACCATTATTTCCGGATGAAGATTTACGATAAATTCCTGTTTATGAGGTTGCGGTACTTCTGTTGTGGTGGGTAGTTTTGCTTCAACCCAAGCTCGATAACCACCGCAAAGTACTGATACCGTCGGACAACCTAGGTATTTGAGTAAAAAGTAGCCCCTACATGATTGTCCGTAACCTTTATTTATGGCATCTTCGTAGAGAATAATCTGTTCTTGACCAGAAATGCCAGCTTTAGCCAAAATTTCTGTAAAATATAGCTGTAAATTGATTAAATCTTTCTCTGTCGAACCAGCTAAATAAGTAAAAATTTCGCGTATGTTTACTGCTCCAGGAATATGCGATATTTCATATTCTTCTGGACTACGAGTATCGATAATTGCTATCGATTTTTGTGTTAATAAAGTTGAAAGTTCGGCAGGAGTGATTAAAGTTTTAGAAATCATGAAGAGTGTGAATAACCTAGAGTGTAGTGTAGGAAAAACGCAATAATTTAGGAGATTCCACTCAGGCTTAATTAATATTATAATAATAATATAGCAATCATAAATCATTTGTAAAAAATCATAATAAAAGTGTAGTGCGGGCATCTTTTAAGCTTCCAGTAGCAAGCAAGATGCTTGCACTACCAATATTACAATGAATACAAAAAACTATAAAACAAAGTTAGGATTGAGCATAGTCAACCAATTTTTATAAAAATAAGGCAATATAGAGTTTCCATATCATGACACCTCTATAGTGACATCATTAAAGTTTGTATGATACTGATTAGGCAAGCAACATTGCACCACTATGACAAAACATCTACCAATATCCATGAGCTTGATTTATGTCAAGTCGATGATAATCTTTATATAATTAACTATATAGCCAAATACCATAACAGTTTAAAGTCTGGTGAAGTTACGACTCAAGATTTACCCTTGGAAGAAGCGCAGCAATTATTTAATATAGCTATTCAGAAAAAAACTCAAGAAGGATATATTTTAATTTCAGACGAAAGATTTTTAAACCTAGATTTGCGCGTTCAAGTAGTCCTTGACCGTCTTGCTAACAATAAACCCAGTAATTGGAAATTAGAAAGAGCAATTTGGCGTGCAGGAGAGCTTAAAGTAAAAGAAGCAGAACTGTTACTCATTAATTTCATTGGTACAGATACTCCTTTGAGAGATTATTGTATCGCATGGGCATTGGGTTTATGTGGTTCAAGCAATTCGGTCTCAACATTACTTCGTTTATATAATTCAGACTCTCCGGAATTTGTTCAGCAAATTGCATTTGAAGCAATCCTAAAACTTGCAGACCCAGCAACAATAAACAATCTCAAATTCGAATTAATAAACAGTTTACCTAAACAAATTCAAATACTAGTCCTTGCGACTTCATCGGAAATCTTTGTACAGCTTGCTTTAAAACATCCCTATGATTTCTTTACTATCGCTGATTTACTTTACCAGCTTGATAATAAATATGCACGGTCTGCATTAATAAATATATTACGCACGGCGCCGTTCCAACCAAATTACTTTAGTTCTATCCGTCGCATTTTCAAAATCGCTGAATACCGTCGTGATGCAGAAATTTTTGCTGTCCTCGCTTATCGTTTTGAAAAAACACCGGGTAACTTCGATAATGGTTTTGTTGCGAACTCTTGGGATGAAGAAGAGGAAAAACGTTTAATTGCTCGACAACGTGTGTACGATGATGAACAACAGCAAGACGAGCCTATATTCGTATACAGCTACCAAACTCAGCATTATTTACGAAGAAGAGTTTGGCGTACTTTAAAAGCACTTGCAGAAACTGGAGACGCTAACTATATTAAAATGGCAACGGCAGTTTTGTTAGAGTATTCAGATACCGACGCTCCTCCTGTCAGACGTTCAATTTTTGATAAATGGGATTATAAACAACGTAAAGTTAAATATCCTTGGGATGCTTATGCTGATTATCTAACTTTTAACCATATTCTCTACACAAACAGTCAGCGATACAAATTTAATTCTACAAGCTGGCATCGATGTAAAAAATCTATAGCAAGTTTTGTAGAACCAGATACACGAGAAGAGGCATTTCCTGAACTTTGGCAGGAACATCCAGAAGCAGTGCTAAAGTTACTCATGGAAAGTAAATGTACTTTAGTTCGACACTTTGCTATCAATGTTTTAAATGACTGTACAAGCTTTTGCGCTTTACTCAACATCAATACTATTATAAAGCTTGTATATTCTACAAATCAAGCAACAGCAGTATTTGGGTTTGAGTTAGCTTTACAGCGTTTAAATCAAGAGAAGCCAAATCATAAATTAATTTTACTATTAACAAATCGTTTATTTCCAGGTATTGATACCAAAACATTTTTCCTGCTTGATAAATTATTGGCAAACAAAATTAATTTAATGATTGCTTTATCGACTGATAGATATAGGCTGTGTAGAGAATTCATGAAAAGTTTTTTTGGTGTATGTGTACTTCACCAACAACTTCAACAATTAATTGTCGATAGTATTATTGAAAAATTATTAACATTTACCGAACATCAAACAGAAGTAGCAAAAGACATTATAGATATACTTCAACAACATTTCCAAGCTCAATTACTAAAGTTAGATTTAAAAAGACTGCTTAAGTTGCTCATTCACCCTATAACTGAAATCCAAGAATTTGCTTCATATTGTTTTGAAGATTGGCTTTTTGCATTAGCTCAACATGAAATTTTTGCATTGATTAATCATCAAGAAGAGGAAATTAATGCAATAGCAACAAATATGATTTTTAATAATTTAGATAATTTTAATTCAGAATCATTGCGAATATACATATTAATTGAATTATTAAAATCGCAATTTAGCAAAATTGATAAATTAGTCGTATTAGAAAAATTTCAAAGTAAATTTAGCCTTGAACAACTAGTTTCTAATTTGACTACAAGAGATATTGTTCAGTTTTTTAAAAGTTCATGTCCAATATTTAGAGAAAAAGCTCAGCAAATATTCTTAAAAATTTTACCGCGCTTATCAGAAGAAAATGAGATATTAGAAACTATTGAGTTATTAAATGCATATCATTATGATGCGCGAAAATTTGCATTGGATATATTTAAAAAGGAATTAAGTATCAACCTATTTACACCAAAAATTATAGCGATTATTTTTGAAATTGAACACACAAGAGTTAGAGCATTCAGTTTAGAATTATTAAATCAGTATTTTCAATATTTAAATAGTACAGCGACATATAATCAAAGCACATACATTCAAATAATATTTGACTTTATCAAAATTTTGCTTACTGACAAAATCAATACTCAATTTTGCACTGCTTTAAGCGCACTACTACAAGAAAATTTATCGAAATGGGAAAAACATATAAATACAAAAATAATATTGCAATTATTCCAATCAAAATCATCTATTGTTAAAGAATTAGCTACCTTTACATTCAACTCAGATTTGGAATACTTTGCCCAAGAATTTACAAGTAGCGAAATCATTACAATTGCCAATCATGATATTTTCTTAGTTAGAGAAATGGGACGGCGTTTTATTTTGCAAAACTTAGATAATTGGCGTAATAATACTGAAGATATTTTCAATGCATTACAGCTACTTGAAAGCAAATGGCAGGACACACGAGATTTTGGATTTAAAATATTTACTACGGAACTGACTGCGAGTGAACTTACACCCATTGTCTTAACTCGTATCTGTGATAGCCCCAAGCAAGAAGTGAGGAAATTAGGACGAGATTTATTAACTCGTTGTGATAGTAGTATTCCAAAATCCAAATACTTACTCCAGTTTAGCGAACATCCATCCTCAGATATGCAAACTTTTGTAACAAACTATTTAGATTTCGCGGCCAATAACCCACAACAACTGCGTGCCTTAGTGCCATATTTTAACACTGTACTCTCTAAGGTGAATGGTAATAGCAGTGCAAAGAAACGTATTTTCAGCTTTTTAGAAAAAGAAGCACAAAAAAGTGAAGAATCAGCAATGATTATCGCAGAAATAATGACACGTCAATCAGCAACAATGGTAAAAGCAGACAAGGTGATAGCAATAGAAATAATGCTGAAGATAAAGAAAATTTTTCCACATCTGGAATTAGCAATTAACATTAAAGATGTAGTTGAAAAACGTGGAAAAGGTATAAGAACACTTTAGAAATTACGCTCTACAAATTTTGACGATAGAGAAAAAATAAAAGACTATACTCTTTTTCTACACACCGGAATTCAACGAAGAAAACAGAGCGCAGAAGAAAAAAATCTAATTTTTCCTCTGCAATAAATCTCAACTACATGTAAATTTTAGTTTTGGTCATAATTTTGTATTTTTAATTTTTTCGTATTACTTATAAAGGTGTAACCAGTCAGAAAATAGCTTGTTTTTCCTTTACCGGGTAACAAGGGTTTGAGTCGCACCTACACCTCTGGCAAATTGTTAGGGTCGATACCTTGAGACCGCAAATAAGCTGCTAACCGTTCTTTTTGCTGACGCTCTTGTTCGGCACGCTGACTTTCCTGTTCTGCACGCAGGCTTTCCTGTTCGGCACGTTGACGCTCCTGCTCAGTACGCTCGCGTTCTAACTCAACTTGTTCAACTGCCCAAGGTAATAAATTACCAGACGAGTCCCACCAGCGTAACCAATAACCTGTTCGCTCTTCTTTTTTTCCTTGCCAAGTTCCTAAAAATAATCCCATTGAGTCAATCCAATGCCGACCATTCTCATCAGGTAGCTCTAGCTTATAACGACCGTTTTCCAGATGATAAAACTCTAATAATCCCCCATTTGGGTCTAAGATGACGTAAACAGGAACCTGTAGTATCTGCTCGTAAAAAAACCATTTACCTGGTGGATAGGTTTGTTTTGCCGAATATTCTTCACCTTGCACATATCCTTCACCTTTGGTGTCGGACAAAAATTCCATTACAACTGCGGGAACATCACCTTCTAAATTGGGAGTATAACTTTTGCGGTCACTCAAAACTTGATTGACCCTGCCGACATAAACCCAATCTGGGGCTTTCGCTGTAAATTGCCCGTTTAAAGTTGCACAAAGACCAAAGTTTGAGGCTATCAACATCTGGGGTTGGATGTATTCAACAATTTCCAGGCTTTCACGCAAAGCACCAGCCAACAGTGGCTGACCTGTATTTTCCACTGGGTCATCCTCTAACTTGAAATCATCGGGTAACGCCTCCCAAGATATTACCATTCCAGATGACGATTTTGGCGTGCTAAGTTGGGTTACCATTCTTCGCCCCATGTAGTTGTGTGTCTATTTTATCGTTAATTTATCTGTCAGTATCTCCATTGGGCAATTTGCTCCATCTTAATATGATTGACTTCAACCGCAATTTTTTCACGTTGAATAGAGATTTAGTCGCGCACTTCGATAGTACATTATATTTATTTTTCCTCAAAGGTGACTCCTAGGCTTATATTTAGGGCTTGTTCCATACCCCGCAAAGTTTCCTCAGATATCCACTGTCTTTTACCTTGCTCGATTTGATACCAGTAAGCAGTAGAAATTCCAGCCAAAGTTGCTAGTATTTGCGCTGACCTTCCATCTTTTTCTCTAGCTTCTTTGATTTTTTGAGAGAGGTCGGGCACGGTGACTCTTATTTGTCTAACAACATCCATCAAGATAAAACAGCAACGTCCCCACAATTCTAAGCTTGTTTTATATATTTATAGTATACACCAGTTGACAACCTTAGGATAAAATACTAGTATAAAGCAAAAATACAGAAGAACTAGTTCAACCGTTTAAAGTAGAAATGGCTTCTTGTGGTTGTAACTAAATTAAGCCGAGCCTTGAAAACTCAATGAAGCAAAGTACAGTAAATGCGTTCCTAAAAGCCTATAGCCATCTAGATATAACCGTTGGAGACCTTTATGCAGCTTATGAGTTAGCTGTTGCTCAGGGGGATGATGCCGATGCAAGCCTTCTTGCTATAAGGGCTGATAGACTTTTTGAAGAGGCTGAATCAATTTTGTTGATAGTCATGGAGCATGAATCATGAACAGAGAGCAAGCATTAAATTACGCCCGGGAGGCTTCTCGTTTAAGTAGGGAGGCCAACGAGTTAATCGCCAGTGGAAAGTTTTTGGAGGGACATGAATTGATGCGTCAAGCAGTAGAAGCAGGCAGAACAAGTCGGCGCTATCTTAATCAAGAAAAAATCCAAAAAGCTTTGCAATTATTTGAGGAGCAAGCTCCAGGATGATTTGAGCTTAGAGGCTTCCACACTATAATTTACCCAATGAGAGAGAGTAGTGCGTATCCGTAAGCGGACGCTAGTGCGAACGCACAGCGTGCCGCTTCGGCTTACATCTTGCTTGTTGTCGGTAGCGAGCAAGATGCTCGCACTACAGCAGATGATTGGATATTATTTTATTTAGAAGTTTCTTAAGTAAAATAAAATATCACTCCACCTCATAGTTCTTAAATACTATTCACTGACAACTAATTACTGGCAACAGCTTAAGTACCAATGAACTTGTGACAGTTGATATGCGAAATGTGTGATACATGTACGGAATTATCTTTGTGTCATTTTACATTGCTAAAATATAAATTTATATGTAAAAATAACAACATATTATTTATAAAAGAGGCTATCTGCTCTATATTTTTACTGTTTGCATAGTCCGTATAAATCAATTACACTGAATCGATAGTAATGAAAAATGTTATTCGCTGCTTGAGTGTAAGTGCTATTACCATTAACGCTGTTTTATTCCAGTATAAAGTATTAGCTGGTTCTAATTATAGGGTTTCTTTGCAACTTAAGCGTGCCGATTCTGCATTAATTGCACAGCAAGAATCACGCTTTGACCTGAAAGATTTTAATTTTTGGTCAAGACAGTGTTTGTCTCTGTCTCAAGTAAAAGAATATACACAGGCTTTAGCTGCATGTGAGCAGGGAATTTCTTTGAAACCGAATGATAAAAATACCGAACTTTGGTTTGCACGAAGTCAAGCGTTGTTTCATCTTGGTAAATATAAAGAGTCACAAGCTTCCTGGGAGCGCGTCTTAAAAAATACACCGAAAAATGCTTTAGCGATAAGTTATCAGTGTGCTGCATTCTTTCATGTGGGTAAGTATGAGGATGCAATTGATAAGTGTGACCGTGCTTTGCTTGTTGATGGAAATTGGGGTGATGCGTCTCCGTCCTTTGCTTTGATGTACAAAGGATTAGCGCTTCGCAAGTCGGGACGGTTAGAAAATGCATTACTATCTTATAACCGTGGGCTAGCAATAAAGCCATCAGATTCGTTTATCAAAGCTGAACGTTGTAGTTTGATTGCGTCCATGGGGGAAGCGAGTCCAGAAAAAGATTGTAGTTTAAAAAGTGCTATCCAAGAATATGAGCTTGCTGCTGCTTCCGATTCTAGAAATCCAATTGTGTCAATACAGCAAGGTTTAACATTAGAACAAGCTGGTATGTTTGAAAGAGCTTCGACTGCTTATGCACAAGCAATCCAATTAGAACCGCAAAATAGTTTTGTTTTAGCCCGTCGCTGTGGTGTACTTGGCGCTTTGGAAGATTATAAGGCTGCTTTGGAGGCTTGCGATAGTGCGCTCGCGAATATTCACCAACTAGATAAATTTACAATAACTTATTTATTAACTCAGCGTAGCGGTGTATTAGCTGGTTTAGAAAAGTACGAAGAAGCTTTAGCTAGTGCTGACCGTGCGATTGCTATCAATCCTGATTTTGCTTATGCTTATACTGCACGGGCAGTTAGTTTATGGGGATTAAAAGATTTTATCGAAGCAAGAAAGGTAAGTAGACAAGCAGTCAGTATTTTTCAACAAAACAAAAATAAAGATATTTTCCGAGAAATTTTTGCTCGTAAATCTCCAGATACACCTGTAGATTTTTATCGAGGTTTGTTTTTAGCTCGTTATAATCAAGGACGCATTTTAGCTTCAACAGTTTTTGCCCAGAGTAACAAGTATAAGTCAGAATCGCTTAATGCATATCAAGAAGCACTAAAAAGTTTCAAAGATTATCGCAGAGCTTTGAAAATAGACAATGAATATTTAGAGTCTAATTTAACAACATTTGATAAACGCATTTTAACAAATCTCTACGCTAATCAATCAGCAGCCCACTTGCGTTTAAATTCATATCAAGAAGCACTAAATATGGCAGAAAAAGCAACTAGTATCAATCAAAATTCATTTGCGGGTTGGTATAACAAAGCGTTAGCCTTATCAAAATTGAACGAAGATGATAAGGCATTAGAAGCTTATGATAAAGCTGACAAATTGAGTCCGAATAATAAGTATGTATTAACAGGTAAAGGGTTAATATTACAAAAAAAACAAAGATTTGCAGATGCGCTTAGTGCATTTGATAAAGTTTTAGGACTAGAGCCAGATAATATTCCAATTGTTGCACTAAAAGGTGCAGCTTTACAAAAGATGGGGCGCTTTCAAGAAGCTGTTACTATTTACGATTTAGTACTAGGGAATGAGCCAAAAAATTTAAAGATAATTATGGCAAAAGGTTTGGCGTTACAAGGATTATTAAAATTTGATGAAGCAATAGCTATCTATGAACAAGCTCAAGCTATTTATGATGAGAATTTTTTGAGCAAAAAATCTAATAGTGTTGATATTTTTAATATTTTGACTGCGAAAGCTACTGCTTTGGAAAATCTGGGTAAGAAACAGGAAGCTATCGCGCTTTATAAGAAGGTTTTAGGTATGAATCCTAATTATGCTCCTGCGAAAGAAAGGCTGGAATTTTTAAAAAAACCTGATATAAAAAAACCTGATGTAAAAAAACCTGATGTAAAAAAACCTGATTAAAAAACCTGATTAAAAAACCTGAGCGTAAATCTCCCAAACTACCCCCTAAATAGGTTGAGAAATAATTAAATCATAGGTACAGAAAGCAGGTTTAGCAATTTCAATCACTTCTTTAATATCTTCCTGCGTTAATGCTTCATTGATTTGATTTGTTTCATCAGGACGTAATGTAACTTTGAAGTGAAATGGTTTTCCTCCTCCTAGCTTTGGGTTTTTACTAAAGCTTGCTTTACCTAAAACTAATCCTGTTTGAAATGATTCTTCTATATTTATATGCTTTTGTCCTTCAGGCAAATCTTCATCAAGGGGTAATCCAGTAAACACGTGGAGGTATAATCTTAAGCCGCGTTTGCTACCTCGCCAACGGTATAACTCTACTGCATTACGAATTAGACGACGCTGCTGTTTTTCGTCCCAACGGTCGTTTAGTTCCCATGCTACCCATTTTGCTAAAAAAGGTAAAAAAGATGAGGGTGCTGTTAGTGGGTCTAAATAAGCCCAAAGACTATCAAAGGTTTGTACTGATGGTTCAAAGCTTTGCTCGAATATAGAGATTAAGCGATTGATAAAGTCTGAACGTTGATATATTTCAGGTAATAAATTTAAGTACGAGTTTTTCGGTCTAACAAAAATATAAAAATGTTGATAGCGAATCGGTTCGCTACGTCCTTGTACATAAACAAAAATTTCTCCTTCGTAATTTAGTTGAAGGTTTTGATTTTTTTTATTTATTACATCTGGGTTCTCAAAAAAGTCTATTGGTATTTGAAAGTTGATATTAATTCTAGATGTATTATGAGCGCCAATTGTTTGAGTTATTCTCCGGTTTTCGTCTAGGTTAATGCACCATTTACAAACATCCCCTGCTATTTCTACGTGATATTCGGCTGATTCGCTGCCATTTTCTATGCTTGCCCAGATTTGTCGTCTTTCTCCGGGGCTTAGTAAAATAGCTTTGGAACTATCGCTTATATCTAGATTTTGACCTGGTAGAAGTCTTTGTTCTGGATGTGTGATTTGGGATGTTTTATTGTACAAGTCTCTTTCATCTGGTATTTGTATGGTTGCTTGAATTATTTTGGATAATGAGCTTGGGGTTGATGGTGTTTGGGTCATGTTAACCACGAAGGTACGAAGTACGCGAAGGGAAGGAGAGGGGAGAGAAAAGAGGGGGGAGAAGGGGAGAGGAAAGAAGAGAAAAGAGGAGGAAAGAAGAGAAAAGAGGGGGGAGGTTTTTATGGGTTATTTAGGAGTGTGATAATAGAGTTTAAGTTTGGGTTATCGTCTGTCCAAGAAGATATTACTTCAAATTCATTCAGGTTGATAATCATTTTTTTGTCTCGATTGGAGGTGACAATCCATTCGCCGCTTGCAGCAATTTTACGTATACAAAATATTTCTATTGCTCCGACGTAGGCAATTTCTGACATATTTTGCAAGTAAGCAATAATTTCTGCAACTTTGATATTAGCACCGATTTTCCATCCTTTTTGCTCGAAACCCCCGGTAATTGGGTTAAGAAAATAATGGAGTTTTTTGATTATTGTTTGTTTTATATCGTTCTGGTTCTGACTCTTTTGATATTTGTCTTCTAAAAGGACTTCTGCGACAACTTTTATACCTACATATTGGGGTTCTGCGATTTCTACTTTAATACCTAGAGATTTATGTTCGTTAAATTTTGCTTCCAACTCTTGTTTTAATTGCGAGGTTAATTTGAGTTTTTCATCAGGATTGATACCTTCGGGAAATAACTGTAAAAAGTTGGTTTCGTTCAAATCGTTGCTCTCTCTGGGGTCTGGGATAATCAGCGCACGCACGTAACCGGGGGAATCGCAAGGGGGACAATACACGTTATATACTGATGGAAGTTTGGCTATATTTTCAAAATCTTCAGGGGTAATGGCAGTTTTGGAAGTACGCAAAATTTCTGGTACGCGCATTACTACTTGGTCAAGAGATTCTGCCTCTTTGCCACCCCGTGCTTCTTTTAGATTAGTAATATTTTTGACATAAGGTATTGCTGTTCGTAAGACAGTAAGTTGATTACGTGAGACATTTCCCCTGCTTCCACCACCAAAACGATAGGATTTCATTCTAATTTCGGCGCCGAGTGTTGGTATTTCTCCATACTGCCATTCGAGATAGTTATCATCATTTGAATTTGAACTGGGATAAGCTTCTTGTCCTCTTTGACGAAGACGACGGTCGTTAATTTGATGTACAAGTTGATTTGGTTCGCGTACCAAAGGGCCAAATTGCACTTCACCCGTGCGAGAGTCGATTATATAGTGCTTATCGCGTGGAGTTGAGGCTGCGAAATCATTAACCTCTGTCCAAACTTCGGGTTTTTCCCCAGGGAGAGTAACTTGGATATATTCCTCCTCTTCTTTGCGCTTGAGAACGGGATATCCTTGTAACTGAAAAAATTGTCCTTGTTTACCATCGCTAATTCCCAGCAATTCATTTTCGACTGTCACGCATTCAGAAGCGCGTACTGCCCCACCTATCGAGCGCACTGTCACATTGTTAATTATGGGAGAAGCCAAATATATATCGAGTCCTTGTGGTTTTGTATAAACACAACGTATCCAGTGTCCCTGATAGGTTTTAAATTTAGCTGCGGGGAACGATAGCGGTAAGTGAAGAATTATATCCGCACCTTGTTGAGGTTGGGTTACTTGGTGAAAACTAAAACCTTTTGTTTTATCGTCCTGCTTTTGCTGCAATATATCCCCAACCCACTCACTTCCATCCCAAGCTTCCCATCTCAATGGGGGTTCATCGGGATTTATGCCAGCAACTGCTGCTGCTGTACCTTTGAAAGTTAGAGCAATAACATTACCTGCGATTGAATTTCGCAATGTCTCTATTTCAAAGGATGTATCTTGATTATTTGTTGTAAGTGCAGATTCTGATAATGCAATGGAAGGCGCCTCTAAAACTAAATAGAAGCAGTTATTGACTTCGTATCTTTCCAACAAATAAACAGAATAAGCATCTCGAAAGCTACCATCTTGATTCAAAGTATAATAGCTCTCAAAATTATCGGCTTTATTTTTGCTATTCGTTAAAGATGTCAATAAATATTTAATTTTTGGCTGACCAATAACCAAGTCTTCATCGGTAGTAAAAACGACCGCTTGTTGAGTTTCGGTGCGAACAGTAGCAACTTCCGTACCTTTAGGAATACATTTTAGACTAGATTGTGCGGCAGTTAAATAAAAAGTTACATCCGTCTGTGCCGGAACCGCAGCTTGAAGACGAATACCCAAAAGTTCTAGAAATGCCACATAATAACGACGTGGAACTTGGTTAAACCGATACAACATTTGGTCAGTCAACCAAGCGAACATTTCAACTAGAGTAATACCTGGGTCAGAAGGATTGTGATTCGTCCACTCTGGACAATAGCGGGGAATACGGAGAATGCATTCCTGCAACAAATCATCGAAGGTGCGGTCATCAAGATTTGCTTTAGGTAGGTTAGGTAAAAATTTAAACTCGCGTA
Organism: Scytonematopsis contorta HA4267-MV1; assembly: GCA_019359035.1. Lineage (GTDB taxonomy): Bacteria > Cyanobacteriota > Cyanobacteriia > Cyanobacteriales > Nostocaceae > Scytonematopsis > Scytonematopsis contorta. The sequence goes on along the minus strand of JAHHIC010000040.1, from coordinate 135,745 downwards.
GCTCTTTGTCTGTATCTGCCATAAGTTAGGGAAAGGGGAAAGTTTGCAGGGATTTTGAACAACTTCTATCTTGTTTCTGGCGTCTGTAAATAAAATGGGTAAACAAGACTACGCATTTCATAATTATCTTTAGGAGTATAAATTATTTCGACTTCAACACGTCCTGTGCTTGGGTCGGGGATGGTTAATATATTGTTGATAATAATGCGAGGTTCCCAAGTTTCCAAGGCTTCTTCGACGTAAAGACGAACAGTTAAAAGCGTTTTGGTGTTCATGGGTTCAAATACCAATTCTGATAAACGCGAGCCAAAGTTGGGACGGTAAAGCCGTTCGCCAAGTTTTGTACCGAGAATTATTATGATTGATTCTTCCAGGTTGGGGGTATTATTACTGAGTTGAACACTACCTTGGACGTTGACGTTGATGGGGAACGAAAAGCCGGCACCGATGTAATTGGTAGTAATTTGGTTTGTTGGTGGCATAGTATTTTTGTATTTTTATACTTAGAAGTCAATAATTTTTTTATCATATTTTACTTAGCTCAGACGTTCTCAATTTTTGAAATTCCCAATATTTGTCTCGCTCGGACGGAAGCCAATACTTGTCGGTTAAACACCAAAAGACCTCAACACGTAGGTTGGGTTGAGGAACGAAACCCAACAAATACAACGGAATGTTGGGTTTCCCAAAGCCTCAACCCAACCTACAAAATCTCTTAACCGAGCAGTATTGGGACGGAAGCGGGTCACCTACTTGGAATAACTCAGTTTCTTGCTTCTTGTTTATGATTTTTAAAGTATTGCCTTGCTTTTTGTAGTTCCTCTGGAGTGTGAACTTCCCCTGGTGGTAATTCTCCAATAATTCTTGCATCTGTAATTGGTTCTTTTCCTCCTCTTGGCTTTTTATCCTGAGTTATGGGTGCTTTTATCAATGTGGATAATGTATCTTATAAAGATAGAGCATTTGCTTCAGATACTGAGTCAATTTTAAGTTTTGTTAAGCCTAACCTGTAGTTATTCCTTTTTTCTCAAGTTTTATACTAGTACTTTATTATACTTTGGTTTCTGTGTTTTCAATTTTATTAATGCTTAGAATAAAATTAAAACAAACTTTTTCTCAATAGCTACTAGTTCACTTTTTGTAAAAAAAATCTGGCTTGTATGTGATGTTAATCTAGACGCAGGGAAAAGTGCCGAGGTTAATTTCCTTTACAGCTTCAATATGTAAGTCTTCTTCACGGACATCTGACTCACTTTTAAGTACTCTGTACTCAAATCTAGCAATTAATTGTTTTTCATATAAATTTTTGAGATATTAATCAATCTCCAGCATTTGAGTATAAGACTAACCGCTTCTAACGGTTGGGAAACGCACTTCTGAATCGGAATGTCCTATGAAGGAGTTAAGCATGGGCGGTTCGCGTTTAGGCTTTTTCAATACCGGAAAGCCATTCCTGCATCTCAAGAGGTTGTTGCCAACTAAACATGTATACTACAAAATTATCAAGTTGCTCATCGTTTAACTGTTCGAGTTGGCTAACTATTTGTGGCGTGAGAAACTCTGCACCAAATTTAGCTCGAATTATAGTGCTTGCCGACTTTAGCTTACCTAAAAATTCCCCTTCTAGTTTGCCTTCTAGTTTGCCTTCTAGTTTGCCTTCTAACCTAGCTTTGTTAATTTCAGCTTCATACCAAGCATCGATTTGTTCCATCGTTCTCATAAAATCTTTCTATGGCTGCAGCGAATTTCTAGAAAAACAAGTTAAACACAATGTTCGTGTTTAGGCTTTTTCGATTCCACAGAGCCATTCCTCCATCTCTTCTTTTTGTTGCCAATTAAACATATGTACTATAAAATCATCAATTTGCTCATCATTATAAACCATGTGGGGCAGACGTCCCACTGATTGTAGTTAAAATTAAAAATCCAAAGTAAACACTCTGAGGAAATTACTTAAAAACTTATTTACTTTTAGGAGAAAATTCCTAAAATAATTATTGCTAAATCTTTCATTGAATTTACACTACCATTCATACACATTTCTATACACAGCCAAGTGATTATTATTCTCATAAATAGTGATATAAATCACATACTTAGCAGGATGAGACTAATAATATTACCAATACGGAATTATTTGCGTTCGCACAATTAGAAAACTGACCAGAGCTTATAAAGGCTTATTCCCTATAGCTATTATAGGCTTGCGTATCATTTATAAGCGTCAGTTTATAATCAAAAAGATGAAAAATTCCGAAAAGATTAATGAACAAATTTACACATTTAATAATACGGTTTAATTTATGTAAGAAATTGTTTATATCTTTAACTTGTACACAGAAACGAAACCTGTGAGTGCAAGCGCTGTTTTACCCATTCTAAGTGAAACATCACAATATGCTGCAAACTCAAAAGCTTTATTCGATAAAAAACGAATAAAAAAATTAGCGCGTGTAATCAGCGTAGTTAGGTAGATTGGGTCGCTCTTATTTGCGAAATCAATTAGCAAGGTAGAAATAATGAATCATATTCACGCTCGCGTCAAACCTGAAACAATAAAAATAACTGAGAAGTACTACTATGAAAAGCATATATCCAGCAATGATTCTCTTGAAGAGAAAGAAACTCCTCAAGGAGAAATTGAAATTGCTATCCCTTATGATGGAGAAAAATATTTTAATCAACTGGCAATTAAAGATGTAGAAGGACAAATCAATAACTATTCTTTTCAAAAAGAAATTAAAGCTCTTATCGGACATTTAGCCATTAGTAATCATGAAAAAACCAATTTAGAAAGTTTTTTAGGCGAAAATCAGTTTATACAACTTTTTGTTCCTGTTTCTAATAATACATTGGTTAACCAACAAAAGCTTAGTGAGGATAGATATACTTGTATTTTAAAGCACAACTATAAACCTAACGTTCCGAAATTTAAACCAATACTTACCGATTTACAAATATTGGATGATGATGATTTATTGAGTATTGCGTCTGCACAGGAAGATAAGGAACTTTGGAATCACTTAAAAGAGCTTAATGAAAATGACCAACAATCTGTAAGTCAAAAAGCTGATAGCATTACTGAACAAGTAAAATCTGGATTTGGAGACTATAAAGATTCTTTAAAAAGAAAATTATTTATAAAAATTCACATTAAGCTAGTTTTACCTGCTGAAATTGAATTATCTCAACTACCTATTGTCAAACGAGTTTCTTTTGAATGGCCGACTCTAACCTCCTTTAAAAGCTTTAATTTTGAGGTAATCGATAACCAAGATGATGAACGGCAAAAATTGCTAGAGGACACAAGTATTTACTCTACAGATATTGTATATAATCCGCATAGTCAAAGTTTAGAATGTATTTCTAAAACGTCTAATATCGAGTTTAAAAAATCAACCGATAATTCACCTTATGCAAAGTGGCATAGTTATGAAATTAAAATGCTACTTAAAATTTTACAACCTGGGGAGCTTTATAGGCAAACTCAGCTAAAAGGAAAAATAGAAGTTGAAATACCTGAGTTTGTTTTATCAGAATTGAAAGCTAGATATTATGGATTTAATAACAGCAAAGGTAATGAATATAGTAAATTTGGTGAAGATACGAAAAGAGAAATTCAATTGAGTACTCGTTTACTTAATAGCTTTGTTCTAAATATTAATGAAGCTTTTATAAAAAGAGTGCGCTCTACTGCAAAAGAACTTATCTTTGAAAATGTTTTACAGACAGAAGAAAAGTTAAGAATTATTAGAAATGTTTTAAAATCACAAGGTTTTTCCAATGAGGTTATAACACTTAATAACAATACAAAATGGTTAATCTATGCAGAACGTTCAGAAGGTATAGACAAAATGATTTTATGGATTACTGTGCGTGGAACAGAAGACACAACATCAGTAATAACTTCTTATGAAAAAATCAAAAAACAGCAAGAAGAAAAAACTGGTTATTTAAAAATGTATTTGTTAGGTAAATTACCTCGTAATCATTATATCTTGATTAAAAGAATGAATGAGCTAGAAAGTGAGCTTCGTAAGCAACTATAAAAGCTTAGCAAAATCTTGATATAAAAATTTAAAATATTTCAAATAGTTATTAACACGAAGGGATAAATATGCAAGAACAACTTTTGAATAATGCTCCAAAACCCCGTTGTTATAAATGTGGAACTACACATATTGAATATGTATGCCACCATTGTGGAAGGCTTATGTGTTCAGAACATACTTTTTTTAGTAAAAGTAATATTAGCAACAAATTACTAACTTTAGAGTTTGCAAAGCTAGGTCTTAATGATACCGAATGCGAAGAAGAACCTTTTCACTGTTCTGACTGTATGCATCTTGTTTCAGATATTGCTTGGGGACAAATTTTTATAGCTTCTTTATTTATAGTTTTATCGATTTTGTTTTTGGTTCCTAATTTGCGGATAAAACTATTATTATTAGGTATGTTTATTGGGTTAGAATTTTTTGTTTACGGTCTATCTGCATCTAAAAAACGAAAGCAGCAAATTAAAGAAAAACCACATTTACCTGTGCTTCCTAACTTTGATAAAGTGCAAATCAGGGAAAAGGTTGAGGGACATATTAATTTAGATAATGGAAAATATAAAGTTAAGGTATCTTCTTTACAAGGTCGATTTAACATACATATGAGCTTTAATAGCGAAGAGCATGAGCGACATCAAAAAGATTATCGTTTAAAATATGATGGTTTGGCTGATAAATTCCATGCAGGATTTGCAGTCTTAAATGGCTCAGCGAGAATTAAATTTAGTGAAAAATCTTTAACAAGTCAATTTATTAATCATCCTAATGATATTGTTATTCGGTTAATAGATTATATAAAAAGTCAACCTATATTAATGCAACTTGATAGACCGAATGGTCATAAAAAAAATGTTTATTTAGATTATGATTTGTTAGAAAAAATTGATACATCTACCTTTCCAATTCAGCTAGTTCTGTCATTTATTCCTGGAACAGATAGGAAAGGACTAGAAATGGCGGTTCAATGGAAAGAACCAAAAGTAGTAAACAATAACAATAGTAAATATCCAAAAATAAAAATTAGCGAAATTGAATTGCTAGAATTTAAATTTCCTCCAACCTGGGGTAGAATAGAAACTATTAATTTAGAAAAAAATGCTTCCTTCGCAAAAGATTCTCAGGTAATTATTTGGCAAAATATTCCAATTGACGAAACCGCACAAAAAGAATGTCGTAGTATATTTCAAGTACAATTTGAAGAATCTATTGACCCTGAAAGTCACGATAGTTACGTTACAGGTAAAATTAACGTAATTTGCCAAAATGCCCTTTCTGGCCTAGATAATGTAACGCTTTATTTTCCTACTGGCAAACCAAACAAATCTTTTGATGCGAATAAATTAAGTATTGAAACTGAAATTGAGGCAAAGTTTGAAATCAGTTTAGCTAATCTTCGCTACCAACATATTAAATTATTTCCGGACAACAGTAGTACTTCCGATGATAATCAGAAGAACTTAGATTTACATCATGTTAACCCTATAGATTTACATCATGTTAGCCCTACCTATAATGCTATCACATTACTAACTGATGCCATGAGTTCTCACGAATACGGGTTTTATGTTAAACAAGTAATCGAGAATAAACCGACTATTAATCCAGATAGAAATTTAGTTAATCGTAGTTGGGATATTCTGGGAAGATATTATGAAGGTGTTTATCCTATCGATTTCCAAATAAATTTACTTGGATTTGAAGAAAACGAATACACTACTCAACAACCTTTAAGAATGACCCGTATTAAGCTGACAGTGGAGGGTACTTTCTCTAATGATGAAATGAAACAGCAAATTGAAGGAGTATGGGAAACATTGCAAACTTTAATCCAGGGAATCTTTCATCAATTGCTAGAATTAAGTGATAATTATGACACAGAAGCTCCATTTAGTTTACCAGAGCAATCTTCAACTCAAATGACAGCAGTTGTTGAGGAAGATGAGGAAGACAAATAAATATGTCTAGTATAATACTTAACTTATTACTTGAAAAACGATACATTTAAGGAGAAATTATAATGACAAACTTGAAATGTAGAGAATGTTCTAAGGCTGAAGGTCAAGAAACAAAAATATCATTCAGGACAAAAAGTCGTTTATCTCGGATACGGGATTGGTTAAATAATAAGCTACCTTTTAAATTACCACAATTACCAGATGAACTTCGCTGGAGATTTGAAAAAAAAGATAGTCACGTGAAAATTATAGCCGCATGTCATCACTGCGGAAAGCTATTATGCCAAGAACATACAATATTGATTATTGACGATGCTTTTATCGTTGATGAAAATAAAATTAGAAAGCTTCTTCCTGCTTGGTATAATCAATATGTTCAATTAAATACAAGTAAACAATTTAGAGATTTAGAAAATCGTTTTTTCTATTATCTAGCAAATCATTGCTTCTTATTTAAATTTTTGAAACAGAAAGCTTACCATTGTAAAAAATGCAAACAAAAGCATCATTCAAGTGCAAAACGTCATTTTGAAGATTTATAATATAAATATGATTGAAATTAACTTAGATAAAAGAGATTTTTTTGTTTCTCAACTTAATAAGTTGACTATCAACTTAATGAATACTAGCCAAGAATTATTAACTAATATAGTATTTGGGCTAAAATTACCACCAAGCGTTCGCCTTCAAAAGGGTTTAAAACAAGTCGAAATACAAAAACTCGCACCTAATGAAACATTTAAACATACTATACAAATAGTACCTGTATCTAAAGGGACTCCAGTACTGACAGTTTTTAACTTTTCTTACCGTAATTCTCTTGGTAAAGTTAAACTACTTGAAGATACTACATATCCAATCATTGTTAAGCAAGCTCCGATTTCACCGAAACCAGAAACCAAGGCTAAATCAAACCCTACAACAATTCAAAATACCGAAACTTCTGAGAAGGTATCTGACCCTTCCAATAAGCAACAAAAAATCTTGATTTTATCAGCAATACCTCATGGACTGCGCGTAGATAAAGAAATTCGACAAATTGAGGAAGCTATAAAAAGAGCGATGAAGCGGGATTTATTTGAAATATGCATTAAAACTGCTGTACGTCCTCAAGATATTCGTCGAGCAATCGCAGAAGAAGAACCTCAAATTGTGCATTTTTGTGGTCATGGGCTATCAAATGGCGATTTAGTATTAGAAGATGATGGTGGAGATAATAAACCTGTTTCACCAGAAGCCTTAGGGTCGCTGTTTAAGCTACACTGTGATTACGTAAAATGTGTTCTCCTTAATGCCTGTTACTCAGAAAAGCCTGCTATAGAAATCAGCAAATATATTGATTACGCAATTGGGATGAATCAACCCATTGAAGATAAAGCTGCAATTGTTTTTGCTCAAGGTTTTTACGATGCGTTAGGTTATAAAACATCAACTAATAAGGATGTATTTCAAAGGGCTTTTGATGAAGGCTTAGTTGCTATTCAAATGGAAAATATTTCACAAGAATTGATACCAGTTTTAAAGCGATGCTCCCAAAAGAATTGATAGCTCTTTTATTTATATAATTTTTACTGATAAATCCATGGGTAAGCTAGTATTATAGTGCATTATTATACTGCAGGTTGTCTGTTTTCTATTTTAGCAATTGCATCTATAGGGAAAGTATCATCATTAATTACAGATAAAATCCCTGGTAAATATTCATCCATCACCATTACATTAGCGTAAACCAACCTTTTAATAAGCGGAAAAGTTAGGGTAGACCCTTCAACATCAACACTGGTTTTATAGCAGATTTCTCCGTCTGTAAAATCTAACTCAAAATTGCCAATAATCATTCCTGAATTAGCTCTAGTGATAAATTCAGCTATGGCTACCCTTTTAGTTTCTGGAACTATCACCGGACAAATAGAGTAAAATACAAATTGCTGTTGTTCTTCTCTGGCTTTAGCGTAGCAAGTCCATTGAGCATTTTGACCTTGAAAAAGAAGTTGTAAAACAGGCTCTCCTTTTATTTTGGTAAAAGACCAGTCGTCTTGTGTAAAAAAATTAATTATTGCCTGAAGAATTGATGTATTAGAAATTGTAAATTTGCTATCTACATTTTCATAAGTTGCATCTGCCAATTCTTCAAAAGCTTTGACCATTGGCTCTAGAATTTGAGAAATAGTTTCTTCGCTGATGCTGGATAAACTTGTGTCAACCCATTCTTCAAAGCTATTAGCTACTTCTCCGAGCGCTTGAGAAATTGCTTGAGTACCCATTGTTGAGAGATTATCATCAGCCCAATCTTTAAAGAAATTAAATATGGCTGAGTTAATTTTTTCGCTGTCAATTTTTTCAGCGTTTAATAGTGAGGGGCTAAGATAATCCCAAAAAGTGCGGTAACCTGTTTCTGTTCCTTCTCGTTGTTGTTTAACTTGTAAAGCGTACCAATTTTCTGTTAATAAAAGTGGGTTGTCGGGTTGTTCTTGGCTGAGGTTTTTTAGGTAGGTTTGTATATCGTTAAGGTGGGGGGTGAGGTGTGGGAGTAGTTCGGGTTTGAGACTTGCTGTGATTTCAATGTTGGTGCTGGGGTCGAATTCTCCGTTGGTGGGAGCGCTGCGTAGTTCGGGTTTGAGGTTGAATAGTGCATCTGTGTCGATGTGGTGGTAGAGTTCTGGGGTTACTTGGAAGATGAGGCAACAACTGTTGATAGTATCATTAAGTTTTGCTAAGATGAGGGAAATCGCATGGATTGTTAATCCGGAATAGTCTGAGTCACGTAATGTTAACTCAGTTTCCAATTGATAATTTTGGGTATTATCAGTCATAATTATAGATTGGTGTCTAGAGTGAAATTAAAGTAAACTTGTCCTCAATAGCTATTTGTTCGTTTTTTTGAAAAAAATCTGGCTTGTATGTGATGTTAACCCAGATACAGGGAAAAGTACCTCGGTTAAAGCTTTTGCTGCTTAGTCTTATAAAGTAGGCAAAACAATATTATGATTGTGTTAATACCTGGAAAAATTGGTTATGGTCAATAGCGATGGTGATAAATGTATTGGTGTTTTTGGCAAGATGCGCTCCCCATTCTCCACTCTTGCGGTAAATTTCCACTTCTTGAAATGTTGCTATATTCCTATTTACACAAATACAGGCTGCTAGAGGGTCGTGGAACATCTTTCCTCAGGTCGGAATTTCAGATATAATTCCATACCATTAAAAATGATATTGAGACCAGCAGAGCTAAACCGAAATGGTTTCATATGCTCATGAAACTCTTGGTTATAAATTACTCCGTGACAAACATTTTTTGAGACAATATCTCTAGTCATAACTTGCGTAGAAGAGAGTAAAGCTAGCGCAGCTTTTGGGTCGCCATTAAAGTTAAATGTCAGACAAGTTTCGACTCCATCAAATTTAGGTAGACGAAATTCAGGTGGTACAACGCTATCTCCCGCAAACCCCCCTTGTCCTACCCAGCGTCTAATTGTTACCGAAGGGTGATTTTTTAGCAATAGTCTTAAATTGTGTAGTGGTGCGCCAGTGAGCAGCACTACATCTGGATATAAATTAATAGTAGTGGCTATAAGATTATCAGCAGACTCATCTGGTTCGCTAGGTGGAATAATTCCAAGAAATTCGTAATGAAATTCTGAAACTGCATCTTTTATAGAATCTGGATTACGCGCACCCACTGGAACATTATGCTTGTTGAGACGATGTAGGATGTGACGGATAACTCCCACTTGCGCTCTAGACCCTGGATTGATTGTAACTGCACGTAAGGCTATATTTGGGTGAGAGCCAAGGAAGCACAAAGCAAACATATCATCGGGGTCTCGGGTTTCCATATCAAAAATTATATTGATAGTCATAATCAAGTATTATTCATTCAGGAGTTTGATTAAAGTATCGCGTGAGTTTGGCTCTTGCGTACAAAGCGCGTGCTAAATTTATAGAAAAAATAAGCTTAAAACTCTTGCTGTGCTTATCTGACAGCCATTATTACTTTCAAGACGGTATTGTTTGTTGAATTCCCGTGTTGGGCTTCGTTTGCAAATCCTCTTTAGGCTTCAAACTCTTGTGCTACGAATAAACAATAGTTTTGAGAGCAAAAGAAACCCATTCGCACAATCTACTATTTTGATGATAAAATACAGCTTTAATTTTTATTATTTGTTTCTAATATTAATTCTTTATAGTCTTTTACTGTAGCTTTAATTTTGGAAGAAGCTTCGGCATTACTTTCTACAGAATCAAGTAGAGGCAGAGATTTTTCCCAGCCGATTATAGCACTACGACCCAACAGAGACTGTGCTAAAGGTGGGTCAATATGCAGCCAATAATACTCGACAATATTAATAAAACGTGAGATTTGAACAGTATCATTCACCTCTTTAAGAGAATATTCTAGCTATTTTAAAACTGTTTTTACAATGTCTTGTGCTACTGACCAAAACCACGATATAGCAACATCTTCAACTATTTGTTTTGACAGAGGCTCAATCGCCTCTTCTTTTAGAAATTCTGCGACTTGAGCAAAGTTAAAGTCATCTAATGTTGGCATCTTTTTAGCTAAACTTTCAATTGAAAAATCCCAATATTCGCTTATAGCTTCTGGAATAGATTCGATAGGAGGAAGTGTAAGCACTGAAATAATTTCTAAGCATTGCTCCAAAACATTAAGAGCTTTTGTAATTTCATCCGAATTGTAACTTAGTGTTTTAACTTTCTGACGACGCTGTGTAGCACTACTTATCAACAAGGGTAAGATAGTGTTGGTAAAACATCTAGTAAATTGTTTGTTTTCATAGTATAGAAATTCCTGCGTAACGACTTTGTTTGTAGGTTTTCGTCTTCTTGGGGAGCTTCGGTGCGCTGAATTTCGTCCTCTTGAGATGGTGAGAGTTTTTGAGGGGAATTTACGGAGATGTTGTTGATAAAATTGGGGCGTTTGGCGTAATTGTCGCGTATGGTCTGTTTTTATTACTTAGAAGTCCCTAAGATGCTATAAAATTTGTAGCCTCTAGCTTATGGTCATCTGTTTATGGTATTGGTATAAGATAGAAGTTGAACCAAGCCCCAAAGCTCAAATATTTTCTCAGCTTTAACTACTACTGTAGTGTCGAAATCTTCAGATAAGTCAGGCGCAATTATTGTACAATTTTCCTCAATTGTTGGAGTCCCAGTACAACCATAAAATCCGCATTTGTAAAAAACAGTGTTTTTCATTTTCAGACTGTTAAAATCAGTATAACGAAAATCACAATTTTCAAAAATAGCTTCATCTGCTATCATATTGGCGATATTAGCTTTTTGCAAGTTACACCCAATAAATTTTGCATTATGGAGTCTTGCACCTTGAAAATTAGCCTCTTGAAAACAAACACTAATTACTTGTGCATTTTTCCAATCAGTTCTGTCAAGATTAGTTTGACTCCAGTTGCCTCCTTGGAGATGTGTCTCAACAAATTTCGCCAACGTGAGAGCAGCCCCCACAAATTGGCAATCTTTAATTAAAGCCTTATTGAACGTAGAACGCTCGAGAAGTGCTTTTTCACAAATACACTCCACAAGTTCTGTGTCTGTTAAGTCACCAAACCTAATCAAAACATCAGTTAGATCGCACCTGACAAATTTTGCAGCTACAAGCTCAGGTGCTGCTAACGAAGCCCCTCGCAAATTAATTTCTTCTAGTACGATACGTCCTGAGCCTTGGCACCCAGCCTTAAGCCAGCGTTGGTGTCCTCTAATATTGGAGGGTGACAGGTATGCAAGCCATCGAGATGCGGGCAACATAATTGTTAATGTTCCTTTGCTTGTAATTTATTATTTCCAAAATGAATGGGATCTGCTATGACTCTATATTATCTTTAATATTCGGGGCAACTTCTGTGAAGTATTTATCGGCCTCTTGTTTTAGTCGGGCAATATCAAACCTCTTTTGCTGTTCAGGAGTTAAATCTTCAAGCCTGTATTCTTTGCTACCTATTTTTAGTGTACTCAATCCGGTTTGAAAGTCACTAATAATTTGTTCAGCAACGATGTACTCCCGACTTAGATTTGTACCCACAACTCCTCCAGCATCTGTGTTCAGGATGGTATTAATGTCATGGTAGAGAAATTTGAGGAGTACTTGATCCACTTCTTCAGGGTTAATAGACCTTGTAGCTAAATTACTGCTTAGATTGGCTTCAACGATAATTTTCACCCCTTTACTCTGAAGTTGTTTCATTTTTTGCAGTTGTTTGGGAGTTGCATGGGTTGCATGACCAAACCGAACTACTACTTTATCTGAAATTTCGCTATTATCGGCTAATTTTTCGAGAGTTTGAATCATCATATCCAGATTAGCTTCAGCGTCCTTACGGTGTTGACTGTTTTGCTGAAGCTTTCCTGTTGTTTTATCACGGTCATGAAACCCTTCTCCCACATGAACTCGTAGCACCAAGAAGGAATCTTCTTTCTCAGCTTGTGCTGCTAGATATCTATATACATCCTGAAAATTGTCCATCCCTTTATTGGGGTCAAATTTTTTCTCTGGGCCAGCAAAATCTACGCCAACAATACCCTCTTCGCCAAATTTTATATCCTCTACCGAACGTTTTCCTTTGCCTCCTCTTAAAATGTTGGTGGATAAGTCAATTAAAAATCGTACCTGAATTCCTTTCTGGACACACTTCTCTCTCAAGGAATTTAAATTTACTCCTTTTATAGATTCTGCTTGTAATTCTAAATAATAGATGTTGTCTTGACTTATTTGCTCAACAATTGCGTCTAAATATGCATCTTTGTCACTTATTTGACTTAGCAACTGACCTCGCAAAGTATATGCTAAACCAAAATCAACATCTTCATTGGCAGTTAAAAGACGATTGGCAATATCAATTATATCTTCAGTTGTTGCCTTAGAAAAATCTAGCTGACCATCTTTAATTAAATCACCAAAGATGCGTGTTATTCTAGTATTATTCTTTATCCCGTCCAGCGACCATATATAATTTAAAAAGTCATTATAATTACCCCCATGTGCTAAATTAATTAGTTGGTCTGGAGCTAATATTCCACTCAGGTGGTTATGTAATTCGACTCCTGGATGATTAGATTCCAACATCTTTTGCTTGTGTTCTTGATGTGTTGCATCCTTTTTACTTTGAGAATCTTTTTCTGGCTCGGTATTTTTAACTTTATCTTTACCCTCAGCCACCACAAAACCCATACCAGCATTGCTATCCATTACCTTTAGCGTCTGCTGATGCTGGGCTAACTGCTGTTGTAAGTTTTCAATATCCACTTCCAAATTTGTCTGTGCATCCGCATCTAAATCACCTCTAGACAGCCTATCCAGCCGTTCATCAATAATTCTCGACACTTTTTCTACTTCTAGTTTGGCTTCCCAAGCGCACGAACCAACCGTTGGTTCACCATTCTTGGTAATCCAAGATTGTAACTTTTCTTTAAGAATACGTATTTTACCAGAAAAACCCGAATACTGTTGCATCAATCGCACGGTTTGGGCGTGTAAAAGTATATCAACTGCACTAGGTCGTTTTTCTCGTTGAGCCTGAATTGCTTCCAAGCCTTTTAATTGCGGTGAAGGCTCATCGGTAGTATCATGCTTTGTTCCCCAAGCACGCTGTTTGGGAAACATACTTTTTTGTACAGTTCCAGAGTCAGACGAAATATTTGATTTTTTCCGGGCAAACATGCTTTCACCCATAACTTTTCGTCTTGAGATACTATTTACACAATCCGCATCGAGGTTTGTTTAACTACCAATCATCTTCATAAAATACTTACAGCGTTAGCAGGTATTTGTTATATATTTACTATATGGATTAATTTCCCCATAAATTTCTAACTTGTTGCTGAGTTTATTTACTTTTAATAAATATTTATATTGCAGTAATTTCAGGCACATATTCAATTTTGGCTATAGCTTTTTCAGGTGCCACATCACCATTAATTACAGCAATAATTCCTGGCAAATACTCATCCATCATTGTGACGTTGGTGTAAACTAAATTTTTGATTAAGGCAAAGCTGAGACTGGCATCTTCAACACCAATTCCAGTTTTGTAGCGAATTTCGCCATCAGTAAAGTCAAGCTCAAAATTACCAATAACCATCCCAGAATTAGCTCTAGCGATAAATTCAGCCATCGCAATTATTTTATTTTCTGGCACCATCACAGGACAAATAGAGTAAAATACAAATTGCTGTTGTTCTTCTCTGGCTTTAGCGTAGCAAGTCCATTGAGCATTTTGACCCTGAAAAAGAAGTTGTAAAACAGGCTCTCCTTTTATTTTGGTAAAAGACCAGTCGTCTTGTGTAAAAAAATTAATTATTGACTGAAGAATTGATGTATTAGAAATTGTAAATTTGCTATCTACATTTTCATAAGTAGCATCTGCCAATTCTTCAAAAGCTTTGACCATTGGCTCTAGAATTTGAGAAATAGTTTCTTCGCTGATGCTGGATAAACTTGTGTCAACCCATTCCTCAAAGCTATTAGCTACTTCTTCGAGCGCTTGAGAAATTGCTTGAGTACCCATTGTTGAGAGATTATCATCTGCCCAATCTTTAAAGAAATTAAATATGGCTGAGTTAATTTGTTCGCTGTCAATTTTTTCAGCGTTTAATAGTGAGGGGCTAAGATAATCCCAAAAAGTGCGGTAACCTGTTTCTGTTCCTTCTCGTTGTTGTTTAACTTGTAATGCGTACCAATTTTCTGTTAATAAAAGTGGGTTGTCGGGTTGTTCTTGGCTGAGGTTTTTTAGGTAGGTTTGTATATCGTTAAGGTGGGGGGTGAGGTGTGGGAGTAGTTCGGGTTTGAGACTTGCTGTAATTTCAATGTTGGTGCTGGGGTCGAATTCTCCGTTGGTGGGAGCGCTGCGTAGTTCGGGTTTGAGGTTGAATAGTGCGTTTGTACCTATGTGGTGGTAGAGTTCTGGGGTTACTTGGAAGGTGAGGCAACAACTGTTGGGAGTATCATTAAGTTTTGCTAAGATGAGATTAATCGCATGGATTGTTAATCCGGAATGGTCTGAGTCACGTAATGTTAACTCAGTTTCCAGTTGATAATTTTGGGTATCAGTCATAATTATAAATTGGTGTCTAGAGTGAAATTAAAGTAAACTTGTCCTCAATAGCTATTTGTTCGTTTTTTTGAAAAAAATCTGGCTTGTATGTGATGTTAACCCAGATACAGGGAAAAGTGCCTCGGTTAATTTCCTTTATAGCGTCAATATCTAAGTCTTCCTCACGAACATCTGACTCACTTTTAAGCACTCTGTATTCAAATCCAGCAATTAATTGTTTTTCATATAAATTTTTGAGATATTCATCAATTTCCAGCATTTGCGTATAAGATTCTGATAAATCGCCTATGCTTTTCTTCACAATATATTCTTGGCTCTCAAGACCTGCAAAAACCACATTTATTTCTCCTAATAATAAGTTTATGTATTTTCTATTTTAGTAATCGCATCTTTTGGAAAAACATTATCATCAATTACAGATAAAAAGCCTGGTAAATATTCATCCATCATTGACACATTTGTGTAGAATATTTTTTTGATTAAAGCATAACTTAACCTATCTCCTTCAACATCAATACTGGTTTTAAAACAAATTTCTCCATCATCAAAATTCAATTCAAAATTGCCAATAGCCATTCCATAATTAGCTCTAATCAAAAACTCCGCTACAGCTACCAATTTATTCTCTGGTGCTTTAACTGGACAAATAGAGTAAAATATAAATTGCTCTTGATTTTCTCGAATTGAAGCGTAGCAATTCCATATGCCGTTATGACCTTGGAAAGACATTTTTATAATTGGAACTCCTCGCATTTGTTCAAATGATAATTGCTCTTGCTTAAAAAATTTTATAACTTCTTCAAAAATCAACTTTTCTGTCAGAGACGGTTGAAAGTTGGCATCTATAATTTGAGTAACTTCATTCATACTTTGATTGATTAATTCAGTGCAAAAAAGACTAATTTTAACTAAAAAATCAGATTTTTAAAAACACCTGGTAAGGTTTGATGGCTTGTTCATGACTACTTAAGCCAATATCTCCAATTTTTTAAGATGTCTCTGTTGGATCTGCTTGAGTTATGGATGGATGATTTGTACCTCCTGGTTTTGGTGATAGTGTTGGTTGGGGAGATTGATATTGCCTAGCATCAAAATTTAATTCTGTTGCATCTGCTGCAAAGTTTCGTAATTTGTCTGAAAAATCGTTATCATTTATTTCAACATCAAAATGATGCTTGTTACTACTGGCATCGATTTTTGAAATTGTATATTCAGATGGGTTGTTAGCGCTAGTGTTATTAGATGTGTTATCAAATGATACACCTCTACGAATACCCCCTTTATTTGTTGCTCTACCATCCCCAAAACTACCACCAGAAACAAAAGATGCTTTAGCACTCCATCTACTTGGAACTCTTCGAGGAAGCTGTATTACCCACGGAACTTTTTCTTCATAATCTGTAATAATATTACGTTGACGTAATGTACCTTGGTCTATCTTATATGTGTTTTCCTCATACTCTAACTTCACTTCTATTGTTACATCTCCTCTTGCATTTCTAACAGGTGTTTCAAAAGTATTCTCATAAGCAGGAGAGTTTAATGCGAGCTGTTGTGGAGCAAGATTATAAGTTTCATTTGCCTCATCTCCAAGCAGAGACCATCCCACAAGGTGTCCACCTGCATACTTAACTGTATTGCAACCTTCCATAATCATCTGTTCATTATTACCTAAAGCGCCTACTAAACTCTCATTAGCCCCAGGTCTGTCATTCGTGGGAGTATATTTTTTAGCCTTCACAAAATGTGGTCTATCTGCAGTAACTCCTTCTGGATTTAATGGTGATTTTGTTAAATTACATTTTTTTCCAAAAAGGTCTTTTAATATCTTACGAGATGTGGGAAGTCCTACATCACTCACTACAGTCTCAAACTTAGGTTTTGAATTATTTATTTCTTGATAATAAGTTTTGTTTTTATCTGAAATAGTATTTCGATAATCTAGGAAAGTATAGACCGCTGGCGAAGCATAATATCCTATTTTTATTCCTTTTGAACCATTTTTTTCAAGTTTAACATCACTGAGTTTAAATTCAGATTTCATGTGTGAAAATAATGATGTTAAGCTGCTTATATCCCTATCTTTTTCAAGCATGAAATTTTCTAGCTTTTGCCGCGCCGCTTCCTTTCTACTAGTTGGTAAAATTTTGTTTATATCCTTGTTACTTAAAACCTTTTCTTTTTCTTTATTATTATCTAACAATCCTCTTGTCTTTGTGACGATAAAGTTCGCAAATTTATTTAAGGCATTCTCTATCGGTGTCTGAACCTTCTTAATTACATTTTTAATCTGTTCGCTAATACCTCCTAAACCAATCAACCGCGCCAAGAAACTAATCATCACAGGAAGCGATCGCCCCATAGCCTGCTCAACATAATTAGCCGCTCCCGCAACATTACCCGCAGCAATATTACCAATCGAAGCAAACACAGCTTCAGACAGCGCAGCAATCTGTTGACCACGTTCGATAAAGAACATAACGGTGTTATAAATCGCCATCACCGCTTGCACAATTGCACCCGCAGGATTAAACATCGAAAGCAACTTGGTAATCGCAGCCGTAATAATACTGTTTTGTACCCACTCTCGGATACCACCAATTACCATCTCTTGCAAGTTACTCGCAAACTCAGTAATTTTTTGCCAAGCAGCAGTTAACCCACCAGTAACAATTGTTTTGAGAAACTCAAAGGTTTGTTCGAGTCGTTTAACACGCGGTTCACCAATTAGTTGTACTAGCTTACCTCGGAATTTATTATAGGTTAAACCCAATACTTGTAGCACCAAAGAGACAACACCTTTAAGGTCAAACTGTGCCGGAAGCGCCAAACCCGCACCAGCCATTGCGCCAAACAACCAACCAGTTATACCATTTTTCAGGTGGGTTGGCATATTATTAGCAAACTTCTGAAAACCACCTTTCACCCCAGCTACAAGATTTCCTGCAAAACCAATTGGATTTTTAACGATATTTGCCAACACTCCCCCAGCGCTACGGATAATTTCCATTACCTTAGCCCCCGCACCACCTGCCATATTCAGAAAACCCTCAAAGGTAAATTCCATTACCTTTGTACCAGCAGCAACGGCAAAGTTTTTGATGCGACCAATCGGTTCAGTAAAGATGTTTTTAATTTTTTCAAAAGCACCGAAAGGATTAAGTACGTCACCTGCTCCCAGAGACTGCAAAGCTTTAGCAAACAAACCTTTAATTGCATCCCCAGACAAGTTAAGTTTTGTAAATTCTTGGTTAAACCAGTTAAAAGCCCGTTGTAAAGCACCAGATTGTTCTAAATTATTGAAGATATTTTCGCCATTGGGCACTAAACTGAGCAAACCGCGAATTAAGTTAGTCGCATTACGTTCAACAGGCGTACCACTAACTGGGTCTTTACCTAAGATTAATGCTAATAACCCATAGCCTGGAACCTGACGAGCAAAATCGGCAATTTTACCTTTGATTTGTTCTACTGGATTATCAAACCAACCACCTTGGATGCGAGGCTTTACGGAACTTACCTGCAATGGTTGCTGCTGAATAGAATTTTTATTTTGTAAAAAAGGATAATTAGTCAGTTGTTTTGGTTGAAGAGATTCAGACACTTGCTCTAATTCTTCTGTAGGTTTTTGCCGTAGTTCCTTATTACTAATGACAGAGGATGTGGAAATAAGAAGTTGTTTTGCAGCGATTAATTCTTCCTGTTTGTCTGCTTGTCGGCGCACTTCTTTATTTAATCGCAAACCTCCAGTTTGTTGTATTGTGTGCGTTAGCTCGTGGGCAGTCAGTTCATTATTACCAGGAGATTTGCCTGCACCGTAATAAATATCATTGCCATGTGTAAACGCAGCGGCTCCCAAATCTTTGTTCATTTGTACTGCGCTGGAGTCAGTATGCACGCGGACTGGGCTAAAGTCACTACCAAAACGCGGCTCCATGAAGCCACGAGTATCATCTGATAAGGGGCTACCATTACCTTTAGAAGCGTTTAAGCTACTCTCCAAATTTGAACTTGCGGAGAAACTTTTATTACTTTTACGCTGTATTAAAGGTGTAATACTTTTCGCAAGGGGTTTCATTTGAATTTCTTCATCTTCCCCTGTTTCTCGCTGTATTAGTTGAGGAGTTTCTGGTTCTGGCATTGCCATAACTTGAGATGCCGTTTGCTCAGCTTCTTGTTCGTACTTATCTCCTGGGTCGCCAACTGTTAGTTTAGTTTGTATTTCTTCAGGTTCCTCTTCGCTGTCTGTACCTTGAAGTTGTCCCGACGACATCATTTGTAAGTTTTCGTCTTCTTGAAGAGTTTCGGTTCGCTGAATATTTTGTACAGGCTTAGTTTGTAAATCTTTCGGTTCTTCTTGAGTTTCAGTTCCTTGAACTAACCCTGACGACTTGGTTTTTAGGTTTTCGTATTCTTGGGGAGTTTCGGTTCGTTGGATACTTGGTAAAGGTTTAGTTTCTAAATCTTCAGGTTCTTCCTGCGTTGCTTCTTCACGCTGAACTTCGTCTTCTTGATATGGTAAGACCTGTTGAGGAGAATTTATGGAAATATTATCTATAAAATTAGGTCTTTTGGCGTAATTATCGCGTATACTTTGTAAGTCAGTTAGTTGCTGTTCTGAGTGTTCTCCGGTGTCAGCTTTACTCCACCCGCGAGGTTTGAAAATGCTTGTTTGCACATCGGGTGAAGTAGAAAACACTGATTTTTTCTTGGATAACATACTTTCGCCCATGACTTTTTCCTTAGATATATTTAATACTTATAATTTGGTCTTAATTTATGCATTTACGGAATTAAAAAACAAAAATATTACTAGCTGAATTACGCACTTTAAAAAGTTGTTACATTAAACTTTTCTTTGCTGGGTATCATTGAGAATGCTTTGGGCAAATTGCTGCACGCTTTTATCCAAATCTTCCTGAGCCACTTTTTCTAGCAGTTTGATGCCTTCGGGCCATAATCGATAAGCTATTGCCTGAACTGTTGCTTCGCGCAAGAGTGGGCTTGGATGTCTTAAATAGGTTTCAAACACGTGAAATGCTTTCAGATCGAAGTTAGGAAAACCCACAGCAATGCGAAACAGTGCATCAACTACTTCGTCGTGTTCATTTGCTTCACTCGCCATCTCAATTAGTTCTTCAGGTTCATACACTGGAAGCCGCCTAACAATCTCAAACAAAAGCTCACTTATTTTTGACCCACGTACCCACAAAAAACAAGTCCCACTTATCGGATCGTCTATATAGTGAATAGCATTCGCTTTGTCTTGCGTCGTCCATACTTCCTCAAAGCGTTTATTATTTTCATCTGGAAAATATGACTTGTATTTGATCCAACCTTGTCCCTGTGCTAAAGTCGTAAAGTCATCGTAGCTAATATCTTCCTCTAAGACAAGTATTTCTCCGTTCACTTGACTCATACAATCTCCTTTTAAGTGCTACCTACTGTCTCTTAAGATATTTTTGTAATTGTTGACGCACAAAGGTTTCTACATCAGCAATAGTGGGTTCCTTTTCTAGAACAGGTAAATCTTTGACATTGCTTTTAAACCAAGCCTTAATTGTATCTTTTTCTCGTCTATATCGTTCGTCCCGTTTTTCACGAATCTTTGTCCCTTCACGAGGTGGAGCTTTACCTTCCACCATTTCACTGGTTACTCGTTTGGCTGCGCCCTGCACTTTTCCAAAAGATGCTGGATGCAAATCAATACCTTGCTTTATATTAAGATGTTGTTTTCCTTCCTCTGGTGTCATAAGCTGGGTAATCATCAATGAGTATACTAAATCACGACGGTGTCCTTGTGTACCTCGAGGATGGCTTGGTTCTTTGGCATACCATAAACCAAATAGTTCACCAATCGCTTCTTTCTGTTCCTGTGGGAGATCATCAGGTAATGGTTTTCCGTGCAGGATTTTAGTAAACATTTCACCCACTTCTACACCAGCAAGCTTTTTTTTGAGTGTAGGGTAATAGTGTCCGTTAGAAGACTCTAAACCTGCTATTTCTCCCCATGTTTTATTAATAGGTGCGGGTTGATGCTTGTATCCTAGTGGTGTCCCACTGTGTGTTGTTCCAATTAGATATGCTTGGCGATGACGTAAATTGGTCAGTGCATTTCCTGGCTCTCTTAAATCTAGGAAATTTGGATTTGTTGATTCATTGTGTGTTGTTGAAGTTCCTCTTTGAGATATTACTGGAGAAGATTCTTCAGTCTTTTTTGCCCTGTCTCGATATGCTTGGCGGTCACGCAAAGCGACAGATGGAATACCTGATTCTCTTGATTCTAGGGAAATTGGTTCAGCAGGTTCCTCTAGTGTAATTGAAGTATTTTCTTTAGATACTTCTGCAGCAGCAATGTATTCCGAAGCAATTTTGTCTACAACAGAGAAGATTTGGTAAGCATCAAACGTCCAACCGTCTGCTAAATCAATTGTTGGATTAACTTGGGCAATAATTTTGAATTTACCTTTTGTTCCTTCTAATTGAAGGCGACGTAACTTATAAGCTATACGCCAGATTGCAAACTGACCCAAAACTCTAAGTTTAGATGGTTTTTTAGCCAAAAGATTATGAATTTTTGGGGGTAATTCATGCTTAACTTTTTCGATACGCTCCTGAATTTGTTGCTGTTTTTCCTTTTCTTTGCTAGCCTTTTGCTTTTTGCCCTTATTTATCTTATTTTTCCCTAAGAACTTGTCTTTCAGGTTGCCCACTCGCTTCTTCAACTTTACAAAAGTTCTCTTCAGTCTCTTCCCAATCCTCTTCGCAATCTCCCGAATCTTGTTACCAACCTTACTCGCCGCACCCGCCACACGCTTCAACAACCAATTAGAAACAAAATCAACCAAAACGACCCCAGCAGCAGCAAGCAAAGCGCCAAACTGCGGGCCCGACTGTCCTGACTTAACCGCCTTCAGGAACGTCATAAACCGCTCCATCGCCTGAAGTATGCGGCTAGCAGTACCCCAAGCAGCTTGTAACCCTTCGATAATTGCCAGCACAGCACCAGCCGCAGGCACAATCATCGCCACCAATTTCTCAATCAAAATCTGAATCAGCGCAGGAGGAATAGCTGCTTTTATACCCTCCCAAGCCATCTTGCCAACTTCGGCTAAATTAATTCCGCCTTGGCTTAAGACCTTCCAAATTGTCAATCCTAAGCCCAAGACTTGTTCCACCTTCTGATTAAACCATTCTTTAATCGCAGCCTGGAAAGCTGTCCAGAGATGATTTTTTATACCATCCATTGCCCCAGCACCCAAGTTACTCAACCACTGTCCGGGGTTCGTGGCGATATCTTTGGCAAGGACTGCAAAGGTTCCCAGTGTTTCCACTGCTGCCTTAGCTGCGGAAATGGCATTTTTTGTCGCCGCATTGGCAGCATCAACCGCCAACAACATACCTTTTTCCATCAGTCCCAAGGCTGCGTTTAACCCTTTACCTAGCAAGTTTAGTGCTGCTTGTACTCCTTGTTTGAGCTTATTAGCAAGAAAATTAACGGCAGCTTCGGCTTTTTGCACTACTGATTTAATGGCATTGCGGAAGCGATCGCGCAGTCCAGGGAACGCAGCCAACAAGACATCTCCAATGGCAATTAGTGCCTCTCCCACAGCCTTGATAACGGAAACAATCGCGTTTCGTGCGGCTTCAATCACAGCAGTTGCCAATTTCTTCGCAGTGTCAATAGCCGCTTTTACCGCAGCACGGGCAATCTCAAAGGCTTTTTGAATCGCCTGTTTGATACCATCAAAAAATGCTTGTGCTTTATCTGCAAGCCAGCCAAAAATTCCGCCAGATTCTTTTTCACCTTTACTTTTCTCTGCGGCTGCCTGTTGCTCACCTTCTTTACGAGCTGTTTCTGCCTCTTGGTTACCCTGTTCGATACACTGATTTGCCTTGGTTTCTGCTTGGGTTTGCTCCTGTTGCACATCTTTAATACCTTTGGCAACAGCAGCATCTCCATCTTTGCGGGATTTTTCTACCAAGGTGGTTTGCTCTTTATTCCAGGCTTCTCGCTGTTGGCTAACCTCTGTGTGAGCCTTAGCACGTTCTTGGGTTTGTTGTGTCTCGCTTTCTGATTGGAGTTTTGTTATTTCCTTATTAGACTTTTCCTTTTCTTGGGCAACTTGGTTAGTATGTTCCTGACGTTGAGATGCTATCTGACCCTGGGCTTGAGCTACAGCTGATTGGATTTCTTGACCGTGTTCTTGCTGGGCAATTATTGATACCCCTTCCTCACACTCAGCCCCTTTGGCATCGCCTACAGCAGCACCACCAACTGCACCACCACCTATAGGCTCTGCTTTTAAGGTTTCTTTAGGCACATTAGGATAAATTTCATCCTCGCCCATCGGTTGTGCTAATTCTTGCTGTCCTTGGGCATGGCTATCAGCAACACTTTTCTCCAGCTTTGCCTTTTGTTCTTGAGTTTGCTGTGGGTCAGCATCGCCTTTTAGTTCCAAAGGAGGTGGCGAGCCTGCCGTCACGTTTAAACCTGGATCGCGAGTTGGAAGATTATCTAGGGATGCCTTGATGGATTGCGGGTCTTTTTGTGGTTGGGGAACTGACTGTACGGGAGGTGGCGGCAACGGTGGCAAAGGTTGGGGTTGAGGTACAGGATGGGCTGGTCCTTGGGGAGCTTTCTCCATCGGCTTGGGAGTTTTAGCCGCAGGGTCAGGGTTGCCCGTAGAGCCTTCCTTTGTAATTGGCGAACCAGATGGGCATTCCATTTGCGGCACATTTGCTGCCAGTTCAGCCTTTTCCTTGCTAACCGTATTACCAACCGCAGTAGTAACACTACTTAATCCTGCTTGTAGTTGGGCTGGCGGTAATTGGCTAATTGCGGCTAATGCTTGAGAAGGTTCTGCTTGTGAAACATCGGGTACAGTTGGAACTGGCTTATCCGCGATTGCAGCACCACCCCCACCACCACCACCCCCAGCAGCAGAACCACCACTATCAGAGACTTCAGCCAAAGAAGTCATAGCATTTGCGCGGTCATCTGCCTCTAATTCCACTCCTTCTGTAGTCGTAGCAATGGATTCCAGTTCTTTATCATCCCCTACTTGTGGAGAGTCACCCTCAGCAGCGCTTTCTGCCGTATCACCTATTGACTCTGGTGCTGAGGTTGTATCAGCCAGAGGTGCTGGAGTGGGTAAAACTTCTGCTGTTGGTGGGGAGTTTTCCTGTTTACCCGTTGTGGTTGTATTTGTTGGTGTAACTTGGGTTGCAGACAGATTTTTAGGTGTTTTAGTAATGTCAGTTTGAGGCTGATTTTTTCCAGGTGTTGTCTCAAATGATGCTGTTTCTTTACTCCCAATTTCGGGAATTTTTAATTTTGGCGTATTAACAGTAACAACAGGCTTATTCTTTAAAAGAGTTTCTTTGTTAAGTTGAGGTGGATGAAAATTTGTATGTGATTTCCTACCTTTCTCCGAGGCTAATTTGGTAATTGTTGGGAATGATTCTTCTGTGAATTTAGTATTATTTTCCGACTCGAAACTAGAAATATTTTTATTTAAAACTTCTTTGTTTAAACTTGAATAATTGAAGCGATTAGCTTGTTTTTTATGTTCAGATTTATTATTTTCTTTTTGTCTATTCTTAAGTTGCAGATTGATTGCCTTGTTATTTAATTTCCTTGCTCCCGTTTGCTGTATCGTATGTGTCAGTTCATGCGCTGTTAACTCGTTATTACCTGGCGACTTCCCTGCACCATAGTAGATATCATTACCATGCGTAAATGCCTGCGCTCCCAACTCCTTATTCATCTGTACCGCAGTCGAACCAGTATGCACCCGCACGGAGCCAAAATCTGCACCAAAGCGCGACTCCATAAAGTCACGCACATTATCACCTAAAGGGCTACCACTACCCTTAGAAGCATATAAATTACTCTCCACATTAGGACTTGCCGAGAAACCTTTATTACTCTTGCGTTGTATCAAGGGGGTGATACTTTTAGCCAGGGGTTTCATTTGGACTTCTTCCTCTTCCCCCATTTCTCGCTGTATTAGCTGGGGAGTTTCAGGTTCCGGCATTGCCATAACTTTGGCTGCCATGTGGTCGGCTTCTTGTTCGTATTTATCACCTGGGGCACCGACTGTAAGTTTTGTTTGCAAGTCTTCGGGATTTTCCTCCTCAGCCTCTTCAAGTTGAACTTGTCCCAAAGACTTCGCTTGTAAATTTTCTTCTTCTTGGTTTGCTTCTTCTTGACGCTGAATATTTGTTAAAGGTTTAGCTTGCAGTCCTTCGGGATTTTCCTCCTCAGCCTCTTCAAGTTGAACTTGTCCCAAAGACTTCGCTTGTAAATTTTCTTCTTCTTGGTTTGCTTCTTCTTGACGCTGAATATTTGTTAAAGGTTTAGCTTGCAGTCCTTCGGGATTTTCCTCCTCAGCCTCTTCAAGTTGAACTTGTCCCAAAGACTTCGCTTGTAAATTTTCTTCTTCTTGGGGAACTTCTTCTTGACGCTGGATATTTGTTAAAGGTTTAGCTTGCAGTCCTTCGGGATTTTCCTCTTCAGCCTCTTGAAGTTGAACTTGTCCCAAAGACTTCGCTTGTAAATTTTCTTCTTCTTGGTTTGCTTCTTCTTGACGCTGGATATTTGTTAAAGGTTTAGCTTGCAGTTCTTCGGGGTTCTCCTCCTCAGCCTCTTGAAGTTGGACTTGTCCCAAAAACTTCGGTTGTAAATGTTCGTCTTCTTGGTTTGCTTCTTCTTGACGCTGGATATTTGTTAAAGGTTTGGCTTGCAGTCCTTCAGGATTTTCATCCTCAGCCTCTTCAAGTTGCACTTGTCCCAAAGACTTCGCTTGTAAATTTTCTTCTTCTTGGTTTGCTTCTTCCTGACGTTGGATATTTGTTAAAGGTTTAGCTTGCAGTTCTTCGGGGTTCTCCTCCTCAGCCTCTTCAAGTTGAACTTGTCCCAAAGACTTCGCTTGTAAATTTTCTTCTTCTTGGTTTGCTTCTTCGGGTTGAACTTCCTCTTCTTGGGATAACGATACTTGCTGAGGAGAGCTTACGGAAATATTGTTAATAAAACTGGGTCGTTTGGCGTAATTATCGCGGATAGTTTGCAAGTCAGGTAATTGCTGCTCAGAGTGTTCTCCAGTATCAGGTTTACTCCACCCACGCGGTTGAAACGTGCTTCTTTGCACGGGTAGAGCAGAAAACGCTGGTTTTTTCTTGGAAAACATACTCTCGCTCATAATTATCCCCTTTTCCCTTTAAAAAGGTAGTGGTTTACCGTTAATTAGAAGCACACCAGTTAATGCAATTGTCGGTGCGCTAATGGCTACGGTAGCGGCTCCTGTCAAAGTTATTGCCGGTGAGGTAATCGCTGTGGTCGCAGCACCTGTCAAAGCTATTGCCGGTGAGGTAATGCCTACGGTAGCAGCGCCTGTCAAACTTATTGCTGGCGCATTAACATTCGCAGCAGCACCCGCTTGTGCCGTAAACGTAGCAGCAGCGGTTTGGTCGATTTTTGGTGCTTTGTGTTCGATTTGCATATTGGCTGCCACACCTACACTTCCTGTTGTATCACCTAAAACTATCTGTTGCCCTCCTTTGGTTTTTATCTCTATAGTATTATTACTATCATTTATGTGTAATTTATGCCCACCTGCGGTTTCTATATAAATTCCAGCGGTGCTTGTACCTTTGGCCTCTTCGACAAACTGTAGTTTGCTACCTGTACGGGTTTTAAAGGTACGCAAGCGCACTTTACTATTGGCTACACTATCTTCTACGGGAGTGGGAGGTGTATCTTTTCCGTTCCATACACCACCAATTATGTAAGGACGGTGAATATCACCATGTTCAAATGCTACTAATACTTCGTCGTCAATTTCCGGCAAACAATCAAAACCTCGTCCTTTAGCAGCACCAATACTAACTACTCTTGCCCAATTACTGGAGTGTTCTTCGCTTAATGTGGGAAATTTTACCTTAACTCTACCCCATCCTTTTGGGTCTTGATTATCTGTGACAATGCCCACAAGAAAAGTCTGTCCTGGTTGGAGATGGGATTGAGGCGCCATAGTGGTCAGAATATCGGCACCGCGTAAACCACGTATACAAAATTCTGTAGTGTAAACTCGCTCTTGATAAGCATGGCGAGTTTCAGTAATGTAATACTTACCACTATAAGCGCCCATACCTTCTAGTTTGACAACTTTACCCGGACGAATTTTGGGGTTACCCTCCGCTTTTGCGTCCGCAGAAATAAATTGTCCTCCTATCTCATCGCACACTGCTTGAGCAATGCGATCGCCTTCTTTGGGATTAAAGAAAGGTTGGTCAACAACAATCATCTTAGGGGGTACGTTTGCACCACCCTTGCCGTTAAATGCTGTACTACGAGCGCTACCTTTACCGTTTTGAGTTTGGGTGAGAACTTGTTCAGTTTTTGCGGTGGATATCATCGTGCGTTTTTGGCTGTAGTCCCAACCTCTCACTTCAACTTCTTTAACTTGTTCAGCACTCGTCATTCTTACATGAAAACTGCGAATATCAGCCAACCATTTAAGAGTTAACTCTTTATCTTTACCATCAGCTTTGGGTTTGCGAAAATTTAATTTACCGTCCTGTACAAACAATTCAAATCCGTTACGTTTAGCACGCTCCCGTAAAAACTCCATGTTTGTCTGATTTTCCTGGAACACATAATCATGAGGAACGCCGTTTTTATCAATTTCTTCGATTTCAATACCGACTTCTTTAGCAATTTTATCCACAATATCGCCATCAGTCATATTTTGAAACGACCGATTATAGCGACCGCGATGCAATCGATGCGAGGTGTCGTATCCTCTAACTATAATTGGCGCCTGAGTTTTTTCTGTAAAGTGAATATCAATAGCAGTAATTTCACCTTGTAATACTTCACCTTGTTTCTCTTTATCAAAAGTACTGTCTTTGGAAGTACTCGAACTAAAACCGATTGTAATAGGCTTACCAATTTGTAATAAATCTTGATACTTCCAGGGTTTATCATTTTGTGAACCAACCTGGTAGTCGTTACGTAGCACTAAAGTAAACATACCTGGTTGATGCAGGCTTTCTTCGACAAATATTTGTAATATATCTTCTCTAAAAGCTTGAGGGACTTCTTTCCCATCAATTTTGATAGTAGGCAATGCCCGATAATTAGTCATAAGTTAAATTATATTAAGTAATTAATAGCTTTATAGTTTTACGGCAGTTTGCAGGTAAATGAGGTACATAGGTTTAATATCAAACTCTTGTGGGGTGGGCATCCTTGCCCGCCCGGTTGTATTTCACTAAGCTAGAAATTTGCTGTATATAGTTTCTCTAATTATTGACGACGTTGTTTCTTGCCCAAACGAGAATTTTGTGAGTCCTTTTTACGGTCAGGTTCAGTTTTTGGCGGTTTAGAATCATCCATCACAGAACTATCAGTTTCTTTAAGTGATAAATTATCAATCACCGCTCGTACTGGCGTACCATCAGATAAAAACATAGTCAGCTTGTAATTGACCTTCTCAACAAAACAATACTCCAAATAAACTTGCTTTCCCCAAGAAAACTTATAAATAGGTGGGCGCTGTTTATTATCCACAAATTTCACAGCATTTTTAAAAAAGTTTATATAATTTAAAACATTTTCTCCCGTTTCATAAGTATCAATCAAAATATTATTAATTTTAACGGCATAGCTTTTAATATTAGAAAAGCTAACTTTAGGTTTCCCAGACTTTTCGGAACGCGAACCTTTGTTTTCGTTACTTTCTACATTTCCCTCAAAAGAAAGCTCTTTGGGATTGAACATGAAATCGATACTTTTAGATTTGTCGTCGATACAAATGAGAGTAGCTTTTTCTAGCATATATTTAGCACAAAAAACAATAAAAAATCAATAAAAAATTAATCCACAATCAATAAAATTTACTGTTTACACCTTGTCGTTCCATAGCAATCTCTAATTGAATTTTGAGATGTCTAAACACCTCTTGAGTTAACAGCGATATATGCTTATTGGGTAAAATCTCACTATTTGGTAAGCCTCCTTTAGTTTGTTGTTCATTTTTAGCATGATGATTACAATTTATGGTATTTATCCAAGGTTGATGTCCAGTGTAAATATGATTGTAACGTTCAGCTTGTAAAGAAAACTGAAAACGTATTAATTTATATACAATTTGTGCTAGTTGTTCAAATTGTTGTTCATCAATTTTTTTCGCACTGCTTCCCGTCGCAGGCATTAAATTTGCTGTTTCTAAATTAAAATTCTGAGGATTAGAAACTGATATTTCTGAACTTTCAGAAAGATTTATTCCCTCAACATACTGCTTGGATACAAAAGTATCAGTCCAAGGACTAATAAGCTCCTCATCATGGTATTTATCGTTTTCTTTATCAGAAACAACATCATCTTGTGCTTGAATGCTAGGTTGCTGAGAATTAGATTCAAAGCCTGATTTAAAGTCTGATTCATAGTCTGATTCATAGTCTGATTCAAAATCAAATTGCTCTTTCCAAGGCTCTGATTTAGGCTGAATATTATAATAGTTTTCGGAAGTAGAATCATTAGCACTAAAATTATTAGTATTATTATTTATATTAGTGTTATTTATATTAGTATTATTTATATTAGTATTATTTGCACTGGTATCGATACTACTATTGTGAAGTAGCTCTGAAACATCAGACCATAAATCAGGTGTAGATGTAGACTGTTTGGCTTGTAAAACTGAAGGAAGCACAGGTTTATCTGTATCAGTAGATATCGAATCTGGAGTCAAGCTAAAATTATCAAAATTATCATCTGCGTTATCATCTGCGCTATCATCTTCATCATCTTCACTTTCTGCGAGTTTTGGGGTAATAAAATTAGAAGTTAATGCTACAGACTTATGAATACCTAGCGGTTTGAGTTGTAGTA
This sequence comes from Scytonematopsis contorta HA4267-MV1, assembly GCA_019359035.1. GTDB lineage: Bacteria > Cyanobacteriota > Cyanobacteriia > Cyanobacteriales > Nostocaceae > Scytonematopsis > Scytonematopsis contorta. The sequence continues at coordinate 105,750 of JAHHIC010000040.1, read as the reverse complement.
AAAAGGCTTGTAAATTAGGTTCAACATTATTTGTATCTACATTTAATCCAGACGCTGGTAAATTATGTGATTTTGTAGCTATATTTGTAGTAGCATCAGTATCATAAACAGGCATCACGCTATAAATTTGTTCAGCACTGACATCAGTTTCGGATGTAGACGCTTGTAAATCAGGTTGTATAGTCTTTGCATTTATATCATCTACAGGTGAGGCTATCAAATTAGACTGCTTTACAGGAACATCTGTATGAGATGCAAACGCTTGTAAATCAGGTTTTGTAGTATTTTTTGCTTCTGTATCAAATACAGAACTTACATTGGTAGTTACCTCACTACTTACATCAGTATTAAATGTATAAGCTTGTAAATCAGGTTCAGCGCTGATTGTATCTATATTTGATATAGATGCCGTGTTGGAAGTAGCCTTAGTACTTGTATCAGTATTAGGTGTAAACGTTTGTGTAAACGTTTGCAAATGGGGTTGTACAGTACTATTTATATCTGTATTAAATATAGGCGCTTGACTACTTGTATCTTGACTAGTCGTATCTTGACTATTTGTATATTTATCTGATGCGGAGCTTTGTAAATCTGGTTGTACAGTACTATTTATATCTGTTTCAACAGCAAATGCCTGTAAATCATGCTCTGCAATGTTTACGGTTGTACTAGGCATATCCGTACTAGATATTTCCGTACTGCTTGTATCAGTACTAGATACAGGCACAATTAAATCAGCTTGTTGTAATGGTATACAAGTATTAGATGCAGACGCCTGTAAATCAGGTTGTATAGTGCTGGATATATTGGTGCTATTAGATATCGGGGTTTGTAAATCAGCCTGGTTAGTGGCTATATGAGTATTAAATGTAGATGATTGTGTGGTGCTAGTTGTATCAGTGTCAGGTACAACTGCCTCTGATTTTGGTTGACTAAAGGTTGTATTTTTATCAGCGTTAGACTCAGTATTAGATAAAGATGCTTGTAAATTTGGTTGCCTAGTGGTTTCTTCTACATTAGTTGTGTCTACATTATTTGTGTCTACATCAGACGCAGGTGTTAGTAAATCAGTTTGTATAATGCTGCTCGTAACAGTATTAATATTTTCAGTATCAATATTTTCAGTACTAATATTTTTATCAGTATCAGTATTTAATGTTGACGTTGTTGGTTGGGATTTCAGACTAACTTGCTGTGAGTCTTCATTTGATTCAACGGTCTGTGGGTTGCTTACATTTTGCGAGGTTGTTTCATTTGATTCTAGTAGTTCACCTGAATTTAGTTCATTTGAATCATCTTGAACATCATCAAATGTATTGTTGCTTTGCAGGTTTTCTGGTTGAGTCGTATGGAGAATAGGTATTTGAGACGTGGATATAGCTTCAGGTGTTAATTTTGGCTGGATAACTTGATTCGTAGAATTAACAGAAGTGGCGTCAGAAGTTAAATTAGTGTCAGAATTACTGGGTATACTGTTAAATTTATCATCAGACTCCTCGCCTATTCCATCGTCATTATATGTACTTAAGGCTTCATCATAATGATTGGCAATATTTGTAATGAACTGTGGAACAAGTGGTTTAGAATTATGACCCAGGGGTTGGGAAAATCCTAGCGGTTTTAGCGACAGAAGTCCATCGGGTGTTTGGGGTGGTTCATTTTCTTGTTCGCTTAGTGGTTCATCGTATGGTTCTTTTACTTTTTCCTCTGTCTCGCAGTTTATTGTATTTGGAGTACTTGTATTTGGAGTAGTTGTATTTGGAGTAGTTGTATTTGGAGTAGTTGTATTTGGAGTATTTGTATTTGGAGTAGTTGTATTTGGAACAGTTATATTTGGATTAGTTGTATTTGGGATAGTTATGTTTGGAACGGTATCAAGTTGCATCTGCAAAGAGTTTTCGCCAAAGCCATCCTGACTCAAATTATTTTGACTAGAATTATCTTGGCTAAAATTATCTTGGCTAAAATTATCTTGACTAAAATTATCTTGACTATGACTCCATGAAAAATCCCAATCTTCTTGAAAAAAGCGGGAACTTGATGTCTCCAAAGAATCAGGAAAATGACCCAATGGAGAAGGTGCTTTAAGTGGCTGTATTAATGGACGAGATTGCAAAAACTTCCCCGAAGCAACTAGCGATAATCGGGGAGTATGATAATTATGAAAACCCAGAGGACGCAAACTCATAACTTTTCCTCACAATAAATAAAATTAAAAGCTAGAAGCAAAATAACCAGATTTTGGCATTCTACCTTTTGTCAGTTCTTCTGCACCTCCAGCTTTAGTTCCATTAATTTTTAATCCTTCATAAGAAAGAGTTAATTCTTCAATTGCAAGACTAGTCGCATTTGCTTGTAATGCTGGTGCTTTCCAACCAACAGGAATAGCACCAATTAAAGTCCAGCATTGCATAGTTTCACCAGCTTGATTAAACAACAAAATATTGATGTTACGACGCTGTGCTTTTTTCCCTTGAAGAATATTATTAACCCATTGCCAAAAAACCAAGTCATTGGTTATTCCCCGTTTGAGGGTGACATCAGAAAATTCAGCTTGTCCTAAAATAATGCGCTGCTGTTCGTTAACCCCACCTTCAGTATAAGTGTCACGTTTGATTTTGACAGCCACACCAGAACACTCGCTAAAGGAAGCGGTAATTGTACTTTCCATTTCCACATAAAAACGATTAGCTGTAACGTAGTTATGTGATTGAGTTTCTTTACCATTTTTTGTCGTCATTAGTTATACCCTCGGTAACTAGATTTACGCTCTTGCTGATTACGTACTTCTTCATTCATAAGTTCATAAATACGGTCGCATAATTTTCGTAGCAAGATTTGGTCTTGAAGTACTTTTTCCGCAATATACTTCATTTGTTCTTCTTCATTTTTCATTTTTCATTTTGTCCGTTGATTGATTATTTGATAAAGCATTTCTTAGGTTGGGTATCGATTCTAGTGGAACTAATCCAACTTGACTTAGAAGATATTGCACTTCATATTTTCTTAAAGCTTGAGCAAATTTTTCTGCTTGTTCTTGATTATCTTTTTTGGACACAATGCCGAGCTTGTAACCAAGAGGATATTTACCAGATGATAAAGCTTCGACATTTGGAAAATAAGTTCCTTTATCGTTACATAAGTCAAGATTTTTATCATTTGGCTGTATATCTTCACCATTTGATTGCTTAAGCAGTTGAACCGATTGATTATTATCATCTACAATTGCTAAAGGGTAGACCGAACATTGACCAAATAAACGGCTAAGACGGTCAACACCAATTATTATAGTATTTTTATTTTTTTTATCAAAAGAATCATTACGAACTTGTTGAAATAAAATATTTGATGGAAATTGCTTACTGTTGATAATCATCTTGTTTAACTGTAATATAATATCTTTCAAGTCAGAAGTATTTTTAGTATTTACAAGTGCCAATATTTTGTCTTGAAAAACCTCTTGAGTTTCTTTATCTTCAGGAAAATAAAGTCTTATATTAATTTTTTTACCAGCTAATCTTTTAATTTTATTATTCGTATACAATTCAAATATTTCTTGTTTACTAATTTTACCATCTAAAATTTTTGATGGTGTATCATTAGTATTTAAGGAATATTTAAATGCCACAAAAATCACTAACGCATCGTAAGCAACTACATCAGACTGAGCTAAAGCTGAAACACCAAATCCTCTGACATTTACAGGTAATCTCATGAGCGCAAAATTAATTTTATCACTATTAAGCTTAGCGAGAATAGACGCACGACTATAGTTTTTTATAATTTGCACTTGCTTATAGTTTTTATCTTCTTTTGTTCCCAATTGTGTTTGCAATTTTGTTTTCGGTCTTGTTTCCGACCTTGTTTCAAAAAAGTAAGTGCTTTTTAATCCTCGTTCCGTATTTAAAAAGTTCATTAAGTTAGTTGCTTTAGGTGACCCATCAAAAATAGGTTGTTGGCTAACTCTTTCCCATGCTGATTCAGCTAGATATTTACCTTGTATTCCATCGAAATCTTTTTTTTCAAGCCAACAGCAATTTTTATCGTCCTGATTAGAGGTGATTTTAGGAGGTGATAGTTGGGGCTTTTGAGAATAAATAACTCCAAATATAGCTGAAGCAACCAGTATAAATAACGAAGTAAAAGTAAGCAACGCTAATGGAGTATTAGGTCTTCTAACTTCTGGTGCTTGTTCATTTATTTCAGGTGCTTGTTGGGATGGCTGATTATTTGATACTACTTCAGGTGGTTTATTAGGATTACCTTGCTTAACATTATCTTGCTTAACATTAATTTTAATAATTGCGTCGAGTGCCTCATCAACTTTGAAAGACTCTTGCTTATTAAGCAAACGTTTTATAAAGCTACTAAATTCTATATTGCTGATATTAGATAAAATATTATCAGCTTGACTTTCAATATTTTTCCAGGATTCTTCGTCGTATTTTTTACCAATTAAAGCCAAGGCTAATTTTCCCAAATTGAACAAGTCTTGACGCTTGTCTTTATCACCAAGGTATTCACCAGATTGAATTGATTTGTTATATTTGTTTCGGTCAGTGTAATATACGCTATCGAAAGAAACAATATCTTTCCACAGTACTAAATCTGTTAAATAAATGAAAAAACGCCGTTCTTTCTGTATTCCCGCTTCGTTGGTATATTTAATTAGTAAACTATTTAAATTAATATTTCCATGACTAATACCTTTGTCTCTTTCTTGCTTATCCTTTTTATCTTCTTTATCTTCTTTAAACTTAGCTCGATATGTTGTGTGCAAAAACAACAAGCTCTCTAAAATTTGCTGAATAACTACCTTAATTTGCTCGTTTGTCATTACTGGATTTGGCTCTAAGTAATCCTTCAAGGGCACGGAGTCCGCAATATACTTAGTAACTAAAAAGCAACTATTGTCACGAGTAAATCTATCAATTAAAGTTAAAATACGAAAATCATATTCGCGTCCAATTCTCAAATTCAATTCAACAATGTTTTTGAAATCACGCTTAACTTGTTCGATTTTTTCACTCTTATGATTGGGGAGTTTATATTCTTTAATAAAAAGCTTATCTTGATTAGTATTTTGAGCCATATATAATGACTCATTATCGTTGCTTTTCAATAATTGAATTATTGTATATATATCCCATCTCATTAAATCTAAATCGTCTGAAAGCTTCTCCTCTGTTTTTAAAGTCGTTACTAATTCATTTGGTTTATCTGATATATCTAACGTATCTAATTTTAAATTTGGTTGATTTGTAAAATTATTGTCAACCCCAACATCATCAGTTTTAATTATTGGCTTAAATAATTTATCCAAACTTAAATTTTTCAAAAAAGAGGTAAGCCTTTTATCTGTCTGTTGACGAACAAAAGCTTCAGGGTTATTAATAATATTACTAGCTTCCCCACTGCGCCTGGAAAAAGAATTAAACAAATCAAAAAACTTCATGGGCTTATAAGAAGTTTGGTTTTAGTTTTATAATTGTCATAGATTTTCATTAAGATACTTACAAATAAAAAATTCCCAATGTAGTGGGAGCGTCTCGCTCCCTTCAACACAGCTGCGGGCAAGATATCCACCAATACTGCTCGGTTAAGGATATTCGTATCTTGGTATTTTGGGGCTTAACCGACAAGTATTGAGATATCCACACTACAATTGGATAATTTTTTTCTTGAAGTACCCTAATTAACTATTGATGTCGAAGAAACTGTGGGTTTTTCGGTTTCCTCTTCTAAATCATTGATACGACGGTAGAGGTTATACAAATAATTAAGGTCACTAGCATAAAGTTTTTCAATTATATAGGGGTTGATTTCATCTAGGATACCAAGCCTAGTAATCACACGCGATAAAATTATCACCGTCGCATAAGCTGGATTTGCTTGAACACGTGGGTCACGCATCGGAATTATTTCATCCATTGTTGTCGCAAGTCGCATGATACCATTACGGTGTAGGTTTCCTTCACCGTCGAGATACCCCTTAGGAAGTGTAAACTCAAAATCTGTTTGAAACATAGCGTTAAATTGGATTCTTTTATTGAACTCGTTCAAACATTTCTACAGCCATTTCCATTTCCTCAATTTCGATATCGTTACTCCCAGCATTAAAGTCAGAGACAATGTAGCTAATAGGAAAAGCGCCACGAAATTGAAAAATAGCCTGTGCTTGTCCAGCTTGGTCGCATATAGTTAGCGAACCATCACGTAATTCTTCTGCCCATTTTCCTGACTCGACAGCGGCAAACCATTTCCACAAAGTTGTAGAATTGGTCATGCCTCGCCGCAAAATAATATTATTAGTTTTAGCGTTGCCAGGAATTTTAGTGCGAACCACTAAACCAGAACTAGCTTTTGCCCATTTTTGGGGTGTAACTTCACAGGCATCAATAACATCAAAGTTGCGCTTAAACCCTTTGCATTCCATGAAGTAAGCATCAATTCCAGGAATTTTGCTATCATTCAGAACCAACTCTAGGTAAAATCTGCAACTAGTTAATATTTCTGGAACTTTTCCTGGTTTTTGTTGTGTATCTGTCATACTCAAATAAGAGTAGTTTATTGAACTCGTTTGATGCCTTCGTGAACCAATGTAATTGTCTCATTCGCAACATCACTGGAACCTGCCTCTAATTTTGGTCCTTCGTATTTAGTAGGATAAGCATTGAGTAATTCCCAGCGGGCTTTCATATCTCCCCCTTGGTCATAGACGCTAACCGAAGCTGCTTTACGGCTACTAGTCCAATCTGATTTTCCACCCTCGTTTTTGTTGCAGTTTTCGTACCACTTGTATAAATCTGTATTAGTAGTTGCCACAACTTTGACGACGACTGGAGTAAATTTCGCACGTGTCGGTGCAGCTTGGCGCATATTAATAGCGCTTTTGCTAGAACCCAGCACTTTGTCACCTCCAGCAGCGGGTGTTTCAGAACTTAAACCAGATACTTCGAGAATTTGTTTGTCTGTTAAACCGTCTGCCTCGAAGTAAAACCTACAACTTACTAAAATTTCATCTTGTTTTGCTTGCATATAGCATCAGTTAAATGAAGTACAAAGTAAACAACCAAACTCTTGTGGGGTGGGCATCCTTGCCCGCCCTTGTTATTTTATTAAAACGAGAATCGCGTTATTACTCGTTTTGACCGTTCCATTGACTAATACGGAAAATTACAAACTCAGCTGGTCTTACTGGGCAAACTCCAACTTCGACAATTAACTGACCTAAGCGCATTGTTTCCGGTCGGTTTAACTCTGCGTCACATTTTACATAGAAGGCTTCTTCGGCAGTGGCGCCAAACAACGCACCTTCGCGCCAGAGACGCTCTAAAAAATTAGTAACAGTCCGCTTGACTCTTGCCCATAAGTCTTGGTCGTTAGGCTCAAATACAGCCCACTGAGTACCCTGCTCAATCGATTTGGAAATGTAACTCATCAATCGACGCACGCTAATATAACGCCAATCAATATCGTTTTTAGGGTCAGCCAGAGTGCGAGCGCCCCATACCAAAGTCCCACGGTCGCGGAACTTGCGAATACAGTTAATTCCTTTGGGATTTAGTAATTCTTGTTCGCGGAAGTTAACATCGTATGCTAACCCTCCTATTCCTCTGGGAACTATGTTCGCTGGTGCCTTGTAAATGCCTCGTGTTTCATCGGTTTGACACCAAATTCCCATCATGTGCCCACAGGGAGGAACAAAAACTGGTTCGCTATTTTTGGGGTTTATAACTTGAACCCAGGGATAATAAAGGGCTGCGAACTGAGAACGACGACCTAAATAATCAAGCCATTCCTCAACGTCTTGCGGGCTGTGTTGTTGCGGAGAAACTCGCTCTCCTCTTTCGTTGGTGTCTTCAAAAAATTGATTTGCTCTTTTTACAGGTGGTGCATCCAGAACTACCATTTTATATGGAGGACTCGGTGCCGAATTTTCGCACCCTGTCACCATCATCTCCATCAAAAACTTTAACTGTTCAGCACTGATGATTCGTTTTTCGTAAGCCAACATCAAATCGGGACAGGCTATCATCGCGACATCATCGATTTCAAATAACCCTTTCATTCCTGTACGATTTTTTGGCGAACCATAGACTTTTTGATAAAGTAAACTTTTTGGATAGTTTTCTCGTGGTGGCTTAATATCGTACCTGCCATTAGCTGGACGCCAAGATAAAGCAAAACTCCCTTGCTGAGGTTCAATCTCAATGTTCACTAAATCGGAGAGTAAAGTCGTTGTATTTTCTCCATTTTGCGGTTGGCTAACAGCTCTACCAATATAGTTACCATCCCGATTATTCTCTTTCGGGTCCATTGTGATATTTCTGAACACCACTGGTTCCCCATCCGGTCGAATCACCTTGATTTTGAAAAATTCTCCTGTATCAAAAGGTTCTTCGTTTGTATTACTCGATGGTATCGGTTCATCATTCTCAATGAGAACTGTCAGCCGTCCTTGGGATGATTGATTTTCTTTTAGACTGAGCTTAAAAGAAAGAAGTTTACCAGGTGTATTTACTGATGTTATCGCTGTTTTGTCTTCTGGAACCTTTTGCCCATCTTCGTATGGTAACTGAGTACCAATGCTGACAATCCAACAACGCCCACCACCATTTTCAAACCATCCTCGAACTGCATAAGGTAAGTAAGCGCCAAAAGTTGTGAAGCCATCTGAACCGGGTTTGCCAAAGTATTGTAAATACTGACTCCAATCAGTGACCAGCATCGGTCGGAACAACTCAGCATCACCCCGGATATCTTCAGTAAAACCAAGGAATCCGGCAACACTCATGCTTACACCCTCTATCGGGCGACTACCTCGGTTGATTTCTTCAACATATACACCAGGAGCAAAGTAATCGAGTCTTGCCATAAGCTCAACATTATCCTAAATACTAGAACTGGTAACTGAATTTAATTGAATTTATGTGATTTGACTTGAAATCAAATCTTTGAGTCCAGAGAAGTAGATTCTCCTTGCGTAGTCCAGTTCGCAAAGAATATCATCTTGACGTGTACCATTTGCCAAGGTTATTCAACGAAATATCTTTATTTTTCTTTAATTGTTCAGACATTACCTAGCAATAAAAACCCACAATATAGAACACAAATTGGCTAGGTTGATGACAACACATGTCTGAAAACAATACAATTCCAACTGGACTTACTGCCGAAATAACGCAGCCAACTTTCCAGTTAGAAAACTCACCATAGTTAACATTATCTTAAAAGCAAACCTCACGATTAGCTTAAAAACAAGTTTAAGACTAAGGTAAATTGATTATAATCTTTCTCTCCTAATGTAATTTATACTACTCTAGTTAAACAAAGTCAACCCCCTATTAAAAGTATATCTGCTTGACGAGATGAGTAACTATTTAGCCATCGCCACAGTGACTGCAACGCTCAAACGCATTCTACAGATAGCGATACAGCAAGATGTACCCGGCGCCACTGTCACTACTGTTCGACCTGATGCCAATGGCAGCAATATACCAGAAGTCGGTATAAACATCTTTATGTACCAGGCTACACCTAATCCTGCTTGGCGTAATGCGGATTTACGCACCAGGCGTCCAAAGGGAGAATTATCAAAACAATCACAGGCAGGAATTGACCTGTATTATCTCTTTACTTTCCACGGTAATGAAGTTGAGTATGAACCACAACGTTTACTCGGCAGCACAATCCGTACTTTAGTTGACCAACCTGTGTTAACTCAAGAAATGATTGCCGAAACTGTAAATAATTGTGAATTTATATTAGGTTCGACGTTAGCAGAGCAATTAGAGAAAGTTACTCTTACACCAGTACAAATGAATACTGAAGAACTATCTAAGATTTGGTCAGTATTTTTTCAGAGTCCTTATGTACTCTCATTTGCGTATCAAGGCAGCACAATACTAATTGAAGGTGATAAACCCGGTAAGGCAGGATTACCAGTCAAAAATCGCCGATTTACTGTTACTATTCCAAATCAGCCTATTATCGAAGAAATAACTTCCGAAGAAGGATTAAACCGTCTGTTTATGCTCACAAACACCATCATTATTCGCGGCAAAAACTTGCAGGGAAATAACGCGAAGGTGAAAATAGGTGAAGCAATTATTACGCCTCAAAATTTAGCTCAATCTGCAAATGATACACAAATTAGATTTCACTTAGATTCTCTCTCACCGCAAGAAAAACAACGGCTGAGAATCGGTGTACAATCCATACAAGTACAGCATTATTCATCCTCGAATCATGATGGCTTCCAACCAACAGCTATTTCCAATTCTTTACCATTTATTTTAATACCCACAATTCAAGATGGTAGTATTGTCAAGTCTGAAGTCGAAATTGACAACAATCTTTACACTTTAAATTTGGCTCTTCAAGTTAATATAAACGTCGGCGTTGAGCAAAAGATATTCTTATTATTAAACCAGCTAGCATCCACAGACCCATCTGCATATGTTTTTGGTGTCCAATCGCGCAACGAGATTACTCATAATTTGACCTTCAAGCTTAAAGATATTAAGCCAGGAGAGTATTTAATGCGAGTACAAATAGATGGAGCAGACAGTTTGTTAGAATCAGCAAGTTTAGACTCAGATGAATACACTGGTCCCATACTAGAAATCTGAGAAATACCAAATAATGAATCCCAATTTACCTGGACAATGTATAAAAATATATTATGACTCCAAATCACCTATTTACAGCACTAGCATCAACCCGACAACGACTAGAAAATTATATAGATGCTGTAGAAAAACAAAAAAATAATTTTTCTCCTATTCCTGCCCTAGTTACAAGTTCAACGTTACAGCAGTTGTGTTATTTATTTCAACTCTCTAACTTCGAGCGAGATTTATTATTATTATGTACAGGGATGGAAATTTACCCAGACTGGGGAGAATTATGTGCAGCAGCACAAGCCAATGCTAAATTAAATTATCCAACTTTTAGTTTAGCTTTAACAATATTTCCAGAACCTCATTGGAGTGCTATAACATCACTGGCGCCATTAAGACGTTGGGGATTAATTGATATTGACGATAGTAATATTCTCACGGCTGCACCTTTACGAATTAATGAACGGGTACTGCATTTTTTGATGGGAGTCGAACATTTAGACGAGCAAATACAACCGATTCTTGAACCTATAACATCTACAAAATATAATGGAGTCAGCAATGAAATAAATCAAATACTCGTTGACTCGCATTTACAAATAGTACAAAATATTACAGATACTTGGGAAAAAAAGTCTTCATTAATCTTACCAATTATTCAGTTATGCGGTAACGAAGCTACAAGTAAGCTTTCAATCGCTACGGTTGTTTGCGAGCAAAGAGGATTAAAATTATATTCAATTTCTGTACAGAATCTCCCCCATAACATCAATGATTTTCATCAACTATTACGGTTATGGGAACTAGAAGCATCTTTAACTAAATCTGTACTATTTTTAAATTGTCATGAAATAAACACGGGAGACTCCGCACAACTAAATACGATTAAATCTTTTGTCGAGCTAGTAAAAAGCCCCTTAATTTTATCAATACTCGATAAATTATCTATAACAAATCGAACTGTTATTAACTTTGATGTTCATAAACCAACTCACGAAGAACAAAAAAGTCTCTGGCAAAAACATTTAAATAATTACACAGAGTTAGATAATCGTGTTGAGGCTCTAGTCTCTCAATTCAATCTGACTGCACCAGAAATTAATAATATCTGTATCAAATCATTAGCACAAAAACCAACATACTCAATAATCTGGAATAATTGTCGCGAGCAAGTTCGTCCTAAACTCGATGACTTGGTACAACGAATAACCCCTTTTGCAACTTGGGATGATATTGTATTACCCGAAGCGCAAATCATGACCCTAAAAGCTATTGCTGCTCAAGTTCGTCAATGTGCCAAGGTATACCAAGAATGGGGCTTCGCAAGTAAAGGAGGAAGAGGACTAGGTATAAGCGCCTTATTTTCAGGGGTAAGTGGTACAGGTAAAACAATGTCAGCCGAAGTCCTAGCACAAGAACTGCAATTAGACTTATACAGAATAGATTTAAGTGCCGTTGTTAGTAAATATATTGGAGAAACAGAAAAGAATTTACGCAGTGTTTTTGACGCAGCAGAAACCGGAGGAACTATTCTACTATTTGATGAAGCAGATGCATTATTTGGTAAACGTTCGGACGTTAAAGACAGTCACGACCGTTACGCGAATATGGAAGTTAGTTATTTATTACAGCGTATGGAAGAATATCGTGGGCTGGCAATTTTAACAACTAATTTAAAAGACTCAATAGACACAGCTTTTATGCGTAGAATACGCTTCGTGGTCAAATACTCGTTTCCAGATATTAAAGGACGCGAAGAAATTTGGCGTCGGGTTTTTCCAAAAAACACTCCCACAGAAAACTTAGATTTCGCTAAACTTGCCAAATTAAACGTAGCAGGAGGCAACATCCGCAATATAGCCTTAAACGCAGCTTTCATGGCTGCTGATGCGTCGGAGCCAGTAGGCATGAAACATATAAAAGGTGCGGCATACAGCGAATATATGAAATTAGAAAGGCAGCTAACCGACGCCGAAGTAAGAGGATGGGAATAAATGTAGAGACCGTAAATTTACGGTCTCTACAAAATCTTTCGCGTCTCTACAAAATCTTTCGCGTCTCTAGACAATATTTTGCATACATACAAAATATTTTGCGTCTCTACTTTAATTAGATTTCGGTGGCAATTCAAAAGGAGGCAAATCTTCAGGATTCAAAGGAACATTGGAACTTGGCTTAGCACCATCAACAGGTGGTGGGGGTGGTGGCAACAGTGGAACAGTACCAGGCTTGATTTGAGGTGGTACATTTACAGCAGTTTGTAACATTACCGTTTGAGTTACCGATTCCCCAGCTTGGTTAGTAACTTTGAGAGTAATTGGTGTACTACCTGGATTGGGACTAAGTTTGTATTGCATTTTATTCATTGAAGCAGGTAATACACCAGGTGCTGGTAACAATTCAACAGTCATTTGCTCAGGATTTTTAACTTGCCACGAAATATCAACATCTGAAGGGTTTTTACCTGGTTCAACTGTCAGTATCTGGTTGGGATTTTTCAATACATCTAAACCATTGACTTTGAAGTTTTGTATTTGTGGTAATGATGGTTTGATATTGACTGCTTCAATTGTTTTGCTTACTGACTTAAGCTCTTTTGCGCGTTTACCAATAATAGGAAACGCAGTAAGGGTTAATTTGTATTGCCCTGGAGCATTAGCATTAATAGGAATATTGTCACAGGTTAAAAGTCTTTGATTGTCTAGTAAACGACAGGGTAAGTTAGAAGGAACTTGCCATACAAAAAGGTCTGAAATTTTGTTAGTAGAAGTGGTAGGTTTGTTTGGAGACAGAAATGAGTAAGGTTTTATTTCTATCTTTTGAGTTTTACCGTCCAACCCAAAAAAGACAACAGTCACTTCTAAGCGAGAAATGTTTTTAGGATTAGTAATTACCCAATTGACTTTGACTGGTGGTTTCGGAAGCTGCGGAGATGAATTATCCTGGACTTTGTTTGCTTTATTACTAATGTTCGCTATGTCGAGTTGTCTATAAATAGGTAGTAGAGGAGCAAAAACTTGAATTTCTGGTTGTGGTAAAGGTGGCTCAGGGGGAGGTGGTGGAGGTGGTGGTGCGGGTGTAACCTTTATATCTTTGATTGTTTTCGATGCGGATACAATATCAGTATTTTGTTCGGTAGATAATTTAATTTCAAACTCATAATTCCCTTCATCCTTAAACCTATTTTTCCGTAAGGTTTGTTGAATTTGGGGTTGCAGTAAAACTGTAGTGGGTAAATTAGCTAAACTAGGTACACTCGGTGAATTAGTTGGCTGAAATCTGGCAGCAAGCATATTACTGCACCGTAATACTTGACCTTCGTATTTTTTATAAACCTTCATTTCTTGTTTATAGTCGTAAATTACTTTCCAAAAATAGTGAAGGGGTGACTTGTCAAGGGGAACCGTTTTTAGTTTACAAAAGCCAATCTCTTTGCCTTCTTCTAAGACTTCTGTATTTCCTAGTACTTTTTGTTCAAATTGCGGGGGTATACTTACTATATCTATATATTTTTGCTTTTTATGTGATTCCTCTGCTGTCATATTAGACACAGGTGATAAAACATTTCTTTGCAATTCTTTTAATACAGGTTGTAAATTTTTTTGCAGTGGTTTAACCAGATTACAATCAAAAAATTTACTAACATCTATAATATTTGTCTTGCTACATTCGTCTTGTGGAGTGGGTAGTTTTGTGAACGGAGGCAACTTATTAGAATTATTTTTTTCGACAAGTTTCGACTGCCTCACAAAATAATTATCTTCAATATTATTGATACTACTATTATATTTTTGTAATTCCTCACTAATTTTTATCCCTCCTTTGTCATATTTAGTAGCAAACAATTGTCTATGAGTTAAAACAGTAATTTCATTACGCGAACGATAAACTTCTACTTTACCCAATTCCCCGAAATCTTTAATTTCCCAATTGAGTCTAATTCCATCACCTTGTCCTGCTTGGTAGGATTTTTCTGTCGCGACCAATTCTGTAACTTTGGGTTGTAAACTTGGTTTAACAACATACTTCCATATCAAATTATGCACTAATATTACACTAAAATAACCAAGTGTTAAACCAAGTGCTAAAAAAGCAAGTAAAAACAGGATTGTATTAAGTCGATTTAAGAACCAGTTATACCACGATGGATGAGGTTTCCAGACAATTAAACCAGAAGGATTCTCTGGCAAGTATAAATTAGTATCTAACTCTGTAGTATTATCTGTAATATTAGCAATGTCAACTTGAAAAGGTACTTGAATTTCCTCGCCTTTCCAAGAACGCTTAGTAAATGAAGTATAGTTAGCTTGGGGAATTAAGATAACAACTTTTTCTTCATTTGCCTCAAGTAATAAGTTCGCGGGTTCAAATTTATATTTAAATAGGTTTTCATCGTCCTTGGCTGAAAATTTGATACGACGCTGAATATTTCCACTGTTATGAATTTTTAACTCAAAGGTTTCCGTTGGTGAAGGGATTTTATGCGAGGGAGGAGAGAAATCTATAGTCAAACTACCATCCACAGGAATATTAAGATAGATAGCACCCAATACAGTGTTTTTTGACTTCCGTGATTTGAGACGCAATGTGGAAAAATATTGCCCTGGGGGGAGTTTCTTTTTTGGCTTTGGCTGTAATAAAAGCTTGATAACACCCTCATCTCCTGGGTTTAATCGCAACCCATCCACGGGATTACTGTCTGGATAATCAAGATAGCAGTTGAAATCTTCGCTTAATTCAGGTAGAACAACAGTAAAATTATCTACAGAATTGGAACGATTCTTGACTTTGATATCAAAAGTTGAGCTTTCTCCGGGATTAATAACTTGAGGATTTTCAGAACTGCTTGCAGGAGTAATACTAAACTCTGGTTCGGTTACATATTCCCAGTAATACTTAGAATATGGTATATTCAATTGCTGATGCCGACAAACAGGTTCACTGGAGATAGAACTTCGCACGCAAACTTCGTAATTATATATACCTGGTTCTGCTGTTAAAGGTATTTTAAAATTTAAATAAACGCGCTTTGATTCTCCAGATTTCAGTTTGAGTGAAATTTCATTCTTATTGCTAAAATCTGCATCTACAGCTTCCAGGTTATACCAGCGCAACACTTCTTGGTCTTTACCTTTAGATGTCGATAGCCAAAGAAATAAATCGACCTGTTTACTATCTCGATTTTGGACAGTGATAACTCGTTCATATATACTTCCAGGTTCTGCATTCGGTTGTCTACCCTGAACATCAATTAATATGGTGTTTTGGCGAATATTATTTGCAGTCATTTGGTTGCTCCTGATAGCGATATACTGAAACTTGATTACCTTGCGCTGCCGAAATAAGAACTACACCTGCCCGATTATTAATATCAACATTTCTTTTGATATCAACACTGCGAGCTTTTCTGCTGTCATCACCAGGTTGGAAATATTCTTGAAGCTGTTTTGCTTTTTTACTTCGATTAATTCCCCAGAGTACTACTCGTCCGTCACTTCCTGCACTGGCAATATAACAACTATTATTGTTGTTATCTTTGCTATTTTCATTAAATTCAGGCATAGATACCGAGTAAACGCTTGGAAAATTATCCCCGTGTGACCATTGGTTTAATATGGGATTGTGACAAGACTTCGATTGTTTATCAATGCATCCAATAATTTTTGTCAAATCCCATAAAGTAATAAACCCTTTATTATCACCCGTCACTAATAACTTAAGCTGGCTCAAATTTGCATTAGACGGTATAGATAGCGTGTTAATATAATCATTAGAACCAAAAATAGACTTCTGCTGATTTTTACCATCACTGTATTTATAATCAACGCGGTAGAAAAATTTTGTATTTGACTTCCAAAAGCCAAGTTTATTATATTGTCCTCCAACAGCTACTAAATAAGCATCTGTAAGATTATTACTTTGCTGAACAGGTAGTGTAAATGTCTTTTTACTATTTTGTGGATTAATACTTGTTTTTGGTTTTATTGTATTTACACTGTTTGTCATTTGATTACGAGGATTATCTATCTTTTTAACAACAGCCAAAGATGAAATAGCTGCATTAAAGTACACTTCCTGTAAAGGACGCTGCTGGTTTATACTGTCATTAGGTTGAACCAATAGCCTATTAACATCCCATTGGCGTAATTTACCACTACCATGACCACTGAATAAATACTTTGAATCTCTCGTAAAATTCAAATCAAAAACACGGTCATTAGTTTTTTCGTTTACACTACTTATTGATTTCGGCGGCGAAACCTGCCAAATTTGAATTATACCATCTTCCAAACCAGCAGCTATTTGCCCTTCGTATTCTGGAATTTCCCGAATCACTCGAATTGGTTGCCTTGATATTTCTGATGTTGGGTTACTTTCTATATTAGTAATTTCTCCCTGATTTTGTAGAGAACAATCAGCTTTGAACCAGTGGCAATTACTAACTTGCCAACGACGGATATTAGTATCGCTAGAGCCACTAATAACTGTGCCAGCATTACCAATCAATCGCACCGAATATATGGGTGCATTATGAAGACTTCGACGCGGATACAAAAACCACAGTAGAAAAACACCCAATAATCCACTAGCAACTATTAACCATAAAGGTATTATCGGATATATAATTAATTCTAAAATTTGGGTATTTGGTTGAGCTTGGATTTGTTTAGTAACTTTACCAGTCTTTGGATTCGTAATGATTGGGCTAACTTTAATAAATAACTTACGCATACCACCCCATAAATGTTGAGGGTGAGTAACTGTAATTTTTTCTTCTACTTTATTATTTAAGCTCCCATTACTAGCATAACCTAATTTAATAGGTTGCTTAATTTCTGGCTGACGTGCTAATGTTTGATTGTTATGATAATTACTTGCAAATTCAAACTTTACTTCCTGTTCAAGATTGCTTTTGTTTTCTAGCTTTACCTGATACTCAACGGAAGAAATATTATCTTTTTGAAAAATTTTAAATAGTTTGCTAAAACCACCAGTTATTATTTGTTTGATTATAGGAAACTCTAATACTACTTCTCCGTAAGGTAAAATATTTATTGCTCCTTTATCAGAAGCACTATCATTATCTTGAGATTTATATCTCACTGAAACCAGAAAATTAGAAAAAGTTATATCAGTTTTAATTGGATTAGGTAATTTCAGTTGTAGTATAACTTCTTTTGACTGCCCATTTGTTAGTGACACACCCTTAACAACGCTTTTATTATGCCAATCTTCATTCTCAACCTGCAATATAACATCAATTTCCTGGAAATTAGAGCTAGAATTACTCACAACTACAGGAATATCAACATCATCACCAGGATATGCTTTAATCTCTTTATATGGTAAATATATATTTAAAGGCTCTTGTGGTTGTTTTATGTCTAATAGAATCGTTGAAGAATTAGATAAATGCTCATACTCAATCGAAAATACCTTTATCAATAACTCAATAGTTTTATCATAGGCAGGAACTGGTGCCTCATTTACAACAACACGGAAGCAGTGGTTATCACCAGGCTGTAACTTTGAACAAATTTCTGGCTCAACACTATACCATTTTGTGTTAAAATCGCTACTGCTACCATTATTAGTACCGTTTAAGCTAGGGATTACATCAAATTTAGTTTCAAGCTCAATTTCAAAACTAGCAAATTTATCGCTGAGATTTGTGACAGTAACTTCAAACTCACGGTCAGATAAGTTATCTAAAATTAGCTTTTGCTTTGAAACATTTACTCGCACTAAATTAGACATAGTTCCCTTTTAATACAAAATTTCAGAAATCAGTTGTGGGCTAAAATCATTTCATTAGTTCATGCAAATGCCTTCTTTGCCAAGCAAGATATAATAAGTTAATGCCTAATTCATGAGCTACGCGAATATCATTACGACTTAGATTAATACCACTACAAGCATAAAGGAATCGCTCTGTAATCAAAATAATTTGACCTTTTTGAGATAGTTTGATTTCAATTCCTTGGCAATAAAAAATAGGTAAACTTGTAAACAAAAAAGGATACTTTAATAGTTGAAAGTTATGATTTTCAAAATCATGCCAGTGAATAAAAACTTCAGAAGATAATAAGTCTTGTTCCAAAGTTTTCTCTAAATCAGAGTTAAAGGCATCTACTTCAATTATCAAAGTACCACCATTATTCAAAAAATCCTTTACAACATCGAGTTCAACATTACCTTGTCTCAACTGAGAAAAAGTCTCTATTGAAAAATAAAGTAAATCAAATTTAGCATTTAAATTAATATTTTTAAGATTAATATCCTCTTCATAAACATTTCCTTGTAGAGTATTAAATAAACCATCTAATGAGTTAATTAAAGCCCGAAAACCCTTATAAACTTGACTTTCTGTACCCACAGCACATCCTACCCGGACATGAGCAAGAGACCTACAATGTGCTTGTATACGGTGCGTTAAATCTATTTCATTGATTTTTGGGGATAATGGATTTTCTGGATTACTCAATGTATGAAAACCAGATTCAAGCTGAATACGACATAGTTCAATTTCTCCATTTTCAATAGCAGGAGGGTTACGTCCATTAGTTGTTATCTTAACACCTTCCACTATTCTTTCTGAATTGAAATTGACTTCTAAATTGTCTGGGTCTCTATACTGAATATAAATATATATAGTAGTGTAAATATTACTTTCTATCTTAGGAGGTTCTACTGCAATTGGATAGCAACGTTCTAATAATTCAAGTGAACTATTTACAACAATCGGATTTCCATTAATATCAATAGCAACCCCTGGTTGAATCTCTATCCAGTGCTTTTTTTTAGCTTCTTCTGAAACATTTTCTGGTGAATCAATTACTTTGACACCTAAACCAGTTACTATTCCAGGTTGATTCAATGATTGATAAATTAGATTTTGACGTTGACGGTGGTAGCTATGGGCAAACTTCCATCGTTCTGCATTGATAATCAAATCATCGTGAACACGCAACCTCTCAAGTGAGTCTGCAGAGGGAAAAGGAAAAAAATCTTGTGTCATAGAGAAAAGAATTTAATAGTTTAACTTAATCATTTAACCAATTAGCACTTAACCAATTAGCATTATTTAACATTTATGCTTCTTACCATCTGGTAAAGTAGCATCGCATAAAGCAGATAAAGGTAGTTTGTTTATATCTAAAACTGCTCCTTTAAAGTTAGTTTTTTTAAAATTAACATTATTAAAAACAACCTGACTCAAATCAGTATTTTGTAGATTAGCATTGCTAAGATTACAATCGCTAAAAATTGTACTTGAAGTAAAAATTGCACTCGATAAATTAGCATCTTTCAAATTAGTGTCAATAAATTTCACACCTCGAAGATTTGCCCCCGATAAGTTAGAGCCACTTAAATCAACTTTTTGAAATTTGACACTAACAAGATTCACATAACTTAAATTTGCTCCTTTTAATTCAATCTCCTTTAGCTCTTTAACTTCCCCTAATAGATTTACTACCCGATAAACCTCCATCCACTTATCATCTAAATTAGTGGCTTCATTTATCTTCATACCTTTAAGATTAGCACCCCATAAATTTGCCCCTTGCAAATTCGCACCTCGCAAATCCGCACCTCTTAAATCCGCATTTCTAAAATTTGCACGTCGTAAATCTGCACCTGCTAGATTGGCGTTTCTCAAATCAGAATCTTGCAAATTTGCTTTTCTTAAATCAACACCAGTTAAATAGGCATCTCTAAGCATAACTTGCTTAAGATTACACCCAGGACAACGCTTCTTCTCCTGTAAATGTCTGATATTTGACAACTCATCCGCACGTACGGAAGTAATTATTGGGAAACAACTAACGCACATTAGCGACAACATTATTGCAAATGATAATGGTTGCAATTTTTGAAGCGCAAATATTGCAGAAAAAATTAATGATTCAGTTTGTAAGTATCTCAATTTCTCAAGCTAAATAACTTTAGATAAAAGAAAATTGCACAAGCTTCATCCACCGCTAAACAGCAAGGAAAAAGACTTGTAAAGCGCTGCAAGACTGATTAAGCTTAACCAGCATTGTCATAAATTGTGATATTTACACCCCTAGCACTTGTCAATAATTGGTTAGATTTTTGAAAGCTATCATTAGCAAACGTTGGAGAGAAAATCTTAATGCTAACAAAAGCTTTCATTAGACCTTTTACGTAATGCTGTTAGTACTTTTATGCTGAGTGTTAACTCCTTAAAAACGTCTAAGTTCTAATGTTACCGGATGAACTGTTTTTTGACAACTAGTTTATACAGAGTAATTATAAACGCCATTTCAGAACTCACAAAACTTGTCAATACAACATTCTCCTACGTTTGTGGATACAATTGCCATTGTCCGTAAGGCTTTGTGACCTTGTAATTTTTCAATGTTGCACCCTGAGAAGAATGCCTTGTGCTTTGTTGAAGTGCTTAACCAATGGAATATGAGAATTCAAATAGTATATATAGGTGCAACTAATAGTAGCTTATGCAGTTTTCAATCACATAACCAACTGTACCAGTTAATTTGCACAACTGACAGGCAAGGATACCCACCCCCACAAGAACCTCACAATAATTATTGTTCCTTGATTAAAAACTCCCAAATAAATTCAGCAACACCATCTCCACTTTCTTGACTCGCAACCCAATCAGCCTTTGCTTTTAATTCATCCAAAGCATTACTCACAGCAACAGAAAATCCACAAAATTCTAATAAATCAAAATCGTTTTCTGCATCTCCAAAACCAATTACTTGGTCGCTAGTAATATTAAAACGGGTTAATGCTTTTCCAAGTCCATATCCTTTATGGACTCCCAAAGGTAAAATAAGCATCCAGCTACTGTGATAGATTATATGTAGCGGTAACTCTAATTCATCAATAAAAGAAACCACCTTTTCTTTATAGCAACTCTCTACCGTAGTCATCACCCGGTCTTGATTAAATGGAATCCTATGATGCATCAGTTGACTAATCAATTCTATAGCAGGTGGGTCTCCTAATAGTTCTATTTGACCAGTACTAGGAGAATATAGCACTGCTCCGTTTTCTGCAACTATTAGGTCAAACATGGGGATTAGCGGACAAATTCTTAACAAGTTATTTAATTCACGTCCAGTAACTATGCTTAGCAAAAAACCCGCTTCTTTGGCTTGTAATAAAGCTTTTTCTGCACTGGGAGTTATAACTCTCTTGTTTGCAATGGTAGAATCATAGTCAGTTGCGAGCATTCTATATTGGGATTTCAGCATTGGTTGAGTCCGTATAGTCAGCAGGTGAATTTTAATTCTACCAGATTACAAAAAAATAACCGAAATTAAAAAAAAAATGTAGAGACGTTACATGTAACGTCTCTACAAAAATTTCAGGATTATTTCAACAAATACTCCTTAATAAACATCACCGTTGCATAAAACTGGAAATCAATATTCTTCTTTTTACTAAACCCATGTCCCTCATCCTTAGCCATTAAATACCAGGTTGGCACATTATTTTTCTTCACAGTAGCCACAATTTGTTCAGCTTCATTTAAAGGAACACGAGGGTCATTTTTTCCATGAATTACAAACAGTGGTTTTTTAATCCGGTCAGCATTATTAACAGGTGAAATCTTTAATAAAAACTCCCGCATTTTTGGGTCACGTTCATCACCATATTCAACACGTCGCAAATCTCGTCGATAATCTTCAGTTTTTTCTAAAAATGTAACAAAATTAGAAATCCCGACAATATTTATTGCAGCACGAATTCTGTCAGCATATTGAAAAGATGTGGCTAAAGACATATAACCACCATAACTCCCTCCCGTTACTAATACCCGGTCTGCATCCAATTCGGGTTGAGTTTTTATCCAGTCGAGCAAAGCACCGATATCTTTTACCGAATCTTCTCGACGAAAACCATTATCCAGCAATAAAAATGTTTTACCGTAACCAGTCGAACCCCTAACATTGGGAAATATCATAGCAACACCCAACTCATTAAGGTAGTAATTATTACGACCAAGAAATGAAGGACGAAACTGCGCTTCTGGTCCACCGTGGATATCAATTATGACTGGACGTTTACCTGTAAACTTGGAGGGGGGACGATAAAGAAAACCTGATATTTGCCTACCATCAAAGCTTTTCCAACGCACTAACTCAGCTTCCGAAAAATTCGCTGTATTTATTCCACCTGTTTCGCTAGTCGTCCAACGCTCTATTTTATTAGTGCGAATATTGAGCGAATATACATCAGCTGTATTGCGTGCTGATACCAATGTAAAGCCTAAATCTTCGTTATTACGATGCCAATTTACACCAACTATTTGTCCCACAGGTAAATTGGGTAACTTTTTCTCCCGACGGGTAGCTGTGTTAAGCAAACGTAATACGCTAGCACCATCTTCGTTGGTAACAAAAGCGATAAATTTACCGTCCTGAGAAATATCTAATTCTTCAACATCCCAGCGAATACGATTGGTAAGATAAGTATGTTTAAAAGTAGCAAGGTCAACATATGCTAATCGCATAAATTCTGAATCACGGTCAGTGACGACATATAAACCTTTACCATCTTTACTAAAAATACCTCCCCGATAGGCAACTTTTTCTTTAGCTTTCTTGGGAGTCAGTAGTTTTTTCTCTCCCGACTGGGTATCTATTGACCAAAGATAACTTTCGTTGGCAGAAATATACTCCAACGTCAGCAATTCTCGGTCATCAGGAGACCAATCTAATCCTCCCCAACCACCACCTTCGATTTGTGTCAAAAGTTTATTACTTTGGGGATTTGTGGGGTCAATTATATAGAAATCATTATTTTTACCATCTCGTCGAGTGGAATTATAAATCATCCTATCTCCACGATTAGACCACACACCTCGACTATTTCTAGATTTACCATCCGTCAACAGGGTGATTTCTCCGGTTGCTAAATCATAACGATAATTTTGGTTAAATTCATTACCACCTATATCTTTACTAAAGATAAAATAATCACCTTTAGTTGGTTGAAAACTCGCACCTCCAACACGTTCCGGAAAGAAAGTTAGCTGTTGACGACTTCCTTGGGGGAATTTAACTAAGTGTACCTGGGGTGTATCAGCAAATCGCGTAGAAATAAGTATTTCCCGCGGTGTGGGATGCCAACTAGAAAGGCTGGCAGAACGAAAATTGGTATAACGTTCTACCGTTTGCGCTATAGAAACGGGAATAGGTGGTATTCCCTCAACGACGAGGTTATCACCTGGCGTTATTGTACCTGTTTGGGCGATAGCCATGAAAGTTGGCAGCAAAACTACTGCAAGAAGCGTAGCAAAAAACCTGGTGAAAAACTTAGAGAAAAATTGCATCTCTCAACATATTGCGAATTCGGACTGTTGCCGAAAGTCTCCCATAAGTGAAGCGAGTAAGCAAGTGGTTGAGGGTTGACGGTTAACTGTTGACTGTTAACAGTTGACGGTTGATAGTTGACTGTTGACTGTTGACGGTTGACTATTGATGATTTGATTGATAAGCAAATTACCAATTACCAACCCACCACCAGCAATTCAGTTAACAGTCAACAGTCAACAGTTAACAACCAACAGTCAACAGTCAACAGTCAACAACCAACAGTCAACAATTCTTAAAAAAACTCGGGTTAATCTGCCAGGTGCTTGGTACAACAACCGAGAGACTTGTGGTCATTTTTTGAGTGATGAACCAGGAAATGACCAATACTAGACTCAGCACGAATGGTGGAAAAGACCCAAGCTTACGACCAATTTTGATTCTATTTTAAGCTATAAATTTCTTGTTTAACTAAATAATTGTGAAAATATGTAACTATGTAAAGTTATGTAAAAATTCGTAAAAGCTTTATTTATTTAAATACTACCCACCCCTTACTTATAAAATCGTCATTCAAGCTATTACTAAAAAAAGTTACAAGTTTTTCTGGTTTTTTCTGGAATAGATAATTTAAGCCTTGTAGTTAAGATACAATAACTTACTTTCTCAGTACATCTAAAATGCAAGTATTAATTAACACTATTTATCCTTGTCAATTATTAAAACTAGTTTTTCCCTACTCCCTACTCCCTACTCCCAAAATAAAATTTAGAATGTAAAATCAAGTAATAGAGCTAACAGCCAGAACATAACTTATATTTTATAAATTATCTGTGATGGGGAAATATGTCAGAAAAAATCTTTAATTATACTTCAGAAAAATTATTACATAATCGCTACGAAATCCAAAGAGAATTAGGGCAAAATGGGGGAAGGCAGACCTTACTAGCCTTAGATTCACAAACGCAGAAGCAAGTTGTTATTAAAATTTTAGCGTTTGATAATGACTTTCGCTGGGAAGACTTAAAGCTATTTGAAAGAGAAGCAGAAACTCTCAAATCATTATCGCATCCAGCAATTCCCAAATATATTGATTATTTTGAAATAGACATACCTGATTTACAAGGATTTGCCTTAGTTCAAACTTATATTCAAGCTAAATCACTTCAACAACATTTGCAAGAAGGACGAAATTTTACTGAGATTGAAATAAAACAGTTAGCAAAATCCTTACTAGAGGTTTTGGATTATTTACATTCCCGCAAACCAGCAGTCATTCACCGTGATATTAAACCCAGTAATATTTTATTATCAAATCGTTCTGCTCACAGTGCAGGTGATTTATATTTAGTAGATTTTGGTTCTGTACAAACTAGCTTTAAAGAGGGAGGAACAAGAACTATAGTTGGGACTTATGGTTATATGCCTCCCGAACAATTTGGTGGTAGAGCTTTTCCTGCTTCTGACCTCTATAGTTTAGGAGCGACTTTGATTTATTTAGCGACTAAAAAACATCCTGCAGAATTAATTCAAAATGATTTACAAATCGAATTTGAACCAATAAAACATCTGAGCTTAGAATTTACAGCTTGGCTAAAGGTAATGACACAAGCAAGTATTAATCGTCGTTTTACTTCAGTAGCAGCAGCAATGGAGGAATTAGAAAATCCATTGGAAATAAATTTGATGCATTCTGATAAATTATCTATAAATGATTCAGAATTATTAGGGGCTAAAAGTTTTAAAAATAGCAATATAATCATTAAAAAATATGCAGAAAAGTTAGAAATTTTATTCCCAATGCGAGGAGTTAATTTCCGAAAGCCTTTAATACCAGCATATATAGTCATAGGGTTAATGCTGAGTATGTATACATATATGTTTGCTTCATTAATATGGTTTATGACTATAGCATTTTCACAATCTTTTATCTACATTTATGTACTCTTATTTATTATTTCTTTTATAATTCATAATAGCTTGACTTTCCTAACTCGCCTATTTGGAAAAACACGTATTATAATAGACGAGAAATATATGAGCATCGCTAAGGAGTTATTTGGTAACCAGACCTTGAGTTTTGCAGGGAAAGTAAAATTTAGAAAACAAGACATATTTAAGATAATTTCTACTGCTAAATATTACCAAATGACTAATTCACGTAAAGAAGAGGAGTTAATTGAAATTCCTCCTAATATAATTATCTGGGTCGGAACTACGCAGTATGATTTGAATAAATTTTTAAATAAAAAATTAACAGAAAATGAGCGCGATTGGATTGTAAGAGAACTTAGCAATTGGTTAAATATACCGATTACCGAAGATTAATAATAAATAATAACTATACCTCAAAACTCAAAACTCCAAATTTATAATCATGCTAGAAAATATCTTTAATTTGGCTTCGGGAGAATTGTTTCACGGTCGCTACCAAATTTTAAAAGAGTTGGGACGCAATGCAGGACGTAGAACTTTACTAGCGCAAGATTCACAAACTCAACAACGTGTAGTAATTAAAATTATCACATTTAATAAAAATTTTCGTTGGGAGGATTTAAAACTTTTTGAGCGAGAAGTTGAAACTCTGAAATCTCTCTCCCATCCAGCGATTCCCCACTATTTAGATTACTTTGATTTTGATACACCAAGTTTAAAAGGATTTGCATTAGTACAGAATTATATTGATGCAATATCTCTCCAAGAGTATATCAAAACAGGGCGAACTTTTAGCGAAAACGAAGTTAAACAGTTAGCAAAATCCTTACTTTCAGTATTGAGTTATTTACATTCTCACGAACCTCCTATAATCCACCGAGATATTAAACCCAGCAATATTTTACTTGCAAATCGCTCTGCTCATAATGTCGGAGATATTTATTTAGTCGATTTTGGTTCCGTACAAACTGCTACTCGTCAAAATGGAACAATAACAATAGTAGGGACTTATGGATATATGCCACCAGAGCAATTTGGTGGAAAAGCTTTCCCAGCTTCTGACCTTTATGGTTTAGGAGCGACGTTAATTTATTTAATAACAGGTACAGAACCAAGTAATTTACCACAAGAAGATTTACAAATTAAATTTGAAGAAATAGCAAATATTAGTCCAGAGTTTACAGCTTGGCTAAAATTAATTACACATCCTAGTCTAAAGGAGCGTTTTGAATCTACTGAAAAAGCACTCTTAACTCTTGAATCAGAAAATTTATTATCGAGTAAAACTGAATCCCTAGTAATTAAAAAGCCGTCTGGAAGCAATATTTTCTTGAGAGCAGATGAAGATTCGCTACAAATAGAAATTCCATATCGCAAAAAATTTACTGCAAATAACAATAATTCAGACTTAGAATTCCCTTTACTTTTAAGTATTCTCAAGTGGTTAAGATTTCCTGGAATATTTGGTTTCTGGACTATCTTTTTCTTGATGTTGGTAATTTTGGTCATATCAATTCTGTCAATTATAGCTCATTTTGCACATTGGACTGTTGCTGCATTTTTAGCTACTTCAGTTATGATTAATTGGATGCTTTCTGGTCAAAAAAATATGAAATTACCAGAATATATCATCATGAATAATAGAGAAGCAATCGATAAGCTCAAAGATATCAAGGAAATACATTCAATAAACGTAGATATAAATCAACATACTCTTGAGTTGAGCTTAACTTATCTCTCTACTTATGGTAATAGAAAACTGGCTACTTATTTGAAGTCATCAGTGGAAAATATTACTCAATTAACTTGCAAAAAAACAAGCTACAAATTCGTGGTTACTAAAAGTGAACAAAATATTAACTCTATAGAAAGACAAGAAGCACCTGCTATTTTATATCTTGGAGTGAAAGGTCACAAATATGGACTTGGAGATAGACTAACACAACCAGAACGCGATTGGTTAGCACAAGAAATCAGCGAATTTCTAGATATACCCATCAATTGGGAGTAGGGTTTTGAGTTAACATTACCAAACGTAGAGACTAAACATGTTTAGTCTTTACATCATGAGGGTTTGACAATTTATTCCTGCAAGATGCATTTAATCAGGTATTGTTGATTTATAGGAATTTTAACTCAAAATCAAAACTCAAAACTCCAACTTCCAAAAAATGTCCGATTTTTTGTATCGCTATCCAACCTTATACTCTGGTATCTTGCTAAAACGCTACAAACGTTTTTTTGCCGACGTTCAACTTGATTCCGGGGAAATTGTCACTGCACATTGTCCCAACACAGGTCCAATGACTGGGGTCTCAACTCTCTTGAGTCCAGTGTTGCTTTCTAAAAGCGATAGCGAGAAGCGTAAATTAGCATATACGTTAGAACTTATACAAGTAAATGATAATGAACCAACTTGGGTGGGAGTGAATACAGCTTTACCAAATCGAGTGGTTAAATTAGCACTACAAAAACATATTTTCCCAGAATTGACTGCATACAGCGAAATTAAAGGTGAGGTTCCCTACGGACATGATAAAAAAAGTCGTGTAGATTTTTTATTAACAGGATGTGATACAGAACGTCCTATTTATTTAGAAGTAAAAAATACAACTTGGTGTAACGGTAGACTCGCATTATTTCCTGACACCGAAACAACACGAGGACAAAAACATTTAAGGGAATTAATCGCTCTTTTACCTCAATTTCGTGCAGTGATGTTTTATTTTATTAACAGAGGTGATTGCGAGGAATTTTCACCAGGAGATATTACCGACCCTATATATGGAAAGTTATTGAGGGAAGCTGTTGCTATTGGTTTAGAAGTTTTACCTTGTCGTTTTGATGTGACCCCAGAAGGTATTCGTTATTTGGGTTTAGCAACTGTGAAGCTTTGACTGTGAAGCTTTGACTGTGAAGCTTTGGAAAGTATCACACGTCTGTCGCAATACCTTAAAAGCCTAGTCATGATAAAAACAATACCTTAAATATTGGGCTAGGCAAATGTATTTTAACTTCTTTATCAGTTCCGCTGTTGGCTTTGTCGTATTAATATTAGCAGCTTTCGGCTTATTGCAATGGTTTCATATACCTACGGGTAATTTTCTGGACTGGGTTATAGGTGGTGCTAGTTTTTGGTGGTTATTAGTAATTGTCACCGTACCTTGGAA
Source organism: Scytonematopsis contorta HA4267-MV1 (assembly GCA_019359035.1). Taxonomy (GTDB): domain Bacteria; phylum Cyanobacteriota; class Cyanobacteriia; order Cyanobacteriales; family Nostocaceae; genus Scytonematopsis; species Scytonematopsis contorta. Next base: position 76,707 of record JAHHIC010000040.1, on the reverse strand, counting down.
TATCCACTTTCAAGCAAAACAAGTGATTGCAGATGGTGAGCAGTCTCAAGAAAAGGGTATCGCAGTAGACGAGAAACAAATTCAATATGTGAAAATTTTAGCGAAACGTTCTTTTATTTTAGCAATTTCTCTGCATTTACTTTCAGCTATCGGACTTTATATTCTTGCAGTAACGGGTGTCAGTGCTGTTGGATATATTAGTTCTAGTGCTGCTTTATTACTCACAGGTTTACGACCAGCGATTAGTGCTTATGAGTATTTATCTGCAAGATTATCCACAATTAGCCAAGAATGGAAGTACCCCCGTGAAGATATCATGGAATTGCGTAACCGTTTTGATAGTTTAGAACAAGCTGTAAATATTTTATCAGAGCAGCTCAATCCTGAACAACCTTATTCGTTAGCTGCTAACCAACAACTATATATAGAAGAAACCCGTAAAGAGTCAGCACGTATTGCTGCAAATTTGGAAGAACTACGTGCCACTAATCAAACTGAACACGAACGTCTATCAAGAGAAGCACGTCAAGCGATTGCTCAGCTTTCTACGGATGGGCAATTTTTGGACAATGTACGGGAAATTATTCGCTTCTTTAAAACAGCTTAATTAGTTTTGGATTTTCAATTTTTGATTTCCAAAAATTAGCCAGGGATAGATAGCCAGGGAATAAATTCCCTGTCTAAAAGCTGAAGTCCTCTTCAGAGGACTGAATAATATATTAAATACAAATATTTTTATCAAATTAGGATGCATCCAAAAATCATATTCCTTATTATTAGTCCTCTTCAGAGGACTTTAGCTTTTAGACAGGGAATTTATTCCCTGGCTAATTTATGGCTAATTCCTAGCTAATTTATGACTAATTTCTAGCTAATTTATGGCTAATTCCTAGCTAATTTATGACTAATTTTTAGCTAATTTAAAATATCGCATACCACCACATTTAAACTTACCCCATCACTACTAAACTGCGACCAAAAATCTTCACCCAACCGTTGAACAGACCCATAATCACAACCATTAGCAAGATTCAAACCCAAAACCACACGAGCAGTATTGTGAGTTTTTTGAATTCCCGTCCAAGGTCTCACAAATATATCAAATTGCTGTTCTAATTGAATAACTAACCCAATAGTATAGCCTTCTAAAAGACCACAATATTTTTCGAGAGCTTCATCATCTTGACTTATTGCAGTTATCACCAAACAAATATTTGATTGCTCCCCAAAATTGACAGGTTCAAACAACGAATCCCAATCCATCTTACCAGTCAATATTTCCTGAGTCAGCATTGCACCTCGTGTAAATTCCTGACGCAATATTTTCGCAGTAGAGCGAGAAACATTACGAGCAGAATTTTGACAAGGTTCTATTGATGTAATAATTGGCAACCAATCTCGTGGTAATTTTGCTTTATATTGTTTCCCTGCTTCGCTAATAGCTATAGTTTGACTCCAATCATGTTCATTTAAAATTTGAAAAAAATGAGTAAGTAATTTCTCTAAATTATTGTCCAACTCTTCATAACAACTACAACTCCAAGCACTTAGTAAAGCCCAAGAAAAACCACCTATAAAACCCCAAGAATTACCATATATTTTGCGGCTTTTTGCCCAAGCTTTAACTGCTCTTAATAACCAGCGAAACGAATCAAAATTTACAGAAGATTTGCTAATTACATCTTTAATTAAATCCGCTTCCCAGCACCCAACAATCGCTTTACGACTAACAGGGTCAAAATCCGCAATATTACCCGATTCAGTCGAAACAGCATAAAGTAAATCCAAGGATATTCCCTCTAGCTTTAGTTGCAACACTGGAACTCTAGCGTCTAATATAACTTGAGCAATATCACAAAGTCCTTGTAAACGTTGTTGTACATTGAAAAGAAATGTTTCCCCAGACAAATAAGCAGGAATCAAACAAACAACATCCAAATCGCTTTCCGGACTTTGCACACCCAAACGTGCTGAACCCAATAAATTAAGAGACGGTTGAAAACTTAAACATTCAGCACAAGCTTGGGTAACTATTTCGATAACTGTTTCACGCTGAATTTTTTGCTCAGTCGTCAACTCCGGTTCCAAATTATTCACCACGTAATGTAGAGACGTTACATGTAACGTCTCTACAGGGGTGTTTCCAAGGGGTATGGTATATCTAACCTCAAAGGGTTGGTCACCTCGACGACTAATTAAGGCTACGGAGTCAACCGTAAAATTAATTGGATGCCATTGAGGTAACTGTATAATAGCTTCCTCTTTACTAGGAAATTGTCCAACACTGAGATGTGGTGTAAAACCTACTTCCGACTTGCGGCTTTGTTCATTACACTGAGGAAAAAGTTTTTGTAATAATGCTTGTAACTCATGCAACGCTGTTTCTGGTTCTGTAATGGGACGCAACCACACTGTGCTATTTTTACGGTGTGCAAATGTAGCAAATTCCTTCAGTGTCAATTTAAATGGTTCTAATTGAGCGAGTACTGGGTTAATTATTTCAACAGCTTCTGAAAAATATTCTTCTGGTACAAAGCCATATATTAAAGTTATATGAGGCATCCAACGCTGAAATTTACTATCAAAACGTCTGCGTATCGCTTGAATTGCACCAAAAGCTGACTCTGGTGGAATCAAAACTATTGCGCTTTGATAAATAGGTTTTACCGTACTTAAGTTTTCTAAAGCAGTCTTTGTTAATGTTTTTGTTGAGAATTGTGTTGTTGAAAATTCTACTATTGAAAATTCTAAAGTAGCACGCACTCCAAAATGGTCTGATGGATAGAGAACCTCTCCAGTACCCGGTATCGCTTCTTTCGCAAAAAACTCAATTAATTTTGGTGTCCAACTATGATTAGAACTGCGTAATAAAATGCGGTCGAAACGTGCTGGTTTACCGCTTAAGCTAATTAATGCTGCTAAAGGGTTAAGTTCGGTATCAAAGGTATAACCAGGTTCATAGGGATGTAACTTTTGCCAAACATCCACAAAACCACTAGACTTTAATATCTCCTGTTGTTCGTGACCTCTAATATTGAAATCTCCCACAATTAGACTATCTCCTGTTAGGGTTTGGAGATGTCCTAACACTACAGAAATTTGCTCCCTTCTTTTATTTACAGCATCTTGAGCACCATTACTAGGTAAATGTATAACTGCTACATGTAAAAATTGAGCGTTAATTTGCCATGTTCCAACTAATACGCGCTTGTGAGGTGAAAACTGATGTTCAACAAGAGTAAACGGTAAGCGTGACAATAGTAAATTACCATAAGGTTGAAGTGTCTCACCCGTTGGAGATTCGGAAATATAATAATTTTCAACCCAATCTTCAGATAAAAGTAAATTTAATAAAGCTGGTGTCGCTTCTTGAAGTGCGATAATATCAGCATCGCATTGACGTAAATTTTTAACAATTGCTGGTAATCGTTTTGCTGTATGAATTTTATCAGCTTCATGCATATCACACAGCACATTAAAAGTTGCGATTGTCAGCAAATTTAAATCTATATTTAAGTTTATATCTAATGCATTGTCAGCAATTTGCCAAACTTGGGAATTATAACGATAGACCGAACGCACTTTAAAAGTTGGTACTTTATCAAATTCTAAAATTACAGCATTTTCATTTACTGCTTCCGAAGTATCACTTTTCCAAGCACTATCAGGCAATTCACCGCTAGAAATTAAATCCAAATGCTGGTCACGGTCCCAAACAATCAAGCCAGAACAACGAATATAACGAATACGATGCCAAGGAATATCCCCATCTGTTGCCCATTGTACCAGAGGCTTTTCTCGCACACCAGATGAAGCCAAACGTTCTTGAAAACCAATGACAAAAGCACTGCTATTTAAGCGTGTATCCCAAATTATACGGTCATACACTTCGCGGCTAGTCGCCATTTTTTTCTTATCTGGCTTATCTTGAGACATGAGAGTTTGAGGATTTATATAATCCCCATTATAATCCGCAATTTTTCTCTTCGCATCCTCCGTGTTTCAATAGTTTAATTAACTACTTTAAATGTTTTATTTTATCGTTCTATCAATGCGTTTCCTAAACATTTGAGCTCGTTCCTGGTTAGGAATTTCTGCCACCAAAGTGTCTATCAACTCTTTTGGAGTCAAATTTGGATGCTCATCTAAAGCATCTCTAAGAATTACGCTCGCAAGTGGACCAATAAAACTAGCCAATTCTCGACGACACTGGTCTAAAAATTCTGGGTTGCTAATTGCAGGAAAATTATTTAAAGACTCTTGTGAATTTTGAAAATTACTTTCAAGGCTCAGTTTGACACTGTTTCTAAAATCTTCCGCTCTTTGTGCTTCTGGAATTGCTGCTGCTAAAACTTCAACAAATTCTTCTGGTTCGATATCTGGTGTCTTCTCCAAAGTATATTTTATTAAAGTCCCAGCAAAAGGTCCAACAGAACTAATCAATTGTTGCTGACAAAAATTTAAAAATTCTGCAGTGAGTGAGCCTTGTGATTCTGTATAAATTATAGTTGTTTTGTTATCATATTGAACTTTTTGCACTTGCTGTTCCTGAACTGGGATAGCTTGTCCTGTTTTCGATAACAACTTGTGTACTATACCACCAAAAAAACCTTGTGAATTTTGAGTTATTCTTTGAGGTTGTGAAGTTTGATTTTGTGAAGTTTGATTTTGTAAAATTTGATTTGCTTGAGCTTGATTTGCTTGAGCTTGATTTGCTTGTGAGTTTTGATTTTGTGAGTTAAGATTAAGTTGAGCAATAACCTCTGTGGCTGACTGGTAACGTTCTTTAGGTGATGCTGCTAGCATTTTATTCAGTATGGCAGCAAAAGAATCACTAACTTTAGTATATTTACGCCATTGCCAATTTAAAGAATCATCTATTAATAAATTTGGCATTCTCGCAGTCAAAAGAATAGCAACACTCACCCCCAAAGCATAAATATCGCTACAAGGGTAAGAATATCCTAAGCGCAATTGTTCCGGTGGAGAGTAACCAGCTTTTCCCACTACTGAACCACGAACTCCATAGCCATTATCAGGAGAATTTACAGACAAAATCTCTGTCATTTTCTCTTTAACTATCCCAAAATCAATCAATACTGGTTTTGTTTGCTTATTGGGTAGCATGATATTTTCTAACGAAATATCCCGGTGAATTATATTACTTTTGTGAATATACTCCAAGACAGGTAAAATATCTAGTAACCATGTTCTAGCTTCCGCTTCAGAAAATGGCTTACCCCCTTTAGAAAGACGTTCGTATAAAATTTGCGCGTAAGTTTTACCATCAATGAATTCTTGGACGATAAATAGCCTTTGACTATCCATCATCCAAGCCGAAAACCTAGGGATTTGCGGATGCTGGATTTGGTATAAAACTTTCGCTTCCCTCTCAAATAACTCCCTCGATTTATTGATAATCTCTTCTTTTGTCGTCGCTGGGACAAACTCTTTTAAAACACAGAGTTCATTAAAGCGCTGAGTATCTGCCGCTAAGTAGGTTCTGCCAAATCCCCCTTGACCTAGGACTTTGTTAATTATATAGCGACTATTTATTATTGTTCCTGGCTGAATTTCTGGAATCATGGCTTTATTCTGTTTTAGTTAGTTATTTAGTACTCTTTTTATATTTATAAGGCTACAAACAAAAAATTATGCAACATCTCCTAAGTAAATCTTAATTTAACATGAATATTCATATAAACCCTACTCTCTATGTGGTATGTCGGCTGAATAAGGGGTAAGACCTCTCGTTTAACTATTCCACTTCACTTATAACGATGAAGGATACCGACGCAAATGGCTTCGTTACATATGAATCTCCGCATTTTTATCACCATATTTATAAAATTTACTTTTAATAATTTATCGATACATTTTATACTAATCCATTACTATACTAGCTTATTAGTTATCAAATAGACCTTCAATATTTTGAAAATTTACATAATTAATAGTGGTATAATTTGTAATTGCCTATGTTTTTGTAAAAAATTTTAATACAATTAAAAATTAGTTTTTAGCCTAGTTCATAATCATTGTGCATAAAAAAAAAGACTAATGATACTTTTGAATGTACGACAACATCTGTAAGTTCCTCGCTGAAAATTTTCCCGCAAACTTTGCAACTTGGCTTGTGGGTCAACCAATCACGTTGACTGAGCTAAGTCCCAAAGAACTTTCGCTCGAACCAATTCGTGCAGACTCCATAATCTTGCTGCAATCAAACGAACTTATTCTGCACATGGAATTTCAGACTGACCCAGACCGTAAAATACCTTTTCGCATGGCAGATTACCGTTTGCGTGGATATCGGCGTTTTCCTCATAAACGAATGTACCAAGTTGTAATTTATTTACAACAGACAGATTCTGAACTAGTTCGGCAAGACATATTTACTTTAGAAGAAACTTATCACCGTTTCCAAGTCATTCGTATGTGGGAACAACCAACTGAAGTTTTTTTACAGACTCCGGGTTTACTCCCACTAGCCGTTCTTAGCAAAACTAGTAATCAAGCTAGAACTTTACAGGCAGTCGCAACCCAAATTGAAGCTATCACCGACAAAAATGTACAAAGTAATGTGGCAGCATCTACAGCCATTTTAGCTGGGTTAGTATTAGAAGAACAGGTAATTAAAAGTTTGTTGCGGAGAGATATTATGCGCGAGTCAGTCATTTATAAGTCAATTATAGAAGAAGGCCGAGAAGAAGGACGAGAAGAAGGCCGAGAAGAAGGCCGAGAAGAAGGAGTAAGACTTGTAGCTGTCAATCTGCTTAAAGATGGATTCTCTTTTGAAGTGATTGAAAAAGCAACTGGGTTAACGATACAACAAGTGCAACAATTGCAAGACGAAATAACGCAAACTGAAAATTAGGAGCAGTGAAACCCCTTGTAGAGACGTGACATGTCACGTCTCTACATATTTTGGTTTGGGTTTAGCGCTCCGCTCCACTGCGTGAACGTTCCTCAACCCAACCTACGAAATCTTGGTTTTTCAAATAAATTTTAATATAAATAACATCCTAAAAATAAGCTATTAAAAAATGTTAGCTAAAAAATTGGCAAAACTCTCAACAGTCAACAGTCAACAGTCAACAGACAGCCACCCCAATCAAAAATACAAAACTTCACATTCATAATCTTCGGGGGTTGGTTCTGTTTGCCAAACTAAGCCTTCTTTTGTATCACCCATTGCGACTTCAACATAAAGTCTTTCTACTGGTTTAGTTGCTTGAGCTTGATTACCGTGAAATGGCTGTAAATCTTCTGTCAAAAGTGTTAATTTTATTCCAACTGGAATCATTTCTCCTGCTGTTGCACTTCGTAACTCAAAACGCCAAACGTTATCTTGAATATTACCTTTTGGTTGCAAGCGCAATTCGTATTTTTTGCCCGCAATTGTTAATTTTCTTATCAACGTTGGTAATACGGATGTTTGCCCCGCTCCTCGTGCTCCTACTGCACTGGGTTGTAGTTCTACACTACCCCAACCAAATTGTTCTGCAAAGTCAGATACACCTGTTTGCATCCAATTTAAAATAGACCAGGACTCTTGCTTACCTTGGCGTTTTTCAAATAAACGTTGTCTCCAACCTCCGTGTTCTAGCAGCGCTCCCCACATCTGAAAAGGTACTGCCATACGAGGTGAAATTACAGTAGAATCACCCAGACGAGTTATAAGATTTTCTGCTTGCTGGACTGATAAATTTGGTAAAGGTGCTGTTTCTATCCGAGTTACTTCCTCTGGACATACTTGTTGTGCCATCCAGATAATGCTCACGTTAGAAATTAAGTCTTCCCCATTCACACAATAAACGCGATCGCTTGCATCAAAAGTGCTTCTGTTTTTTAATTGCTCGTGGGTTGCATATCCCCAAACGCGGATGCAGCCCTCTTCTAAGTTAACTTGTACAGCCAAATAATAATCAGCCGTCCAATTAGGAATATCTACCCATTCTTGAGGAACGCGCATTTCGCTCAAATCAAGTGTCTCAGTCGGAATTAATACTAGCCTTTTTTCCCCCAAGGAAATTCTTGTACCATTAACTACTTCCCAAACACTAGGTAAAGCAGCCAAATTGGGAGAAACAGTAGCATTAGAAGCATATTGCTCGCGCAACCAAGGTAAAAAAGCATTAAGACTTAAACGATTAAGATAAGCAGTCCAACGACGATTAGACGTGGAAAAAACTTGACTTTGCTGCCAACTTTTGTTCTGCTCGGTTTCGGGGATTTCTAACCACAAATGGTTAGAGTTAATAGAAGAAGTTAGTTTCCCTGAGTTAAATGTCATAGTTTTGCCTCCAACTGTGGTGAGGAAGGACTGTAATAAGCTTGTAACCACTCCTCTAAAACGGTGCTTATGTAACTTAGTACCGATGAGTTTAGAGAAATATGCATCGACTCCTTGCTCCAGTTAGCCAACTTTAGCAGTAAAGTATCCTTAGCTTTAGTCAATCGTCGAGAAACTGTGTACTGCTTAACATCCAACTGTTTTGCAATTTGCTGCTGAGTTAAACCCTGGCTATAGTAAATTTCTATTATTTTCCTTGCTTCCTCATCTAGTTCCTTCAAAGCGGCTATCAATACATCACTAACCTGAGATTGCTGTGACTTCCTATCAGCCAACTCTTCATCGTTTATCATTTCTGTCAACAGAGATTCTTGTTTCATCTCTGGGAGTATATCTTGAAATTCCCCACCAGAATCATCATCACCACCCCTAGGTGCATTTAGTGACGCCATATTAGGATAAAAATAGGAGCGTGCTGCTTTTGCACAAGCAACCAGCCATTTTTCCATGATTTCTCCATTGCATTCTGGTCCAGGTTGTGACAATTGAGTATGACGCTCAGAATTATAAAGTTGAGCAATTGATTGCCATACTGCATCATCTGGTCTGTTGAGTTTACGAGTACCAGTGTTTTGCTGGGGAGCATATATCGCTTGATAACACTTCCAAGCTAATACATAACGTTGAATGATTTCCACACTTAATCCAGCATTTTGTAAAGACTCTATCAACCGCTTTTGAGTCAATCTTCTTAGTAATCGCCAATTAGTACAAATGTCAACCTCATTTTGTTGACGTAACATTTCCTTGAGTTCGCTGCTAAAAATTGCACTCGCATAGTTTTTTAGGTTAAACCCCATCTGAGATTTAAAACCTTTTAAAACCTTATCAACACGAGTAATTGCCATTTGAAAGCAGTCGGACATCGTGTACTGGGTGGAAGAAAAACTCATCGCGGTTTTATTTGCGGTCCAATAACACACCTCTTGTAAATAAGCTGACAGGTGTCCTTTTGCAAGACTTTCTGGCTGAGTTTGCCATAATTTATGCCAATAACACACCCAAAAATTCTCGGAAGTCTCTGGTTCAGGGAGACGCGCCTGAGAATTAAGTATACTACGACGCAGCCTAGAATCGGTTGCCCAACCAATTACCCTATCCGCATCTAGCTGTAAGAATGTAGCAAATAGTTCAGTAATACCTTGACGAGAACGCATAAGTTAAAAAACCTAGGGAATGGGGAGTGGGGAATGGGGAATGGGGAGTGGGGAGTGGGGAGTGGGGAATAGGGAGTGGGGAATAGGGAATGGGGGAAAGAATTTTTATAAAGTATTTTGCATAATTACATGATGAGTAAGGCTACATACAAGGAAATAAACACTTTAGCTACTAACCTTTTTCCAGTTTATTACACTCAAGAATTTTAACAATACGATTCAGCTTTTAGTCCCAATTAAATTTAATTATGTTCATACACCTTAAAAAATCAATTTTTTCATTCCTGAGCAAGCAATCTCATTTCTAGATTTAGAAAGGCATTTGCTATCTTAATATACGTATAGGGTTCTCATACATTCTTTACGCAAAACAGTAGTGAGAATTTTGTAAATCATCCAAAAGATAGATATTTATATTCACACGTAGGATGGGTTAGGCGCAAGAAAATCTAGGCATGTATACTAAAAATATAATGCGCCGTAACCCATCATCATCTGCAATTACTGATGACAAAGCTTACAGCTAAATTGTATTAAATGCTTCCACATTAAAAATAACCGCAGTTAAGCATAGAATGATGGGTTACGGCGCATTTGGGTTATCGCATTTAACTGTGAGCTTTCGTGCGCCTAACCCATCCTACCTAATTGGGAGTTTAATTATGAAGTTTTGTAAAGAAGTGCGTAAGCTGATAAAAAAACAACTAGATACTATATATCTAGTCCAAAATCTTATATTATTTAACCTTTTGCTCGATAAGTAATTGTTCCGGTAAATTTTAGAGTTAAAGTAATAGTTATGGCTCCACTCGGTATAGGCTCCAGCGATTTAACAAGCATACTTAAAACAGGAGAAGCTAAACTTTGGGTATTATTGGTAGGTGTTAACGAATACCAAGATGCTAGTTTGCCTTCCTTACGTTTCCCTGCTGTTGACTGTCAAGGATTGGGAGAAGCTCTACAAAAAGCTACCCAAGGTTTTCCCAATAAAGAGGTTATTGTTCACAACGACTTTACAACACAACCCCCGACTCTAGAAACAGTGCGGGCAAGCTTAGAGGTAATTGTAGGACAAACCAAACCTCAGGACTCTGTTCTGTTATATTTTTCTGGGCACGGGATGGTAGAGCCAAATACCCAACAGGCTGTACTGTGCCTTAGTGATACAAATACAGACGACTTGCTAGGTACGGGGTTACCAATGCGAGATTTATTACATATATTAGGGAGTGGTGGCACTAACCAGCAATTACTTTGTTTAGATACCTGTCATAGTGGTGACCTAGGGTTGTTGGGAAATCGTGGTACATCAAGAAATGCAGGTAGCTCCAATACATTATTAAACCCAGCACCCCAGTTAATGGAAGTTTTGCGAGAACGCGCTGCTAAAAGTAAAGGTTTTTGTGCTTTGCTATCTTGCGACCAAGGACAACAGTCTTGGGAATTTCCAGAATTAGGACATGGAGTATTCACTTACTATTTAATGCGAGGACTGCTAGGAGAAGCCGCTGACCCTTATGGTTTAATTGAAGCAGATGGGTTGTACAAATATGTTTACCGCCAAACTTTAAAATATATTGATACAATAAATCATCAATTGCGCGTAATTAACCAGCAAAAACTAGCGCGTGGTGAAAATAAACTTCATCCAGAATATCCCTTACAAACACCCAAAAGAATCGTTGAAGGAGTAGGAGAATTAATTCTGGGATACAAACCGGAAAAAGAGGTGTCTCATAAATTACGACATGCGCTAATTGTTGATGGGTTAGCTAATCGTAATAACACTAGTAATTTGAGTCGTGTTCTTAATAGTGCCGGGGGTTTTGAGGTTAAATATTTTCCTCATAACGGTCAATCTTTGACAGAAGTGCGAAAAACTATTCAAGAGTTTTTACGTTGGAATAACGAACCCGAAACAAAATCTCCTTCTCATTTATCAGCGGTTAAAAATACACCAATTTCTTTATTATACTTACGCGGACATATAGAAGAAATAGAAGATGGAGAAGGCTGGTTTGTTTTAGATTCAAATGTACGTTTGAGTCGCTCTTGGTTAAGACAAGAATTACGTCGGTCTCAAAAATCTCAACAAATAATTATTTTAGATTGTCCAAAAGCTACGACTTTAGAAAACTGGATAGAAGATTTCCAAACTAGCACAGAACAAGGACAATGTATAATAGCCGCGGCTTCTAATGTAGATGAAACAGAACTATTTTCTCAAATAGTTTTGACAACTTTGGCGTCTGCAAACTCACAAGTTGGGTTACCAGTTGCTAAATGGATTTCTGAATTACAAAAAGTTTCACAGGCAAAAAATATCAGCCTTCAAACTTGGCTATCAGGTACACAAGCAGTCATTGATATTTTACCTGGTGGGATGAGTAAAATTTTCCACTCTCCACAGCAAAAAGAACAAGAAAAAGAAGTATCAGTTATAAAGGAAAACCCTGTACCTAAAATATCTTTAGTTCCTGAAGTAAAAGTAAATAAAACGCAACCTCCACTCAATTTCACCTTTGATTCAGAGGAGTATAATGAACTGCAACAGTTATTGAGGCAATACGTCGGACTAATTTCTCCTGCTATTTTGCAAAAAGCTTTACAAGAAACTACTAATAATCAAGAATTAGTCACAAATTTAGCTAATTATTTATTACCAGCACAAAAACCAATATTTGAACAACAAGCTAAGGCTATTTTTGAAAAAAAATCTGTAGCTTCCCCTAATAGTAAGTCAGTTAATTCATTTGCGAATGAGTCTTCAGTAATTAACGACACTAACTTTATTAATAAATGCGAGCGGGAGTTTGCTTATTTTGTTGGTCCTATTGCTAATTTTATGATTCAACAAATTTTGAAATCTCAACCACAAATTTCTTTATCCGAATTTGTGAAGAAATTAACAGAAAGAATTTCTGACCCCAAACAGGCTTCTGAATTTGAAAAAAAATTGCTGGGGAAATAAAATAACCCCCACCACCACATGAATAAAAGAACCCCACCCCCAACCCCCTCCCCGTTTACGGGGAGGGGGCTACGATTTATATAAAAAAGAAAAGGTAACTCAGATAAATTCCTTTTCCGATAATCGCATTTCCTTCGTAGCCCCCTCCCCGCGTGCGGGGAGGGGGTTGGGGGTGGGGTTCTTTATATTCACGTGCGGGGTTTCTATTATTTCGGATTATTGCTTAACATATTTAGAGCAATCTCCAAACTATATTTCATCCGATTAAAAGCCTCAGCCAAAGCACCAATCTCGTCCTTATCTTGTTTCCCAAAACTAGCATTCATATCACCAACACTAACTTGTTCTGCCACATGAGCGATACGTTTAATTCTTGCTAAGACGGCTTTTCTCAACAAAATATTCACCGTAATGATGATAGCCGTAAAAATTATCGCTAAAACTCCCAAGACCAGAAAGGTAGCCCTATGAGCATTTGCAAAAATTTGTTCAGCTGGTACATAAATGATTTGAGTAGCGACAATATCATTCAGCTTCCAACCAAAACCATTTTGACTTCCATAGGTCGCTAATTGGCTTTTTGGAGCTTCAGCAGGGGTACTATGGCAACGCAAACAAGTGGCATCTTCTATTTTAAAAGGTCGAGCACTATAAAATAGGTCTTCTCCTGAGATTGTGCGGAAGCCTGATACACTCGTTAACCCTGCTTCTTTACGAAATCGTTGAACAATTTGACTTTCAAATGCGTCTGCTTTGTCTCGTAAATTGGTGGGATTTAGTGTAGCGTCTTTATAAAGAAAATTGCCAAATTGTTTGTTTTTGCGTAAAATTTCAAAAACTTCCCGCGTTGCATATGTTGGTATAGATTCTGCAATAAATTGCTCACCAGCTTCTGCTTTTGGTAATAACAGTGGTTGTATGCGGTCGTTAGTATACTTTCTCACAGAATTGGCAACTTGCATCAAAGTTAGCGCCTTAGTGGTCACCTCATTCTCTGCTTTTGTTTGCATTACGTTTGATAAGGCTGTACCACTAATTAAGATGCCGCCAATAAAAACTATTATTAAGATGATATTTACTTTAGTTCCTATTTTCATAGCTTTGTTTTCTGAGTTATTATTTTATATGACTAACTTACAACAAAAATTATGCTTCACATTCAGTCACTATAAATCAAAATGTTAAGTTAATGTATCAAAACTGATTTATTTATATCTTACACTCCAAAATATCATAAAATAACGGTATTTTAATATTAAATAATCATTAAAATTTTCCATTTATGTAATTGAATATGTCATTAAAAATTTCTCGACGCTTATTTATTTTGCAAATGTTGCTCACCATTGCAGCCTGTCAAAGCCATAAAAAACCAATTCCAGAACTAGAGTTAGTAATTGGAACTGTTAGTTATGGAGAAGAACAAGAAACTCTAAATAAATTATCTCGTCTACGCGATTATTTGGGTCAAAAAACTGGGTCATTGATTCAAGTTGAACCAGTTTTTAATGAAAATATAGCGATAGAGCGTATAAAAAGGGGTTCTTGGTCATTGGTATTTGCTACTCCCGGTTTAGCTGCAATTGCTATTTCTAACTATAAATATATCCCAATATTACCTTTAGGTATAGAAGTTAATTCACGCTCTGTATTAATTGTTAGAAAAGACAGTTCTCTCCAAAAAATCAAAGATTTACAGGGTAAAGCAGTTGCTCTGGGTCTACCTGGCTCTGCTGCTGGCTATTACGTCCCTCTTTTTAATCTTCATGGATTAACATTAGCTGAAATCCTATTTGCTCCCACACCTAAAAATGTACTGACAATGGTGGCACAAAAAAAAGTTGCTGCTGGTGCTGTTTCGCTGGAAGAGTTTAATGTACATCGTAATAGCTTTAATAATACACAATTTAGAATCTTATTTACCGACCCTCAAATTCTTCCACCGGGTTCAGTCTTAATTAGGCCAGATATAGACGTTACTCGTCGTCAATTGATTCGTGATTACATGAAAGATGCCCCTCTTGCTTTAATTCAAGACCTTAACTATGTACCGAATGGAGAAATACCCGATTATAAATACATGATTTCTGTGGTCAAAAAGGTAGCTCCTATTACTAAAAAAATCAACTCTAAACCCGCTCGATTATTTTAGTGCGGAAACATCATTAAACAATAACCAATAACCAATTACCATTGTTTATTTATTTACTGTTGCCAGACACTCAATTTCTACCCGTGCATTCAAAGCTAAACCGTTCGCTGCTAAAGCGCTGCGTGCGGGTAATCTATCTTTAGAAAAGTAGGTGATATAAACCTCATTCACTGCACCCCATTCCTTCATATCCGCTAGCATTACCTTACATTTTACAACCTGATTAAGTGATGAACCATATCTTTCAAGAATACGTTTCATATTCTCCATAGTTTGTTTTGTTTCTGCTTTAACTCCTCCAGAAACAAGCTGTTTTTGACCCGGAATGTTTCCCAACACTCCCGAAAGGTAAAGCATATTACCTACAAGCACTGCTTCTGAAAAAGGAAGATTTAAAGAAGTCGTTTCGTCAGAAGTGAGATATTCTACAGAATCAGAAGGAGAAGTCATTTGCTGTTTAGTTTGGTTAATTTTTGGCGAAATTATTATCTGCTTAACTGATTGTTTTGCTTGAATGCTATTCGTTAAAGTTGCACCTAGTAAAGCGAGAGTAATTGATGACAACAATAATTTCATTTTTTTCATTTTTTCATTACAATCAAATTATTCTCAAAAATTTGAACCCCCTTTGATTTGTCTTAAACCATTTCTTCCCCCAAACCCTCAGGCTCTCCCTTAAAGAGCCACATTGACAAAACTAATGATAACCAGCCTAAATTAAATAGATGTCACTCAATTTGACTTATGCAGTTATCAGAGCAGCAGAAGATTTTTTGGCTCTGGTAGTTGCCAAAGGTAATTTACCACGACCAAAATATTCAGCCAAGGGAGCGATTTCCTGCATTAGCTCCACAAATTGCTCAGGGGTGAGAGACTGAGGACCATCTGACAGTGCTTTCTTCGGGTTGGGGTGAACCTCAATCATCAAGGAATCTGTGCCAGATGCAATAGCTGCTTTTGTCATTGTTGGTACATATTCGGAGTAACCAGTAGCATGGCTGGGGTCAATCATGATTGGCAAATGAGTCAGATTACGTAATACAGGAACTACAGATAAATCAAGAGTATTTCTTGTATATTGTTTGTCGAAACTGCGAATTCCGCGTTCGCATAAAATCACGTTGGGATTACCAGATGCCAAAATATACTCGGCTGCCATCAACCATTCTTCAATCGTAGCAGACAACCCCCGCTTGAGCAGAATTGGTTTGCCTGTAGCGCCGGCTTTCTTAAGTAAAGAGAAATTTTGCATATTGCGGGCACCAATTTGCACCACATCAGCAATTTCGGCAACCATTACCAAGTCAGATGTATCCATCACTTCTGTGATAATTCCTAAACCAGTAGCTTCGCGGGCTTTTGCTAGCAAATGTAGGGCACTTTCTCCATGTCCCTGGAAAGCATAAGGTGAGGAACGAGGTTTGTAGGCTCCTCCTCTGATAAATTGTGCGCCTGTAGCCTTTACTAACTGCGCCGTTTCTACAATCATCTCTTCATTTTCAACAGAACAGGGTCCGGCTACTATAACTAAAGGATGGCTTTTACCAAAAGTAACATCTCCATTAGGTGTTGGTACAACAACCTCACTATATTCCCCATTACGAAATTCTAAACTTGCCCGTTTAAAGGGATTCTTCACTCTTAGGACTTGTTCAATAAAAGGACTTAGTTGTTGAACTTGTTCCAGATTTATGGCCGCAGTGTCACCCACTAAACCAATCACAACTTTGTTATTACTCTCAATTGTTTCTGGTGTGAGACCCCAACTACGGAACTCTTGGATTAATGTCTCAATTTCTGTTGATGGAGTATAGGTTTTCATTATTACAATCATTTTCTTTTCCTCAGTAAGTACTTTTGCTTACAAGTAGTATTTTAGTTCGCCTTAAATTGAGCGTTTTGGGAGAGTTTTTTGTCCTCTAAATTTATATAAGGGTAAGGAGCAATGAATTATGCAAAACTAACTTTTTGCGGGATGCTAATCACCAGTTGTTAACCCCCTCGTGACCCAATACTGCCTAGGTTTTGGATATTCGTAGGTTGGGTTGAGGCTTTGCGTATCCGAAGCGGACGCTACGCGTTCACGCAGTGGAGCGGAGCGCTAAACCCAACAAAGGCTGCAAATGTTGGGTTTCGTCCCTCAACCCAACCTACAAGAATCCAAAAACTACGCAGTATTGCATATTATCCGACCAATTTGCATAAACCAAAATTCCTCACCCCTAAGAAAGAATATGAGCGAACGAGAGGCTGAAACACAATCCTCAAAACACTTTCGCTCCACGACATCATCATTTATTATTCCACTACTAACACTTACTTTAAGAGGTATCGAATCATGGACACCAAATTTATGCTGGAAATGGCTCAATTCGCAAACAAAGAACAAGGCAAAAAAATCACAATATTAGGTGCGGGAATTGCTGGGTTAGTTGCAGCCTACGAACTAGAGAAAATGGGACATTCAGTCGAAATTATCGAAGCAAGTCCCCGCGTTGGTGGTAGAGTTTGGACACATCGGTTTGGCGACCAAGCAGACGCACCCTATGCAGAGTTGGGAGCAATGCGTATCCCCAGTTCTCACCAACATACCTTACACTACGTCAAAAAGATGGGATTAAGCGACAAACTTTGCAAATTCGTCACAGTATTTGAAGAAGAAAACGCTTTTATGAACATGTCCGGAAATATCTTCCGCATGAAAGACGCAGCCAATTTCTTTAACTCTCGCTACCCAGAAATCTTTAACAACGACAAATATAGTCCACAAACAAAATTATTTGCAGCCTGGTTAAAAACCATCGTTAACACCATTTCCCCCGGTAGCTTACGCGATAGCCTAGACGAAGATTTACGTACTCACTTAATGGATGAATTAGAAAGATTAGATTTAACACCTTATTTTAACGCAAACGCTGAAACAATCAATTTACAAGCATTTGTTCAAGAAAATCCTGGTTTCCGCGCTCGTTGTAGCAAAGCATTAGACATGTTCTTAACTGATATCGTAGTTGAAACCAGTGACGATTTGTTACAAATTAAAGGTGGAACACAACTTTTAATCGACCGCTTGGTACAATCCATCAAAGCTCCCATCACCTGCAATCAACCAGTAGTCGCTATCCGCGTCAGACCTAATTATACAGAAATTGACTACTTAGAAAACGGAGTAAAACAAACCCGTCGCTGCGACTACGTACTCTGCACAATTCCTTTCTCCGTAATGCGAAAAATGGAATTAGAAGGATTCGACGCAAGAAAAATCGATTCCATCAACAACACCGTATATTGCCCAGCAACAAAAGTCGCTTTCCACACTAAAGAAAACTTCTGGGCTGAACAAGGAATTAGAGGTGGTGCATCTTTTAGCGGTGCTGGTGTGCGTCAAACTTACTACCCTAGTGTTAAATTTAACCCAGAACGTGGTAGCGTTATGTTAGCAAGCTATACAATTGGCGATGACGCAGACCGTTTAGGTAATATGTCTGAGCAAGAGCGCCACACTTATGTCCAAAATGTTGTCGGTAACGTTCACCCCGAACTACAACAAGCTGGTATGATTCAAGACGTTGCATCAATCGCTTGGGGTAATTATGAATGGAGCGCAGGTGGTTGCACCGTACATTGGGACGAAGAAAATCATACTACCAACTATTTAGAAGCCGCTAGACCTCAAAATACTTTATTCTTCGCTGGAGAACATTGCTCTAAATACCCCGCTTGGTTACAAGGTTCTATCGAGTCTACTCTAGAAGCCGTCTACGATATCGTATCTCACGAAAATGCTTGTGTTCCTGCTACTACCTACTCCTTCAGCAAAAAACAAAATGCAACACTCACCCAAAGAAATCAAAATCGCCAACTTGCAAGCGTCGCTTAAATCTATCTACTTGTCCCTGATTATCGTAAAATATTGAGAGAAGAAACCTGAAAATAGTAACAATATTTTAGCGACTCTATTAATAATTATTAAACAATGTATATTGGTATTATATAGTTTGAATTTTGATGATTCCTGAAGTGAATATAAAAATATGAGTGGACTCTTTCAAAATTTAGACATAATAGTCAAATTACAGCTATTGGAAGGTAAATAAAACACTTCTTAATCTCACGCAAAGGCGCAAAGACGCAAAGAAGAGTATTTTAAGTGTGGTCTAAATACATGAAAACTGCTGTAACATCGCGATTGCTACTTCTAACTTTTAACTCCTGACTTCAATATGAGTATTCTAAATTTCCCCCGTTTACATTTCCAAGGTTTTGCTCGTATCCACGCTCCTACAGGACATAAAAACGGTTTAGTGGATGTAGGAAGTAACACTGTATATATGGACGGTAAACCCTTTGATATCAGTCGTCCCACATCCGAATACCACGAATATCTCCATAATTTAGGACCCCGCTTTAACAGCGAAGGACAATTGGATGAAAATGGTGCTTTGAGTATGGCAATGGGGTGGGATTTTGGCGGTAATGGTCACTTTTTGATTGAAGCACAAATCGTCAGCACCCAACGCCAATTTGGAGAAGTTGACCAAAAAGACCCGGTGGTGGGAAGCAGTGTAGATTTGTGGGGTCATTATAACGAATACGTGAAAACTAGTTTTAACCGTGCTCGTTTTTTTGAATCTGACCCTGCTTCTAACTGGACTAATACTATTATGTTGGGTCAGTTAACCTTTGGGAGACGGGGTGGTTCCCATGAAGTACCAAATATGCTCTCCGCTCCCATTAATGGAATGCAGTTAGCACGCTGGCAAAATTTTAACTATATTCGCGATTTACCAGAGCATTGTCTTAACCCTGAGTTCCAAAAATCTGCTGTCTATCAGTTTGCAATTCCCAAAGACGCTGAAGATTTTCTTTGGGGTGAGGAAGTCGCTCAATCACCAACGGTGTTGATGCTCAAAGAAGCGATGATTCGCGATGATGTGTTGGGGTTAGTGGTACAGTTTAGCATTAGCAATATGTCTACACCCACTCAAACAGATTCAGCAACCTTCTGGAATTTACACGGAACAATTGGGTTGTGGTGCAAAGACGAATTAGCGACATATCCTGCAGGAAGATTGTTAAGTAGAGACGTGATTCATCACGTCTTTACCAATCAAGAAGATAAACTACTATCTAATTTAACGTTACAAATTACAAACCAAGGCGTCAGTTTAAATATGATAACAGCCGTTCCTTATGTGGGACGTGCTGCTAAACCGGGACCTGGGCCTGCTCATGGAATCGGTTCTAAGCTTGACCTTGGTGATTTGGAATTACGTACCGTTGAAAGTCAAAGTTTGGTTGCCAAAATACCAAAAGAAGCATATCAAAAAGAAGCGCATTTTTTAACCAGTGGGATTGTCGATGTTCCATTAGCATCTGATTTAGAAAATATAAAGAATGAGATAGAAACGCAAGGTTTATGCATTATTGGAACAATTCCTGATGGACAGCGTAAAATTCTGTTACAAGAACAAGAAATCAATCTTCAGACAGATGAAGCATGTTTATTTTTAGAATATCCCAATCACAAGACAGGTGAAGACTATGCGCTTGAAGTAGAAGTACGCTCTTTTGTACGTGGTATTCCCACATCCATTGAGTCTGTTTACCTGCGTCAATTCTATAATCCAAGAGCATTTCCACAATTAAACGGCAAATTTCCAGAAGAAATGGAAATTGTTCACATAAAACCGGGAAAACGAGAAGAACCGGGAGACTTTACCACAAATTGTCAATTCAGAACAAATTCTCAAGGACGTGCTTGGGTAACTTTGCGAGGTGCGACCTCCGGAACTGCGAAGATATTGTTAACTGAAAAAACTGATGAATTGCCGCTTGGTGCAGAAATCGCCTACGATAATGACGATAAATTAGGCTTTTGGTCAGGTGCTGGCTTTTTTGCTGTGCGTGTAATGAGCAATGATTGGGATTTAGACAAAATTCCCGATAAAGATGTTAATTTCGACCTCATTTATAAACACATCTTGGCTTACTACGAATTGAGCTTCTCGTTTATGAAAGCCGATGTGTTTAGTCTTGCTGACCAGTGTAAGGTAGAAACTTACTCCCGATTAATGTGGCAAATGTCCGACCCGAAAAATAAATATAAAACTTACTATATGCCACCTAGTCGCGATATGTCGCTACCAAAAACAACTTTATTACGGAAATTTCTCCAAAATCAGCAAAAAGTTGGTTACGTTCCCGAAGTTATCCCCGAACCAAAACAAATGCAACGCACCATTCAAACTCGGGAAGAATTAGTCACAGCTTTGAAACAAGCTGCCGAACTGGAAGTTGCTGTCATGTTGCAATATATCTATGCTGGATACTCAATCCCCAATTACGTCACAGGAGAAGAATACGTTCGTCGTGGTTTATGGACTCAAGAGCAGTTACAGCTAGCTTGCGGTGATGGTAAAGAAGTCAGAAATTATGGAATGCGAGGAGTCTTGTTAGAAGTATCTCGCGAAGAAATGATTCACTTTTTGATGGTTAATAATATATTAATGGCAATTGGTGAACCTTTTTATCCAGCAATACCCAATTTTGATTCTCTCAATAAACGTTTCCCTATTGATGTCGATTTCGCACTAGAGCCTGTTAATACAATATCTCTAGAACGTTTCAAACGTCTAGAAATGCCTGATTTTTTGGAAACAAATCTTAACAACGAATCAAAATATAAAGACATTAATGTTGACAAATTGCACGGTTATAGTTCCTTAAGCGAATTATATTGCCAGATTCGCGAAGGTTTGAAGAATATTCCCGATTTATTTGTCGTCAAAAAAGGCCGTACTGGTGGAGAACATCGTTTATTTATTCGCGATGACTTTAATAAAGTTCACCCAGATTATCAACTTCAAGTAGATGACCTCAAGAGCGCACTTTTCGCTGTTGATTTTATTATCGAACAAGGGGAAGGGTGTCACGAAAAATCACCCAAATTTGAACGTTCACACTATCAACAATTCTGTCGTTTGGCAGATGCGTTGAGCAAAGAAAACTTTGATAGTGTTTATTGGACTCCTTCTTACCCAGCTTTACGCAATCCTTCTTTACATAATAAAGACTACAGCACAAATATGGTGACTGTACCGCAAACTAGATTGGTGATGGAAATATTTAACGAAACTTATTTCCTGATGATGCAGTTGATGGTACAACATTTTGGTTGTATGCCAAATGGAAGTTTACGACGCTCGAAGTTAATGAACGCGGGTATTGATGTGATGACGGGGATGATGCGTCCTCTAGGAGAACTGTTAATGAGTTTGCCTTCTGGTAAACACGGTAAAACTGCTGGTCCATCATTTGAAATCGAAACTCCTATTTATATTCCCGCAGTTGATGTGGCAATGACAACTATATCACGACGCTTTGAACGACTCGCAGATAAAGCTAGAGAGTGCGAAGCAATTCATAGTACCGTCTGTGAAATGTTTGAGTTTTACACCAAATTCTTTGAAGACCTAGCTAAGAATCCTCAATTGACTTCGTAGGGGAGTGGGGAGTGGGGAAATGGGGAGTGGGGAGTGGGGAGTGGGGAATGGGGGATTAATTCGTTTGCTTTTGAGAAATTATGAAGAAAAAATGATGAAGGAAAAAATCATAAAGGAAAAATGGTAAAGAGTAAATCATAAAGGAAAAATAACAAATGGCAAACACACAAGTATTAATAATTGGTGGTGGTCCTGTTGGGTTAGCGATGGCTGTGGAACTATGCTATCAGGGAATAGATTGTATTTTATTAGAACAAACTGATGGTGAGGTGGCTGACCCGAAGGTAAGTACGGTTGGACTGCGTTCTATGGAATATTGCCGCAGGTGGGGTATTTCTCAGCAAATACGCGATGCTGGTTGGCCCGTTGACCATACTTTAGACGTTGCTTGGGTTACATCTGTTGGGGGGCATGAAATCTATCGAGTACCTAATCCTAGCTATCGCGATCGCACTTTACCTGACTACACACCAGAGATGGAACAGGTATGTCCGCAAAACTGGTTTGCTCCGGTGTTCCAGAATTTCTTAGGAGAATACCCAGAGGGAGTAATTCGCTTTTTGTCTCGCTTAGATAGTTTTGAGCAGACGAACGAAGGTATAACAGCTCAAATAACAAATTTAGAAAATAACACCACAGAAACAATTCAAGCTCAATACATGATAGCCTCCGATGGTGCTCGCAGTGCGGTGCGTAAAGCTTGTGGGGTTGAAGCTCAGACATTTCACCAGACCCAAACCTTCCAAAGCGTCGTGTTTAAAGCACCGGAATTAGGGACTCAGATGGGAAAAAACCACGCGATGGTCTATTTTCTGGTCAATCCAATTATCCAAGAACCACTACGAGCGGTTGACGGAGACTCGCTTTATCGCCTAATTTTAAAACCTCAAGAGGATGGAACAGTACGTGATGCTATAGAAGCTATTCGTGCAGCAATATCTATTGATACACCCTTTGAAATAGTCTCTAATATCCCTTGGCGTTTGACCCACCGTGTCGCAGAACATTTCCGCAAAGGGAATATATTTTTCGTCGGTGACTGCGCTCATACACTTTCACCTTCTGGTGGTTTTGGTATGAATACAGGAATAGGTGATGCAGTTGACCTTGGTTGGAAACTAGCCGCGACTATTAAAGGTTGGGGTGGTGATAGCCTACTTGATACCTATGAAACCGAACGACGACCAATAGCGGTGCGAAACTTAGAAGAAGCGAACGCTAATTTACAACGCACGCAAAAACGTGCCATCCCCGAAGCAATTACTAGTGACTCTCCCCAAGGTGAAGCAATTCGCCGCGAAATGGCAACAGGGATGGAACGCAGTGGTGTTAAACGGGAATTTGATGCACCGGGAGTACATTTTGGCTTTCGCTATGAATCTTCTGCTATTATCCCCGATGGTACAACCCCCAATGATGACCCCTTTGAGTGGAAGCAAAGCAGTTACCCTGGTTGTCGTGCTCCTCATGCTTGGTTATCACCTGGTCAATCTACTTTAGATTTATTTGGTCGTGGATTTGTGCTGATGTGTTTTGACTCGACACCGAAAACCGAAAAATTCGAGCAAACTTGTCAGGAAAAAGGAGTTCCTCTGACAATTCAACAGGTAAATAATCCAGAAATTGCTCAACTTTACGAGCGTAAATATGTTTTAGTCCGACCCGATGGACATGTCGCTTGGAGAGATGACGCATTACCAAAAGATGTAGATATATTAATTGATTGCATTCGCGGAGAGAAATTACTGCATAAGACCTCTTTGTTGGCCACTAGTTAGATAAAGAGTAGAAAAATATCCACTCCAACCGTACCGCTATGAAGCTTTATTACGCTCCGGCCTCATCCTACTCCCAACGAGTTTTAATTGCGCTCTATGAAAAAAATGCAAATTTTATACCTCTGGAGGTGAATTTATTTGACCCAAAAGAGCGCGAGCAATATATGCATATTAACCCTTTTGGCAAAGTTCCAACATTGGTGACAGATGAAAATCAAGTATTATTTGAAGCTTGTATCATCATCGAATACTTAGACAAAAACTTTGCGAATAAGCCTGTTTTAATTCCTGTTGAAGCTGATTTATCCCTAGAAGTACGGTTGCTGGAACGGATGGTTGATATATATGTAAACACCGGACGTGAAGCATTATTTGCTGATAGTCAACGTCTGGAGTCGGAGCGGGGAGGTAAAGAAGTTGTCAAAGCAAAACGCTTAATGGAAACAGCACTCACTTTATTTGACGAGCGACTCAAAACACGTACTTGGCTCTTGGGTGAACAATTTTCCCTAGTTGACTGTGCAGCAGCACCCACCCTTAATTATTTGCGTATGCTCTATGACTATAACCACTTTTCTCACTTGACAAATTATATCCAACGTTTAGAGTCAAGACCTTCTGTAGCTAAAGTTTTCAACTCTGGACGCGACCAAATGACACGTATGTTGTCAGTACTTAAGTATCCTTTGGAATTAGGTGTTACGAGTTAGGGCAATACAGCTAGGTTAAGAATAATTATAGAGTTTCCGCAATTAAGTTTTTCCACATTTAATCTACATACCAAGGGCGGTTCGGGATGCCCACCCCACAAGAGTTAGATAAATTTAAATTATGTAGTTTAAATGTGTTTTAGCTTATCAATGACTAATGATTAATGACCAATTACCAATCACCAATTACCAATTACCAATTACCAATTACCAATCACCAATTACCAATTACCAATTACCAATTACCAATTACCAATTACCAATTACCAATTACCAATTACCAATTACCAATTACCAATTACCAATTACCAAGGATTTTTGAAACATGACAACTTCAACAATTGAAAGATTAAACCCGTTTGTAAAAGAAGTAATTTCTGACCCATATACAGTTTACCGTCGCTATCGAGAGCTAGACCCAGTGCATTGGGGTGTTTCTTCCAACCCTAATTTAGAGGGAGCTTGGTATGTTTTTCGTTATGAAGATGTGATGCGAGTGATGGAAGACCGCTCTTTTGGTCGCGAGTTTGTTAAGCGAGATGATGTGGAAACAACTCCTGTACCAACAGCTTATAATGCTTTCCTAACAATGGTAAGTAAATGGATTGTTTTCCGGGAACCACCCGACCACACCCGCTTGAAATCTTTGGTAAGTAAGGCATTTACTCCCAGGATTGTAGAAAATCTGCGTCCAGTTGTTTACCAAATTGCCGACCGTTTGCTTGACCAAGTTCACCTTCGTGGGGAGATGGATTTGGTAGAAGAGTATGCTTTTCCCTTACCAATTATGGTAATTGCTGTCATGCTGGGTGCAGACCCAGAAGACCGTGGTTTATTCCGTGAATGGGCTTTAGCTTTGCAACATGCGAGTGCTTCCCGTTTAAAACCACCACCAGAAGTTTACGAAAATGCGGAAAAAGCCAGTCAAGAATTTGTCGATTATTTTAAACCGATAATTAAAGACCGACGCGCTAACCCTCGTGAAGATTTGATTTCTAATTTAGTTAAAGCGGCTGATGAAGGGGACAAGTTAAGCGATGAAGAAATCGTTGCAACTTGTACCCACCTGCTGACAGCAGGACACGAAACCACTGTTAATTTAATAGCCAAGGGAACACTAGCTTTACTAAATCATCCAGAAGCATTTAAATTATTGCGCTCGCACCCGGAATATATGCCGAATGCGATTGAAGAAATTATTCGCTACGACACTCCCATTCAGATGATAACTCGCTGGTGTTATGCTGATACAGAAATTGGTGGTCAGCTAATTAAGCGTGGAGATAGTGTAGGAATAATGCTTGGTTCTGCAAATAGAGACCCCGCACGTTTTAAAAATCCCGAAGTATTTGATGTTCAGCGTGAAGATACAAAACACTGCGGTTTTGGTGGTGGTATTCACTACTGTCTTGGTTCAACTTTAGCCCGTGCTGAAGGTCAAATTGCTTTAAATGTTTTACTGAATAGATTACCAGAACTAAGTTTAGCCGAAGAAAATATTGAATGGGCAAATAACATTATTTTCCACGGACCAAATCGCCTGAAAGTAAATTTTAAAAAACCAGTAATGGTGTGATTGATTTGTTCATGTTAATTTGTTCATCTTATATGGTGGGCAGTGCCCACCTTACTCGCAACAATGAATGTAATCAAAGGTTTAACTAAAGCTATTCTCTACGTCAAAGATATAGATACACAAACCGATTTTTACCGCGACAAATTGGGTTTAACAGTCAAAACTCGAAAGAACATCGAGGGACGTAGTGATAAACAATGGGTAGAGTTTGATACTGGCGAATGTACTTTAATATTACACGGTAATTTAGAAACGCAATTTGGTAAAGATAGACCTAAGCTAGCGTTTCATGTTGATGATTTTGAAAATGCATATCAGACTTTAACTGAAAACGGTGTAAAACTTAGCCCTATTCGCTCCCCTTCCCCCGGTCTAAAAATTGCAGAAGGTGCTGACCCAGAAGGTAATCCTTTTACTATTGATTGCGAAAATTAAACTATAAAACAACCAATTACCAGTTACCAATTACCAATTACCAATGACCAATGACCAATGACTATGCAACAACCAACATATAGCAAAGAAATTTGTCCTCATTTAGGAGGAGAATTTCAACCTTTTATTAATCCACAGCTTGATAACCCCTATGAATTTTATCAGCGTGCGAGAAAAGAAGAACCATTATTTTTTAGTCCCTTGTTAAACGGCTATGTTCTTACTCGTTATGATGATATTCTAGCCATACTAAAAGACCCCATACGCTTTTCTTCCAAAGATACCTTGAGTCCGATTGTTGAATTTACTCCTGAGGTGTTTGAAGTCTTGCGTCAAGGTTTTCCCTTAGTGCGGGATTTAGTTGATAGCGATGGGGAAGAACATAAACGCTTACGCGCTCCTTTTATGAAAGTTTTTGCACCGGAGCGGCTTGCCTTTATGGAAGATTCTATCCAAACTATTGCTAATAGATTGGTGGATAGTTTTATTAATGATGGTAGTACGGATATCATATCGAAATTTGCCTATCCATTACCTCTAGAAGCCATCCTTACTATGTACGGTATTGCATTAGATAGGATGACAGAGATTAAAAAATGGTGCTACGATATGAATGCTTTGATTTCGTCACCACTTACACCCGAAGAGCAAGTGGAATGTGCTAGCAGCATGGTCGCTATGCAACATTATGTTGCTGGTTTGATTACAGAACGACGCAATAAACCCTGCGGTGATTTGATTAGCGAAGTTGTCACCTCTGACCTAAATATGGCAGAATTGGTGAGAATTTTGGTGGGATTAATACAAGCCGGACATAAAACTAGCTCTCACTTGATTGGGAATGCTTTGAAATATCTTTTAGAGCGTCCTCAATTGTGGCAAAAAGTTTGTGACGATACATCATTAATACCTATTGCTATCGAAGAAGTACTTAGGTACGATGCTCCCATACCAGCGATGAGCCGTACAACAACCGAAGATGTGGAACTTTTGGGAATAAAATTACCGAAAGACACTCGTATATTTTTGATGTACAGTTCTGCAAACCGCGACGAAACTAGATACCCCAATGCTGAAGAATTTGATATTGGACGTTTCCAAGAAAATCCAGCTAACCATTTAGCATTTGGTCACGGTGTACATCACTGTATAGGTTCTAATTTAGCTCGTCGGGAAGCACGAATCGCTCTCTCAGTATTGTCTCAAAAATTGCCAAATCTCCGACTTTGCTCTAATCAACAATTCACCCATATTCCGACAATGGTATTTCGAGGGTTTACAGAGATTTTTGTAGAATGGAATCCCTAATTCTCCACCTACTCAACAACTCTGCGGAAGACCTGCATATTTCTCAAACTTCCAACGCTATATAAAAGTAAGGGCTTACACAAAACACCTCTCAAACTCTTACTTCTTAGTGTCCTTCGTCCCTTAGTGGTTGGGTTTTTCCCTAATTCCAGTGTAAGTCCTCACAAAATCAAACAATATCAAACAAAAAGGAGAAAAAACAATGTCTCAAATGCCTACTTTACAACACGGTGTTTCCGGTCAAGATGTAGAACGCTTACAAGGAGACTTAACTCGACTAGGATATCAAGTTGCAGTGAATGGTAATTTCGATGATTCTACCGAAAATGCCGTTAAACAGTTTCAACAAAAACATAACTTGACTGTTGATGGAGTTGTTGGACCTCAAACTGGTAGACAACTTGGTGTCGCTCTTGGATAACGAGAATTAATTTCTCGACCCACTCAAAGCCTTGGAATCAATCCCCCAAGGCTATTTGAATTATCGGTGGATACGAGGACGGGTTGCGGATGATTTTTCTTTAATTTTTGTTTAGAATTGTCTCAAACCTAGGCTGTAATCCACCTGCATATTTTCATGGCTTGTGTCCCTATAAAACAATATCGATTACAGGAAACATCTTTAAGCTAAAATGGAAATTAACTCGCCGTTTACCTGCAATAATTTTATTGATAGCAACCAGAGCAAGGATTTTAAACTTAGATTGCTTTGGCATGGGATTTTTCTTTGTACGCTTGGGTTTATTGTTGGCTTTTTTATCCCTCTCTACGCAAACCCTCGTGCTGGACTTGCTACACATTTACTAGGGATTACCGAAGGAATATTTTTAGCTGTTGTTGGTTTAATTTTTCCCAATCTGAAGTTATCGCTATTCAATGCTAGATTAGCTTTTTGGATGCTGGTAATCAGCGCTTATGTTGGTTTACTTGGAGAGCTTCTCGGTGCAGCTTTTGGTTTAACTAAGGTATTTATTATTACTGCACAAGGTCTTTCTCCTGGTATTTCTTGGATGGAGAGCAGCGTTGAAATAGCTGTTAAGGGCATCAGCGTATTTATTATTCTAGCTTGTTTTATTCTTCTTTTCGGTTTGAGAAAAACAAATAACACTAACCACTAACCATGAACAATTCTACAATAAACCCTCAACAACAAAGTTCTAATACTAACATAATTAAAGATAAAAATTTCCATATCGTTAATACGGTGACACTGTTGGGAATAATGGGGGGAATTATCCTTAACCCAATATTACCAAGCATTCAACAATCTTTCCAAGTTTCAGAAGAACAAGCTTCGTGGATAGCAACCCTCTATCAATTACCTGGTGCTATTGTAACTCCTATATTTGGAATTCTAGCAGATAGTTTCGGTCGAAAAGTTATTCTTATTCCCTCACTCCTAATATTTGCTGGTGGTGGTGTGTTTAGCGGTTTAGCGACTCAATTTTCTCAAATGTTAGGAGGACGATTATTGCAAGGTGTTGGTGCTGCTAGCTTAGAACCATTACAACTAGCAATTATTGGCGACCTTTATCAAGGGAGAAAGCTAGGAATGGCAATGGCATTTAATGCCGGTTTAATTGGAATTAGTGGAGTAATTTTTCCTTTAGCTGGTGGTATATTGGGTGGATTTAGTTGGCGATACCCGTTTTTTTTGTCGCTACTTGCTATCCCAATCGCGTTGTTAACAGTCACATTATTAAGAATACCTAAAAGTCAACGCCCAAAGGAAAAATTTTCGTTCTCTTCTTATTTTAAAACTACATGGAATAGTATTAATAATCGTCACGTTTTGGGTTTATTATTTGCTGTATTCTCTCTCTTTTTACTACAAACTTTATGTTTAACTTATATACCATTTTTGGCAGCAGACAAGTTTAAAACATCCGAAGCAGACAATGGATTTCTCCTCACGGTTATGTCTATTGCGCTAGCTGTGTTCGCTGCTCAATTAGGAAAGTTACTGCGACATTTGTCGGAAATTAAACTTATTAAACTTGCTTTTATATTATTTGCAATTACTCTTGCAATTTTACCCATTATTCCAACATATTGGCTTCTGTTTATTCCAATTGCTTTACTAGGTATTGCTCAAGGTATATCTATTCCTTGTTCCCAAGCTTTGTTAGCGGGTCTTTCTGCACAAGAATCTCGCGGGGCATTTATGGCGGTAAACGCCAGTATTTTATCTTGGGGACAAACCCTCGCACCTGCTTTGGGGGGAATTATGACTCGATTTTGGGGAATAGAGTCTATATTTTACGCTGCTGCTATTGTTTCGGTAATTTCCTTTGGTATCTTTAATTATAGTCTGACAACAACTGTCTTTAATTTCGCAGCAAAAACTCTCGTTTCACCAACTCCTCATGGTGAGGAAGCTGCTACTTATGCTCTTGGTGCAGAACCTGCAACTTCAGTCCAAGAAACATTTGGACAGTTCTTACATATACAAACTAATAAAATTATTGAATTTCCTGAAGATTTTGATGTAATTACTATTGGTAAACCAAAAGGCGGTAATATACCAGAAGTAGATGTTTCCAATTTACCTGACTCCAACCTCGCCTCAAGAGTTCATGCTCAAATACGTTTTGATGGCGAAGAATACTATATCCAAGACATGGGAAGCGCAAACGGTACTTATATTAACAAATATCCAGTATTGCCCGGTATTTGGTACAAGCTAAAACCCGGTCTGCTAATTAGTCTTGGTCGAAAAGATAAATTAACTTTTGTATTCCAATTAGGCTAAATTCAGTTAATACTTAAATTCTTATTAAGGTGTAAACAATGTACTTTGAGACTCACTGCTACACAACGAAAGGTGGAATATTTGTTTCTCGCTCTGTCAACAATACATCAATAGATGTTGCAATTGAAGAAGTTTTAGTTCGTTTGGATTCACAGCGTGGGGGTTTGCTCACAAGTAGCTATGAATATCCCGGACGTTATAAGCGGTGGGCTATGGGTTTTGTCAATCCTCCTTTAGAATTATCTACTCGCGATAATACTTTCACAATTACCGCTCATAATGAACGAGGAAAAGTCCTGCTAAACTATTGTTCCGACCTTCTGAGCGATACAACGTATTTATTAAATGTAAAAAAAGAAAATAACTCTATTACTGGTAGCATTCAACCAAGCGACCGTTTATTTTCTGAAGAAGAACGCAGCCGACAACCATCTGTTTTTAGCGTTGTTCGCGAAATTTTATCAGCTTTTAGCAGTCAAGAAGATGAGCATTTAGGACTTTACGGTGCATTTGGCTATGATTTAGTGTTCCAGTTCGAGCGAATGCTAAAATCTTTGGAAAGGGCTGACGACCAACGCGATTTAGTTTTATATCTTCCTGATGAATTACTAGTAGTTGACTACCACTTACAAAGCGCATTTCGCTTGCAATATGATTTTGTCACCAAAAATGGTAGCACTAGAGATTTACCCCGTACGGGTGAGGTGATAGATTATCGGGGTAAACAATTGAGCGTTACGCAAAACTCCGACCACGCAAAAGGGGAATACGAACAACAAGTAATAAAAGCTCTCGATTACTTCAAACGCGGTGATTTATTTGAAGTTGTCCCCAGCCAAACTTTCAATCAAGCTTGCGAAAAATCTCCAACAGAATTATTCCGTATCCTCAAAGAAATTAACCCTAGTCCCTATGGTTTTCTCTTTAATTTAGGTGGTGAATATTTAATTGGTGCTTCTCCAGAAATGTTTGTCCGCGTTGATGGTAGAAGAGTTGAAACTTGCCCAATTAGCGGTACAATTCGTCGGGGAGCAACAGCTATTGATGATGCAGCCCAAATTCAAAAACTATTAAACTCCCGCAAAGACGAGTCGGAATTAACGATGTGTACCGACGTAGACCGCAATGATAAATCCCGAATATGCGAACCAGGTTCAGTAAGAGTAATTGGTCGGCGTCAAATAGAGTTATACAGCCATTTAATCCATACAGTAGACCATGTTGAAGGATTACTGCGACCGGAGTTTGATGCATTAGATGCATTTTTGACACACCTTTGGGCAGTTACAGTTACTGGTGCTCCCAAGCGTTCAGCAATACAGTTTTTGGAACAAAACGAACACAGTCCCAGACGTTGGTATGGTGGAGCAGTCGGGTGTTTAAGTTTTAAAGGTAATTTGAATACTGGTTTAATTTTAAGAACTATCCGACTCAAAGATTCAATCGCTCAAGTGCGAGTTGGTGCAACAGTTCTTTACGATTCCGAACCAGAAGCGGAAGCTCAAGAGACAATTACAAAAGGTGCGGCTTTATTTCAAGCACTGTTTAAAGTTAATCAGAAGAGTGGCGATTTATCAAAAATATCTGACTTTGATGACCAAGAAGCAAATCCAGCAGCAGGTAAGAAAGTTTTACTGATTGACTATGAAGATTCTTTTGTACATACCCTCGCGAATTATATCCGGCAAACGGGTGCTACGGTGACAACATTACGACATGGTTTTGCTGAATCGCTTTTTGATACAGAAAAACCCGATTTAGTTGTTTTATCTCCCGGGCCTGGAAAACCAAGCGATTTCGGCGTTACAAAAACTATCGACGCTTGTAAAAAAAGAGAAATACCTCTGTTTGGTGTGTGCTTAGGATTGCAGTCGCTAGTCGAAGCTCATGGAGGAAAGTTAGGAATTCTAGATTATCCTCAACACGGTAAAGTATCTCGCGTTTCAATAGTTGATAAAAATACTATTGCATTCGCAAATTTGCCTGAATCTTTTGAAGTTGGTAGATATCACTCTTTGTACGCTTTACCCGAAGTTCTGCCAGTGGAACTGAAAGTTACTGCTATATCAGAAGATGGTGTAATTATGGGTATCGAACACAAAACTTTACCAATTTCTGCCGTACAATTTCATCCTGAATCTATTATGACGTTAGCCGATGGAGTCGGTTTGCAAATTGTTAAGAACGTTGTACAAGCATTTACAAGTAAAAAGCAAAAAGCTCAAGGTAGAAAAAAGAAAGTAACAACAAATCTGTAGTTTATAACCGAAAATTACAACGAGAATTAAAAATTATGCTCAAGTTCAACCTCTCAACCGATATTCAACCCCATCATATTCTAGAAGAAATTGTTTTATCCAAACAGCAAGAAATTGTCATCCGAAAAGAGCTACTTCCATTAGAAGAAGTAAAAAATCAGTTAAATGCTGCTCCCGTAGTGCGGAATTTTCTTAATGCTTTACGACAGAATCCCGAAAAACCTAGCATTATTGCGGAAGTCAAGAAAGCATCACCAAGTAAAGGCATAATTCGAGCTGATTTTGACCCAGTGAAAATTGCTCAAGCGTACGAACGTGGGGGAGCAAGCTGTATTTCTGTACTTACAGATGAAAAATTCTTTCAAGGAAGTTTTGAAAATTTACGCTTAATTAGAAATAGTGGTGTTTCATTACCGCTACTTTGTAAAGAATTTATTATCGACCCTTACCAAATATATTTAGCACGAGTAAATGGAGCCGATGCTATTTTATTAATTGCAGCAATTTTACCTGATGAAGCTCTCCAGTATTTTCTGAATATGAGTAAATCTTTTGGTATGACAGCTTTAATAGAAGTACATACCCTAGAAGAACTCGACCGCGTATTAGCATTAACTGACATACAGTTAATTGGGATAAATAATCGCAACCTCGAAGATTTTACCCTCGACTTACAAACAACTCAATCCCTACTTGCAAAACGCCGTCACATACTAAGTAATTTAAACATTACTGTCGTTAGCGAATCTGGTTTATATACACCTGCTGATTTAAGTTTTGTAACGCAAGCCGGAGCAGAAGCCGTATTAATTGGAGAATCTTTAGTTAAACAGGAAGATATCGAACTCGCTGTTAAACAGATAAGGGGAATTGGGAATTGGTAATTGGGAATTGGGAATTGGTAATTGGTAATTGGGAATTGGGATTATGTATTGTCTATTACCCATTACCCATTACCCATTACCCATTACCCATTACCCATTACCCATTACTCATTACCCATTACCCATTACCCATTACCAAATCCTGCATATTTTTTATTTTTTCCCCTTATCAAATAATAAACACTTCTGAAAAACAACTAATTAATAACAATGAAATCAATTTCGGAAAAATTTACTCAATTACGTGCCCAAAAGCAGTGTGCTTTAATTCCATTTATTACTGCTGGAGACCCTGATTTAGAAAATACTAAAGAAGCTCTGGGAATTTTAGATATTAACGGTGCAGATTTTATTGAACTTGGAGTTCCCTATTCTGACCCTTTAGCTGATGGTCCAGTTATTCAAGCTGCTGCTACTCGCGCTCTTAAACAGGGAATTCGCTTAAACAACGTCCTCGACATGGCCCAATCCATGACTCGCAGTTTGCTATCACCAATAATTCTCTTTACTTACTACAACCCAATTTTAAACGTAGGCGTACAGCAGTTTCTAGAGCGTATAGCTGTTGCTGGTATCAAAGGTTTAGTGATACCCGATTTACCCTTGGAAGAAGCAGATAATTTGCTACAGCTTGCTGATAATGCTGGAATCGAAGTTACGTTACTAGTTACTCCCAACAGCTCCCCCGAACGCATCAAAGCTATTGCTGAAAAATCACGAGGTTTTATTTATCTAGTCAGCGTTACTGGTGTTACCGGAATACGCTCTGAGGTACACAGCAAAGTCAAAGATGTACTTAATACAATCCGTAGCTTTACAGATAAACCAATTGCGGTTGGTTTTGGTATTTCTACTCCAGAACAAGCACGTCAAGTCAAAGAATGGGGAGCGGATGCAGTTATTGTCGGTAGCGCATTTGTCCAACGTCTCGGAGAAACTACACCCTATCGCGGATTACGAGCAATTAAAGAATTCTGTGTCGATTTAAAAGAAGCAATTAGTCAACCAGAAGCATTAATTCGTAATTTATAATTTGCAATTTTTACCAAATCCAAAATCCAAAATCATGCTAATAAATACCCCCATCCCAGTACAATTGACTCAACAACCAGACCCCCTTGGTCGCTTTGGTCAATTTGGCGGAAAATATGTTCCCGAAACATTAATGCCAGCTTTAAGCGAATTAGAAGCAGCATTTTACCAATATCGCGACGATATTGATTTTCAAGCAGAACTACAAAATTTACTTAAAGATTACGTTGGACGCGCTACACCTCTCTATTTTGCCGAACGCTTAACCCAACACTACGCACGACCAGATGGCACGGGAGCGCAGATTTACTTAAAGCGGGAAGATTTAAATCATACAGGCGCACATAAAATTAATAACGCCTTAGGTCAAGTTTTACTCGCTAAACGCATGGGTAAAAAAAGAATAATAGCTGAAACAGGAGCCGGACAGCACGGTGTCGCAACCGCTACAGTATGCGCCAGATTTGGTTTGCAGTGCGTGATTTACATGGGTATCCACGACATGGAGCGACAAGCATTAAATGTCTTCCGGATGCGGTTGATGGGTGCAGAAGTGCGTCCAGTAGAAGCAGGAACGGGAACGTTAAAGGATGCTACATCCGAAGCAATTCGCGATTGGGTGACAAATGTCGAAACAACTCATTACATCCTCGGTTCCGTTGCAGGACCTCATCCTTACCCGATGATGGTGCGGGAATTTCAAGCAGTTATTGGTAAAGAAACTCGCGCTCAATCCCAAGAAAAATGGGGCGGATTACCAGATATTTTACTTGCTTGCGTGGGTGGTGGTTCTAATGCTATTGGACTGTTCCATGATTTTATCAATGAATCATCTGTCCGCATGATTGGAATTGAAGCTGCTGGTGAGGGAGTTGATACTGATAAACACGCAGCAACTTTAACACTCGGTCGCGTCGGTGTTTTACACGGAGCAATGAGTTACTTACTCCAAGACAACGACGGTCAAATTATCGAAGCACACTCTATTAGTGCGGGGTTAGATTACCCAGGCGTCGGACCAGAACATAGTTTCTTGAAAGATATGAAACGTGCTGAATATTACAGCATTACCGACGAAGAGGCGTTGGCTGCATTTCAATTACTTTCGCAGTTGGAAGGTATTATTCCCGCATTAGAAACATCTCACGCAATTGCTTATTTAGCAAAACTTTGTCCGCAGTTAACGGGTAGTCCGCGAATTGTGATTAATTGCTCTGGAAGAGGTGATAAAGATGTACAAACTGTTGCGAAATTTTTCAATCCTGCATAAATTTCCAATAATTCTCCATAGTTAATATAAGTTCAAATTGCTAGTTACTGCCTTGTTTTGAATATTGTCTAAATTTCTAGGCTTTGTGGTTTGAGGAGTTAGGCGATAACTAGCGATGAACGATAGTTGTTTTCGTGTTCGTTTCGCATAAATTCCAAAAAACAGGAGCCTTGAAATATGTTTAGCAATGATTATCTTAAAAACGATTGGCATGTAGTAGCAAGTTCCCA
Source organism: Scytonematopsis contorta HA4267-MV1 (assembly GCA_019359035.1). Taxonomy (GTDB): domain Bacteria; phylum Cyanobacteriota; class Cyanobacteriia; order Cyanobacteriales; family Nostocaceae; genus Scytonematopsis; species Scytonematopsis contorta. Next base: position 40,333 of record JAHHIC010000040.1, on the reverse strand, counting down.
AGACTTACAACCGGAAAAAATTCTTAAGGTGCGTCTGCTGGGGCAAGATGTAGTTTTGTGGCGTAGTGGTGACAAAGCCGTAGCTTGGGAAGACCGTTGTCCCCATCGGGGAGCGAGTTTTGCACGAGGATGGATTGATAAAGGTGCGCTTGTTTGTCCATATCACGGTCTTGCTTTTAACGGTGAAGGTAAATGCGTACACATTCCATCTCACCCAGAGCAAACAGCTTTAAACAATCCTAAGGCTTGTGCCACAATGTACCACATCCAAGAACGCTACGGCATGATATGGGTTTGTTTGGGCACACCACAACAAGATGTACCAGGATTTCCCGAATGGGATGAACCAGGTTACAAAAAGTTTTTCTTCAATGCTGCACTTTACCGCTCCAGCGCTCCACGCGCTTTTGAAAACTTTATCGATGTTAACCACGTTCCCTTCGTCCATGACGGGACTTTAGGCAACCCAGAATATGCTCAAACAAGTAGCTATAAAGTAAAGTTAACACCTGATGGCATTCACATCGATGAAGCAGGGGCTTGGCAAGCTAACCTGAATATGACTGGAGAGGGAAATATTGACCATGCAAGCTTCCATATTTTGCGTCCCTTAACTGCTTGTTTACGCAGGGGAACAGAATCTGAGCGCATGATAATTTTCTTTACGGTTACGCCTATTTCAGAGGAAGAGTGCTACGCCTGGAGATGGATGTTCCTTAACTACGATGTACCAGAAAACGAGTTTAAAAGTTTCACCCATAAGATTATTGAACAAGATGTTGACGCTGTAGAATCCCAAAAACCATTACGTTTACCTCTCGACTTGCAAGCTGAGTATCATTTACCTAGCGACCGCGCTACTGTTACCTACCGTAAATGGCTTAAACAACTTGGTGTAACTTTCGGCACTTTATAGATTAATTTGTTGTGTGAAGATTCTCAGCATAAATTCATCTGTGGTGGGTATTTCATCTGTGAGAAATGCCCACCTTATCAATGTTAATTGCAAATTACATACGAATTACATATAAATTATAAATTCTTTTTAGCCGCATTAATCGGAATACCGTAATTAGTAGTATTATCATTTTTGTACCTAGAATTGTTTGATTTTAATTGATTTCAAAAGTTTTAGGATAATTGTTTTATCAATTATAGAAGTTTAATTTTCAACTCAAAAAACAAGATGCGGACGAAAAAAATCATCAAAAATATAATTGCAACAAGCAATCTACAACATAAATACTTGATGCATACTATTTCCTATTTTGTAGCAATTTTAAGTTTGTTGCTCCTGACAACTTATCCTTCTAACGGTCAAACTCTTTTTATTCCTGAAGGTGAAACAGAATCTCCCAATCCAGAAGATGTCACACAAAGCACATCTGACATGAGTCAGGTGACTAATGTCAATCAACTAACAGATGTTCAACCTAACGATTGGGCGTTTCAAGCTTTACAGTCATTAGTCGAACGCTACGGATGTATTGCTGGTTATCCCAATGGAACCTTTCGCGGTAATCGAGCGATGACTCGTTACGAATTTGCGGCGGGACTTAATGCTTGCTTAGACCGCGTAAATGAATTAATCGCCACAGCTACTGCCGATTTGGTCAAAAAAGAGGATTTAGCGACTCTACAGCGACTTCAAGAACAATTTTCGGCGGAATTAGCTACTATTCGCGGTCGGGTGGATGCTCTAGAATCTTATGCGGCAGAGTTGGAAGCTAATCAATTTTCTACCACCACAAAATTACAAGGTCAGTCCATCATTTCCGTCACAGCTGGTGCCTTTGATGGGAATAGAATTATTGATGCTACAGGTAGACAAATTACAACAGACCCGAATGCAACAGTAATATTACGTGCTGGATTAGATTTAAACACCAGCTTCTCTGGAACCGACTTACTCAAACTACGCTTGGAAACAGGGAGTGGATTTTTTGAAAACGGTCGTCCCGTGGGTGGTAGAGATAATACAGCAGGTTTTCTCGAACCATTCTTTGGCAGCACTATTGATTACTCTATAAATCCTCCCACGGATAGAAATATAGAAATATCGCGATTACATTACGACTTTAGACCTATTCCTGATTTAATGGTTTCGGTGGGCCCCGTAATTCGCACAGCTGATTATCTAGATTACAACAGTTACGCTAAACTTAGCTTTCTGGACTTTAGCACTCAAGCATTTTCTGGTAACTATATTCTCTTCCCTGTTAGCATACCCAGCGCGGGTGCAGTAGTTAGCTGGAAACCAGGACAAGGAGCATTCTCTTTACGCGCAGCTTATGCAGCTGTTGATGCTTTCAATCCTTCAGACCAAGGGACACTTAACGGGGTTTTACCATTTGTAGAACTACTCTACCCCGGTAATTTTATTCCCCCAGGCGTTGGCGCTCCTGCCACTCCTAGTGGTGACCGTGGTTTATTTGGTGATACCTATCAAGGTTCGGTGGAATTAGAATACGCCCCTTCTCGGTCTTTTGCGCTGCGCTTGCAATATTCGGGAGGTGAAATATTTGATAATCGCTTTGATGTAATTGGTGCAAACTTTGAATTAACCCTCGCACAAAAGTTTGGGATTTTTGGACGCTACGGTTTTGGTAGTTATAATAACACCGCTTTTGGTGATATAAATCCTAATTATTGGATGGCGGGGATTGCAATGCGAGACTTACTAACACGCGGTGCTTTAGCTGGGTTTGCTGTTGGTCAGCCATTCATTGCTAATCAAATTGGTAATTCTACGCAGACTAACTATGAACTATTTTACAATTATCCATTCAGTCGTAATGTTCAAGTTACTCCTTCAGTTCAACTGGTTGAAAATGCTGGCAATCAGGGAAGTAATGGCACAATTATAATGGGTACGTTGCGTACGGTGTTCTCTTTTTAATGTCTATTTAATGTCTATATAGACATCTGTACTTATCGTTCATCAACTGAATTTATGATACAAACTGCTCCCACACAAAATTCCTTAGCTAAGGATAACGCCTACTGGTCTGCAATTTTACAGCAATTATTAAATCATGAATCGTTAGCTGTTTCCCAAGCTTCTGATTTAATGAACGGTTGGCTACAATCAGCAATTCCAGATGTATTATCCGGTGCTATTTTAGCAGCCCTGCAAGCGAAGGGGGTATGCGCTGAAGAGTTACTGGGGATGGTTGAGGTGCTCAAATCTCAATCTGTTAAGCCTAGTTTACGAGATAAAATTGTTGGCGATGTTCCCTTGGTCGATACTTGCGGCACTGGTGGAGATGGGGCATCAACATTTAATATTTCTACAGCAGTAGCTTTTACAGTTGCTGCTTGTGGGGTAAAAGTAGCAAAACATGGTAATCGTTCAGCATCTGGTAAAACTGGGTCGGCTGATGTGCTGGAAGGCTTGGGTGTAAACCTAAAAGCTGATACAGAAAAAGCACAAGCAGCTTTAGAAGAGGTGGGAATTACCTTCCTATTTGCACCAGATTGGCATCCCGCTTTAAAAGCAATCGCACCATTACGCAAAACCCTAAAAGTCCGTACTGTCTTTAATTTGCTCGGTCCGTTACTCAACCCACTACAACCAACGGGACAGGTAATAGGAATTAACAACCCAGCTTTAATCGAAACATTTGCGGATGTTTTAAATAAATTAGGAACCCGTCGTGCAGTCACACTTCACGGAAGAGAAAAATTAGACGAAGCAGGCTTGGGGGATAAAACAGATATAGCCGTACTACATAATCAACAAATTAAAATATTAGAACTCGACCCTAAAGAATTAGGCTTAAATCCCGCACCCATTAGTACTTTAGCTGGTGGAGATGTAGAGGAAAATGCCGAAATTCTCAAAGCAGTTTTGCAAGGTAAAGGTACCCAACCGCAGCAAGATGTAGTAGCTTTAAATGCTGCTTTAGCTTTATATACTAGCGAAAAAATACCTGATAATAACGATTATATAAATACCTTTTATCAAGGTGTTGCTCTTGCGAAAGAATCTTTGCAAAGTGGAGAAGCTTGGAAAAAATTAGAGGGACTAGCGCAGTTTTTGCGTTAATAATTAGTTAAACCCTCTCTTAAGTATAAGGGAGGGTTTTTTTGATTAGAGAGATATTCATTAATAAGACTTAGTAAGATTTTTTGGGTTTTCTAGAAGATACTAAGAAGTTAAATATAATAGTTGTAAATATTGTTAGTAGAAAACAGCCGTAGAAGACACCTTGTATTCCAAAAATACCGTAGATAAAACCACCAAGTATTGGACCAACTGCTCTTCCAAATGATTGTACTGTAACGTTAAGAGCCATAAATCCAGAGCGGTAACCTTCAGGGGCGATACTAGCTAGCATTGCTTGTAAAGATGGGAAAACTAATGCTTGAGAACTACCAAATAAAACACATGGGAATATTAGAAACCAAGGATTATGAACAGTAGGAATAATTAATGTAGATAATCCGCAGAGAAGAAAACCGATACAAATTAATTTTTTTTCTGAGATATTTCGTGCTAAGAAACCTAACTGGGAAGCGACTATAGCAAAGGCAACTGAATCAAGTGAAAAAATAATTCCTATTTGTGTACTAGAAGCACCTAAAACTTTTCCTGCATAAATGGGAACATAGGAGTAGGAAACACCGAACTCAATAATGAACATCGAGAATATTGTTAGTAGTAAGCCAAATACTTTAGGATTATTAATACTTTTTAGAGTATTTATAACGTATGATTTTGTGTTTACTTTTTGAGCGCTAGTAGTGTTATAATCCTGAGGTAATTTCAAGCGTGTTGCGATTAAAAATGCGACCGGAATTGCAGATGCTGATAGCAAAAATACATATCTCCAACTTAATCCTCCTAGCACTCCACCAATTAAAGGATAAATAGCAGAAGCTATACCAATCATTGCAGAATTAAGTCCCATTACTGAAGTCAAGGCTTTTCCACTATATAAATCGCTAATTAAAGCTAATTCTACAGTCTCCAAACTTGCTGACCCGAAACCGGATAAAAATCGCCATTCCAGCAAACTACGAAAACTATTAGCAGACGCACATAAAATTCCACCTATTCCAAACACTAATAGCGAAGGAATTAGAACTTTCTTTTTACCAATACGGTCGGCTAAAGTTCCGAAAATTAAAGTACCAATAGTAGTTGGGATTAAAAATACTGTCATAATGAACCCAACATGTTCGGTGGGAATTCTTAAGTCCTGGGCGATAGTTGGTAAAATTGGATTAATGCTGACTATACCAAGAATAGAAACTAATGTTATGCTGATTATCAGTAAAAGTTTTCCATTAATCTGGATATTACTGGGATTATGACCGTCGAATTTCGTGATTGAGGAAGTCATTGTATTTGTGTCCTAAATAGTTAATTATTTCCGGTCTTCGATTTACTTCTTTTTGATGACCTATTGCTTAGTAGAGGAAGAAAGAAGATGTTTATGCAGTTGTAAGGGGAAAAATCTTGAAAGTCCTATTTTTGCGGCAACACAGCCACCTCACCCTTACAGGATACCGCTGACTAATAGGGGTGAGACCCATCACCCTCTACAACAGAAGCAGCAACGTCTTTCTCGTCCCAACATAAGAAACCCTGCCCCCAACGGTGACTTCCCACAGGCGGGGAGAACTTGCGGTACTTGACATCTTGCACCAATAAAATTCAATGTCATAATCACTACTAGATTTATTTAAATACAGTCACCACTTTCCACAACCGCCAGGGAATAAATTCCCTGTCTAAAAGCTAAAGTCCTCTAAAAAGGACTAGAAATAGGGTTATATTTTGAATGTTAATTTTAATACTATAAATAATTTGAATTAGTTTTATATACGTAAGGTGCAAGATATCAGCAATGCGGATTCCCAGTTCTCACCAACACACTCTACACTACGTTGAAGAAATGGGTTTAAGCGACAGACTTTGCAAGTTTGTTAAAGCATTTTGCTTCATAAGACGAATTGCAATTAAGAATCAAAGTACGTTACATTCCTAGTAATTGTCAGAATAAAAAAAACATTATTTGCTAGTAGCCCAACAATCAACCAACTTTGGCTTGCCACAAGTTTCAGCAAGAACCATAAGCCGCATTCCCAAAAATAAAACACGAAGCTTGTAATTATATAATATGTTTGGGTCTTAGTCTATTTTGAACTATCGGTAAAATGATACTAGCAGAGCCTGGAGTCCAACAAGTTCTTAAGCAAGTTAAAACTGCTTTCCCTAATCTAACAGACTGGCAATATAATAACGAAGAAAACGAAGATTATTATGGTTTTGCAGTTTGGGGAAAGTTTATTCTTAATCCCGAAGAGCTAATGTATCAAACATTCTTTGTTACAATGTACAGTCGCATAGATTAAAACCACCGCATGGGTTTAAAGACTATCACGAAAAATAAGGGAACACCATTAAAATATCATTAAGCAAATTATGAAAGCAATAACTTACGCAAAATACGGCTCTTCAGAAGTATTGAAACTTCAACAACTAGAAAAACCCATACCAAAAGATAACCAAATATTGATTAAAATTATTGCTACCACTGTAAACTCTGCGGATATAAGATTGCGTAAGGCTGACCCGTTTTTGATACGTTTAGTTTTTGGTCTTTTTAAACCAAAGATTAAGATTCTAGGTACTGTTATTGCAGGCATTGTAGAGGCAGTTGGCAAGGATGTAACTTTATTCAAGATTGGTGATAAGGTTTTTGGGTTAAATGATATGACTATGGGAACTTATGCCGAATATTTAGCTGTTCCAGAGACTATTCCTTTATCTGTTAAACCCGACAACCTGAATTTTGAAGAGTCCGCTGCTCTAGTTTTTGGTGGGCATACTGCTTTACATTTTCTGAAAAAATCTGGTATTACTAAAGGTCAAAAAATTTTAATTTATGGTGCGTCTGGGGCGGTTGGCACATCAGCGATTCAAATCGCAAAACATTATGGGGCTGAAGTAACGGCAGTAACAAGCACTAATAATATTAACCTTGTCAAAAATTTAGGGGCTAATAAGGTTATTGATTATACTACATATGATTTCACAACGATAAAAGATAAATATGATATTGTTTATGAGACTGTTGATAAAATTGCTGTCTCAAAAATTGCTTCATTACTTAAGCCCAACGGTGTATTAATTTTGGGAGCGGCCTTGATAAAAAGTATGTTGCAAGGATTTATAATTTCCAGAAAAATAAAATTAAAACTAATTGCTGGTGAGGCCAAAGCTACTCCCAAGGATATGGAATTTATAAAACAACTAGCAATAAATGGAATTTTGAAACCAGCAATTGATAAAACCTATAATCTTGAACAAATACCACAGGCGCACGAATATGTAGAACAGGGTCATAAAAAAGGTAACGTAGTCATAAAAATAGTTACCAACAATTAAGCGCTACTCAATTTTAAGTAGAAACACTCACGTCTAGTTAGGAGCAAAAAACTAATCTAAAATTTTAAAAGCTGAAGAAGGCAAATAATCCTAGAACTAGAAATCTTCATAAGTGAAATTTATTTACGCTTGGTATTAGAATTTAGTTGTCGAGAGATAGCTTTTTTTCGTACTAAATTTAAACTGAAAGCGCCAAAAGCTAAAAGCCCCAAGTTATATGAGGATTCAGGGATTGGTGTTAGCCGTTGAAACTGAAACCAAAGCTGTCAAGGTCAGCGTTTTAAAATTATTTACCACGATGTTAAAAAATGCTTCTGTCTTAAACATATTTTATTACTAAAGAGCCATAACATAAACTAAACAGTTTAGTTTGCCCTAGGTGTAAACTTATGTATCTTTTTTGGGAAATAAATCTTCATAACATAGGAATAAATCACTGCAAGAAAAAAGCAGGTAAACCACCAGTTCTACCTCAAGAAACAAATGTCCTGAATACCATTTTTATTTAAGTTTTCTCATGTTGACCATATTGTCCCAATACTTGGAAGGTTTTGCCCAAAAACAGGAAAATGCGTAGGTTGGGTTTCGTCCCTCAACCCAACATTTTCGGTGATTTGCTGGGTTTCGTCCCTCAACCCAACCTACAAGAATCCAAAACCTACGCAGTATTGCATATTATCCGACCAATTTGCATAAACCAAAATCCCTCCCCCTAAGAAAGAATATGAGGGAAAGAGAGGCTGTTCTTAACTGATATAGTAGTTGAAACCAGTGACGATTTGTTACAAATTAAAGGTGGAACACAACTTTTAATCGACCGCTTGGTACAGTCCATCAAAGCTCCTACTCCTTCAGCAAAAAACAAAATGCAACAATCAGCCAAATCAATCAAAACCGTAAACTTGCTAGCGTCGCTTAAATCTATCTACTCATCCCTCATTATCTTAAAACCTTGAGGGATAAACATAAAAACAGCAACAATATGTTAGCGACTATATTAATAATTACAAATTAAAACATTTATAGTACAAGCTTGAATTTTGATGATTGATAAACTTAATGGTATCCAAAGTGTCCTGGATGCCATTTTTATTGGCTCAACTGACAACAACATTACGTTTCCTATTTAAAAATTATAAATCAAAATTTTAAAGATATGTATCAAAATATATTAATTCGCATACTACACCAAAAAATACCATAAAATTGCTATACTGGAATATTAAATAATAATTAAATTTATCAAGTATATAATCCAATATGTCATTAAAACTTTCTCGACGATTATTTATTTTGCAAATGCTACTCACCATTGCAGCCTGTCAGAGCAATAAAAAATCAATTCCAGAATTAGAGTTAATAATTGGAACTGTTACATATGGAGAAGAACAAGAAACTCTAAATCAATTATCTCGCTTGCGTGACTATTTAGGTAAAAAAACAGGGTCATTGATTCAAATTGAACCAGTCTTCAATGAAAATATAGCGATAGAATGTATAAAAAGGGGTTCTTGGTCATTAGTTTTTGCGACTCCTGGTTTAGCTGCAATTGCTATTTCTGACTATAAATATGTCCCAATATTACCTTTGGGTATAGAAATTAATTCGCGTTCTGTACTAATTGTTAGAAAAGACAGTTCTCTCCAGAAAATTAAAGATTTACAGGGTCAAGTAGTTGCTCTGGGTTTACCTGGCTCTGCTGCTGGCTATTATGTCCCCCTTTATAACCTTTATGGATTAACATTAGCTGAAATTATATTTGCTCCCAGACCTAAAGCTGTGCTAGAAATGGTGGCAGAAAAAAAAGTTGCTGCTGGTGCTGTTTCACTGGAACAGTTTAATGTACACCGTAGTACTTTAAATAATACAGAGTTTAGAATTTTATTTACTGACCCTCAAATCCTTCCACCAGGTTCAGTCTTAATTCGAGCAGATATAGATAGTAAGCGTCGAGAGTCGATTATTAATTCCATGAAAGATGCTCCCCTCAGTTTAATTCAAGACCTTAACTATGTTCCAAATGGGGAAATACCTAATTATAAGTATATGATTTCTGTGGTCAAACGGGTAATCCCTATTGCTAAAAATATCAATTCCAAACCTGCTCAATTGTTCTAGTGGAGACGTTGAAATTTAGTCATTTATGGGTAGGTAATATGCGCCCAGCAATCGGAGCTTATTTCAACCGCCTTCAATCGCGTCCTAGTTTTAACGTAGCTATTCAAGGCGATGAAATTCCTTTGCCAATGCTTTTGGCGGGTTTACGCAGAATATTTTTCGGTATCTGAAAGTGCGGTTAAATAATAAATTATTTTAAAGATGCTCTCTGTCGGAGATAGTAGGTTCATATTGACGATGAATAAGCCCAATTCCTAACGACATTCGTCACCTTTGGGTCAAAACTTTTGTCGAAATTCCTGCGACTTCGTAAGTTCTGTTTACGTTTAATATACCATAAAATATCAGCATCTAGAATCAAGTAGCTCTGCTTATCTTATGAAATATATACTTTTTTACTTAGGCTTTGCGACGCTCATCACCCACGAGCTTGATGCCATGACGCAATCAGAGTGGAGATTGCTATTTATACTGCGAAGCTTGCCTGAGCAAATTGCATCATTTACTTTTGTTGTTGTCCACATACCACTTATTGCAGCGCTTTTGTGGCTAACAAATAACAAATCTCTACGTATTCAGGATTGGTCACGGATTGCGGTTGCTACATTCCTCATGGTTCATGTTGGGCTTCACAAGTTATTGGAACATCATCCAGACTACACATTTAACTCGTTGCTTTCTCTTGGTCTCATCTATGGCGGTGGCTTGCTTGGTTTTCTTTACTGGGTTTCGATTTTTATATCTTGGCGGCGAAGCGTACTTAAAAACCCCCAGGGGAACTGACTAGCGAGAGATATTGACTTTTCTACTAAAAAAGACTTTCTATTAGCCTTGTAGTGGCTCTAAAAATTTGAAAGCAATCGAATGAGCCTCAGCATCAGCGACACCTAATGTTTTAAGAATAAGTTTAGCGATATGCTCTGGGTAATCTGGCTCTGCACGTCCTTCTAAAATGCTACGCATGGACATCAGCCCTGTTCCCAAAATCATGTCAGTTGCTGCCTGTAGATTATCAACCTGAAAACGCTTTAGTCGGATACCAGCCTCTAAATCTGTCATCATTCCTCTTTCCATCGTTTCGCTCAATGGGGCTGCCACTAGTCCAATTCTGACAATCACCCATCCCCAAGTCGAGTCCTGAATCGATTTATGCAAAAATTGGCGAATTGCGATCGCCATTCTTTCAGCAGGGTCATCAATAGCAACAGACTGTGCCCAAATATTTTGATTCATTTCGTCACTCAGGGATGCAGCAACGGCTTTAAGCACATCCTCTCGTGTTTGAAAATAGTTATAAAATGTTCCTCTAGCAACTGTAGCTTCCGCAATAATGTCGTCGATAGTAACAGCATCTGCCTCTTTTCGAGCAAAAACTCGATAGGCTGCTTCAATCAGACTCGCTCGTGTCCGTTCCCGTTTTTCTAAACCAATTGATGCTCGACGAGATGACTTCATATTATGGCATAAAGATGTCTATAAATTTACCATAGCTTCAAATTGACACTATTGTCAAAATGACGCTAACATCAAAATGACAAGTTCGTCATTTTTGTCCCAACTAGACAGAAAAACAATGACGAGCTATCAAGGTCAAGTTGTACTGGTTACTGGTGGAACTTATGCGGATTGCGATTATTGCGATGGGAAGTCAAGGAGATGTTCAACCCTACATTGCTTTAGGAAAGGGGTTAAAAGAAGTTGGTCACTTCGTGCGACTGGTGACTCATGAAAACTTTGAAGTGCTAGTCACTTCACATGGGCTAGAGTTCTGGCCTGTTAAGGGCAATGTCCAAGAAATCGTGGAAAGCAAAGAAATGCGCGAGCTTTTGGAGAAAGGGAATTTCCTCGCCATTACGTCGCGCACGGCTTCTTTAGCCCAACGCGCAGCTATTGATTGGGCAGAGGGAGGACTAGCAGCTTGTCAGGGAATGGATTTGCTGGTTGCAGGAGTTGGGGGACTGTACCTCGGTCTCTCCCTAGCAGAGAAGTTGAGGCTTCCATTGCTTCAAGCCTATATCTTTCCCTTTACACCTACAAAAGCCTTTCCCGGAGTTCTTTTTCCCCAGTCCCTATCCAGACTCGGAGGTTCTTTTAATCGTTTGTCCCATAATTTATTGCGACAGATAATGTGGCAGGGGAGTAGGACAGGCGATAAGCTAGCGCGACAGAAAGTGCTGGATTTGCCCGCAGCCCCATTTTGGGGTCCATATAATGCTGCCAGTTTGCATCACTATCCAATTCTCTATGGTTTCAGTTCATCAGTCATCCCCAAACCATCGGATTGGGAAAATACTCATGTCACTGGTTATTGGTTTTTGGACTCAGCACCCGATTGGACTCCACCCTCAGGTCTGATGGAGTTTCTGCAAGCGGGTCCACCTCCTGTGTATATCGGATTTGGGAGTATGGGTAATCGAGATCCGGAACAAACAGCCGACCTCGTATTGCAAGCTCTTGCGCGGACTCAACAACGTGGCATATTGCTTTCTGGCTGGGGCGGTTTGCGTAAAGAAAATTTACCAGATACAGTTTGTCTCGTGAATTCTATACCTCATTCATGGCTCTTCTCGCGTGTCTCGGCTGTAGTACATCATGGTGGTGCTGGTACAACAGCCGCTGGTCTCAGAGCAGGTGTCCCTTCTATTATTATTCCTTTCTTTGGAGACCAGTCCTTTTGGGGGCATCGGGTAGCAGAATTAGGAGTTGGACCAGAACCTATTCCACGTAAGCAATTAACGGTTGAACGACTTGCACAAGCCATCCAAAGAACCGTGACAGATAAAAGTATGCGTCAGCGTGCAGCAAATCTGGGGTCGAAAATCCAAGCCGAAGATGGGGTCGCAAAGGCAGTTGCTATTGTACAGGAAATCGAAAAACGTGGGATTGTTTACCAATGATATCATGTCCGCTTACGTACCCATAATAAACCTCACGCAAAGACGCCAAGACGCAAAGAATTTAAGAGTATTTTATTATGGTCATACTACCGGACATGATATGATTACAACTTTTGTAGAGACGCGATTAATCGCGTCTCTACACTCAAGTAAGGTAATGTCTATTGGTTGTAGATTTGGTTTTCTCTTTGAATAAAAACTTCTGATAATAGCCCGTAAGCTTCTGTCCAAGCTCCCATCACTTCGTCTGTAGCAGCTTCTCCTAATACATCTTTCATCGCTTGCAGTAGACATTTTCCAACTACAGGATATTGATTTGGCAGAACATCTGTCTGTACATGACGATGAGCGATTTGTTCAACCATTGGCTTTAAAGCAGATAAATTATCAATTTGGGTAGCATAGCTATAAACTGCTGTAGCCAATTTCGCAGGCTGAGAACCATTTGCTTGAGCAGACATATCAAATTGTTTTCTAACCTCTGGATAGTTTGTAAACATAATTTCATACATCCGACTTGTAATTTCTTTACCGTGCTTTTTCAAAAAAGGTGCAGTAGATTTGACGGTATCTATTGTTTGTTGACTCAACATATTTCTTTAACCTCTTTTAACATTAAGTAACTTTGATTAACTTCAATCTATAAGGATTTATAGTTAGTTACTATGAGGTAGCTCATGTTTTAACTTTAAAATTTTAATTCGCCGAGGCTTTACGTAAATCGTAACATAAAATACATTGACAGTGGCGTTTGCTCGTAATGACACAGTACAATATATAACTAAGTAAGTTAACTATTTATTGGCAGATGCAACTACCGCTACTGTTTACTATTGTTATGAGGTAATTCATGAACCGCATTAAGCCCTGGTTGTTCGCACTCACGATGTCATTAGTACCGATGGGAGCATTCGCAGGAGTTTCCACGAACAAGCCAACGAATTCTGTATCAATAATCAAACCCCAACAAAATAATCAGCCAATAATCATAGCCCGTAGTTCATTCGATTCAGAATTGCTCAGACTTACCAACGCAGAACGACGCAAAGCGGGACTGCAACCTTTGCGATATTCTGCAACGTTAGGTAAAGTCGCGCAAAGCCATGCGAAAGACATGATAAAAAACAATTATTTTGACCATACAGGCTTAAATGGTTCTCAACCATCAGATAGAGCAAAATCTGCGGGCTATTCTTATTCCTATGTTGGTGAAAACATTGCCGCAGGAAACAAAACACCCGCTGAAACTATTCGTCAGTGGATGAATAGTCCCGGACATCGCGCTAATATTCTGAATCGGAATTATACAGAAATCGGCTTTGGTTATACTAGGGCTTCCACATATCAGTATGAGCATGTATGGGTTCAGGTTTTTGGAACCCCAAGCCGTAATGCCAGAAGATAGTGCTGACAGTTGACTCAATCATTCTAAATACTGCTCGGTTAAGAGATTTTGTAGGTTGGGTTGAGGAATAACGGAAACCCAACAAACCACTGAAAATGTTGGGTTAAGCGCTCCGCTCCACCTTCGGTGAACGTCCCTCAACCCAACCTACGTATTTGGGTATTTTGGAGCTTAACCGACAAGTATTGCAATCATTCTTGCCTAATATTTTTTGTAACCCCCTCCCGCAGGTCTACTGTGTACAAATAAGTCTCTATAAATCCCTGAACGGTCATTTCAGAGAACTTTTGGATTATTTCAAGACTTATATGTACACAGTAGTCCCGCAGGCGGGTAATCACCGTTGGGGGTGGGGTTATCAGCAGTTACCTTAAATCTTAGTTACATTAAAGAAGACCAACGACTAAAGTCGCTGTCTAAATAGCTAAAGTCCTCTTTTAGAGGACTGTTAATAGGGTTTATTGTAATAGTCAACACTTTTGTAGCTGGGTCAATAAAACAACTACTTCATCAATTGCCTGTCGTACAACTGAAGCAGGCTGGTCGCTATGATTAACAATAATACTGAAAACAATCGGCTCATACCTTGGTGCATTTACGTAACCAGCAAGTGTGACCACACCAGTCATTGTCCCAGTTTTTGCTTGTACAATACCCTCCGCTGAGGTATTTTTAAACCTATTTTTCAAAGTACCACTTCTGCCAGCAACAGGTAAAGAAGCGCGAAAAATTGACCCAGCAGAACCTCTTCCTATCCCCCGCAAAGTTTGCACTAAAGCCTCTGGACTAATAAAATTACGTCGCGACAACCCAGAACCATCATTTAATAAATAAGTCTTCTCATCCACTCCTAACTGCGTCAAAGTTTTTCTGAGAACTTCCATCCCCACATCAGCCGTAGTTTGATTTGGTTTTCTTGCTTGTTTAACAGCCAAAGCTCTTAACAAAGACTCAGCATATAAATTATTACTCTCTAAGTTCGTACTAGCTAGTAATTGCGACATCGGTGGTGACTGCACAGCAGCTAATTCCTGTTGACTCGTGCCAGTACCCACAGTTGTTTGTCCTAAGTTAATTCCCTCTCCTGCTAAAGCAGTACGAAAACGACGTAAAAAGAAATAATTAGGGTCAACAACGGGTAAAGTAACAGAAAAAGGATTAGAATTTGCCGCAATTTGTCCTTGAACTCGCAAAACTTTTCCTGTAAAATCGCGGTTAATATTAATAGAAGTCGGTTGACCTTGCGAAATCGTCAAAGCTTCATTAATTGTTATCCATTGTCGAGACTCATTAGTATCAACCCAAGAAATTTGTGCTGCTCTCCCGACAGTTTGGGGAATTAAATTAAACTTAAATACATTTTCATTCACCATAAAACTGCCAATAGGAGCACCATAATCTGACTGCACATCTTCCCATTGCCAAGTTGAGTTAACTATATCTCCTTTAATATAACTATCATCAGCAATTAGTTGCTTAATATCATTAATTCCCCTAGATTTTAACTGTTTAGCCAATACCGTCAGCTGAGCATCATTTATACTAGGGTCACCTCGACCAATAACACGTAAAACACCATTAGCATCCTGAACCACCGAAGTTCTAATGCGAAAATTCGCTCCCAAAGACTGTAATGCGGCTGCTGTTGTTAATACTTTAGTTACCGAAGCTGGGACAAAATATTTCTGAGCCTCTCTACCATAAAGTGTTGTATTTGCCGCAAGAGGCTGTATCAAAATACCCCAACGCGCTCGGCTGAATATCTGACGGTTGACCACCCCATCAATACTTTTCCCTAACTGAGCAGGACAAACAGCCCTTGTAGCCGTAGCCGGAGCTATCGGTGTCTGTGTATCTGTTTGTGCTTTTGCAAACAGCGGATTAATAACTAGCTGCGAACTGACCAACAGCAGCGATAAACCAATAGAATTTTTTTTAGACATAACTAAATTAACTTATTCAAAAGGAAACACTTTTATTACGTACGTACACAAATGACCCCTTACTCGTTCCCATGTTCCACATGAGAGTATGTAGAGACGTTACATGTAACGTCTCTACAGGGGTTTCACTTAATACTTATGTATAAATCGCCTTTGAGCCACGAAGGTTATCCCGTAAAGTAAATACATACCCTATACCATAGCAATTGACATGTCAATCTCTATCGCAAAAGAGTACCTTTTACATAACATAAAAGCCTGTATTAACATTTTTGAGATATATTATTTACTTAAAATTATTTAAACTTTACTCACGATAAAACTCATCCAAAATATCTTGAATTTCATTCGCGCTAATATCTTCCCGGTCAGACTTTGAATAAATTATTAGTAATAAAATACTTGTCAATGACTCAACTTGATAAATTAATCTATATCCAGCACTCTTACCTTTTTTAATATTACTGTTGCGAACTCTCACTTTATAGACAGTAAACTCCTCAGCAATACCTCCTATTCTATCTCCAGGAGTATGTCCTTGTTGTAATTGCTCGATAATTGGTTGAACATCAGAGCGAATACTGCGAAATCTCTTTGAAAGTCTATATAATTATTCCTCGAACTCGTCTGAAAATCTAATTTCAATTTCATCATCACTCTGCATCAATCCTACCCCAAAGCTCACTAATTGGTCTAGTTTGTCCAGATTTTGCTTGTTCTAAAGCCCGTTTTAGGCTAGCTTTAACTTCCTCAACAGGTGTATCATAAGAGTCATCATCCTCTTCGGTCTCTGTTGGTTCTGGAACTAGCACAATTATTCTGACTTGATGGGGATAATTTGCTTCTTTAATCGGCTTGTCTAAAATCAAATTTCCCTCAATATCAATTCGACCTGTAACTTCAATTGCTTTCATCTTTATTTTGCTTAATTTTATAAGACACTATAACACTCTGCTCCCTCAGTCCAAGAATGTAGAGATTAAATATGTTTAGTCTCTGCAAGGATTTTGGTTAATACATGCTTATAAATAATCAAATCTCCAGTTTATGAAGATTTTACCGATATGCTGGGTTTGCAGTAAGTTAGCAGCACTCAAAAAATAGAATTATTATAGATAAACCACCACAAAATGAAGGCTAGCGTTAAAGATGACAGTGATTACCGCCAAATGGACGCTTGACGACTATCACCAAATGATTGAAGTTGGTCTTCTTGAGGGTCGTCACGTCGAACTGCTAAATGGAGAAATCGTCGAAATGCCACCAGAAGGTCCAGAACATGCTCAGCTGAGCACCGACGCAGCAGATTATTTACGGTCTTTGCTTGGAGATAAAGCACTGGTGCGCGATGCTAAACCGATTACAATACCCGAAACAGCTTCGGAACCTCAACCTGATTTAGCAATTGTTCAACCTTTGAGAACGCTTTACCGCACTCGCCACCCGTACCCAGAAAATATTTTTTGGGTAATTGAATATTCAAATACCAGTTTAAGCAAAGATTTAGACGCGAAGAGAAAAGTTTACGCAAAGGCTGGAATTGCGGAATACTGGGTTGTGGATTTAAAAAACCGCCTCATAAAAATTCTACGTAACCCAATTGATGGAAATTATAGCCATGAAGTAACCCTTTTAGAAGGTGAAGTTAGTCCTCTTGCGTTTCCACAAATTAAAATTTTAGTGCTACGCTTATTAAACTAATATTGCTATTAACTTTGGCTGTATTATATTCATTACTATAGCAACCCTATATAGGTCATGAACAGCACAAGAATAGAACGAACCGCCAAGATTCCAATAAAGCCAAGTTTAAAGCGTATTTAAAAGTAATTTACTCATTTACATATATAAACCTATTTATTTCAGTAACGGCTTGCAACCCCATTTCCAGTTACGAAGGTCAATAGGTTAGAAACGATGCCATTTGGGGAACCCTAATAACATCGGGTAAAAAAAGGATTTAAGCATGAGAGCTATTCCTAAAGCAAAAAGTCTCTGGCTTAACACATTTGTGTTTGTACTCACAACTGGGTTGTTAACTTCGGGGGTATTTTCACCAGCGACGGCTCAGGTGACATCGGACAGTACAACTAATACAATTGTCAATCTCAATGGTAATTCTTTTACTATTCTTAATGGTATAGAAAAAGGTAATAATTTATTTCATAGTTTCAGTAATTTTTCTGTACCAACTGGTGGTTCCGCAACTTTTGATTTAGTTAATACCCCAAATATTACTAATATATTTAATCGAGTTACAGGTAGAAATATTTCCAATATCGATGGGTTAATTCGTACAGCAAATAGTGCAAATCAAGTAAGTTTATTCTTGATGAATCCCAACGGCATTATATTTGGGCAAAATGCAAGACTAGACATTAGTGGGTCTTTTGTGGGAACGACCGCAAATAGTATTAAGTTTGCCGATGGTGTTGAGTTTAGTGCAACGAATCCGACCCCAGTCCCCCTGTTAACAATCAATACTCCCATAGGCTTGCAGCTTGGTACGAATCCAGGGGGAATTACGGTTCAAGGTACAGGACATACCTTAACTTCTGAAAATCCACTCATTGCTCCTTTGATACCTACTGGTCTACACAATGGATTAGCCGTTCAACCGGGCAGTACTTTAGCACTTGTTGGTGGCAAAATTAACCTCAATGGAGGGGTTTTGACTGCACCAGATGGACGAGTTGAGCTGGGTAGCGTTACTAACGGTACTGTCCGCCTGATATCTGAAGCAAAAGGCATTCGGTTGAATTATGAAGGATTATCTAGTTTTGACGATATTCGATTGTCAGAGCGCTCACTCATCGATGTCAACGCAATTAATGCAGGCTCAATCCAAGTGCAAGGGCGTGAAATCAGTCTCACCGACGGTTCTGTATTATGGGCGCAAAATCGTGGCAATGAAGTCTCTGGGGAAATGACTGTGAATGCCTCTAGCAAACTAACCCTCAGTGGAACTAACAACAATGTGACAATTTCTAGTGGTTTAGTAACTGAAACAGTTGGGATGGGGGTTGCAGGAAATATAACTGTGACAACCCCACAGTTAGTCATTCAATCTGGTGGCAAATTAAGTAGCAGAAGCTACAGCACTGGGTCGGGTGGGGATTTAACAGTAAAGGCAGAAACGCTTTTAATTGAAGGCTATTCACCACTCTTTCCTGACTTATATAGTGTTTTAGGCACTATTACACTGGGAAGTGGAAAGGCTGGCAATGTATCGGTTTCCACACAGAATCTATCTATTTTAGATGGAGGCTATTTGGGGTCTTCAACTTTAAGCAACGGACAAGGCGGAAATGTCATCGTGAATGCTGATACAATTGCCGTTAGGGGAGTCACCCCAGCCTTTGTTCCCAGTGTTATTGCAGGCACTACGTTGGGACGTAGTGGCAACGCAGGCAATCTGACCCTGAATACCCGCACTCTAGCCCTGCAAAATAGTGGCTTAGTGACAACTTCCAGCATTGGCGTTGGCTCTGCAGGCGACTTGACTGTTAATGCATCTGAGTCTGTCGAAATTAGTGGCAAAGCTTCGGGTGAAATTTATTCTAGCGTGATTGCATCTACAGTTGATTATCCCAGTGTAGGCTACCGAGAAGCGTTTGGTTTATTGGGTGTCCCCATTGGTGCATCTGGTAATGTGGTAGTCAATACGCCTTTACTAAAATTGAGCAACTACGGCGCTGTGACGAGTGCTAATTTAGGGATTGGCAATGCGGGTATAGTTCAAATTAACGCCGATAACGTTCAACTTCGCGATAGCGCAACTATAAGTGCAATTACAAGCGCAGGCGAAGGGGGAAATGTTCAGATTCAGGCGCAAAATCTCATCCTAAAGCAAGCGAGCTCAATTTCAGCCACTGCTGGACAAGAGGGAAATGGCGGCAATATCAGAATTAATGCTCCTATTATTGTAGGTTTGGACGATAGTGATATTGTTGCCAATGCAGTTCAAGGTCGTGGCGGTAATATTACCATCAGTACCCAAGGCATTATCGGTTTGCAGAACCGTGACCGCTTAACTCCAGACTCGGACATCACCGCTAGTTCCGAATTTGGCGTTAACGGTACAGTAGATATTAAAAATTTTGGAGTTGACCCTAGTTCTGGCTTAGTTGAATTACCAGTAAACTTAGTTGATTCATCACAGCAAATTGCTACAGGTTGTTCTAATAATACTGGTAGCAGTTTTGTAGCAACAGGACGGGGTGGAATACCACAAAATCCAACTCAACAGGTGACGAGCGAACGCACTTGGTCTGATATCCGCGATATCTCGGCATATAGGAGTAATAGCTACGTCACAGTTCAAATAACTAAACCAGCAGAGGTTCTTGTTGAAGCTACTTCTTGGCGACGTAATGAACTGGGCAAAATTGAGTTAGTTGCAGATGTATCTAATCGTCAGACGCAACAAATATTAACCTGTGCTGCTATTAAGGAACGGTAATTATTTATGGTTTTCCAAATTAAAAAAAGTCGCTGGCTTTATATCAGTTTAAGTATTATAACTATGTTAACCGTATTCGCTATTACACCAGTCAAAGCATCTCCAGCAGTAACAACCCCTGCCCTCTCTTTTGCCCAATCAATTAATATGCTCTCAGAGGGACGAAAACTTTACAGTTTAGGGCGTTTTGCAGAAGCTGTTAAGGCTTGGGAAACAGCAGCACAACAGTATCAAGCTAAAGGCGAACGTATGAATGAAGCCCTAAGTTTAAGTTATCTCTCACTTGCACAACAGGAACTTAATCAGTGGGAAGCAGCGGAAAAATCTATCGAGCAAAGTGTAAAAATTTTACAAACGGCTAACTACTCTGCCGATGCGATTATTTGGGCACAAATACTTAACACAAAAGCAAATTTAGAACTTCGTAAAGGTCGAGGGGAAAATGCTCTTACAAGCTGGCAACAAGCACAAAAATATTACGAGCAGGCTGGGGATACAATAGGTAGTCTGGGTAGCCAAATTAACCAAGCACAAGCTTTACAAAGTTTAGGATTTTATCGTCGCTCAAAGAAACAATTAGAAATGCTAACGCAAAAGTTAGCAACAATGCCGGATTCGGAAGTCAAAGTCAGTGGATTGCGTTCGCTTGGTTTGGCTCTTCATGCAATTGGTGATAGCAAAAGCCAACAAGTTTTAGAACAAAGTTTAGCAACAGCAAATAAAATTGCAGCAAAAACTCAGTTAAGTTCCATTCTCTCAAGTCTGGGAAAAATAGCCTCACATCAACAAGACCCGGAAGCAGCATTAAATTACTTTGAAGACGCACAAACAGCAGCTACAAACCCAGCCGAAGCTTTACAAGCGGGTTTAGCTCGTTTTAAATTATTGGTGGATTACAATAAACTAGAACATGCTATTCCCCTCGCACCTCAGTTGCGACAACAATTAGAAGAATTACCACCTAGCCATAGTTCCCTTTATGCAGCGATTAATTTTGTAGCAACCTTGAATCGCTTAGAAAACCCCGATAGAGTTGTACCAAGCAAAGATTTGGCTCAACTAATGGCAGTTACAGTTAAATCAGCCCAAAAAATTCAGGATGCTTCCGCAGAAGCTTACGCTTTATATCAGTGGGGACAACTCTATCGTCGCACCCAGCAGTTGTCTGAAGCAAAGGAATTATCCGAAAAGGCTCTAGATATTGCTCGTACAGTCCAAGCTGACAATATTATTGCTCAGTCGGCATGGCAGATAGGACAATTGTATAAACAACAAGGTAATAAACCAGAAGCAATTGCGGCTTATACTGAAGCGGTGAAGTCATTACAAGCACTACGTTCTGATTTAGTAGCCATTAACTCTGATATACAATTTTCTTTCCGCGAAAGCGTAGAGCCTGTTTATCGAGAATTAGTAGGTTTACTTTTGGACGAGCAGCAACCTACCCAAGCTAGCTTGTTACAAGCTCGTGGATTGATTGAATCGCTGCAAATCGCCGAACTCGATAACTTTTTCCGCGAAGCTTGTATAGATAAAGCTAGGCAAATTGACCAGGTTGACCCAACAGCAGCAGTTATTTATCCTATTATCCTACCTGACCGTTTAGCAGTAATTCTCTCCAAAACAGGGCAACCTCTACGTTACTATGCGACTCAAAAATCGAAAGCCGATATTGAACAAACTCTTGATAATCTATTAGCTAGCCTCAACCCTGTTTCCGATTCCAAGAGCAGAGAGCAACTAACTCAACAAGTTCATGATTGGCTGATTCGTCCCGCAGAACAGGATGGAGCATTGAAAGATAGCAAAACACTGGTATTTGTTTTGGATGGTAAATTGCGGAATATACCAATAACAGCCCTATATGACGGCAAGCAATATTTGATTGAGAAATATGCCGTTGCCCTTTCACCGGGATTGCAACTGATTGCTGCTCAGTCGCTCCAGCAAAATAAAATAAACGCGGTAGTTGCTGGTATTAGCGAATCCCGCGCTGGTTTTGCGGCTTTACCTGCGGTAGAATTAGAAGTGAAGCAAATTTCTCAAATAGTGCCTTCCGACCTGTTGCTAAACCAAAAATTTACCACTACTGCCCTTGCAAATCGCCTCAAATCTAGCAGTGTTGATGTTGTCCATTTAGCAACCCACGGACAGTTTAGCTCCCGTCTTGAAAATACTTTCTTACTTACGTGGGACGGACAAATTAATGTGAAAGAATTATCAGAACTTCTCAAAAATCGTAGTGAAGATTCATCAAAAGCAATTGAATTACTCGTACTAAGTGCCTGCGATACTGCCACAGGTGATGACCGCGCTGTTCTGGGACTGGCAGGTTTAGCAGTCAAATCGGGTGCTCGTTCCACTGTAGCCACCCTCTGGCCTGTCAAAGATAAAGCCGCAAAAATGCTTATGACTAGCTTTTATGAACGACTACAACAACCCAGAATTACCAAAGCCGAAGCACTGCGACAAGCCCAAATCAACCTGATTCACCAATCTGATTTTCGTGACCCTTTCTTTTGGTCTGCCTTTGTCTTAGTTGGAAACTGGATTTAATTACGTAATATAACTTCTTGATTATGTAAATATTTTTCTATGTACTTTCTCTCTTTGGTTGTTTATAACAGCTGGTATATCCTCTATTTAGAACAGACATAGAGTAAACAAAAACTTTTTCGTCAATTCTATTTCCAGTATTTTATGTCACAACCAACTAGAAACATCTGAAAAATCATGAAACGTCGATATTTAGTAAATGCATTAGGCGTCATTGCTTTAGTTACTAGTAGTGTCAGTGCCTACGCTGTCACATTTAAACCACCTCAAAGTGCCGCTCCTCGTCAAACAACTGGGGGGGCTTCTCGTGGTAGATTAATAACTCCAGCGCAAGGGAATAATACCCCTAGCCAGCCAAGTAGAGGAACTTCCCGTAGTAATATATTTACTCCAGCAACGCAGAATACTACACCTATACGAACAACGGGAGGAGCTTCTAGAAGCAATTTACCTACCGCAGCAGATGCAGCTACACTCATAGCGGTCTTACCTCAAAGCTACTACGGTACAACGGTGTCCGAACGTCCCACCATTATGGTGCATATTCCAGCTTCTAACGCGAAAGAATCTGTGTTCAGCATCAAGGATGAAGCTGGCAAAATGCACTACAGTATGACCATTCCAGTAGCTGAAAAATCGGGTGTGATTGCCATCAAATTACCTAGTTCAGCACCCCCTTTAACTGTTGGTAAAAATTATCAGTGGTTCTTGGCACTGAAAACTGATGGAAAACTTAGCCCCAGTACACCTTATGTTGATGGTTGGATTCAACGCATTCAGCCTAATACTGAAGTTGCGACAGCAATGCAACAGCAAGATGCATTGAAGCGGGTAGCTGCTTTCGGTAAACATGGGGTTTGGTATGACTGTGTAGCAACACTTTTTACATTACATATCGAGCAACCCAACAATCCAATTATTATCAAACAATGGCAAGAACTTCTGGCTTCGGTTAGTCTGAAAGAGATTGCTACGGCTCCGTTAGTACCTATTAACTAAATATTTTTTGGTAAATTATAAATATGTTGATGAGGTATTAACAACTTCACCAACATATGATTTCACAGGTAAACTTTGGAACACATACAGCAAATCTCAAGTTAGTAAAATATAAGCAGGCGGGCAAGGATGCCCACCCCACAAGAGTTTGATATTAAACTTATGCATATTATTTACCTGCAAATTGCTGTATTTACATTCTTGCTCTAAAAGGCTTAATAATTATTTTATAAACACTTTCTCAGATAACAAATTCGCTGTCACCACCAGTTTTAACTGGCTTTCCTTTAAAGGAGCGAGCGACCGCACTTTTCGAGATGAACGAGGAACCATCGTTTACGATTCACAAAAAATTGATGAATTATTTGAAAGCTATACACAAAGATTTGATGATTAATAAATGTAACACAGTCAACTACACGAGGCTATTTGAGAAAGCAAAAACTGATTAACGCAAAACTTCCAATTCACTCAAATGACTTATAACTTTGCCTAAACGCTCGCAAAAGTAAACAACTTCATAATTAGGTGCAAGCTCCTGTTGCAGTTGTTTCCATAAGCTAATTTCTTCTTCTTCAAAAGCAGCTTCACTCTCCAAAGTCGGAAAACCTGGAGAATTACCAGGGTCTGCCCAGTTTAAAGTGGCATTATAAGTTGTTGCCAATTTGTGCAGACGAATAATTGTAGCTTGGCTTAAAGGAAGTTTTTTTGGGTCAATGTTCCCGACCTTATCACCATCTGCCCACCATAAAGGTTCACATCCGTAATCGAGCATTAGTTTAATTTTGATTGCCATACATTTAAATTAGCTCAAGGTAACGAAGCAGGATTAGCTCCCACTATATACCCATTATCACCTACACTTACAGCTATATATTGCGTTTGTCCGTTGAAAATAACTTCATATATTTCCCTACGCGGTTCTACTGTGCCTTGATAACCCAGAAATCTCCCTGATATCACAGCTGTCATTACAGCATCTGGTATTTCATGTTCCAAAATTCCACGTCTTTGAAAATCCTCTCTATGTTGCTGTAAGATATGCGCTAGTCCACTGCCTCTTCTACCTGCTTTTCCTTCTTCTAAAAAAACTATTTTACTATCAGCAAGTTTCGCAATCCTAACTATTTTTTCTGGCGTATGTTTTACACCAGTTTGCGTTAGTTTGGCAATTAAGGCTATTTTCTCTATATCGAAATTAGAGTGATTAGTCAATGTTCACTAAATATATTTATATGTTGATAACTTATTACAATACATTTGAAAATACACAAATTTGAATTAATATTTTTAGAATATAACACTCCTAAATAATTTCTATCCGTGTATAAGTCAAAGGGCACTAGCATGAATACCTATTTTTTCTTCTTGGGAAATAGCCTGACACTGGCATAAATTTATACTCTTATACTCTTGACTTGCTTGGCTTCTTAGCGGTTCGTAATTTATGTCTTTATTGATATATTTACGCATAAACGAATGAAATATAGTTGCTACATTTAAAATTTAAGCATAAAAGGTAATTTTGAAGAAGCCGAAGCACTTTTTATTTTATTTTGCAAAAAAAAACGCAGAGAAAATAATATTCTCTGCGCGTCAAATCGGTGATAAAAATTAAAACCTTCAATCAACAAAACCTACAACTTAGTTCCACATTCAGAACAAAAATTGTGATTCGGCAAATTATTTGTACCACAGTTGCTGCAAACCTTCGGTCCAGCATTCGTCTTAGGTGACTGTTTTGGCAAACCAACCATTTGAGCATTACTCTTACCAGGAGCAACCATTGGGTAACAGTTCTCGTCTTTAGTCACATGGACATTAAGAATAACTGGGCCATTATGCGCCAACATTTCAGCTACCGCACTCTTAAACTCATCGCGGCTCTTAACCACCATACCCTTAATACCATAAGCTTGGCACAAAAGTTCAATATCAGGCATCCCCACTTCCATATTAGAAGAAGAATAGCGCTCGCCATAAAAAGCTTGCTGCCATTGACGAACCATCCCTTGCCAGCCATTATTTACAATCACAGTCTTGACATTTATCCCATACTGTGAAAGCGTGCCCAACTCCTGCAAGCACATCTGAAAGCTAGCATCCCCACTGATACAAATAACTTCCTCATCAGGGAAAGCCACTTTTGCTCCCATCGCAGCAGGAACACCAAAACCCATCGTCCCCAAACCAGCACTAGAAATCCAGCGACGGGGGCCATTTTTCAGGAATTGCGCTGCCCACATTTGATGTTGACCAACATCAGTAGTATAAAAAGCATTAGGAGCCTGACGTCCAACTTCAGAAATCGCCTCTTGAGGAGAAATACTATCAGGATGTATCGGCACCTCCAGAGGATACTCTTCCTTCCAGCGATTAATTAAATTCAGCCATTCCTGAGTTTGGTTTGGCGTACTCTTAACACCCATTCTGTGACATCGCAATAAAATATCTTGCAAGACATTTTTCACGTCACCAACAATAGGCACCTCAGGAACCCTATTTTTGCCAACTTCCGCAGGGTCAATATCGATATGAATAACCTGAGCACGGGAAGCAAATTCATCTAGCTTACCTGTAACCCGGTCATCAAACCTAGCACCCACACAAATCAACAAATCGCAATCACTAACAGCAAAGTTAGCATAAGCAGTACCATGCATCCCCAACATCCCCAGAGCCAGAGGATGATGTTCATCAAAAGCACCAATACCCATCAAAGTAGTAGTGACGGGCATACAGAACAACTCAGCTAACTCCTGAATTTGCTTATGAGCGCCAGAAGCAATCGCACCACCACCAACATACAGTAAAGGACGGCGACTTTTACGAATTAACTGTAGGGCAGCACTAATTTGGCGAGAATTACCCCTTACCGTAGGACGATACCCAGGAAGTTTTACATCACCCGGTTCTACAGGCAAATAATCAAACTCTTCCAAAGCCACATCCTTGGGTACATCAATCAACACAGGCCCCGGACGGCCAGTAGTAGCAATGTGAACCGCTTCCGCAACAATCCGCGCCATATCCTGAGTATCGCGCACCACATAGGAGTGCTTAACAATAGGCAGGGTAATACCATATATATCAGTTTCTTGGAAAGCATCCGTACCAATAGCAGGTCTAGCAACTTGTCCGGTAACAACAATCAACGGGATAGAGTCCATATAGGCAGTAGCAATACCCGTGACCAAATTTGTTGCACCAGGTCCAGAAGTACCAAAACACACACCTACCTTACCAGTAGCACGAGCATAACCATCAGCAGCATGGGCTGCAGCTTGCTCATGCCGTACCAGGATGTGCTTAAGACCACCTTCACCCGACTCTACTTTATACAAATCATCATAAATAGGCAGAATAGCACCACCGGGATAGCCAAAAATCACCTCAACCCCGTGACGACGAAGACTATCAAGTAAAGCAAAACCACCAGTCGCACGCTGCGACTTTTTGATTTGCTTACTAGAAACATCCGACGCAGTGAAACTTTGTATTTTCACCTCACTAACTTGGGGATGGGAATCTCCTGTAGAGATGCTATGCCCTTCAGACACGCTACGCGCACGTGGACCCACAGCCAGACCTCACCTTATAGCTAAATTAATTCCGAAAATCTGTAATTAACATTTCATTTTAAATGAAAACTTTGATAAAGTTATCAAAATTTTCGCTATTAAAAAAGAATAGGTCTTAATTCTACCTGAAAAAAAACAGCCAAATCCAACCCAACAGCACTTTCTATCAATTTTCCCCACCCCCAAAACGTAGAGACTAAACATGTTAGTCTCTACATCTGGAGAAGTGACAAATATATAAACCTCAACCCCATACCCCAATAGACTTATAAGCAAAACAAAACCCAATGTTAAGCAAAATTGTTATAAGACTCTTTACAAAGCTTAATAATTAATGTTACAGTTCTTAACATAAGCAAACAAACGGGGAAAAACACAATGCGTACAAGTCCAATAATCGACAACGAAGGCAAGCTAAACAACTTTGCAGTAGAGCCAAAGGTATATGTAGACGAGCAAGGAAGCCGTGCAGGATTCACACCTTTCGCAGAAATGTTCAACGGTCGTTTAGCAATGATTGGCTTTGTCTCCCTAATAGCATTAGAATTAGCAACCGGACACGGAGTAATTGGTTTCCTGCAAAACCTGTAAAAGAAATAGTAATTTAAATTAAATAGGTTACATAAATAGAGACCGTAATTTTACGGTCTCTATTTCCATTGAAGCAAAACACTAAAAAGTTTTGAATTTTGAGTTTTGATAAAAATTCAATCAACAGTCAGCAGTCAACAGTCAGCAGTCAACAATCAACCACTAATGCTGAATATCCAAATTTAAAATGTAACTTCCGAGTTGAACCTTACCCGACCATAACTCATATTCCACCCGCAAATTTTCCGGTAGAGGGTGTCCACTCAAAGTTAAACTGCGAGTGAAATTGCGTAAGCGGATAGGCTGTTGAGGTTGTAATGACTCCGTTGGTAACCAGTAACGAGTAATACCATAAACACCCTGTTCCCAAAAGTGACGATAACTTAATTGCCCATTACCTTGCATCGTCATAGTCACTCGGTAGGGTGAAATTTCTAACCATAAAAGCCTGGGACTGCTGGGGGTAATTGCGGCCTCGTAATTTTTTGGAGTTGGAGCAGCCAAAAGTAAATGAAATCTTTCATTATCTTTTTGATACAACGTTCCAGCTGTTTCCACAATAGATGACAACGGTAAGTCAGTGGAAATCAGCGATAGACATACAGGTTTACGGTGATGAGTAAGCATGTTCCGGTGTGTGAGGAATGATTTGTGTGATAGAAAGTAAACTCCGTAAAATCGGAATAACTAGGAAGTCAATAAGCGCGGTAGGATACTAGCGAGGAAGTAATTTTATTTAAGTATGAGGTTTCTAAGGTTCAGGCAAATTTTGTATTTAGTCATTAGTTAATTGTCAATTGTCAATAAGTATTTTTACTGGAGACTGGAGATTTTTTACTATAGACTAAATAACAAAACTATATGCGTAACATCGCATTGTGCCATCAAAAGGAGGCAGAAGCATAAATAAAACTTCTTACTTCATATTTCATATTCATATTTCACATTTCATCCTATGCTCTTCGGGGGCAGTTCTTAGGCGAAAGTCCTAGAATCTTCATCCTTCAGTAAAAACTTCCGGTGCAATCATACGCCAGTTTATCCTAATGTCGGCTTTTGTTATCACAATAGAAAACAAAGATAACTTTTCTCAGAATTTAACAATTCTGCCACCAACCATACAGTTATCGCTAAAAGGACGCATCCGGGTGCCAGGAGATAAATCTATCTCTCACCGAGCTTTAATGTTGGGAGCCATCAGTACAGGTGAAACCCACATAGAAGGACTTTTGTTAGGGGAAGACCCCCGTAGCACCGCTAGCTGTTTCCAATCTATGGGAGCAGAATTTTCTGAACTCAATACAGAATTGGTGCGTGTCAGAGGTATTGGTTTAGGTAACTTGCAAGAACCAGCAAATGTTTTAGATGCTGGTAATTCTGGTACTACCTTACGCTTAATGCTGGGGCTGTTAGCTTCTCATCCAGAACGCTTTTTTGCCGTAACGGGTGATAATTCATTGCGTTCCCGTCCTATGTCCCGTGTTGTAAAACCTTTACAACAAATGGGAGCTGAAATTTGGGGACGTAAAGGTAACTCGTTAGCACCCCTTGCAGTTCATGGAACAAAACTTAAACCAATACATTACAATTCTCCCATAGCTTCCGCCCAAGTCAAATCTTGTATTCTTCTTGCGGGTTTAATGACCGAAGGTAAAACAACAGTCACCGAACCAGCTCTGTCCCGTGACCACAGCGAGCGAATGTTGAAGGCTTTTGGAGCAGAATTGGAGGTAGACCCAGAAACTCATAGTGTTACTATTATTGGACCATCTAAATTACATGGACAATCAGTAGTTGTACCTGGAGATATTAGTTCTGCTGCTTTTTGGATGGTAGCTGCAGCCATTGTACCTGGTTCGGAACTAGTTATAGAAAATATCGGTGTAAACCCAACTCGCACAGGAATTTTAGAAGCCTTAGCCATGATGGGAGCCGATATTCAACAAGAAAATAAGCGCGAGGTAGCTGGGGAACCAGTAGCTGATTTGCGTGTTCGTTCCAGTCGTCTCAAAAGCTGCGAAATTTCTGGGGATATAATTCCCCGACTTATTGACGAAATACCTATTTTGGCAGTCGCAGCCGTATTTGCCGAAGGTACGACTGTTATCAAAGACGCAGAAGAACTCCGTGTCAAAGAAAGCGATCGCATTACTGTGATGGCACAGCAATTAAATAAAATGGGGGCACAAATCACAGAATTACACGACGGGATGGAAATAATCGGAGGAACACCGCTAACAGGCACAGAGCTAGACAGTTTTACAGACCATAGAATAGCCATGAGTTTGGCAGTAGCAGCGCTAAATGCTAAGGATAAAACAATCATCCGACGAGCAGAAGCAGCAAGCATATCCTACCCAAACTTTATAGCCACATTGCAAAAAATCTGTAGTTAGTCAAAAATAACACAGTCATCAAATACCATAACCCCAAAATGTAGAGACGTTACATGTAACGTCTCTACAAAATTCATCAATTATGAAAAAATTTGACTTCGATTATGAGATTCATCAAAATCAATGAGTGGTCCTTTGGGTACAATCCCAGTAGGATTCACAGATGAATGGCTAATATAATAATGCCGCTTAATATGGTCAAGATTACACGTTTCCCTCACACCTGGATATTGATAAAGTTCCTTCAGGTAATTCCACAAATTAGGATAATCAATAATCCGACGTAAATTACATTTAAAATGCCCATAATAAACAGTATCAAAACGGAACAAAGTAGTAAATAAACACCAGTCAGCCTCAGTTATTTTATCTCCACAAAGATAGCGATTTTTCCCTAACACATCTTCCCAATAGTCAAGTGCATCAAATAACTCAGTTACAGCTTCATTATAAGCGGACTGCTTAGTCGCAAATCCTGCACGGTAAACACCATTATTGATAGGTTGATAAATAGCGTCAATTGTTTGGTCTATTAATTTTCCTAAATCTTGAGGATAAAAATCTACATTTTTATTAGCAAACGCAGCAAACTGAATATCAAACATCCGTATAATTTCACGGGATTCATTATTCACAATCGTGCTTGTTTTCTTATCCCATAAAACAGGAACTGTAACTCGTCCGCTATAACTAGGGTCAGCTTTCAGATAAATTTGCCAAAGATATTGTGTATCGTTAATAGTGTCAGGAATGCTACCTGGTTCATCAGAAAATTCCCAGCTATTATCGTGAATTTCCGCAGCTACCACAGATAAACCAATAACATTTTGTAAACCTTTCAATTGCCGCATAATCGCAGTACGACAAGCCCAAGGACAAGCCCAAGATATATACAAATGGTAACGTCCTTCTTCAGCTTTAAACTCACTTGAACCATCTGCGGTAATCTGATTACGAAAAGTCGTAGAAGGACGAACAAATTTTCCATCAGAATCTTCTTGCTCTCGTTGGGATAGCCACTTGCCATCCTTGAGGATTCCTAAACCCATAACTATATATTCCCTGAAAAAAAAGGAGTGGTGATTAATTTCCACCATACCTATAAGCTCAAATTCTTTTTCTAGAATCATCTGCCAAAAGGTATGAATTATAACTTACACCACTCCCCACTCCCCACTCTCTATTCCCTAACTGTCCTGATTAAGAATTTTTGGTACTTTAAAAAACTCTTCTTCTCTGTCAGGAGCACCATTAAGAATCGCTTCCCTCTCTGGATAGGGTTGCAAATCATCAGTACGTGTTACATTACTCACATCAATAGCTCTAGTCGTCGGAGACACATCGGTAACATCCAACTCACTTAATTGTTCTATATACCCAAGAATACTACCCAACTGAGTAGTAAACTTTTCTTCCTCTTCGCTTGTTAACTCCAAACGTGCAAGAAGCGCTACTTTGTGAACTTGTTCTTTGTCAATCATAAAAATTGTTAAGTGTTAACTGTTGACTGTTGACGGTTGACTGTTAAATGTTGACTTTTGGGTGAGTTATTAACTGAAAAAATAATAACAGTCAACTGTGAACCGTCAACTGTGAACCGTCAACCGTCAACCGTCAACCGTCAACCGTCAACCGTCAACAAATTAAAAGAATATATCAACTTGTAGTCGTCCGGTAGTTTTTAACCAGTTTTGAGCTTCAATATAATTATTAGGGGCCAAGCGAACAGCTCGAATCCAATAATCAGCAGCAACATCAAACAGAGCTTCCCCTCCGTCTTGGTCTCCTTCTTCCTTCGCCTTTTCTCCTTTATAGTGATAAATACAGGCGATATTATTCAAAGCACTTGATGAACGAGGGTTTAAATCCAAAGCTTGGTGATATAAATCCAACGCAGTTTCATGGTCTCCGTTGCTGGCATAAATCAAACCCATATTATAGAGGATGTAACTTCTGTCGTTAGAGTCCTCTTCCAATTCTAGAGCTTGTTTATAGTTATCCAAAGCCTCCGCGTATTCTCCCTCAGCCTGAGCGGACATACCATCGCGATAATATACAAAAGCCTCTTTAGCTTTTTTATTAGTCGGCAGCATCTTGAGAATGATATCTGCCATAACAGTAAAAGACTTGTCAACAAAATTATCGTTTTTTTGCGTTCTTGGCATATGCCCTCTCTACTATGACTAATTACGGTGACTAATGGCGAAAAAAAGTTTCTTTAGTATTTATTATCTGTTGATTAGGAGCCAATAGCTTTAATGTAGCTGATTTACAGGAAAAATTAAGGCTTGCTTAATGTTGCTATGCAATCAGAACCATTATGCTTAGGATTGTTTACAATAGTGCTAACCGGGTAACCAGTCATCGCGCTTTCAGGATAGGGATTTAGTAACTTTTGCAGCGGTTCGGATGCTTGTACTTTTGGGTCTAACCATAAATCATAATCCTTAGCGAACAAAATTACTGGCATTCTATCGTGCAGTGGTTTCAATAGTTCGTTGGCTTCCGTGGTCAAAATGGTGCAAGAATTTATTTCCTCTCCTTCCGGAGATTCCCACTTGGACCACAACCCCGCAAAGCCGAAAGGTTGCTCTGAGTTCAAGCGAAAATAAAATGGTTGCTTTTTACCATCGGTTTTTTGCCACTCGTAAAACCCATCAGCAACAATTAAACAACGTCGTCGCTTGAAAGCATTACGAAAAGAGGGTTTTTCTGCCACAGTTTCCGCTCTTGCATTAATTAGTTTAGCCCCCATGCTTTTGTCCTTTGCCCAAGAAGGTATTAATCCCCAGCGGAACAAATTATATTCGCGTGTATTATCTTCAGAATTATTTAATATCGTCCCCACCAACTGAGTAGGTGCAATATTATATTGCGGTTCTATATCGCTCAAATTATTTAAATCAAAGATTTCAGCGATTTCTTGAGCACTTGAGTGCAAAGTAAATCTTCCACACATAAATTTATACTCGTATATATTTTAAAACTGATTAAAATTAATTAAATACTGGACATAAATAATACTTTTGTTATTTCCGCTTTTCAGATAATTGTGCCTAGTTGTTGTCTTTATAAATTTTATCGTATATATTTGATATTTTGATAAAATACTATATTTTATCCCTTCATAACTGACCACTTCACCCCAGTTTTTAGCATGGAAACGCTGCGTTTGTACGATTTTTTACCTTCAGGTAATTGTTATAAGATTCGGCTTTTATTAACGCAACTGGGTGTTCCCTTTGAGCGAATAGAGACTAACATACTACAAGGAGAGACACGAACCCCAGAATTTCTCGCAAAGAATCCTGTCGGTAAAGTTCCAGTAATAGAAATGGACTCAGCAAAATACCTGACAGAATCAAACGCCATCTTAATTTACCTAAGTGAAGGAACAGAATTTTTACCCTACGACCGCTATTTAAGAGCACAAGTTTTCCAATGGTTATGTTTTGAACAATCCATTCGTGAACCAATTGCTAGTTCCAGATTTTGGACTTCTGTTCTATGTAAACCTTCGGAATACAAACAAGCTATAGAACAAAGACGAGAACCAGGTTATGCAGCATTAAAGCTGATAGAAGACCACTTACAAAATTATAATTTTTTTGTAGGAGAGCGCTACACTATCGCTGATATTGCACTTTTTGCTTATACTCATGTAGCAAACGAAGGAGGCTTTGATTTAGCAAAATTTTCCGCAATTGCTGCTTGGATAGAACGAGTAAAACAACAAGCAGGCTATATCAGTATAACTCAAGAATTTTAAAAGGGTTTTAAGTTTTGTTCGTGATGCGAACAAAACTTCCTATACGTCAATTTCTACCAATTTTTGCCGAGAAGACAATCCAGATTTAATAGTAACATAAGACTTCGGTACATTAAATTTTTCCGCGAGTAATTTAATTAACTCATCATTTGCTTTACCATCCACAGGGTGCGATTTTAAATGTACATTTAAACTACCATCAGCCTCTTCTGTAATTTTTTGTATTTTAGAATTTGGTTTTACTTTAACTGCTTTTAGCATATGACTGTTGACTGTTAACGGTTGATGCTTGACTGTTAAATGTTGATAATAAACTTTTTCTACCTAAAGTTACCTAAGCTATCGTTCAAAAGAAAGATGGAATCTTACTCATCGGTGTGTGAACCTAATAAGTGGCAATGAAGCAAATAAGTTGCAAAAAAAATTGTCAGAGGAGAACACATCATGGTAGCTACATTAGATAACACTAAACGCTCTGCTATAGCAGCCAAATTGGCTGATATGAAACAAGTACAGCAGTTATTGATTGAGAACGAGCAACAGTTCATAAAGGAATGTTCCGATAGCGAGATTTGCGATAACATCAACAACATGCTAAAGGATGACCAAAAGAACTTGGGTATTCTGGAAACAGTTATGGTTCAGTATGGTGTCCAAAGTGAACCCGATAAAACCGTTCAAGAAATGGTGAAAAAGGCCAAGCAGTTGATGCAAGGTTCTGAGCTTAACTTGTATGAAAAAGTATTTCAACACGAATTACTTAAACATCAACAAGTTATGAGCGGTTTGACCATTCACAAAGCAGCACAAAAAGTAGGTGCTGACGTAATGATGGCAATTGGACCCCTGAATACCGTTAACTTTGAAAACCGTGCTCACCAAGAGCAACTCAAAGGTATTTTAGAAATATTGGGTGTCCGTGAGCTAACTGGACAAGACGCAGACCAAGGTATCTGGGCACGAGTACAAGACGCAATGGCAGCATTGAGTGGAGTATTTGGCAGCGCTGTTACACAAAACAGCGATAAGCAAGATATGAATATCCAGGATATTATTCGCTTAGACCATAATAAAGTTAATACTCTGTTTACACAGTTGTTGGCTAGTAACGACCCCCAGAAAATCGAAGAATATTTTGGTCAAATTTATAAAGACCTTTTGGTACACTCTATTGCGGAAGAAAAAGTTGTTTACCCAGCGGTTCGTCCACAATATGGTGAAGACAATACCCAAGAATTATACGATGAACAAGCTCACATGAAGGTGCTTTTAGATGAAATTAAGGGAATTAGCCCATCTTCACCTCAATTTAAGGATAAAGTAAAACAGTTGATGGGAGAAGTGGGTGACCACATTCGTCAAGAAGAAAGCACAATGTTCGCGACCATCCGCAACAACTTTAGCTCTGACCAATCTGAGCAATTGGCGACTAAGTTTAAAGCTGCAAAATTGGAAGAACAGCAAAAGTTGGCTGGTATGAGTTCAGCTAGCAAGTAATACCAATTTACAATAAGCGCTACGCTCCACTACGTGAACGCAATTCGCAATTCGCAGTTTAAACAAGGCTAGGTAAAGTTGATAACTCACACCACATTTCTCATGTGGTGTTTTTTACTAAAAAAATAAAATATATTCTTCGCAAATCCCAGTCCTTACAATATAAAACAAATATAAAGTTAAGTATTAAACAAAAATTAAGAGTACTTTATGTTACTCTAATCTGAGGCACAAAAAATATAATCCCCAAGCCACAGTAAATCGTCAAATTAATCAAGCGAGACTTTAAAATTAAAGGGCTTGCACTGATTTCTGTGTCAAGTTGAGAATAAATAGGCAAAGCAGACGGGGAAATATAACGTGAGTCTGGGATTTGATTACGATTTAGTGATTATTGGTGCTGGGGTTGGAGGTCATGGAGCTGCCCTTCACGCTGTCGCAAGCGGTTTAAAAACGGCAATTATTGAGGCTGCCGATATGGGAGGAACCTGTGTGAACAGGGGTTGTATCCCTTCTAAAGCTTTGTTAGCCGCTTCTGGACGGGTACGAGAGCTAAGAAATGCCCACCACCTTAAAGCGTTAGGTATTCAGCTGGAAAATGTCCAGTTCGACCGTCAGGCTATCGCAGACCATGCGGGAAATTTAGTATCCAAGATTCAAGGAGATTTAACCAACAGTCTCAAGCGTCTGGGAGTAGATATCATAAGAGGTTGGGGAAAAGTTGCTGGTCATCAAAAGGTAATTGTTAGCACAAGTGACGGAGAAAAAACGATTACCGCCAAAGATATAATGCTTTCTCCCGGTTCAATTCCCTTTGTGCCTCCTGGGATTGAGGTAGACGGCAAAACAGTATTTACTAGCGACCAAGCGGTCAAGTTAGATTGGCTACCCGATTGGATAGCAATTATTGGTAGTGGATACATAGGGTTAGAATTCTCTGATGTTTATTCCGCTTTGGGCTGCGAAATCACGATGATAGAAGCCCTTGACCAATTAATGCCAGGATTTGACCGCGATATAGCCAAGCTAGCCGAAAGAGCTTTAATTACTCCTCGTGACATAGAGACTTATGTAGGAATTTATGCTAAGCGAGTAATTCCTGGTTCACCGGTAGTAATTGAGTTAGCCAATTTCAAAACCAAAGAAGATGTAGATGTGTTGGAAGTAGACGCTTGCTTAGTAGCAACAGGACGCATTCCTGCAACGAAAAATCTTGGCTTAGAGTCAATAGGAGTGGAACTCGACCGTCGAAATTACATACCAGTCAACGACAGTATGGCCGTATTAAGCGCAGGGGAAGTAGTGCCTAACTTGTGGGCAATTGGTGATGCGACAGGAAAAATGATGTTAGCTCATGCTGCATCAGCTCAAGGTATCATAGCTGTAGAAAACATAATAGGTAAAAACAAGCAAGTTGATTATCTGAGTATACCCGCAGCAGCCTTTACCCATCCAGAAGTAAGTTACGTAGGTCTAACAGAAGCCGCAGCAAAAGACTTAGGAAAAGCAGAAGGATTTGAAGTTGGAGTCAGCAAAAGTTACTTCAAAGGAAATTCCAAAGCTTTAGCAGAAGGAGACGTTGACGGAATGGCAAAAGTTGTCTATCGAAAAGACACAGGAGAAGTCTTAGGGGTTCACATTTTTGGAATTCATGCCTCAGATATTATCCACGAAGCCTCATTTGCCATAGCGAATCGTCAAAGCGTATATACCTTAGCTCATTTAGTTCACGCACATCCCACACTTTCGGAAGTATTAGACGAAGCCTATAAACGAGCTGCTTAGAGTGTTGGCTGTTGACTGTTAACTGTTGACTGCTAACTGTTAACTGATTATTGTTAAGCACCAACCGTCAACCGTCAACCGTCAATCGTCAACCATCAACCGTCAACCGTCAACAAAAATGCAAATTCGTCGCCGTTGCCCTAATCGCCCTATTGCTGTATCTGTACTACAGTATCAAAGTGCTATACCTGACTCTGAACCCAACAATATCTTAGAAGAAATAGTCTGGCACAAAGAACAAGAAGTTGAGCAAATGCGGGAAAAACTGCCTTTGCACGAGTTACAAAAAAAACTTCCTGACGCACCCCCAACCCGTGATTTTGTCACTGCGTTACGTCAAAGTTCAACAACACCAGCTTTAATTGCAGAAGTAAAAAAAGCTTCTCCCAGCAAAGGTGTTTTACGAGAAGATTTTGACCCAGTAGAAATTGCTGTGAAATATCAAAAAGGTGGAGCTAGCTGTCTTTCTGTACTTACAGACGAAAAATTCTTTCAAGGTAGCTTTGAAAACTTAGCAAAAATCCGCGCAACCGTAGATTTACCTTTGCTGTGCAAGGAATTTATCATCTACCCTTACCAGATGTACATGGCACGAATTCAAGGTGCTGATGCAGTGCTATTAATTGCGGCTATTCTTAATGACCAAGATTTACAATATTTTGTCAAGATAGCTAACGCCTTAAAAATGGTAACTTTGATTGAAGTTCATACCCTCGAAGAACTTGACCGTGTGTTAGCTTTGAATGGGGTCTGTTTAATAGGCATAAACAACCGCAACTTGGAAGATTTCTCTGTTGACCTGCAAACAACCGTCCAGCTTTTGTCAGCTAGAGGCAACCAGTTGCAACAAAAGGGTATTCTAGTTGTAAGTGAGTCTGGTTTACATAATTATAATGACCTGAATGTGGTTTCACAAGCAGGAGCATCTGCCGTGTTGGTCGGTGAATCATTGGTAAAACAACCAGATCCAGAATTGGCAATTAATCAACTCTTTGCCAAAACTTCATCAGCTACCGAATCAACGCTTTAACCAATTATTTTGTGTATATGTAACAATTCTCTGTATAGCGAATAAATTCTCTTCGCTTTTAAACTAGACATATAAAATAGCACATTACCTACATGGATCAAATTCCTCTACCGTCACCTATCCACTACGAACTACTACTGCAAATGCTGGAAAGACAAACTATGACAGCAGTGCATCAAAATCCTAACTTGCGAAATCAAGTAAATCAACTGATAATCACTCTCAGAAAAGCAGCCGTTCAACAAAAGCAGCTAGAAGAAATGTGCCAGTTCTCTTCGGTGGAAATTGACCATCGTTGGTCAATCAATCACGTAAGTGAAAGAAAAGTCGCTGCACCTGATTGACAAGCGAGCATATTTATTTTTTTAGAGATTCTTATCACCCTTGAAGTCATACTTAATTTATCTAGCAAAAGTCGAACCTCTCGCTAATATCTCTCGTTAATTAATATCTTTAGCTAATGACAGGGGGCATATATGTCTTTTCGATTTGGGAGAATTTTAACAGAAAAAGCTAAAATGTCAAAGTTTATTTGGCTTTTGTCTTCCACGTTTTCTCCCAAAAGACTGGATTTTGATAAAAATGAGGCTTTCGCAATGAATGCTTAGTCACTAGGAGTTTTACTGTTGACTTTGATAATTACCAAATACTCCTCAAATTTAAGACAAAACCGACCAAAACATCTTCACCCGATAAACTCTCAGGATTATCTAGAATTTCAAACGCCTTGTATTAAGATTGATTTCTACAGCATAAGATTTTACATCCATAAACCTACGGGATTATTCTTTTCATATTCCCATTTTACAGGATTATGGAATATGTATTCTCGAA
Source organism: Scytonematopsis contorta HA4267-MV1 (assembly GCA_019359035.1). Classification (GTDB taxonomy): domain Bacteria; phylum Cyanobacteriota; class Cyanobacteriia; order Cyanobacteriales; family Nostocaceae; genus Scytonematopsis; species Scytonematopsis contorta. Next base: position 1,071 of record JAHHIC010000040.1, on the reverse strand, counting down.
TGTGATTTAAAGAATAATCATCTTTACGAATAATGTGTTCATAAAACCTTTCTTGCCAACCGAAGTCAGGATAACCATTGATTTTGCACCATCGCTTAACAGCAGCTTTATACGACCGCAAAATAACACTTAAAGAACCAGCTGCTGGTGAAATTTCCGACATTGCCCTGGAAATATCATATTCATGATTATCATCCATTAATGTCGAAACATTAGATACAACATCCTTATATTCAGGAGTAGGATTATCAATTATGATAATTCCATGCATGTGGTCGGGCATAAATACAAATGTATCAACAACAGTATTTTTAGAATGTCTAGGTATTTCCGTCCAGTATTTTTCTGCTATTTGTCCAACTGCTGATAAATACATCTGACCATTTATAATATCACCAAAAAAATGTTGACGTTTATCTATACAAATAGTGACGAAATAGAATCCATTTGAAGCATAATCGTGATTAGGCAACCGTGTAGATTCAATCCGATATTTACCTTGAAATAAAGTCATAAATGTTTATTTGGAAATAATTTACATTTATAAATTATGTATTGAAAGATTGTGTAACGTCTCTACAGATTTATACGGTAAATATTTAAAAGTAATTTAATCAAAAAATAAATACCTACAAATGTAAAAATATTAACTGTAAGAGACGTTACATGTAGAGACGTTACATGTAACGTCTCTACGTGGGTCACACAAAAAATACATAAACCAGATTTCATCAACATATCTACACCCCAACAAAATGTAGAGACGTTACATGTAACGTCTCTACGTGGGTGGCACGAAAAATACATAAACCAAATTTCATCAACATATCGACACCCCACCAAAATGTAGAGACGTTACATGTAACGTCTCTACGTGGGTGGCACGAAAAATACATAAACCAAATTTCATCAACATATCGACACCCCACCAAAATGTAGAGACGTTACATGTAACGTCTCTACGTGGGTGGCACGAAAAATACATAAACCAAATTTCATCAACATATCGACACCCCACCAAAATGTAGAGACGTTACATGTAACGTCTCTACGTGGGTGGCACGAAAAATA
>JAHHIC010000039.1 GCA_019359035.1 Scytonematopsis contorta HA4267-MV1 | reverse complement strand
TACATGTAACGTCTCTACGTGGGTGGCACGAAAAATACGTAAACCAAATTTCATCAACATATCGACACCCCACCAAAATGTAGAGACGTTACATGTAACGTCTCTACGTGGGTGGCACGAAAAATACGTAAACCAAATTTCATCAACATATCGACACCCCACCAAAATGTAGAGACGTTACATGTAACGTCTCTACGTGGGTGGCACGAAAAATACATAAACCAAATTTCATCAACATATCGACACCCCACCAAAATGTAGAGACGTTACATGTAACGTCTCTACGTGGGTCGTCTTTAATCGATTCCCTCAATTCGGTTTTCGACTTCCTGATACAATTCACGCAAACGGTCTAAATTCTCCTCAGTGGTATCCCAATAACCCCGTCCATTAGCTTCCAACAAGGTGGTCACCATTTTGCGGAAAGAATTAGGGTTAAGGTTCAGCAAGCGTTCCTGCATCTCCTTATCTTTCATGAAGGTATCGTTTGCGTCCTCATATATCCAGTTATCGACAGCACCTGCAGTCGCACTCCAACCCATTGTGTTTACCAATCGTTTGGATAATTCGCGGACACCCTCATAACCGTGAGACAGCATACCCTCATACCATTTAGGGTTTAGTAATTTAGTACGTGCATCCAGACGTACCGTTTCCGATAATGTCCGTACCTGAGCATTAGCTGTAGTAGTATCAGCCATATAAGAAGCAGGCATCTTGCCATCATCGCGCAGACTTGCGACAATTTTGGTGGGGTCAGAATCGTAGTAGTGGGAAACATCTGTCAAACTAATTTCCGAAGAATCCAAATTTTGGAAACTCATCTCGGCTGTTTTCAAGGTACTCTCAAAAATTTTCCGAGAGTTTTCCATCATTCCTGGGTTGTCAGCACTAAAAGCAAATGACTTCCGCTTGAGGTACATTTCCTGTAATTCCCCTTCGTTTTCCCAAGTGCTGTTTTCCACTGCCAAGTTTATATTTGACGAGTAGGAACCGGAAGCGTTAGAAAATACGCGGGTAGCTGCTTGACGTAAATTAATTCCCAGTTCTTCCGCTTGTGCTAATGCGTGTTTACGGACGAAATTCATTTCTAATGGTTCGTCTGCTTCAGCTGCCATTTTTACCCCCTGGTCAAGGAGGTTCATTTGGTTAATAAATAAGTCGCGGAAAACGCCAGAGCAGTTGATTACTACGTCAATTCTAGGACGACCTAATTCTTGAAGTGGTATCAATTCCAACTTATTAACCCTTCCCAAGGCGTCAGGAATTGGTCGTACACCTATCATCCACATTATCTGTGCTAGTGATTCCCCGTAGGTTTTGATGTTATCGGTTCCCCAAAGCACAGAAGCAATTGTTTCCGGATAATTACCACCGTTTTCTGACATGTGACGCACTAGCAGTCTGTCTACAACGATTTTTGCTGATTGTACTGCTGCTTGAGTTGGGATAGATTGGGGGTCAAGAGCGTGTATGTTTTTACCCGTCGGCAATACGTCTGGGTTGCGGATTGGGTCTCCACCGGGACCGGGTAGAACGTATTCTCCTTCTAAACCTTGCAATAAGCCAGCCAGTTCTTTATCCGCACAAACTTGTTCAAGGCAAAATTCCAAGTACTCAAATAGTTTCTTCAGAGGGTCTGTATCCACGTTGGTATAACCTGCTTGATGCAGTGCTTCTACCCACGGCTCTTTTTTGCCCATGTTGAAGAAATTGAGCTTTGATATAAAAGAAACTCTTCCTTCTGCGTCTGTTTGTGCTTTTACTAATGCAGCCACAGCAGAACGAATTGCCATTGTCATATTTTGCAGCAATTCTACGTCTGTCAGGATTCCTTTATCGCTATTTTGATAAATTTCTTCCAAATCGCGATAAATACTGTTGGCAATAATTCTGGGTAAACCAAGAATTTCTTCTTCCTGACGGTCTAAGCTGGCAATATTTACTAGGGTGGCTATTGCTTCTTCTGCTGTGGGTGGTTTCCCGATGATGTGCAAACCGCATGGTAATAAACGCGATTCGATTTCCATCAATTTCCGGTAAACGATACCAACTATATTATCCCGTTCTTCTGGGGTCATATCTTTGGCGTCTGTTTCTGGTAAGTCGATGTCCTTATCCAGATTAACCATCCGGCATTTATCCATGATGGTGTTGACGATGGGTATACCACGTCCCCCATCTTTTAGGGTTTGGTAGGAAGCAATTAATTCACTGAGTTCTTTTAATCCTTTGTACAAACCAGCGTTTTCCGCAGGTGGTGTTAGGTAAGAAATTGTTTCAGCATAACCGCGACGTTTAGCGATTGTTGCTTCGCTAGGGTTATTGGCTGCGTAGTAATACAGGTTAGGAATTGTACCAATTAAGCTGTCTGGATAACATTCCCCAGACATACCCATTTGTTTTCCGGGCATAAATTCCAAGGAACCATGAGTACCGAAGTGCAATACTGCGTCCGCACCCCAGATTTTTTCTAAGTAGGTGTAGTAAGCTGCAAAACCGTGGTGAGGGCTGGCTGAGCGGGAGAATAATAACCGCATCGGGTCGCCTTCGTAACCAAAGGTGGGTTGCACGCCTATAAATACATTACCGAAATGTTTGCCAAATACCAGCAAATTTTGCCCGTCACTGTTGAGGTTTCCGGGTGGTGGTCCCCAGTTTTCTTCCAGACGTTGAGAGTATGGTGTTAATGTTTCATACTCTGGAACGGACATCCGGTAAGCAATGTTTAATTCCGGACTGTTGTACTGTGCTTGAGCATCGTGAATGACTTGTTCCATTAACTCTTTGGCTGAGTCTGGTAAGTCTTGCACGTCGTAACCATTATCTCTGAGGGCTTTCATCACCTCATAAATGGAACCAAACACGTCTAAATATGCTGCTGTGCCTACATTCCCTTTATCAGGTGGAAAACTGAAAACAGTTACGGCTACTTTTTTTGTTAGTTTTGGCTTACGACGTAGGTTTGCCCATTTTAATGCGCGTTGTGCTACTGCTTCTATTCTGTCTTGCAACGCAATTGCTTTTCCTGTAGCTCCGTCCCTTCCTGATAAAATTATCGGTTCGATAGCACCGTCTAATTCCGGAATTGCTATTTGTAGTGCGACTTGAATAGGGTGTAATCCTAGGTCGCTGTCTAACCATTCCTCAGTTGTTTGGAATACTAAGGGTAAGGCTACCATGTAGGGACGGTTTAACCGTTTTAATGAGTCTATAGCCTTTGGATGGTCTTGTCTTGCTGGTCCACCAACTAAAGCAAATCCAGTCAGTGATATTACGGTATCTACTTGTGCTTGTTTTGTAGTTGGCTCGTAGAAATAAGCGTCTACAGGCTTAGAAAAGTCTAAGCCTCCGGCAAACACAGGTAACACTCGCGCACCTAAGGATTCTAATTCTTGGACAATTGCTACATAGTGAGCATCGTCGCCTGTAACTAGGTGGGTGCGCTGTAATACAAGACCTACGCAGGGTGCTAAGGGGTCTTTTAAATCTTCAGCAATATCTTTACGGCTGCTATACCAGTTGAGGAACTCTCGGACATCCTCATACATAGTGGGGGCTAAAGGATGCCAAATACCCATATCGGGGTAAACAACTGGTGCTTCGTATTGTAGAGACGAGATATTTCGCGTTTCTACATCGTCACCTTTTAATACATATTTGTCTGTTAGCATTAGCAAGAAGTTTTCCAGGTTTTCTGGTGAACCTCCTAGCCAATACTGGAAGCTAAGCATGAAATTTCTTGCATCTTGAGCTTTATCCATTGGTAGGAATTTAAGCACTTGTGGTAAAGTCCGCAAAAGCTTCAGCATTCCATCTTGGAAACCTGCTCCAGATTTCTCCTTGCGCTTCCTCATGAACTGGGCGATCGCACTTTTGGATTGTCCCAATTGTGCGAGAGAAAAACTGCCCATTTTGTTAAGTCGCATTACTTCGGGCATTGAGGGGAAGACGACGGCAACATCCAAGTTATCTCGGTATGGTTGGACTGCTGTAACAACTTTTTGCGCTAGGTCTTCGATAAAAATGAGTGAGGCAATAAATATATTGGCACTCGCAATATCGCGCTTAAATTCTTCGTAATTTTCTGAATCACGAAGTTCCTCAATCAAATACCCGCTAATTTCAATCGCCAGATTTGGGTGCTTGCTGTTAATCGTCCTAACGGCTTGCGACAAAGCACTTTGATACTGGGACTCTAGCACGACATAGACCACCTTAATCAAGCGACGCCCCCGCAGGCTTTCAGGCGCAATATGTCTAATGGTGGACTTGACGTGGGTGAACATGCTCGCTCTGCTCCTTTGATGCGTGTTCTCTACTCTCTAAGCTATTAACGACGCTATTCGCCGTTAAATCACTTTTTTTGTTTGGCATTAAGAGTTTTTTATCAGAAAAAGCCTACACAGTGTTGATTTTGTCGTGCATCTGACACAAAACGATATAAAAAATGAAATATTTTGTAACAAATATTGACTTTTATCCAAAGTATTTACTCACTTATATGTAAATTTTTGTTTACAAATCAGAAAATAAGCAAAAAATTACAGGAACCGAAGTGTCAGATGTTCGCTCGTAACCAATAATGAAATGAGCTATAAAAACAAGCAATGACTAAAATTGATATTCTGATTCTTTCTAATGGTCCAGGGGAGGTAACTACCTGGGTGCGTCCCGTTGTCAAGGCTTTGCGGCAAAAGTTGGGAGATGACCGCGATAAAGTTAGAATTTCCGTTGTTTTATCACCTTGTCCCAATGCTAGTGGTAAAGAGGTAGATATTGCTCTTTCCTATCCAGAAGTAGACAGAGTGCAAGGAGCAGAACATTTTTTATCATTTTTAGTCTTTGGCAAAACGAACGAACACTGGGATTGGAGAAATCAAGGTGTGATTGTTTTCCTGGGTGGAGAACCATTTTTCCCGGTTGTGATTGGCAAAAGACTGGGTTACCGCACTGTGGTTTACGCGGAATGGGAAGCACGTTGGCATGGATTAGTTGATTGTTTTGCCATTATGAAAAAGGAAGTTGCTACCAAGGTTAAACAAAAATACTCACACAAATTTACTGTTGTGGGAGATTTAATCGCTGAGGCTGGTAACTTTAGCAACGGATTAAATACGGATGTAAGAGATAAGAAACAAACGAAAATTATTGGTATTTTGCCCGGTTCAAAGGCTGCGAAGTTAGCTCAGGGTGCGCCTTTGACTTTGGCTATTGCTGAATATGTGTATTTAAAGCGACCTGAAACTAAATTTGTATTACCTTTAGCACCAACTTTAGACTCAGAGACTTTGGCGAGTTTTGCCGACCCAGGGAAAAATCCCATAGCTAAATATTTTGGAGATATTTCGGCAAAATTAGTTGAGTCTGAACCTAATTTTCTGGAAACAGGTAAAGGTATGCAGGTTGAACTATATACTAAATACCCTGCTTATGAAGTTTTATCGCAATGTAGCATTTGTTTGACCACAGTAGGAGCGAACACCGCTGAACTTGGTTCTCTGGGTGTACCAATGATTGTTTTACTACCAACACAACAACTAGATGCGATGCGAGCTTGGGATGGTTTACCAGGTTTGTTAGCAAATCTTCCAGGAGTAGGTTCTAGTTTTGCTAAGTTGATAAACTGGTTTTTCTTGCAACGTAAGGGTTTGCTAGCATGGCCGAATATTTGGGCACAAGAAGAAATTGTCCCTGAACTTGTGGGAAAACTTGACCCCAAAGATGTGGGGGAAATGGTGTTAGATTATTTAGAAAATCCTGAAAAATTGCAACAAGTACGTGAAAAATTGCAAAGCGTGCGTGGTTCGACAGGAGCTGCAGATAAAATCGCGGAGTTGGTTTCGGGGTTGTTGACAGTTGACGGTTGACGGTTGACGGTTGACGGTTGACGGTTGACGGTTGACGGTTGACGTTAAGTTTCTCGCAATGACAGAAAATCCAATAATCAGCTAATCCAGTTAACAGTCAACAACCAACAGTCAACAACCAACAGTCAACAGTCAACTATTCTTGCGATTCTCCGTCTCTTCTTCCTAGTTCATATACTCCACAACCAATGCAAGCTAGGATACCTGTACTGATAGACCAACCAGGCCCAAGACCAATTTCAACACCAAAGTGAAATAAAACTCCAATGCCTATAAAGGGAATAATACTAAAAATTGATGCGTAGAAGGCGTTTTGAGATTCTCTTGCTTGACGGGTCTTTTCAAATTCTGCCTGACTGGTATAAAGAAAGCGCTCTGCGAAGTTGAACCAACGGCTTAGCTGTTCAATGACCCATTCACTTTTTTGGGGAAAGGCTAGGTACAATGCTAGCGACCATAAGGTTGCTCCTGCTATGGCTACTTTGTCGAATTGTATATTGAATGGCAATATCTCAGTCAGCATGTGGATTGGAATTGTGTCGAATGGTTAATCTAGCTGATTTAAATGCTACCCTAAAATCTTAACATTTTGTAAAGATAACCTATAGAGACGTTACATGTAACGTCTCTACATTTTATATGTAGTCTAAATAATTACACTAATTTATATTTATAATTTAGTAGTTTAAATCACTAAGTGATATCTGTAAAATTAACACCTAACTTTAACATAAAAATTATCTTATTTTTAATTTTGATACTGACAATAATAGCTTTGACAGTTCACAATATATTAAATACACTGTACTAAGTAATAAAGTTAAAATATATGAAAAAAAATTGTATTTGGTTGGCTATAAGCCAATAAAAATATCCATTTGAAATGATGCAGCTAACTTTGAAAAAAAAACAATATTTTGAGTATTAACCGATAAATTTGAGGAGTAAAAAAGGAGATAATGAATACTCGGCGACTAAAGGTAATATGTTCTAGTACCCTCCTATTTTTGCTAGGATTCACTATTGTAATATCAATTACTTTATTTCCAAAGTTAGAGGCTGTTAAAGCTCAACCAGCAAAGTCTAATTTAGTCGCGAGGGGAAATGTTAATAGCAGTTGGCTAGCGGCTTCTTTTCCTGTAGAACAATTTCAAGCTTATACATCACCTTTTGGCTATCGTCCTTCTGCTAGCGGTGGTAACGGTTGGGAGTTTCACAGTGGTTTGGATATTGCAGCCCCTATGGGTAGTTTTATTCGCAATTGGTTTACAGGTACGGTGACTAAGGTAGGGGATAGCGGAAATTGCGGAACTCATGTAACTATTCAGTCGGGTTTATGGCAACATGTTTATTGCCATATGCAAGGAAGGGTGGAAAGTGCTAATGGTCGTCGATATATGATTGATAGAGCAGCTAGGATTCAAGTTTGGGAAGGACAGCAGTTACCTGTGGGAACAAGAATTGGTCGTGTGGGGATGACAGGAAGAACTACGGGCCCTCATTTACATTGGGGGCTGAAATATAATGGTCAGCATATTGACCCAGCTTTAGTTTTACGGGAAATGTTCGCGCAGCAAATTGCTAATAGCAGGGGACGAAATGTACGACCAAATCAGTCTAATATTATTATTCAGCCATTAAATATTGGGGATTAGTTGATTGTTGACGGTTGACTGTTGACTGTTAACTGTTGACTGTTGACTTTAGCTGCTGATAACCCTAGTAAACCCCACCCCCAACCCCCTCCCCGTTAACGGGGAGGGGGTTAACAACTGTTGCCTGATTACCTAGGTATTCCTATAATTAGTAATGAAATTACAGGATTTAAGCTAGGGATATGGAAAGGTACGTATCAATAGGGGAGGCTGCTCAAATAAAAGGAGTGAGCATAGATACACTAAGACTTTGGGAAGAAAAAGGGATATTGGTAGCAGCAAGAACAGAAGGCGGACATCGTAGGTACAAACTGTCTGACCTTTTAGGGGCAAACTACAACACAGATAAAAAGACAGTTGCTTACGCAAGAGTATCTAGTCACGACCAAAAAGCTGACTTAGAAAGACAAGCACTGGTACTGTCAGCTCACTGCGAGCATCAAAAATATAACTATATACTCATACAAGACTTTGGTAGTGGACTTAACTATAAGAAAAAGGGACTGAGAAAACTTATAGATTTAATACTGAGTGAAGAAGTTGACAGGCTTGTAGTTACCAATAAGGACAGATTGCTGAGATTTGGTTCGGAATTGATTTTCGGACTTTGCGAGCATTTTGGTGTCGAAGTAACTATCTTAAACAAAAAAGAAGATGCAAGCTTTGAAGAGGACTTAGCGTCAGATGTATTGGAAATCATTACAGTATTTTCAGCACGCCTGTACGGTAGCCGCTCGCGAAAAAACCAAAAAATCATGGAGAATCTTGTAAAAGCCCTTGACAGCCAGAATAAACTAGATTAACATCCATAGTTATAAAGTGATTATCAGGGTCGAAAAAATGTCTACAATCACCTACGTTAAAGGATTGCCAACACCAATTCAATTGATGAACGTTCTTGGGATAACAGAATTCGAGAGTTTCTTGAACGATTTTGCGGTAATATACTTTAAAGCAACCTGTGATTGTATAGAAAAGTTAGAGAAAAAGGAACTGACTCAATCGAAGCTAAACACTTATTTGCAAGATAAATATGGCATAAATAAACGTCATGCCAATGGTGTTATAGCATTTGCGTCTGGTAAGATTGATTCAGCGATTGAGTGTAGAAAAAATCATATTATTCAGTTGGAGGGTAAATTAAAATCAGCTATAGAATGGTTAAAAAAGCATGAGAAAAAACTGAAAGATATTAAAGCAACAGCCAAGATTTACCTTCAGAAAAATTGGCAATACAGAAAATTAAAGTGTAAAGTTCCAATTGCTTGCGACCTATATAATCGCAAGACTAATTGGCAGAACATCAAGTTTAAAGTCCACCAAAAGAATCGCTACATCTACAGATTAAAAAAACAAATTAGTTATTTAAAATCAGCTAAATTACATGTGAAAATATCAACAAAGGATATTTTTGTTGTTGGTTCAAAAGATGAAAGTTTTGGGAATCAAGTTTGTCAATATGATGGAGTGAACTTAAGATTTCGCGTACCATATTGCTTAGAAAAAAAATATGGAGAATATGTGAAAGTAGCAATAGGTTCATTTGAGAGAAACATTAATAGATTAGCAGCATCTGGTGCAAAAACATGGCATTTTTATCGTCAAAACTATAAGTGGAATGTTGCGGTACAATTTTCCCCAAAACCAGTAGAGAAAGTCAGCAGACCAATTCAATATGGTGCGATTGGTATTGACATAAATCCAAGCTCAATAGGTTGGGCTTATGTGGATAAAGATGGTAACTTAACAGCGTCTGGTAAAATATCTTTAAAACAAGGTTTATCAAGCATCGCTAACCGTCAACAATTAGTAGAAGCTTGCTTACAATTAGCTTCGATTGCTTCTACTTATGCTTGTCCTATTGTTTTCGAGGATATTGACTTTAATGCTAAAAAACAACAGTTAAGAGAAAAAGGTAGAAAATATGCTCGGATGTTATCAGGATGGGCTTACTCTAAATTATTCGATTTACTGCAATCAATCCTCTCAAACAGGGGAATAGAATTTATACTCGTGAATCCTGCCTATACCAGCGCATTAGGTTGCGTAAAGTATATGAGGATGTATGGTATTGGCTCAGATGTCGCTGCAGCTATAGTAATAGCACGCAGAGGAATGTCTCGTGGTGGCGCCTCCATGAGCGAAAGATTACCCCACTCCATATCCGCCTACTTGGGGGTGAACCCTCGGAAGCACGTGTGGAGTGGGTTGTCGAAATTTAATCAAAATTACGCAAAGAACACTGCCATAGTCAAGTCACGGCACGACTATTTCAGTGTCCCTAACTGGGGGACGGTGGTCAAGGATACTATCGAGCGAGTAGTCAGCAGTGACCAAAGTCGGGTAGCTTCCAAGTCGAATGACGCTTCCGTTCAGTCTTTGTAAGTTATACCGTGGACTTGGATGGGTAAAACTAGATTTTACCAGGTTTTTAGAAGCGGCTACTATTTATGACACAAATAAAAATAAATACTATTTCTGTTTCTGTTTCTATTTCTGTTTCTGTTTATTTTTCGTAGCCCCCTCCCCGCGTGCGGGGAGGGGGTTGGGGGTGGGGTTCTTTGGGTTGGGTGTTTTCTTTATTGCGACATTGCTACTGTTTTGTCTGTGACGGGTGTGTTTTCACTGACTATTTTGCGGAATAGTTCTCCGTCGATGGTTTCTTTGTCGTTTAACAGTTCGACCAAATACTCCATTAAGCTGCGATTATCCATTAATATTTTCTTCGCTGTTTCATAGCATTGACATGCAATTTCTCTGACTTGCAAGTCAATACGAGCAGCAATTTCGTCGGAGTAATCGGATTTTGACATCCAGTCACGTCCTAAAAATACTTCTCCACCTTGGCTTTCTAAAGACATTGGGCCTAGGTCGGACATACCGAAGCGGGTGACCATTTGTCTTGCCATTGCTGATACGTATTGTAAGTCGCTGCTGGCTCCTGTGGTAATTTCTGGTTTGCCAAACACGATTTCTTCGGCTGCTCTTCCTCCTAAGGCTGCTGTTATTTTTGCTTTTAGTTGAGAGCGAGATACCAAGCCTTGTTCTTCGTTGGGTGTAAACCAGGTTAACCCTTGTGCTTGTCCTCTGGGAATTATTGTGACTTTTTGTACTGGTTCATGGTCTTTGAGGAATGTTCCCACTAAGGCGTGTCCGATTTCATGGTAGGCAATTAGACGTTTGTTTTTGCTATCGACTAGGGGTGTTCTTTCCATCCCCGCGACTACTCTATCAACTGCATCATCGATTTCTAATATTGTAATTGCTTCTTTGCGTCTTCTGGCACAAAGTATTGCAGCTTCGTTGAGCAAGTTTGATAGGTCTGCTCCTGTAAATCCAGGGGTACGACGAGCGACTGCTTCTAGCGAAACACTGGGGTCTACTTTTTTATTTTTCGCGTGGACTTCTAAAATCTCTAAGCGTCCTTTGAGGTCGGGTGCATCAACCATTACTTGCCTGTCGAAGCGTCCTGGTCGCAAAAGTGCTGCATCTAGTACGTCTGGACGGTTGGTTGCGGCAATAATGATGATGCCTGTGTTACCTTCAAAACCATCCATTTCCGTAAGTAGTTGGTTGAGGGTTTGTTCGCGTTCGTCGTTTCCTCCACCAATCCCTGCTCCTCTTTGTCTACCCACCGCGTCAATCTCATCAATAAAAATAATACAGGGTGCGTTTTCTTTGGCTTTTCTAAATAGGTCACGAACGCGGGAGGCTCCCACACCTACGAACATTTCGACAAATTCTGAACCAGATATACTGAAGAAAGGTACTGCTGCTTCTCCGGCTATAGCTTTTGCTAATAGAGTTTTACCTGTTCCTGGTGGTCCTATTAATAGTACTCCTTTGGGGATACGTGCGCCTACAGCTGTAAATTTTTCTGGCTGTTTAAGGAAGGATACTACTTCTTGCAGTTCTTCTTTAGCTTCTTCTATACCTGCTACGTCATCAAACTTAACTCCGGTTTTGGCTTCCATTGAAAACCGTGCTCTGGATTTACCGAAGTTCATCGCTTGGTTGGATGCATTTGTGGAACGACGCAGTACTAATAGCATTAAGGCTATCAAGGGCAATATCCACAGTAAGTTAAATAGGAAGCTCACTGCTGCTCGACTTCCTTCTGAGGATACTTCTTCAAAATCGATTCGATTGGTTCTGAGCTTGTTAATTAATTCTTGATTTTGGTCTAAAAGTTTAACTAGCTTAGGTTGACCTTCTTTTTGTCCGTCGGTGTAAACTCGCGCTATTCTTTGGGCTTCGTCTAGTTCTACTCTTTTAACTAGTCCTTGTTCTATTTGTTGGAAAAGTTCACCGTAGGTCAGTTCCCGGTCGGATTTTTGCTGTTGCTGTTTTTGCTGTGGTTGCTGCTGTTGTTGCTGTGGTTTTTGCTGCTGTCCTTGGGCTACTGATGGGGTAATTCCCGCAATCCCCGGCAGTATTACGATACTAGCTGCAAGGACGCTTTTTAGTGCTAAGCGCTTTACTAATGATGTTTTTTCTAGTGATTTTTTCTGGAAATTTGTCATAATAATTACCTTTTGTCTACTGCCATCAGATAAGCCTGGTTGCATTACTCTTATTTCTCTTCTTTTAGTAAGATTCAAAATAATCTATATTTTATCTAGTGTAACTTCCATCTCATGCCTGGGAAGGTGAAAATTACCTCACCTTGTGTCATAACAATTAAATATTCTCCAAAATATAACCTCTCTACGATTTTTTACCCCAGACTCAAAGATTTTTATACTCTTAGCTACTGATGAATGCCTTTCTAGTACTAAAGTGCCATATTTCAATTTAATGGTATCAAGTTAAGCCGTTAGTCACCTCCCTTGCATAATTACTAAATTTATTGCTATATTAATCATAGTCGTAATGACTTCGAGTTAATTAGATTTAAAACATAAGAGCTTTTATTGTCCTTCTCAGAAAGTGGAGAAGGGTGAGGTTATTTCAGAAAGTCTGTTTGAGAGGTTAATATGGTTAGAATCGTTGGTATTGCTGGTAGTTTAAGACCAGGTTCTTATAGTCATCTAGCGTTGGATGTGGCCAAACAGAGGGTAGAAGCGCTTGGTGCAGAGGTGGAAATTTTAGATTTACGGCAGATGAATTTGCCTTTTTGTGATGGGGGTGATGAATATCCGGATTATCCTGATGTTAAGCGATTGCAGAAAGCGGTCAGTGCTGCTGATGGGTTAATTTTGGCTACCCCGGAATATCACGGTAGTATTAGTGGAGTGTTGAAAAATACTTTGGATTTGCTGGGATTTGATGAACTGTCGGGTAAGGTGACGGGGATGATTAGCGTGTTGGGGGGTCAACCTAATAGTAATGCGCTGAATGATTTACGAGTGATTATGAGATGGGTGCATGGTTGGGTGATACCTGAGCAGGTAGCTATTGGTTCTGCGTGGAAAGCTTTTAGCCCTGAAGGTAAGCTTTTGGATGAAAAACTCTCTCAGCGGTTTGACCAATTTGCTCAAAGTTTAGTTGATAGTACCCGCAAGTTGCGTTCTGTAAATTAAAAATCACATTTCCGTGCGAAAATAAAACTTTCGTGCGGAAATCACACTAAAAACAAAGTCGATTCACTCGATTGCTTGTGAAAACCCAAAAACCATTGTTAGGTCATTGACATTATTTGGTGGAAAAAGCTTACCAAAAATTACAGAAAGGAGAAACTGCTGACTGGGAAACAATTGGTAATTTAGTGAATCAATTTAACCCAGAAAATGGTCAAAATTGGTTGAATTAAATCCGTCAAAATGCCACAGAAAAAATAGGAATTAACGAGCAGTTTTTTGCTAATTTCAAGAAACAGGAACAACGTCAAAATAGTGGTTATTCAGTACTTGTTATGCTAAACTAACAATTTGAAATTAGGGAACTCTTAACAGGGAACAGGGATTATGAAGAAATACTTCTAAAACAGCCTCACACGCGAGCAATTACCCCACTGCTTGTAAAAGTTTTTCAAACAAAGCATCCCCAAAATTCATTAACCGTAATGAAGGCATCTCATCGAATACTTCGGGATAAAATGTAACGTTGTAGCTTTGTCCTTTATAAGTCAGTTGCCAAATTTTATCCCCAGCACGGGAGAAAATAATACCCATGCTTTGAAAAATTGCGGAGGTAGTAAATAAATGCTCAATACTTAAGGGTGTGAATGGTGCGCTTATTATTGGTTTTTGAATGGATGCTATATCTGCTGACAAATCCATTACAGTCATTTCTTCTATTGATAAACGTAAGGGAGGTGCGTTTATTACTTGTTCAAAATCCGACATTAAAACATCTTCTGTACTTCTGTGAGAGGTTGAAAATTTCGATTTGCATCAATATTTCTCTAGCAGAGGTTAAACAAGACCCGTTCACAATGACTGAGCGTAGTGCTTAGAGTCTGACCTTTGGGTGAAAAAGTTACGGAATTGCTAAACTAGTAAAAAGTCGATAATAAAAATGCACGCAAGAAAAATGAGTATATCGCTTAGTCCAGAACATGAGCAATTTGTTCTATCGAAAATCCAAAGTGGAAGATATACGGACGTAGAACAAGTAATTGCTGCTGCGTTCCAACTGTTGGAAGAACAGGAGTCGCAATATACCCTCTGGTTGGAGGATACTCGGAAAAAAGTAGAAGTTGGTCTCAAGGAAATTGAGCGAGGTGAGGTTCTAGATACGGAAGTTGTTATTAATCAACTTAAAGAAAAACTACGTCAAAAACGTGAGAACCAAGCATGAGCCGCTCCACAATTTCTCAAACAGCAAGTCAAGACTTGGCAGAGATTATTGATTACTTTGCAAGTATTAACGTTGAAGCTGGGGAAAGATTTATTAAAGAATTTGAAAAAAAATGTAAAAATCTTATCAATTTTCCAAGTATGGGTCGTAGTTACGCATACCTCGCTCCCTTTTTACGAGGAATTCCAGTTGATGGTCATATTATTTTGTATCAAGTAATAGACAACGATATCACAATTGTACGTGTTGTTAGCGGACAACGAGATTTAAATTCATTGTTTCCATAAGAAGAGTGATATTTTAATTTCGTCAGTTGAAATCTTTATGACGCTCTTTATCAATTTCTGCAAATATTTCTATTAATTATGGCTGGTCTTTCCACGCACCAAACAATTGATTAAGTTTTGCTAGTCGTGACTCTTGAGTTAATACTTGTTTATCTTCGCTATTTGGGGATGAAGTAATTTCAAATTCAATTGTCAACATATCTCTAATAGGGCTGGAAATAGGGATTCCTAATCGGGCACGTTCTTGTGTTGCCATCCACTTAGCCGCTGCCGGAGTAGGTTTAAATACCTTATATAGGGGTTCCGTCGAGTAAGGTTTGGGAACGCGATTTAACTGTCGAGCCAACTCTCCAAAATTGCAATGAAACTGACGGAATCGCTCAATTTGCTGCCTATCCGCCGAAATATCGATTACTTGGTTCGCACTAAAAAGAACTTGAGTAGTTCGTTTTCCGAAAGCTTACTTTTGGGGAGTACGTAGCAACAGCGAACGCAGTCGTCGAGGAAGGGGTGATAGATACCGTCTTCCTTGTCGAATGCAAAAACCATCATAGAACGATATAGGCTTTTTATCTCAGCTAAATATTAATTCAATGACCGACCACGACCGCTTATTTAAGGAACTGATTTCGACATTTTTTATCGAGTTTCTCGAATTATTTCTTCCTCAAGTAGCAAGTACAATTGATAAAGAATCCATACGCTTTCTTCCACAAGAATATTTTGCTGACTTGACTTCGGGTGAAGACAAAATTATTGATTTACTAGCAGAAGTGAATCAAGCCGGTCAAACGAAAGGCTTTTTGATTCACATCGAAGCTCAGTCATATACAGAAGCAGAATTAGCCCGTCGCATATTCTTCTATTTTGCAAGGCTTTATCAAAAATATTTAAAGCCTGTCTATCCTATCGTTGTATTTTCATTTGATGAACCAAAACGCGAAGAACCTCACAGCCATCAAGTCGATTTTCCTGATTTAAAAGTTTTGGAATTTAACTTTGCATCAATTCAACTTAACCGTTTAAACTGGCGAGATTTTATCAAACAACAGAATCCTGTAGCAGCAGCCTTAATGGCAAAGATGCAGTTCTCACCAGAAGAACGACCTATAGTCAAAGCTGAGTGTTTAAGGCTATTGACAACATTACGGTTAAATCCGGCAAAAACGCGCTTAATCTCTGGATTCGTGGATACCTATTTGCGTTTAAACAGCCAGGAAGAACAGAGGTTTGAAGAAGAAATTGGTAAACTTGAAGAACCACAGAAAGGGGGAGTTATGGAAATTGTTACAAGTTGGGGAGAAAGAGCAGAGCGTTCCTTGGTAGTTCGTCTACTAAATCGACGGGTGGGACAACTACCAGATGCAGAACTTCAGAGAGTTGAAAATTTATCTATAGAGCGACTGGAAGCTTTGGGAGAAGCGCTACTCGATTTTTCGAGCCTTAGCGACCTGAAAAAATGGCTTTCGGACAATAGCGGCTAATCATAGAACAACGGCTAATAATGGTGAAAATACGTAGAAAACTCAGTTATCTTCCCTATCAACAATAAGCAAGTGAATATTAAAAACCTCCCGGATACCCTAATCAGCAAGGTGGATTATTAGGAGGTAGATGCACCCTGATAACAATCCCAGCCCAAAAGCTGGGTTTTTCCTTTTAATCTTCTAAGAGAATTTCATACATCCATTTTTATAGGATTGATGTGGTTTATCAAGTCTCAGTTTTTAAGATGCTATAGTTTGCGGTTTTGCAGAATCTACAGTAACCGAAACATAACTGTGTCGATTGCGAAATTCTTCAAAAACTTTAAAGAATAAATCGAGAGCTTTCTGCTCATCTTCCGCATGGAAAAGCAAAATATTTGCCCAAGATTGACTTGTTTGAATATTAAATTTTTGCTTTACCCATTCTGGAAACTCTTGAAAATCTTTATTTTGTGAAGTTTGGGTAGCACTAAGTTCGTATTGAGCAACACTGTATCCAGACAAAAAAGCCTGAAGGCAAATAATAGAGGCTCTACCCAAATACATGGAAGGAGCTTTCTGGATTTTATCGATTAGCGTGTAGAGGTCGTGCATCTGACCCTCCTTAAAAGTCTTGTTCCGTTATTTCAAAATTGCCACGTCCTAGCTCTATTGTAGGAGAAGTGAGATTTCTAAGCCACTGCGCCTTATCAACTCCTGCATGGTCAATATTATCAAATACAATTTCTTCACCGTCAACCACAATAATTATACCCTCGTGAAGACCATTAGTAGCAATTTGTAGGTTTCGTTTCTGGTCATAAATAACTGACCAAGGTAAATCCCTAAATCCCAAATCCAATTTTATTCGTTTTCCTGGTATACCTTGACTCATAAGAAAGCCTTGAATTGCATCAGCACATTTAACACATTGGAATACAGAGTAATTACTGGCAATTTGCTGAAGCTCTTGAATAATCTCGTCCACAATTGGTTGACATCCCACTGGCTTAACATTAGGGAAATAATAAAGCTAAAATTAATCACCCAACAACACCCTAATAGCCTTTAAAGCCTGACTGCGTTTTCCGTTGCTAATCTTCGCAAACCAATAATGCGACTCTTCATTACTCATCGCAATAATTCCCTTCGCAATATTAGCAATACGTTCGGGTTTAGAAAGGGGTTGCAAAGTCTGAAATAACAGCGCCAAATTTGTCCCCGATTCCTCGTCTAACATATAAGGACTTTGGCGATTATAACTTAATGTTTTCGGGTCATAATTATTCGCCTTCAAACACTCATAAATCGCCTGTCTTACTTGCACCAAAGCATTACCCTTTAAACGTCCAATTTTCTTAGCAGAAGGACGCTTTTTTTCTCCAGCTTTTTTATACGCACACTGGTATAATTCCAGGGCAAAGTTGTTGTTGTCCGTAGGAACTACCCGCAGTTGGAACTCTTGCATGTTCAATAAGTTACTTTCGCTGTCAAGTTCAGCCTCTCAACCGGATTACGATTAAGCGCATTTTTGATAGTAGCGATTTCTGTGCCATCTGGCTGTGCTGGTGACGAAAATTTAAATTCCAGTTTGAGAGAAACGTCCGCTTTTGCATCTGGGCTGTTTAATAAGCTGTTAACAGCACCTTGAAAACTTTGAAAACCTCTGATAGCACCTTGGTATTCTAATCTAACAAACTGTTCTCCAGCACTAATTGTCGCTGTTTGGTCGATTTGTAAAGTAAGTATCGACAAAACCAATTTCTAACCCCGGTGTCAGTAGAGATAAATTCAACTCAGCACGACGAATACCTGCTACTATACCTTGATTTATCGAGTGTAAAAATATCGTGCGCGCTACCCAAGTAGAAAAAGGTGGTTTACCTGCTGCAGTCCATTCCCCATCTTGCAATTGTGCGTGTGCTTCTCGACCATCAGGATTATAAATATCCGCAACAATCGGTATTCGCATTAACGGACGTTCCAAACGTGATGTTAAATCGCTCGTCACTTCTTCTTCGATACCAAGGGGAATATGATGCGGATGAATTAATGGTATCCAGGTTTTAGTATCTTGCCATAAATTACGAATAACTCTAGCAAATAACCGCAAAGCACCCCTGGTACGTTGGAAATTGGGAATGGAAGCAATTTTTTTCGTTAGTAAGTTAAATAATTCGGGATGAAATGGGTAACTCGCTGCAATACTTTCTGCATAGCGTGAATCTTTACAACCGTCAGGTAAATTAATGCGACTTGCTTTATATGTTTGTAAATATTCTTTTGCTGCATTTTCGGCTGCACTTGCATCAATACTGCTAAACAATCTTTGCTTAACTATATTGTAAATTTCAATATCTGTACTTGGCTTCAAAACCCTCTCTTGCCTTGCCGATGCTGAAATTGCTTCGCGAATATCGGTAGTTTCTTCGCCAAAACTATCGCTAGAAGATGCCAGGGTATAGACAAATACTAAGTTATTGCAAGCCGCAGCCAAGTCCATTAAGGAAAATAAGAAAGCCACAACCTGTTCGGCTAAATTACTATTTGCCACCTTTGTCGCTTTTGCAGCCCGTAGGTGTCTGGCAATTTCATCGAGGATAATCACAGTCGGTTCGTTTTGAATTATCCTTTCTAAAACAACAGTACCAGGACTAACGCGCTGTTCGTCGGAACCTTTAAGCAAGCTATAACCAGCAACACCACCGATTTGGTAAGCAATTTCGCCCCAAAGAGTGTAAGTGGTAATACCCGTATCACAGTGATAAACGCCGTTAACTGGGTCTAAATCTTGACAAGCAATAGCAGCAACCTGAATTGGACGGTCAGGAATAAAATTGAGGTTAACGAAACGTTCTAACCCTGGTATTTCTCGTCCATTTTTGGCTATATGCCACAAAGCAATTTCATCGTGAGTCTTACCACCGCCAAAACTGGTTTCCAGCCGAATAATTGGAGAACCAACAGATACACCGACCAAACGCCCAAACACTTCTGCTATCAAGCTTTTTAAACCATCAGTGGCAAAAGTGTTAGCAAAAAAAGTGGCTGAGTCTTGGTAAACATGGGGTGCTTTTCCTTCAACCACTAACCGCAATTTTGCGGCAAACAAATCTAGGGACAATTCCCCCGCTAATATTTCTTCTCTAGGAACGCAGGTTGTAAATACGGTAGGTAGCATATGATTTTTCTTGTCTTATTAGAGACATTGTAGACAACCTGCTCAAACGGTGACTTCCTAAAATCGTAAGCGCGAGGAATTTTTATGTCATAGTTTTTTACAAATTAGCCAATGGTTGAACTCAAGAAGATGCTTCTCCCCAATAGGTTCCTTTGTTATTATTTTGTCAGTATATTTCTTTAAGTAATCAATGTACTATAAGAAGATATGATGAATAATATGACCGCACATATCCTTTTAGTTGAAGACGAAATTAAGTTAGCGCGATTTGTAGAATTGGAACTGAGTAGCGAAGGTTACAAGGTCAGTGTTGCCCATGATGGTATGACTGGGTTGACATTAGCACGGGAGTCATCACCAGATTTAGCAATTCTGGATTGGATGTTGCCAGGGTTAACAGGTGTAGAACTTTGCCGTCGCTTGCGTGCAACAGGAAACAAAATACCAGTAATTTTGTTAACAGCCAAAGATGAAGTCAGTGACCGGGTAGCTGGATTAGATGCGGGTGCGGATGATTATGTGGTTAAACCATTTAGTATAGAAGAATTATTAGCCAGAATCCGCGCTCATCTGCGTCGCACACAAGAAACAGATGAAGATTTGTTGCAGTTTGAGGACTTAAGTTTAAATCGTCGCACTCGTGAAGTATTTCGTGGTAAACGGGTAATTGATTTAACAGCAAAAGAGTTTGATTTATTGGAATATCTTTTAGGTCATCCTCGTCAGGTATTTACCAGAGAACAAATATTAGAGAAAGTGTGGGGCTACGACTTTATGGGTGATTCCAATATTATTGAGGTTTACATTCGTTATTTGCGGCTGAAATTGGAAGAAAATGATGATAAAAGATTGATTCATACAGTGCGTGGTGTGGGGTATGCACTAAGAGAATAACTCCCATGAAACACCTCTTGTGGGGTGGGCTTTCTCTTGCCCCGCCCAATTGTAATTTGCCCAATGTAATTTGACCAATTGTATATTTACCCGATTGTATATTTACCCAATTGTAATTTCGCTTATTTAAAGCCCACTATAAATGTAATTTATCCTGTAACTTTGCCACCAATTCCGCTCGCGCTGAAACATCCAACTTTCTAAACATCCGCTTCAAAGCCTGTTTAACTGAATTTTGCGTAATCCAGAGTTTTTCTCCAATTTCCGCATTCGTTAAACCCTGTGCCACCAACTCAGCAATTTCCAACTCACGTGGGGTCAAAAGACTTGAAGAAAGGGAATTTGATGTTTTATTAGATGTTTTAGAACTTGCCCGCAAAGTAGCAATTTTTGACGACAAATGTAAGCACAACGCACTCAAATCAGCTAAATCATTAGCATCAAATGCTGGGGAGCCATCAGACCGGGCTAAATTAAGTGTTCCCACCAAACGCCCGTCGCAAACAATCGGACCACTCATTACGTGCGCGTGGTCATCACGGGGACAAATATGTTTCCAATCCTCGCTAGGTAAAATTAATTGCTCGTGGGTTGGTGCGTGACGTTCTACCACATAGCGCCCTACTGGGTTACTATCGATACATATTTCAGGTACGCTGGGAACGGCAACCTCCACAGGAGAATCATCCAGCAAATATACTCCCCAACGCTGCACACCAAAATACTCACCGACAGTGTTCATGACGGCAAGTTTTAGTTCATCCTCACTGCGTGCTTGGGCAATCACCTGAAATACGGTTTGAAGAGAATTTGGCATTGTGGTTATGTTAATGTGTACCCAGTTGGGGACTATGCGATGCTTGACTATTACCTCTATGCTAACTAATAGAAACAAAAGTCAAAAACTAACATAATTAGTGGCAATAGGAAGAAGTACATGACAGTAACAACAGTTTCCGCCCAAGAACTTTTCCGGGCTGCTTATGAAAACCGCTACACCTGGGACAAAGATTTCCCCGGTTATACAGCGGATATCACTTACAAATATGATGATAAGACTTTTACAGGAAAAATAGTAGTCAACCCCAACCTAAAGGGGGAAGTCATTGGGATAGAGGACGAAGAAGCAAAACAAGCAATTAACAGTCAAATTTGGGAAATAGCTGTTCACAGAGTCCGTCGTACCTTTGAGCAAACCCACGGAGAAAATATCTTTAACTATGGTACAACCGATAAAGATGGTGCTGTAGAAATTTTAATCGCGGGTAAAACAGCTGGAGATAAATACAAAGTTAGAAATAATATAGTCTCTCTAGTTCATCGCCATATCCACGGTGTTGTAGTAACTATTAATACCTTTAGTGTTCAAGATACAGGCGAAGGTTATTTATCTCATAGTTATGATTCAGTTTATCATGACCCAAAAACTGGTGAGCAAAAGGGTGGAAAGAGCCTTTTTGAAGATAGTTGGGAAAAAGTGGGTAATTACTTTATTCTCTGCCGTCGTGCGATTAGCACTGAAGTAGAAGGTGGAACATCAACTCAAGAATTTGTGTTCTCTAATATTCAGCTAATGGGCTAACAGATTTATAGAGATGCGAAATTTCGCGTCTCTACTCAACTACGAGCTGATGAATATTTTCTTCCCAATTTTTTCCATCAAAAGGCACAATATCAAAGTTAGAAATAATATCACCATCTAAACAACGGACGTTAACATCAACACAATCGGGATGACTACGAGGAATATAAAAAGAGTGGATTCCGCAGCTTTTGCAGAATTTATGTTGAGCGACACCAGTATTAAATGTATAAGTTGTTATCGCTTCTTCCCCCTGAAGTAAAGTGAATTTCTCGCGTTGCACAATCAAATGTAAAAAGCCCTTCTTCTGACAAATCGAACAATTACAATCATCCGCTTTGTGATTATCTACTACAACCAGAAAGCGGACTGCGCCACAGTGACATCCTCCTTCATAGGTTGTTGGCTGGTTTAGCTTTGACATTATCTTAGCTTTTTAATTTATCATTATTTATAATTAATTATAAACTGATAGCAAAAGAAAATAAATATGGATAGGCAGCTACCAGACTTACAACGAGAGTTAATTTCAATCTGTGAGTCTACTAACTTGGGATTTAACAGCACTTCGGAACTTAAAGAGCAAATCGAAACATTAGCGGAAAGAATAGAAACATTAAACCCAACAAATGAACCAACAAATCAGATGGAACTTGTTCAAGGGCACTGGCAGTTATTGTATAGTACTTTTGGATTAGAACGAGAAGCGACTCTTGAACGCTTGAGTTTTGGAAAATTACCTAATGTTAGTGTCACAGTTACTAACATTTTCCAAGATATTTACACAGATGGTCAGCAGTATACTAATATAGTGGAATTTGCTTTAGACTCTGGTATAAAAGGTCAAGTTGTTGTTGTAGGATGCTATACAGTAGAAGGCTCTCAGCGACTCAATATTGATTTTTTAGAAACATATGTTGAAAATACCAGCACGAATTTAACTGAATCCGTATTATTTATGAAAACTTTAGGGATGGATGGTAAGTCAAATCTTAAATCAACGCTCTCATTTAATGGATGGTCAGATATTACTTATTTAGATGAAGATTTACGCCTGATGCGCGGGAATAATCAAAATTTATATGTTTTGAAAAAGGTAGGTAAGCATAATTGAGACCCCTTACTTTACTCACCGACTTTGGCAATCGCGATGTCTATGTGGGTGTGATGAAAGGAGTCATCGCGCAAATTAACCCTAAGCTAACAGTGATAGACTTAACCCACCTTCTCCCACCACAAGATATAGCAGCTGGGAGATTTTGCTTAATGGATGCTTACCCCTATTTTCCCAATGGGACAGTACACGTAGCAGTGGTTGACCCTGGTGTCGGTTCCCAACGGCGCTGCATTGCAGTAGAATTTACGAATGGATTTTTAGTCGGGCCAGATAATGGTTTATTTAGTGGAGTTTTAAGTCAAAGCCAAGCAATTGCGGCAGTGGAATTAACAAATGCCGATTATTGGAGAAACCAGCAACCCAGCAGCACTTTCCACGGTCGGGACATTTTTGCACCAGTCGGAGCGCATCTAGCAAGTGGTGTCCCTCTCAAAAATTTGGGAAAGGAAATAGACCCAGCTACTTTAGTAAAATTAAACTTACCCGAATGTACCCTTGTGGAAAGTGGAGTTGTTGGTTGCATACAATATATTGACCACTTCGGCAACTTGGTTAGCAACATCCCTGAAAATTATGTCCAAGGCAAAAACTGGCATGTCACAGTGGCTGGTTTGAATGTAGAAGCGCGTAAAACCTACAGCGACGTTAAAATTGGTGATGTTGTCGCTTTAGTTGGAAGTCACGGTTGGGTAGAAATTGCTATTAATAATGGTAATGCCCAATCCAAACTAAATATAAACTTACAAGATACTTTAAAAGTGGAATGGAAACGCTAAATTTATATTTATATTGGACACTATATGTAGAGACGTTACATGTAACGTCTCTACATTTAATAACGTATCACGTTTAGCAAACAGAACTCAAAAATCCTATGGTTTACCAAGGCCAATTTGGCGAATTTACAATTACCGAAGGTGACCGCAAAGGTGTGGTCGTCTATCGAGCAGGCTTGATGGTCGCAGCCATTAGTTTTGCCATAGGTAGTACTATAGTCCTATACAATAATAATTTTGGTGGGACTATCGACTACCACTTACTAACTCCTTTGTATACAATCTTTATGCTAGGAATAGGGGTGAGTTTATTTACAATCCATATTTATATGGCAGCTTTACACCGAGCTTTACAAGCATTTTGGCTAATAGGCTGTATCAGTTCATTTATATTTGGTCACTTTGATACTCAACCATTTGTCGTGACTATTTACACCCATCCCCTGAGCATACTAGGAGTAGGTTTTAGCTTCGCAGCATTAACCGGTATCTATTTTAAAGAAGCTTTTTGCTTCAATCGTTTTGAGACCAAAATATTAACACCAATAGTTCCTTTACTCCTACTAGGACATTTAGCAGGGGTTTTACCAACACAATGGGAGCAGATTTTCTTAGGAATTTGGGCATTACTATTTATGGTGTTTGCTATGCGTAAAGCAGTGCAAGCAATTCCTCCAGATATTGGAGATAAGTCGGTGTTTGAATATCTGAAATCACAACGTTTGGTAAAAGCAAGCTAGGGCTATACAATTGCGTACAAAACAGGAAAATAAGAAAATACCGAAAATTCGTCTAATCAAACGTCAAGAAATATGGATGTTGACCATCCAGGGGTGGGTAATTTTATTCGCGCTGCTAGCATATTTACTTACATTTTTGTTCTCTAATTTATACCCATTCCTGGCAGTTACTTCTCCCATCAAATCTGACGTACTAGTAATAGAAGGATGGATAAAGGATGATGAACTTAAGCAAGCAGCGGTACAAATAGAAAAAAATCCTTACTATCAAGTATTTACCACAGGAATCCCCGTACCCACCGGATTTTACTTAGCCGAGTACAACAACTTCGCAAAAATAGCAGCTGTCAGCTTAGAGAAAATGGGAGTACCAAAAGAAAAAATAATCGTGGTTCCCACACCAGGAGTGATTAAAGACAGAACTCAAGCAGCAGCGGTCGCTTTATCTCAATACTTATCACAAAATAATTTTCAAATCAAAACAGTAAATTTATTTACAGCCGATGCTCATGCTCGCAGAAGCTGGTTTTTGTTTAAAAAAATACTCACACCACAAATCAAAGTAGGTGTAATAGCCTCCCAGCCAGGTAATTATAATCCTCAAAAATGGTGGAGTTCAAGCGAAGGAGTACGAACCGTAATTTCCGAACTTATCGCTTACATTTATGCTTTATTTGTTAGCACTCTTTAACATCATATTTGATGAGTTTTAACATCACACTACTTGTATAGTATAATGTGATTCATTCAATTGATACAATTATTTCCACTCCCTACTCCCTACTCTCCATTCCCCTGTTCATTTTTTAATTAAATTTGGGAATAATTAATTTAGTCGGATGAGGATAGAAAATTGGAGCAAGAACGTGCATATTGGCTAGCATGGTCACAAATTTCTGGGGTTGGTCCAATATTGCAGCAAAAATTGCAACAACACTTTGGAACTCTCAGTGCAGCATGGAAAGCAAACCGAACCCAACTGGGGGAAGTAGAAGGTTTTGGTTCTCAGACCTTACAAAAAGTAGTACAGCAACGTTCCAGTTTGCATCCAGAAGAATTTCTTAGCAAGCACGAACAAGTCAATCCAAATTTCTGGACACCCGCAGATGCAGACTATCCTCGCTTATTGTTAGAAGTTCCCACACCTCCAGCGGTTTTATACTATCGCGGTAAAGTTGAATTATCAGAAAATCTGGCACAAAAACCTATAGTTGGTATTGTTGGTACGCGCAAACCATCAGAATATGGTATCCGTTGGACTCGTATAATTAGCACCGCATTAGCAAAAAGCGGATTTACAGTTGTTTCTGGTTTAGCCGCAGGAATTGATACAGAAAGTCATGTTGCCACACTCAAAGCTGGTGGTCGTACCCTTGCGATTTTGGGTACAGGTGTAGATGTTGTTTACCCAGCTCAAAATTTGCAACTTTACAAGGAAATATTAAATTCGGGTTTAGTTATAAGTGAATACCCGACAAAAACTCCTCCCAATCGCACCCACTTTCCTCGACGTAATCGTATTATTGCGGGTCTAAGTCGCGCTGTACTGGTAATGGAAGCACCAATGAAATCGGGAGCATTGATTACGGCTAATTATGCGAATGATTTTGGTAGAGACGTTTATGTCTTACCTGGGAGAATAGACGATTACCCAGCACAAGGGTGTTTAAAATTACTGAGTCAAGGTGCTACTCCAATTCTTAAAGAACTAGACGAACTGCTAAAAATGCTGGGAGCAATACCTCAACTTGATGTTATTGACACACAGGAGATACAAAAACTAGCATCACCAGAATTACATTCAAAGTTACCTCCAGAATTACCTCCAGAATTACAACGTGTAATTAATACTATTACCTCAGAGTCCTTACCCTTTGATTTAATCGTCCAAAAATGCCAAATAAGTACTGGTGAAGTTTCTGCTGCGTTGTTGCAGTTAGAATTAATGGGATTAATAACCCAGTTGCCAGGAATGCGATATCAACGAAGTTAAATTTTCCTGAATCGGTATAATATTCACAGAATAAGGAAGCATACAACCTTGAGGAACGCTGCTACTACTTCTTACCTCTTGAGGTAGAGCCTCAATTAAATATACATACTCTTGTATAGTATGGCTATTTTCACTTAGTTAAGATATTTTTTCTTATTCAGGTATAAATAAGTAATCAGCATAAAAATGGATACCTCTAAAGCCTGATATTTCTACATTTGTGGAAAATATCGTCATAAATTCCCTGAAAAAAGATTAAATTTTGTTAGTTAAGTTAATTTTCTAAGTACTCTCACTGAGAACAATATTTCATCCGTAATTTAGAATAAGTTCATTGACAGCAATCAATTTAGCTGTACTTAGAAAAAAAACTTTTCTTTATTCTGTAATTTCCCGTAGTTATTAGGTTTACCTCAATAAATACTGGGATAGCCGTCTATTGTGCATATAAGAAAGCAATTTGTGGGTCTACAAACAGACTTAACTAACAAAGATGCAACTTAGTGAGTTGAGGGGTGCATAGGAAACATCAGTTTATTTACATCGTTTACCCAAAAAAAAAGTTTTATGGTTAATGGATTTACAACTAAAAATAAAGCAAGCGAAGAAATTAATGTACTACCTTCTAATGTTGCAGGAAATTTAACGCTTGATAATACTTTAATATCGCAACAAAACTTATCCAAATCCCCAGTTGATTTAGCTATAAAAATTGGGAATAAACAATCTTTATCCCAACGGATAAGTAATATTTCGGTTAGCCAAAAAGTTTTGATGTCTTTGCTTGTATGTGGAATAGTACCTGTTGTTGGTATTGGTACAGTATTAACTTCCCAAAGCTCAGAAAATCAAGTTCAGAAAGCCAAGTCAGAATTAGGGATAGCGGAAGTACATAATCAAAATTTACTTAACCAAATAGCATTGGGTTTTCGTAGTCAAGCAGATAATTCAGCTTTAATTCAAGCTGCTAGTTTACATACTATAGGCGAAAAAATTCCTTATGTTTTGCAATCAGAACTAAAGGATGTTCTTCAAAATGAAGTGCGCTATCGTAAGATTGAATATGCGACTTTAGTCGGGTCTGATTTAAAGATTATTGAGAGTGCAAATGCTAATCGTAAAGGTGAAACTTTTAATCCTAAAAATTTAATTCGTGAAGTATTTAGAACCGGTAAGCAAATTCAATCTCACACCTTAGTCAATTGGTCAGAGATTGAGAGAGAATCACCACCTTTACCTCTAGGTTTTAAACCTGAAAACACTTTAATTCGCTATACAGTCACACCAGTAAAATCTCGCGTAGCTAAAAAAATCATCGCAGTTTTTGTAGCGGGTGAAATTATCACTACTAAAGAATCTTTTATTGGTGGAAACACACAACATGCAGGTGACGGATATAGCGCAGTATATTACCAAAAAGAATCAGGAGAATTTTCCTTAGCTACCGCTTCTAAGCAAAATGGGCAATTAGATTTACCTGAGAAAGCTATATTAAAAGCAGCAATAAATTCTCCGGGTAAAGTATTTACTCAGGACATGAATATTGGTGGAAAAGCTTATACAATTGCTGCTAGAACTATTCCAAATATAACAATAACAGAAGAAAATAAATCTTTTGAAAAGTTTGACAGCGAACCAGTAGCTATTTTAGTAGAAGGTACTAGTAAAGCTTCTCTTAATAATTTACTGCTACAAATTTGGAATGCACAATTGCTTTATGGTACAGTGGGTTTAATTCTAGTTGCTTTATCATGGCTAATTTTTCGGCAGTCGTTAGTTCAACCACTAGAGCAGATTAAGCAAAAAGTTGAGAAATTCACTTTAGGAGATAGTACTTCTCGCGCTTTTGTTTCCTCTAATGATGAAGTCGGTCAATTAGCTGTCTCTTTTAATATGATGGCAGACAGAGTTACTTCTCAAATTAATAGTCAAGAAGAAGAAGTAAAAGTCGCACAGTTAATTAATAAAATTACTGTTCGAGTACGTGAGTCATTAAACCCACAACAAATTTTGAGAGCTGCTGTTACAAATACACGTCAAGCAATTAAAGCAGACCGCGTAATAATTTATCATTTTGATGAAAATTGGCATGGTAAAGTTATTGCTGAATCTGTTGATGCTGATTGTCCAGAAGTTTTAGGAGCAAATATTTATGACCCTTGTTTTGCTCATGATTATGTCCACAAATACCAAGAAGGTCGCGTAACTGCAACTGAAAATATTTACAAAGCAAATCTCAATCAATGTCACATTAATCTATTAGAACAATATTCTGTGAAAGCAAATTTAGTAGCACCTATTTTGCTTAACAATAAACTCTATGGATTACTGATAGCTCACCAGTGTTACCACCCTCGTAAGTGGCAACAATCTGAAATCGATTTAATGAAAGCTGTTGCAGTACCTGTAGGTTTAGCTTTAGAACAAGCACAACTTTTAGAGAAGGTAGAATCTGCACGACAATCAGCAGAAGTATTCTCAGCTGAACAATATCAACTGAAAAAGTCACTTCAAGAACAAGTATTAGAACTACTTAGCCAAATTAAGAATGCATCCAACGGTGACTTAACAGTGCAAGCAAAAGTCATCCCTGGAGATATCGGTACTGTTGCTGAATGCTGTAATTCCATCATTGCTAGCTTACGAGGAATTGTTACTAAAGTTAAACAATCTGTCAGCCATGTAAATTTAGCTGTAGGTGACAACAAAGACGCGATTCACGAATTAGCTTTGGAAGCACTGGAACAAGCTGAAGCTATTAATCGCACTCTTAGTAGTGTGGAGCAAATGGGTTTTGACATTCAAACCGTTGCACAACAAGCTCAAAGTGCTGCTCAAGTTGCTCACACAGCAGTTCATACTGTAGCTCATAGTAGTGAAGCAATGGATATGACTGTCAACAATATCTTGACGTTGCGAGATACCGTTAGCGAAACTGCTAAAAAGGTGAAACGTTTAGGTAAATCTTCTCAACAAATCACCCAAATTACTTCTATCATTAACCAAATTGCTCTTCAGACAAACGTCTTAGCTGTGAATGCTGGATTAGAAGCAGGAAGAACTGCCGGAGAGGGTGAGGGTTTTATTGTTATTGCTAGAGAAGTTGGTGAATTAGCTGCTCGTTGTACTTCTGCTACTGAGGAAATTGAACAAATTGTTGAGAAAATTCAACGGGAAACTAATGATGTAGTAACTGCAATGGAGTTAGGAACTTCTCAAGTAGTAGAAGGAACTCGTGTTCTTGAGGAGGCTAAGTCTTCTTTTGGTCAAGTTATTAATGTTTCTCAACAAATTGATTCTTTGGTACAGTCTATTTCCCATGCGACTGTTTCTCAAGTCGAAACTTCCCAAGCTGTTACCCAGTTGATGCAACAAATAGCTCTTGTTTCTAAGCATACTAGTGCTTCTTCTAGTCAAGTTTCTGAGGCTTTGAAAGAAACTGTGGAAATTTCTCAGGAATTACAAGCGACTGTGGAGACTTTTAGAGTTAGCTAGTAGGGTACAAAAAAAAATAGGGAAAATATTTGTCGTACCAACCTACGTAGAGACTAAACATGTTTAGTCTCTACATTCTGGCTCAAATAACGGACAAATTTTCAACAAAGGTCTAATATTTATGGTTATTGACGTAGTTGTGATTGAATAAAGGCGTAACCACTATCAAATCGCGGTATCATTCTGCAATTTAAATTGTTCAACTCATCCACTATATTTGGACTGCCAAAATCTCTTGTGTTTCTGTTAAGGAAACATGCTATGGGAGGTCTATTCTGCCTAAGATGTGTAATCACTGATGCATAAACAAGAGCATCTTGTGGTTTTAAATCATAAGGGTCTTCGCATCTTGCTGCTTCTCTAAGAATATCGGCAGTTAGCGCAATTATTTCTACACACTCTAAAAGCCTAATTCTATACTCGATGAAACGTTGTGTTTCTTCCTCATTACTCTTAATAAGTAAACTTGCTATATCTTTAATACTATTAATACGAGTTGTATAAGATTTGCTTCTCGTTAGCTGTCCTAATTCATTATTGAGTAATTGCTGAAGTTCCTTACGGCTCTTTGCTTGACGATTTAACTTTTCGTGTGGTTCAGCTAAGCTGTAAGCAGGGATGATTATTTTAACATCTCCAGCTTCACAAAGTTGCAAAATTTGCTCGCAGCTTTCAGACTGTTCTTGTTGAAAAACAAGTTCTAAAACAAAATTAGTTTCTACGTAAATATTATTCACGCAACAGCCTCGTAGTAAAATCTACCTCCTGCAATAGCATCGTAAAGACCGGAATCGGTTAACCATTGTCCAAATTTATCTGTTTTGCCAAAAGCTGGTTCCGAACTAATAATTTCTCCCAACCAGGATGCAACAATTATTTCTAGGCTCTGAGCACTGATTTTTTGGTCTTTTGTTAATCCTGCTTTTTCAAGGTAAGGTTTAAGAATAGGGTATGCATCAATAATATAATTTGCTTCTCTTAGCTCGGGAAAAGTATCATTGTTAGTCCAAAGATGAAACCTATCGGGAAAAGCCATTAGAAAATAGGGAGATTGTGGGAATATTTCATAGGCGAAAATATTATGCCTAAATTGTGCCACCCATTCTGGGGAAGCATTAAGTTTAGTTTTAATTTGGACAGCCAGCACTAACTGACCATTACGGCTATGAATTACTAAATCCCATCCATCATCTTGTTTAGCAGCCATGATTAATTTTTTTTTATTTACTTTACTATTCTACTACACTATCTTTATAGCCACAGCAGTCAACAATAGTTCATAATTCACATAACTAAGACTGTGTTCACCTCAAATCAATAATCCCTTTCTATCGGTTTACTTTGCTAAACGCTTGCTCAACTTATATTTTAAAAATGAGATAGACAAAATAAAAATATGTTTCCCTGGCTAAAAATTCTGTTTGACTTTGAAATCCACGATAGCGTGTTGTTGGGGTGGGAGATGGATATGCGTTTAATCCTAAGTTTTTTGCCATTAAGACGGCTCTTTTTAAATGTAAAGGGTCGCTGACTATAAGAAATTTATTTATATTTTTATTGGCGGCAATATCTTGTGCGTTCTTTAGATTTTGGTAAGTTGTACGCGACTCTGTTTCTATTAAAATATCTGCGTCTTTAACGCCTTTTGATATCGCATATTTTTTACCCACTGTGGCTTCAGCTATTTTGTCATTTTCTCCTACTCCACCAGTAAATATTATTTTGCTCACATTGCCATTTTTATAAAGATTTACTGCATGATTTATTCTTTCTCGAAAAACTGGAGAAGGTTGGTTCCCCCATACTGCTGCTCCTAAAACTATTGCAACATCGGCTTTTATTTCTTTTGATTGACTACCATAAGTATAAATACTAGTTGCAGTGAAAATTATGATTAATAGTAACGCCGATACAATTACAAGTAAAATCCAAGTAATCCATTTTTTCATTGTTAACCCCAGTATTTGTAGATACTAAGCAGTCGTTTTAAAATACAAAATTCATCAGTCAACCGTCAACAGTCAACAGTCAACCGTCAACAGTCAACAGTCAACTATTTACCAAATTCCAAAAATATCCGTCTGGTGCTACAAAAGAAAAACTTGTTTCACCAAATTCATTTACAGAAATCGTCGTAAACTTTTGCACCGCACTCGATTTAATCCGGTCAAAGTAATTTTCTATATTATTTACGCGGTAAGTATACAAAGACATTCCTAAACATCCTGGTTGCGAGGCTTCAAAGTTGGTTTTTAATTTAATATATTGGGGAAATCTGACTATATAAAGTCTACCGCTACGTGCTGTCATCCAGTCAGTTTTTGAGGAACGAGGGTCATCAAATGCTGTGACGAAAAAACGCTCTCCTGGTTGCAAATCAAATATCCCTCTACCTGCTAATGATGTTTCATAGCTGGTTTCTACGTCGTCCCTCACACGCAATAAACCCAAAATTTCGTCATAAAATCTCAGGGTTTGTTTGCTGTCGTCTTGTATAACTATCCCCATGTGAGTAAACTGACTTGTTTTTAAAATGCTGCTGTGGTTAATGTTTCCGTAATGAGGCATCTGATAACCAAATCTTTGAAAGATTACTTGTCTGGTTTCGGGTTGCAGCAACAACATTTCTCGTACCCCCATTAATGGTTCGACGAAAGGATGGCTTTTTTTATGCTTTTGGTAAATAATTTCCCAGTGAGGAATAGTATATTTTATATCCCAAAGAGCTGTTTTTGCTTCTTCGGCATGGTTTAAGATGTTTAATATATCGCTTGTGAGAGTTATAGCCCAACGATTCCCCCGAACTTTCATTGATTCCATACCTAAGCCCCGATGTGTCGGAATCTCCCACATCATCAAGCGAATTAATCCGTGGTCTGCGTTTTGATGGTACAGACGAATTGATTTTAATGATGAATTAACTCCATATAACGGATAGGCTGCATTATCGGGTAGTTGTCCCTCACAACCGATACGATAGCCAAATTGCTCCCAATATTGTATGGCTCTTATAGGGTTCGTGATTCCAATACATACCTCATAAATGCCTTCCATTGCTGCTTTTAACCATTTATTTAAATCTTATTTTTATTATTACCTCTGATAATGGCTCGCTTCCTCGTTAGTCAACTAGGGTATTTTCTGTTTATATTAACTTTTGTAAAGTTTTTCCACTTTCTCCCTACAGAGTTTCCACCTATGTTAAGATTCTATTCGAGAGTTAATTCGGCGAGCTACGTTTGTTTTTAGTATTGACAGGCTTTTTCCTTTTGGTATACACAGACTTTTCTCCGAAATCTAAATCTCTATACACTTACGGTTTCGGAGACGACATATGTCAGTTTATGTAGGCAATCTTTCATACGACGTTACAGAAGAGAGTTTGAATGCGATTTTTGCAGAATATGGTTCTGTGAAGCGCGTTCAACTACCTACTGACCGTGAAACAGGTCGTTTACGCGGCTTTGGTTTCGTTGAAATGAGTTCCGAAGCTGAAGAAGCTGCTGCCATTGAAGCACTTGACGGTGCTGAATGGATGGGACGCGACCTCAAAGTTAATAAGGCTAAACCTAAAGAAGATAGAGGTTCTTTTGGTGGTGGTAATCGCGGTGGCGGTAATTTCCGCAATAACCGTTATTAATTATATTTGGATATTAGTCCAAAAAATTAATTGGGTTTAGTAAAGGCTCAGGCAGAAATGTCTGGGCTTTTTTAATCCAAATTTTGTCAGCAAGAGGAACCCCACCCCCTACCATGTACACACAAGTTGAATACCTGTCATTGCGAGGAGGAACGACGAAGCAATCCCTTTCCTCGTGTCCTTCCGCGACAAATAGTAAACATTAATATCGCGTGAGAGTTAAAGTTTTTGAGGTTGCTTCGTCGTTCCTCCTCGCAATGACAAGTATTCAACTTGTGTGTACATTGTAGCCCCCTCCCCGCTTGTGGGGAGTCACGTTGGAGGTGAGGTTTCTTTTGCTGTTACGAACCAGTTTTGGCGAATATTTGTAATTGTTACGAAAATTTCCGGACAGTTGGTGTAGTTTATAACTGGTGTAGTTTATATTAGAACCGCAAACCTAAATACGGTTGCAGCCAAGCTATAGGAAGAGAGCTATGACACAGCGACTAACTCAAAACCAGTTAGGAAAGATTGTGGCTGAGGTCGAACTGCTTTCCCAGCGTCGGGAAGCGGAGTTAGACCCAGAGCAGGTTAAGGAGATTTTGCAAGAATTAAATTTACCACCTGATTTATTGGATGAAGCTTTAGTCCAGCTGGGTCGGAGACAAGCACTCCAACAGCAACAACGTCGCAATCGATGGATTTTTGGTTCTGCTATTGCTGTTTTAGTAATTGCGATCGCACTCTCTATATTTTTTTCGCAACGGCAAAACTCAGTAATTGCTGGTGTTTCAGCGCAACAAAACCGAATTACTTTAGCGCAAGATGACGGGGGTAATCTCAAGATAATTGAACGCCAAAGTAACTCAGAATTATATTATCGCGTAACTCTGAAAGATGCTCCGGTGGGAGAAACACTAAATTTGTCATGTAATTGGAACGACCCCAACGGTCAGCTAGTTAAACAAAACAACTTCCAAACTCGTGAGGTTACTACATCGGTTTGGAATACATACTGTCGGTATAATATAGGTTCTGCAGCACCAACAGGTAATTGGAAAGTGCAGATGCTCTTAAATGGCCGTTCCCTCAGTGACGAAACTTTCCAAGTAAAATAATTCAGGATGGCATATCAATTTATTGGTTATTGGGGTTGCGGTTCTCATGCTATTCAACAAAGCGAGTTAGAAGACCAACTAACTCACGTACAGAATTTACAGGCAAAATTTGTACATTCAACAGAGCGTGCAAATATTTTTCGTCAACAAGAAAATTATCCTCAACTTGTTTGGAATGTTGCTTACTTTTGGGAAAAGCAACCAAAGCTTGTAAATAAATCTATAAATACATCTATAAATACGTCCCTAAATAAAAATATTGAAGAATTACCTTACCAAATTGCCGCAATATCAGCATCCGGACTACCAACAGAAGTTGATGCTTGGGTAAAAATAGGGGAAAACAGGTTAATTTTAGGACGGGAATCTTTTGGACGAGTATCTTTATACTGGATGCAGTATGGAGAAATTATTTGGTTTGCATCCCGTTTACAATTGCTTCTACCTTTAATTGAAAGACCCCAAGTTAGCATACCTGGTTTCTACGGTTATAACTGCTTTTCTTATGTCCCCACACCCCTAACCCCGGTTAGCGAAGTATTTACAATACCAGCAGCAACCGAACTTGTTTGGCAATGTCGTATTGATTCAGAAGATATTAATTTAAATACTCCCAAATCCCAATCTTTACGGGAATGGTGTGAAGCTTCAGAACAAATCAAAGATGAAACCACAGCAGTTAGCCAATTACAAAATTATCTCAAAGAATCCATTAATCGCCAAATAACTGATTTAAAAGACGAACCCGTAGGAGTATTACTCTCCGGGGGACTAGATTCTTCCATAGTCGCAGCACTTTTAGTGCAAGCAGGTGTAAAAGTCCGAGCATACACCCTAGATTTCGGAAATATAGGCATTCCAGAATATCCCTACGCAGAACAAGTAGCCCAATTCTTAAATATTCCTCTGATTAAAGTCCCTGCAACACCCAATCATATCAAAAAAGCCCTGATTCCCACCGTACAAGCAATGGACTTACCCTTCGGAGACGGGGTAACGGTTCCTTTGTATCTTTTATGCCAAACAGCTAGGCAAGAAAGCAGTGTAATTTTTAATGGTGAAGGAGGTGACCAATTATTTGCTGGTTGGACAAATAAACCACTAATTGCCGCTGGTATTTACCAAGGACATCATCCCACAGGACAAGAAACATTTATACAACAATACCTTCGTACATTTCACCGTTTGTGGAACTTAGAAACACAGGTTTTTCAACCAGAAATACAGCAACAAGTAAAAGAAATACATCCAGAGAAGTGGTTACAAACAGCACTTGACCCTAATTTTTGCCCTTCTCTGATGCATCGTCTCCGACGTGCCACACTAATGTTAAAAGGGGCACAAAATATACATCCTCGTGCAACTAATTTGGGGTTTACTCATGGGTTATCAGTACGTTCTCCTTTTTGCGACTTACCCCTTGCTGAGTGGACATTTTCATTATCAGGAGAACTTTGTCTACAGGGAGCCTGTGAGAAATATATCCTCAAAAAAGCAGTAGAAAATTGGCTACCCCCAGAAATAGTTTGGAGACAAAAACGCGGTATGGGCGTTCCCTTAACCCCTTGGTGCTTAAATGAATTTTGGTATCAAATAGGCAATTGGTTAAATCCTGGAATTCTTTCTAAAGAAAACCGTATTTTACCTGATATAGCAGCAAAAATAGTTACGGGTGAACTGAGCGCAGCAATCCAAGGAAGGCGCATTGGTGAGATACTTTGGCTACTCATCATGTGGCAACTTTGGCGAATTAACGTCTTAGGTGAAGAAGTTGGTAAAAGTTCATTTGCACATCCATTTATGTTACCTCGGTGGATATGGAAAAATTACAAATAAAAAATGGGGAATTGGGAATGGGGAATGGGGAATGGGGAATAGGAAATTGGGAGTGGAGAATTGCTGAGGAGTTGCTAAGTATCTATGGTTCTCCCCTTTATGTTTATGATGCTTTGAGTCTACGAGAAACTATTAAACGTATCACTCAAGCAGTTCCTTATCCTCGCACTCAATTTCGTTTTGCGAGTGTCACCAACGGTAATATTTCTCTGTTAAAAATATTTCGAGAATGCGGTTGGGGACTACACGCTAATACACCAGGAGATATTTACTTGGGACTGAAAGCAGGTTTTGACCCCAGCGAAATAGTTTATAGCGGAAGTAATTTGAACCTTCCAGAAATGATAAAAATCCTTAACTGGGGAATCACAACATTAAATTTGGATAGCATCGCTCAGCTAAAGCTATTGTGTGAAATTTGGGGAGAAAGGAGTGGGGAACTCCATCTAGGTTTACGACTTAATTTACCAGAAATAACCGGAGATAGTCGGATTGGGGTTTCTCCGGAGGATTTTGCAAAAGCAATTGCAATTACAAGTAAATCTAAATTGAAATTAACTGGTTTACACTTTTACCGAGGTACAGGAACCAATGCGACCAAGGCTTTTACTCAGGTAATTGAAACAGTTATTGCTACTGCACAACAATTACCAGATTGGGAATATTTAGATTTTGGAGGTGGTTTTGGCTATCCCTATCATCATTTCGGAGCAGCTTTTGATTGGGAAGAATTTGGTGCAGCATTAACTGATAGTATTAAAAGCCTAAAAAAAGAAATTGACTTAGTAATTGAGCCCGGAAGAGCAGCAATAGCTGGATGTGGGATATTACTAGCGAAAGTTGTTTCCATAAAATGGCAAGAAGAAAAACAAATAGTAGGTGTTGATACTACAGTGGGTAATCTTTCTGTTCCTTCCGTTCACGGTGGATATCGCGAAATTATTACCAGTCAACTGTCAACAGTCAACGGTCAACAGTCAAAAGTTTACACGACAGATGTTTGTGGGAATACAACCTATTCGCGAGATTACCTAGGAAAAAATTGCCAACTACCAGCATTAGAAATTGGTGATATTATCGCCATTTTAGACGTTGGTGCTTATGGTTACGCAATGTCATCGCACTTTTTACATCGTCCCAGACCAGCGGAAGTATTGTTAGAAAATAATACCCATCACTTAATTAGGAAGCGAGAAGACTATAGCACCTTACTAGAAAATCAATTGTTCTAAGAAAAGCAATAACAATTACCCATTACCAATTACCAATTACCAGTTACCCATTACCAATTACCAATTACCCATTACCAATTACCAATTACCAATTACCAATTATGAAATGCATCAACTGCGGAACCGATAATACTTTAAAAGATAGAACTGACAATCAAGGTCGGTGTAAAAACTGTAATCATTTATTTGTATTTGAACCAACACAAATGACTGGTTTTAAAATTACTGACCCTATGTTCGCTAAGCTTATTGCTGATATTTCTGTTAACAATACCCTATTTTTTACACCCAAGCAACTTTTTTACTTATTAGACAATCGTTTTAGGAAGAGAAGCACATCTTCTGCATGGGGTTGCTTTATACCTTTCTTTATTACCAGTTGGGTTGCCATTTCAGCAACTTCTAATTTTATTATTCCTAGTTTGCTCGCTGGGTTCGTGATTTGGTTTTTATTTGATGCAACTACATCTAACAATACAACTTTAAAAACACGTCGAGACAATGCTAAATTTCTACGATTTTTTGGTGTTTTTATTCTTGTTGTGGGAATGATACTTGCTATATACCCCTTAAATTCTTTTTGGGCTTTTGCTAGCAGCGTGATTTTAGGATTATTGTCTATATTTTTAGGATTTAGGCAAATTTCTTTACCTCAAATAGGGCAGACATTTTTAATTGATTTTAATAAATTTAATGAATGGTTAACTCGCTGGCAAACAATAAATGGTTTGGTTAGTAAAATATTACCTGCTCCTCGTGAAGAAAATTTACTTTCTCCATCTATAAATCCTGATGTTACCGCTTATAGTTTTGATAGATTAGTTGTTTGTGGTAACTCTACTATTGCTCAGCTTTTAATCGCAAATAATTTCCACTTTGAAAACAACTGCGCTATTTTGAGTATTACAGGATACCCTCAAAATATTTTTGAAACTACAATGGAGATGCTGCGACGAAACCCAAATTTAAAAGTTTATGCTTTCCATGATTGTAGCCCACAAGGGATGACTTTAGCGTATAATCTTCGTACTAGTTCAAATTGGTTTTTAGATAGTAATTTCACTATTATTGATATTGGGTTAACACCGCGTCAGATTTTGAGTACTCAACGTGGAATGTTTGTTCAAACTTCTGATGAGTCAGCGCAAGAAGCGAAACTGTTAGCTCCTGAGATTCGCTCAACTTTATCTGTAGAAGATTTGCAATGGTTGGATACAGGTAATTTTGTGGAATTAGAATCATTTACTCCTGCTAAATTAATTCAAATTCTGCGACGAGGAATTTCTAGTACTTATAATTTAGCTGTGGAAGATAATAGCGGTATCTTGATTTTCTCCGACTATAACGATACGGGTGTTTATGCTGTGGAAAGCTTTGGATAAAAAGACCTTCATTATCATTTACAAAACAGTAAGATAACTCTGCTCAGAATTCATAGGTAATAATCGTAATTTATGGTTTTTTAAATCTGGCTCAAGCCCTAAAATTTGCATTGGTATAACACCTAATAAAGCATATGATACTTCTGTAAGTTCTAAGCAGTCGAAAGTACTTTGACGTCCTTCAATAGACAATTCAACGTTTTTAAATATTCGCCCTTTTTGTAGTCCAGCAGCGGTTTCAACGCTTGCTTCTCCTCGCTGAACTAAACCTAATTGGGTAATGACAGATGAGGGCAAACATAATAAAGTCGCTCCTGTATCAACTAAAACATTTGTTAGTGTAACAGAACGAACTTCTTCTGGGGAAATGAAACCACGTTCGGCTAATATTTGGTCAATTTGGTTGGTTAAATTTAAGGTTGTTATTACTTGACCCATTTGTCTGTCCGGAAAATATGGTATCGATAGCTTTCTCATAATATCCTACCTTCAAGCATTTACTACTATTATAAAGCGATAAATACAGTGTTTTGTAGAGAAATCAAAATTTATGATTTACTTGCAACCAAATTTCTAAACTCACCAACAACCACAATTTAACTCCATAGCGTCCCCAAGTATCTCCTCGGTAATCTAACCATTCGCGTATAATTGATTGATTAATATATGGAGAAATTGCGGCTTTTTTATTTAATAGTAAATGTCTAGCTTCCCGCTGCCAATATTTTTTGAATCCCAATTGTACTGGAACCATCATACCGCTTTTTGGGCGACTAATAATTATATCAGGTAAAATATCTGAAACTGCTTGTTTAAGTACCGTTTTTTCTTCAACTCCTGAAAGTTTATATTTAGGAGGAATTTTCATACTTAAATCGACTACTCGTTGGTCAAAAAGTGGTGATAATCCATTTAAACCAGCAGCTTGAGTTAAATTATTTACTTTTGTTAGAATTTGGTCAGCACCTTTAAATTTTATATTGAGTGCCATTAACTTATTCAGATAACTAGCATCGGAATTGAAATCTTGAGAAAATATATATGGTTCTGTTTTTATTGCTTGCAAAACCTCCGGTTTTAATAATTGTGGCAAATCGCTAGCACATTTTTGGAAAGAAATTAAATAAGCTTGTAAAGGGTCTTGATTAGTGACCGAACCATATAAATTATTGATTAACATTGGTTGATTTTTGGGACCCCCAAAACAAGGGTCACCACCTTCACCGTTTAATGTAACTTTCACGTAATCTCGCGCTAATTTTCCTACCAATAAATTTGGTACTGTTAATGGGTCACCTATAGGGTCATCTAAATAGGCTATCGCTTCTGGAAGCTTTTCCCACATATCACGAAGGGTAATTTCTAAAATGTGGTGTTGAGTTTGGCAGTGTTCAGCAACTAAACTAGAAAATTCTAATTCATTGGCACATTCGGAACCAAAATGAATGGAAAAAGTGTGAATTGGTGCATTATGAATTTTTGCTGCTAAGGCTGTAATGCTGCTGGAGTCTAAACCTCCTGAGAGAAAAACACCCACTGCTTCATTTTCGGGTAAATATTCTCTAACTACTTTTTCGAGTAAATCGCGTAGTAAATCGCTATGCCAAATTAAGGGTTTATCATCATCTGCAATTTTTTCTTGGAGTTGCCAATAACTATAAATATTTTTATTGGGAAATTGTAAGCAAGTCCCCGGACGAATTTCTCGTACGTCTTGCCAAAGTGTTCTTTCTCCTGGGACAAACGCACAACAAAGGTAGTCTCGCAATGCAATTAAATCGAGTTCCCTAGAATGATGAGGTGTAAGGGTTCGCAATTTTGGAGCAATCCAACGGGTGCTGCCAGTATTAGTATAGTACAAAGTGCGAGCGCCTGTGCTGTCTCTTATTAATCGCAAAACTTGCTGTTCTCTATCCCAAATAACTAGTCCAAACATACCCACTAGCATGTTGAGACATTGCTCACCCCATCGTTCCCATAAGTTAGCAATCAGTTGAATATCGTTTCCAGAAAAATCTGCTGCTTCGATTCCCAATTTTTGCAGTAATTCTATTCGATTACTTAGCCAAATGTCTCCGATTACAACATATTGCTGATTTGAACTAAGTGCGAATTTGTCCGTAGCAGAATCATTAATCGTACTGGATACGATAGGTATAAATGCGACTTGTTCATCTTGCCAAATAACATTCTGTTTTAGGCTGTTAACTTTTCCCCATGCTACGAGCCAACTTGGAACAATTTGTTTTTCTGGGATAATATATTTACGATTATTGCGTGCATTAAATAACATTATTTTTAGCTGCTCACATTTTACATAATGTAGAGACGTTACATGTAACGTCTTTACACCACACGTAACGTCTTTACACCACACGTAACGTCTCTACACCACTGTTAAAAAATTGGACAACAGGTAAATCAACCCTCTAATCTATCTAACCAAGCCAATAAATCTTCAAGAGAAGTAAAATCTAACAAAGCCTCACCCAAATCTTCTAATTGGGTAGTTGATAATTGGCTTAAACGCTCGGACACTTCTGGAGTCATCGAACCAATTTTACGGTTGAGTAGACGCTTGACAAGTTCTAGCTTTCCTTCTTGTCTTCCTTCTTGTCTTCCTTCTTGTCTTCCTTCTTCCCTTCCTTCTTCCCTTCCTTGTAATTGCCAACTGGTAACAATTTCCATAACTGCCTCTTTTTTTGCTGGTTCAAATTGAGCAATTGTTTCTTGAAAAATTTTCTCTTCTTCTCCACTTAATTTTAAGTAAGTATCCACAAAACCCGAAATAACTTTCATTTTGGCACGGTTAAGCCGTAAAGTCGCAAGCATTCGTAAACACTCAGATTTTACTTTTGGACGGTCTTTATATGCTATTTTCATTTTAGCCATCAAAGCGCTAGCTACGGGATTTTCTTTCTGCAAAAAGTCTCGCCAGTTTAACTGGTTAAGCTGAATCACTTCAAAATTGAAATCTAAGACTGTTTTGTCGGGGAAATCGACGCGGTAGGTATTTGATTGCTTAATGCGGGGATTGTCATAAGATAAGATAGCAATAGGATATACAGGTAATCCATATTTTCCATGTAGAAGTGCGAAGTAACGAAACATTCTTCGCTCAAAAATGCGTTCTTTATATGATTGATTTTCTATATGAATTAAGAAAAAAGCTTCTTGCTGTCGAAAACGGACTTTTGCGATTATATCAGTTTCATATTCATCTCCTTCTATTACATCAGTGAATATCTCTTGGTTCAAAAATTCCACTGTTGATGGCTCCAGATAAGCTAAAACCTGTGGAAAAAATAACTCAATAAACTCAATAAAAAATGTGGTAATAAGTTCTTTAAACAGTCGGTCGTGGTCAATCATCTTGGTATTGCTACACCATCTTATATTTGTCAAAATTATAAAATATAGAGATGCTGGGTGCAATACTATTGTATTATATATAACCCATTTTCACTTACTTTACCTTAAAGCCAAAAATTGATTTCTAAGCTTATTTTCATAGCCTTCTGGCATGAAGCACAAATACCTCGACAAGTACGTTACTTTTTATTACAAACTTACTTTTCTCTAATCTTCCCTCTTCTCTCTTCCTTATTACTTATTAAAATAAATAAAATTCCTATCCAATAACAGATGACGAGAGCAAATAAAATACAGTATTTAAATAAAAAAAGAACTATTACAGGTTTCTTACAGGTACTATTTTTTTAGATATACCTAAGATATAGAAACGTTGTGCTGGATAATAAAAGAGGAATGGTGCTATGCAAACAGTAAATATCTCTGAATTGCAACAAATTGATAAGTTTCGGCAGCTACAATTAAGTTTACGGGAACGTTGGCACAATATCGAGGGTTCCCATGAAGGTGATGTCGATATTTTAGTTATTCCTTCACTTAGCCTTGACCAGCGAGAACTTAGTAAAGTTGAAGGTTGTGAACATTACGAAGAAAGATTATTATTTTCCTTAATTCGTTTGTGGAATCCTCGCAACCGACTTATTTATGTGACTTCGGTGCCTTTGCATCCTAGTATTATCGATTACTATTTACAATTATTACCGGGAATACCTTTTTCTCATGCTCGTAACCGATTATTACTGCTTTCGACTTACGATTCTTCGCTTAAACCTTTGACTCAAAAGATTTTAGAAAGACCACGTTTACTTAATCGTATTCGTCAAGCTTTAAGGCTAGAAAAATCC
This sequence comes from Scytonematopsis contorta HA4267-MV1, assembly GCA_019359035.1. GTDB lineage: Bacteria > Cyanobacteriota > Cyanobacteriia > Cyanobacteriales > Nostocaceae > Scytonematopsis > Scytonematopsis contorta. The sequence goes on along the minus strand of JAHHIC010000039.1, from coordinate 32,026 downwards.
TTTATGATATGTTATAATTCTACTCATTTAGAAGCAGAATTATCTGTAAATTTAAATGTACCCTTGTACGCAGCTGCACCCGATTTACAAATTTGGGGTACAAAAAGTGGTAGTCGGCAAATATTTGCAGAAAGTGGGGTTCCTCATCCAGATGGTAGTCTTAGTGTTTGGAGTGAGCAAGAGTTAGCTGAAGCTGCTGTAGATTTGTGGGAACGTCAGCCACACTTACAAAGGATGGTGGTAAAACTAAATGAAGGTATTTCCGGAGAAGGTAATGCGATTTTAGATTTAAGACCAATTGCTAATTTGTCACCATCTAACGAAAACAAAAATGGAAATAGAAATGAGATAATCACTGCAATTAAAGAATGTTTTTCTAAAATGCGCTTTCAAGCTATGCAAGAAAATTGGGAAAATTTCTGCAGCAAAATAGTTGAGATGGGGGGAATTGTTGAAGCTTTTGTTGAAGGAGAAGTTAAACGTTCTCCTAGTGTACAAGGACGTATTACCCCTGAGGGAGAAGTGGAAATTCTCTCCACTCACGACCAAATTTTAGGAGGACCCGATGGACAAATTTATCTCGGTTGTAAATTTCCTGCAGATGAGGTTTATCGAGTGCGGTTACAAGAGTATGGGTTTCAAATTGGTAAAAAATTAGCAGAGAAAGGTGCTTTAGAAAGGTTTGGTGTAGATTTTGTCACTGTATTACAAGATGATGGCAGTTGGGACATCCAAACTATTGAAATTAATTTGCGTAAGGGTGGTACAACTCATCCTTTTATGACTTTGAAGTTATTAACCAATGGACGTTTTGACCGCTCAACAGGTTTATTTTACTCTAAACAAGGGCGTCCTAAATATTATATTGCGACTGATAATTTACAAAAAGAACGCTATCGTGGGTTGTTACCTAATGATTTAATGGATATTGTTGCTTTTCATCGGTTACATTTTGATAGCGGAAGTGAAACAGGAACAGTGTTTCACTTAATGGGTTGTCTTTCGCAGTTTGGTAAGTTGGGTTTGACTAGTATTGGTGATTCTCCACAACAAGCCGAAGATATTTATAAAAAAGTTATTTCGGTATTGGATGCTGAAACCAAAGACTCACAGAAGAATATTTCCGGGTTTGCGGAATACGATTTTCCTATTAATTGGGACGGTTGTAGTAGCTAATAAAAAACTAATTGGAGATAATACGTAGGTTGGGTTGAAGAACGTTCGCGTAGCGTCCGCTTCGGATAACCCAACTTCATATTGTCCATGTTGGGTTTCCCAAAACCTCAACCCAACCTACAATTTCCATTTTTATTTCTGAACTTCACCATAAAAAACCCATCCATATCTTGCTGATGAGGCAAAACTTTAATCCAACCTTTAGAATTACAGTAACTCGCAGCTGGTGAATTCTCGCTCGGTACTTCGATTTCCCAACTAGGATTTTCTGATAAAAACCACTCTATTACCTGTTCATTTTCCGCTGGATGCAATGTACAGGTAGAATAAACTAACACGCCGCCGCTTTTGACAAAAGTAGCAGTATGTGATATTAAATCTTTTTGCAGTTGCGATAATTCCACTACAGACTCTGGTGTTTGTCGCCAACGTGCATCAGCATGACGGTGTAAAGTACCCAACCCAGAGCAAGGTGCATCTAACAATACCCGGTCTGCTGTATTTTCAAAGGGAAGTTCCCGACTATCACCAGTTAGCACTTCTATAGAGTGTAACTTTAATCTTTGGAAATTTTCCTGCACTTTTTTCAGACGCGAAGGAGTGCGATCGCAAGCGCGAATAGTTCCGTTATCTCCCATGAGTTCTGCAATATGGGTAGTTTTCCCCCCTGGTGCAGCACAAGCATCAATTATAATTTCACCGGGTTGAGGGTCAAGTAAATAGCTAACAAGCTGAGCGCTACAATCTTGTACAGTCCACCAACCCTGATTAAATCCAGGTAAATTCTGAATAGAACCAGGGTTATCGAGTAAACGTAAAGCTTGATTAAGATGGGGAATACGTCGAGAAGCGATACCGACTGATTTTAATGCAGTCTCAACTTGCTCTATAGAAGTGCAAAGCGGGTTAATCCGTAAATCAATGGCTGGGGTTTGGTTCATCCATTCACACAATCGCTCAGTTTCCGCATAACCAAACTGTTCCAACCAAACATCAATTACCCAGTCGGGGAAACTGTGCTGAATACCTAGTCCGGGGAGTGGGGAGTGGGGAGTGGGGAGTGGGGGGGAGGATGGGGGAGATAAGAGAGATGAGGGGGGAGTGTTTTTTTCTTGTGAGCGAATATATTGACGTAATAAACCGTTAACGAAACCTGTTAATCCAGGAAATCCATTTTCTTTAGCTAAATCTACAGTAGTATTAACAGCTGCACTGGGGGGAATTCTTTCTTGATAACGTAGTTGGTATAAGCCTAAATGTAAAATAGCACGAAGTTCTTTTGGTTGTTGATGAGATTTTTTTTTAGCGAATTGGTCAATAATAGCATCCAAAGTGCGCTGTCTTCGCGTGCAACCATAGACTAATTCTGTCATTAAGCGACGGTCATTATCAGGCAAACTGGCTTTTTGCAGCACTTTATCTAAGGCTACATCAACGTAAGCTCCTTTATGTACATCTCGTAAGGCGATAAAAGCTAGTTGACGCGAAGAAAGCATTTTAAATTTTAAGCTTTGGATTGTACCATAATAAAACAAAAACAAAGGTTTGTAGTAGCGCTTTAGCGCCATCAAAATTAAATTAGAACTAAGCCATTACTACAAAGCCCTTACTTCCTACTTACTATCCTTTAAAAGCTACTGACTAATTGTCAGCAAAAACCTTTAGTAAAAATAATTATTTCGACTGACTTTGAGAAGCTAGACGTTTGCGGGCTAATGTAACACATCTAACATTTTCAACAATAATAGCGATTGCGCCAAGAGTACCAATCCCATTGCCTATTTGCTCAAGTTGTTTCTTAGGCTGCTTATAACTAGTGAAACCGACCACAAAACAAATTGCGACAACGTATCCGATAATTTTAACATTATTTACTCCACGATTAAGATAAAACATTGCAGCCACTGGTACAACAAATGCCAATATACCAGCAACAGTAGGATTTTTATTTGCTAATTCTTCTGTTCTTTGTACGTCTCGTTCTGTGGGAGTAAAAGGGTTCCAAGGAGAATATGCAACTTCAGCTTGCTGTGGATTAAAATTATTATCATGTGGGTATGACATATTATGTTACCTAATTTTTTTTTTAATCTTGATACCCATAATACAAGTTATTGTTTTTGATTATCCTGAGGATAATCTCTGAATTCAAAAATACAAGCGCATTGTTATAACTAGATTCAAAATACATCTTATAGCAGTGTATTTACTGATAAAAAGATTAAATATAAAATGTGAGTTAAAACCTGCTTATTTGCAAAAAAATATAGTACAGAAACTGCACTATATTTTTAAATTCTCGCAATCTTAACCGAAATGGGAATTTTTGCGAAATTTATAAGTATATTAAGTTAATTAACCAAGAAGCATCGTATCGACACTACCTAGGTCAAATTCACAAGCTCTAGAAGCAGGTCCAAAACTTAATGGGTCGAAACTAACCAGTGAAATATTCGCAGGATTAACCAAGAATTGTTTTGCTAGTAATAAACCAGTAATTGTCCAAGTTTGATATTTTCTAGCTTGTTTACCAATTAATCTACCTTTCTTACCATCGTAATATTCCGGCCATTCGTCTTCGAGCAAGCGTAATTCCGCAACTTCGATAGCATTTTGAGCAATACTTATTCTATTAGTTTTGGCAGCAGACGCAGCTAACATCCATAATAGAACAGGCCAACTACCAGCATTATGATAAGACCAAGGTATATTTTTAGGGTCACATCCCGTAACAATTCTATACTCATCACCTTCCAAAGCTGGATAACAGATTTTCATCGGCATATCCCCTATAAGGTCTTCCCATCTTTTTTCGATAAGATTCATAACTGCTTGTGACTGCTCCTCACTAGCGAGGTCAGAAATCACAGCCATTAAATTACCTAGAGAAAAGAAACGAGTATCCAACTGAGAGGGACCGACGTTACCTGCTAAATAACCACCGCTTCTAGGTAGCCATTTATCTAATTCATAATAAGGTAAAGAATCAGCATAAATATTAAACTGGTTGACTGCTAATTTACCGTACTCTTCACCTTTAAAGCGATAAATTGCATTTAGACGGTTAATATCTATCCAATAATGATGACGAATATGAGCGCGTAATAAAGGTAAACGGTTATCGATACCTTCTACAAGGTCTTGATTCCCTTTACAAATCAATAACTCTCTTGCAGCACGCAATGCGGTAAAAAATAGCGATTGAATTTCTAAAGGGTGACCATAAATTCCCAAACGACGGTCAATCATACAAGCACCATCGGGAACCAACAATGTTGGGTACATATCAAAACGATGCACCAAACAAAGCTCCATAATCAACCTAATACCTTCTTGAAATTGAGGTTGATAAGCAAAGGATAAATCTTGTGTTGCGACTACATAAGCACGGAGTACAATTAACCACCATAAACAAGAATCAACAGGTGTAACTCTGGCAATCGCATGTTCACCAAAATCTGCCTCTAAAGATTCTTGACCATTTTGTACTATAACTTTAAAACTGGCTGGAATTAGACCTCTAGCTGGCTTGTAAGCATTTAACTGCCTATCTTTAGGTTGTAACTTTAAAGTTTCTTCTAGAAAATTACGAACAATATCGGTTCTACCTTGAATCAGAAAAAGAAGAGCGGAAGATACAAAATCTCTAATAAAAACTTGGTCGTAATTCAAAGCATCAGAAGAATCATCAACCGCAGCTACTGTACCAACAGGACGACCCTGATAGTAAAGAATAGATTTCTCTAAAGCAGCCATTGCTTCTGTTTCAATTTTGTTTGCCGATACCAATTCGTTTAGTTGCATTGCCAGAATAACTCCATTTGGGTGGTGGCTATTTATAAAATGTTTTTTGGGTAGATGCGTCTTAACTAATTACCCTACCAATTTATCATTTTAACAAAGATATTTGTCGCAGAAGCAAATATCTTTCAGTATTTTTTCTCACAACAAAATATATTTCACGAGACCCCTTTTGCAGCATTTTGTTGAAAATTATTTTACGCTTAGTAATGATTTTTGTGCTTAATCAATCATTATTTTTTTTATCAAGAATATAATGACAGATTTTTAAACACAAAATCTATTCTGAATTATTCATCGCCTTCTTTGAAAGCTCAGAATCTTTACTTTACTAAACAAAAACATATTTCGTCTACTGTTTAAGGTTTGCATGAAGTAGAAATTCATTTCAGTATATCTACTTATATTTAATTGCGATTATTAGAGGATTGATTAATTTATTCATCTATTAAATAATAATTCTAAAGGATTTTTCATATTGTGCAATACTTTTTTGGAAAATTTTGCGACAATTACACCCAAAGAGCGGTGTATTTTAACAGCCTTTTTTCTAAAACGACAAGGCTATTTTGCAAAGTTGGAAAAACGAATTGTAAACACAGTCAGGGTAATAAGCCTTATGTGTATCGTAATAGCACCGTGACACAATCAGGAATACAATCATAATTTGAAACAGTGATGTAGCCTTGATGATTAAACGTAAGTTGTACTATTTTTCGTACACCAATTAGTAATTTCTCTAATAATAAGACCGACTTCATGTAATCGAATTCATGAAGACAACAGCAAAATTACGCATTATTTTTTTCTTTAATTTGGGGAACAATGTAATAACACTGGTTTTTAGCCTTAATTGATAGCTATTGCAACGATAAGTAAAACATTTCTAGCAATCTGTGTACAAAAATACAAAATTAGCTACTAGAGTAATGTGTAACATCAATGTATTTGCCCCCTCACATATTAAGTGACTACAATTTGCTACACTCACTTTCCGTAAGACATAGCTATTAATTTAATACTTTAGAGTACTTGTAGATAAATACTCTAAATATATTTTTGTACCAATTGCTACTGCTTATCCTAACAAATCTAACGCTAACTTAAAAGTAAATTATTGTTAAAGTTTGTTTAAACTAAAAGACTGAAGTATATTATTACTTTTTCTAATCATAATTTATTATTCTTGTGCAATTTTTAAATAATTACGGTGTAAATATTGCATATCCTGAGTAACTTTGGCAACAGGTAATGAAGAAGTGTAACGGTGAATTTAGCAATCAGCATCACAGCAAACGACCTCTTGCAGATACTTTGATGGGTTATCTTTGTATCAAAGCGATTGTAATCAGCAAGTAATTATGACGATAAAAGTTACATCGCAAACAATAAAACAGTATTTTTACTTAAAAAAATATGTTCATTTTAATTTAAAATCGTTTAAGTTCAGAATCATCATGGACGCAGTAGTCAGAAGCATCTTGACGGAAGAGTTCCCTAAAATACTCGTTTAAAAAAAAAACCACTAATCTGAAATTAAGAGGCAAAATTTATGCTCAGAGCCACTAAAGTGGTGAAGACTCCCACTGTAGAGCGCTTACTGCAACAGTGGGCAAAGCGTTATACAACAGATTTTTCTGCGCTGTCTTCCCAAAAAGATGCTTTAGATTATGATTCCTTGGTGGAGATAGAATCCGCAAAGGGTCGAAAGGTAACTGTGACGAAGCTTAATAATTTAATAAATATTAGCTGCCAAATGGCGGGAATACAAGCGCAATCACTGTACACTACTGAAGATAATCTTTTAGACTTAAGCGAAGCGCGACAGGTAACGCAGTTTTCCTTCCGAGTTTATCGCAAGCTTTTGTCTATTTACCAAAATAATTTCTTCAATGCATATGTACTACAAAAGGAAACTTTTCAAGGTAGATTTGCTATTGAACTAGGCTTACCAGCAATTGAAGAGTTAGCCTGCGAACTAGAACCTATATTAATTGCATTCCAAGAGCAATTGATGGCATCGAAAGATTGGGCAAGCCTTGGGTTTATTACAACACAAATAAACTTTACTAATAGATGTATTTTTAATAAGCTCTCCCGTGAAGAGAAAATTTTACTCGCTCCTTATTTAAGATTTGTGGAAGAGTATGTGGCTGTTCCTTGGCAAAGAGTTTGTGCTGCTGCTGCGAAACATAATGTTAATTCGTCGGCTTTTGTGCTTGTCGAGAAGATGATACCGATTGCGGATGAAATAGGAGTAAGAGTATATCACAAACTCGTGGAAATGTTTCCCGAACATCACAGTCGTAGTGGAGGGTTAATTGAAGCTTCGGTGAGACATTCTTGCTTACGAGATTTGAATATGTTTCAGGCTTATTTATGGCTGTGTGTTTTGGAAGGGAGTTTAGCACCAATTGAAGAAGAGTTAATACCTTTGTGTGTGATGGTTTTAGAAAATGTGGGTATCAAGTGGGATGTCACACAGAAGTGGAGTGAGGTTTTAGCTGAAGAAATTATGAGTCACTTACAACCAGAACAGCAGATTTTCCTAGATTTTTATACTCATGGGTTGCAACAGGCATTTTTTAAAGAGCGGGGTCGTTTGGGTTGTGCTGAGAGAGTTGAGGTGGCTGCTTAATTGTTGACGGTTGACGGTTGACTGTTGACGATTGACTGTTGACGGTTGACGGTTGACAGTCAACAACCCCAAACTTTGTGTAAAGCCCGGAGCTACGATATTCTAAATTGTGAGTTAACAAAACGCGCTTAATATGACTTCAGTAGCCCCTCACAAAAAAGCCAGAGCATTAAAACCCACCAGTCCCCGTCCAGCCAAAGAGTTATGCAGTGAATGCGGGCTGTGCGATACATATTATGTTCATTATGTCAAGGAAGCCTGTGCTTTTTTGAATCAACAATTTGATGGTCTAGAAACACAAAGTCACAACCGTTCCCGCAACCTGGATGACCCGAATGAACTTTATTTTGGGGTTCATCAGGATATGATAGCCGCACGCAAGCAAGAACCAATTCCTGGTGCCCAGTGGACGGGTATTGTCAGCACTATTGCTATAGAAATGCTGAATCGCGGTATTGTGGAAGGAGTTGTTTGCGTACAAAATACTAAGGAAGACCGCTTTGGTCCGATGCCTGTTATTGCCCGCACAGCAGAGGAAATACTAGCAGCCAAAGTAAATAAACCGACTCTTTCACCAAATCTGTCTGTGTTGGAACAGGTCGAAAAATCGGGGATGAAACGTTTGTTGGTAATTGGTGTTGGTTGCCAAATTCAAGCGTTGCGTGCGGTAGAAAAACAACTAGGTTTAGAAAAACTTTATGTTTTAGGAACACCTTGTGTTGATAATGTCAGCCGTGCTGGATTGCAAAAATTCTTAGAAACCACCAGTCGTTCTCCAGATACCGTAGTGCATTATGAATTTATGCAGGATTTTCGCGTTCACTTTAAACATGAGGATGGTTCAGAAGAGACCGTACCCTTCTTTGGTTTAAAGACCAATAAACTTAAAGACGTTTTTGCTCCTTCTTGCATGAGTTGCTTTGACTACGTAAATTCACTAGCCGATTTAGTTGTTGGGTATATGGGCGCACCCTTCGGTTGGCAATGGATTGTTGTGCGAAACCAAACTGGTAAGGAAATGCTCGATTTAGTTCAAGACCAACTGGAAACTCAACCAGTTATGTCTCAAGGGGATAGGAAAGCCGCTGTGCAACAAAGTATACCAGCTTATGATAAAGCCGTAACTCTTCCTATGTGGGCAGCTAAAATGATGGGAGTGGTAATCGAAAAAATCGGTCCCAAAGGCTTAGAGTATGCGCGTTTTTCTATTGATTCCCACTTTACCCGCAATTACTTGTACGTCAAGCGGAATTATCCCAAAAAATTAGAAGCGCACGTACCAGAATTTGCCAAGCGAATTGTTTCCCAATATAAATTACCAGAATAACAAAATGTAGAGACTAACATGTTTAGTCTCTACATTCCAATTCCTTATTCCCAATTCCCCACTCCCCACTCCCCTACTGATAACTACTTGCTTGTCGAGTAAACATTAAGTGGTATTGTCCACCCAATGCCATTAATTCATCGTGGGTTCCAACTTCTATAATTTGGCCATTCTCCAAAACTACTACCCGGTCAGCCAATTTCGCTAAAGCTAGACGATGGCTAACTACAACCGCAATTCTTCCCTTAGCCAAACTGCGGAAAATATTATAGACTTCATTTTCTGTTTTTGGGTCAAGGTTAGCGGTTGGTTCGTCCAAAACTAATAATTCAGCTTGAGAAAGTCGCAGTAACGCACGAGCTATTGATAATCTTTGCCATTGTCCCCCAGATAAATCTACCCCTCCTTCCAATTGTTTTCCTAATAACGTTTCTAATCCTTGGTCTAATTTTTCTATTACTCTTGTTATTCCAGCTTCAGCAATTGCTTCTTGGATAGCATTAGTATCTTGCATTTTGGGAAGATAGCCGAAGCCAACATTTTCTCGTACGGTAGTTGGAAAACGTGCATAGTCTTGCATCACTACGGCTATACGTTCGCGTAAATTTTCTAAACTCAAGTTTCGTAAATCTTCCCCATCCCAAAAAATTGCACCTTGAGTTGGGTCGTAGAGACGACACAATAGCTTTGCTAAAGTTGTTTTACCTGCACCGTTTTCACCAACCAATACAATCATTTCGTTTGGTTGAATCGTCAAATTAATCCCCTTCAAAATAGCTCGTTCGTTGTTTGGGTAATTAAACGATAAATTTTCAATACAAATCCCTTGCTGTTTAGAGACGTTGCGTTGTGCGGAGACGTTGCGTTGTGCGGAGACGTTGCGTTGTGCGGAGACGTTACGTTGTGCGGAGACGTTACATGTAACGTCTCTACATTTCTCTTGCAACTCTGGTTGTAACTGCAACAGTTGGTAGATGGGAACTGTTGCTAGTGCAACATCATACAATCCGCCACCACCATCAATTAGTCCCATTAAACTGCGTCGAACTTGCAATATTATTCCACTATAAAGTGCTAAATCACCTAAAGTGTAATTTTTGCTAATAACACCTAAAAAAACGTATATGTAAGGTAACGTTATACCTAATCCACTTAGTAGCGACCAGCTAAAAACCTCGATTGTTCCGCGTCGGCGAATTTTCTCCATTGCTCGCAACATAGTTGTAAACAGTCCTTGCCAGCGTTCCAACAATAAAGATTGAAGACTGTACAAACGTAACTCTTTAGCATATGTCTCACCGATTAAAACATTTTTGTACAAATCTTTTTCGCGAGAAATAGAAGCTTGAGTTTCTTCTACTCTCCAACTTTGCTTGCGGTATTTAATTTCCACATATATTGCAGGAGTCGCAAAGCTAAATAAAATTAGCGGAACCCACCAAGAAAGAGAAGAAGATAGTAATATCGCAGGAATCAAGATAAAAATTCCTTGCAACACTTGAACCAGTCGTAATGAAAGTTCTTTGAGTCGGTTTACACCCTTTTCTGTCAACTGCACAATGTTTAGCAAATCTGGGGTTTCAAACAAAGCAATATCTTCAAAATTAGCTATTTTGTCCAGAACCAATACTTCTACAAAACCTTGAACTTTATCTGCTAAGGAGCCAAACACAAAACTGGTGGTTGCATTTATCGAATCATTGACTAAATTCAATAGCAGCAAAGTGGCAACACAAGACAGCAGAAAGGGCTGAGACATCAAGAATGCTATTGGATTTTCACCTGTTTCCACACTTAACAGACGAGTGGCTCCATCAATAATCAACTTATTAAGCCAAACTACCATCGCGGGTATTGTTCCACTCAGTAGCATCAAAATCGTTAATTTGCTTAACTGCTTGGGAGCTGCTCGAAACACCATCGCCACACTACGGCCAAATGACTGCAAAGGAGTCAATTCAATTACTTGCATATTTTGTAGTTTCACAGGATGAGACAACAACTGGGCAGCTACCAACTAAGGCTAGCCACATGCTTACAAAGCCTGTAGGTACAGGCTGAAGATTCTATTAATCTTGATTTGTAGTTATTTTTATTACTTTAAAAGCGAAATTATTCACCTAAAAAACTTTAGCCAATATAATGTAGCACAGTAATTCAACGTATTACTTATATCTAGAGGAAGTTGATTTTAGTTATGGGGCTTTGAGATAATTAAAATGTGAAATAGTAAAGTTAATAATTTATTTTGAGCTTGTGTACATCGTAGCCCCCCTCCCCGCGTGCTTACCGTATACGCACAAGCACATAAATGCCCTGAACTTTAGTTCAGGGGCATTTCAAGGAACTGTAGGATTATTTTAAGACTTGTGTGTACATCGTAGGGGTTGGGGGTTTTTTCTTAAAACTCTTGAATCCCCACCGCTTCTATAGCAGCTTCCAGCGCAATTGCCACATGAGTCCAGTGGCTTCCTCCCTGACAATAAACAACATAAGGTTCCCGCAACGGGCCATCAGCAGAGAATTCAGAAGTACTACCTTCAATAAAAGTTCCCCCAGCCATGACTACTTTACTTTCATAACCAGGCATTTCATCGGGGATGGGGTCTAAATAAGAACCGATAGGAGAATTTTGTTGAATGGCTTTACAAAAAGCGATTAATTTTTGGGGAGAACCAAGTTTAATAGCTTGAATTATGTCGCGACGGGGTGCAAGGGCTGGGGGGTTTACAGGATACCCTAGTTTATCAAATACATAACCAGTTAAATAAGTACCTTTTATAGCTTCTCCAACCATTTGGGGTGCTAAAAATAAGCCTTGAAAAAATAAACGATTAAGGTCTAAAGTAGCACCACCTTCGCTACCAATACCAGGAGCAGTAAGACGACAACAAGCGGCTTCGACTAAATCAGCATTTCCAACAATATATCCACCAGCAGGTATAATAGTTCCACCAGGGTTTTTGATTAAAGAACCAGCCATTAAGTCAGCACCGATATGAGTAGGTTCACGGATATCAATAAATTCACCGTAACAGTTATCAACAAAACAAACGGTGTTAGGATTTTGTTGTTTGACGATGTGGATAATTTTTTCGATGTCGTCAATAGATAAGCTAGGACGCCATGAATAACCGCAGGAACGTTGGATTAAAACTAAGCGGGTTTTATTAAGTACTGCTTTAGACAAACTATCCCAATTAATCGTTCCTTCTGGGGTAAGATCCAATTGGCGGTAGCTTACGTCAAAATCTAGAAGGGAGCCTTGACCTTTGCCCCGTAAACCGATAACTTCTTCTAAAGTGTCGTAGGGTGCGCCTGCTACGGCTAACATTTCGTCACCTGGACGGAGAACACCGAATAAGGCACAAGCAATTGCGTGAGTTCCTGAAACGAACTGAACCCTTACTGCTGCAGCCTCGGCACCCATTATCTGGGCAAAAACTTTATCTAAAGTGTCTCTACCTAAGTCGTCGTGTCCGTATCCTGTTACACCTGCAAAATGGTGTGCCCCGACACTATGATGTCTAAAGGCTTGTAACACTCGCTGAAGATTTTGCTTGACGATGGCGTCAATACCAGAAAAAATCTGTAACAGTGCCTGTTCTGCTTGTTGCAGCGTATCCTCGCTGTTCATTACTTCCTCATTAAAAAAAACTCATTCGTTATTGCGGATTTAACAATCGCGCAGACTGGGCTAGAAATTCTATTCGGGTTAATGCATGACAATTGCTTCCTCAACAAAACGTAAATTTAATTGGGTAACTATTTCCTTCCTAGCGACCTTGCATGTCGGAGCGGTTTTTGCCTTTCTGCCCATGTTTTTTAGCTGGAAGGCTGTGGGAGTAGCTTTATTACTCTACTGGATAAGTGGTGGATTGGGTATTACTCTTGGTTACCACCGATTAGTTACCCATCGTAGCTTTCAAACTCCCAAATGGCTGGAGTATTTTCTGATGTTGTGCGGAACCCTTACCTGTCAAGGTGGTCCGATTGAGTGGGTGGGGACACACCGCATACATCATTTACACTCCGACCACGAAGCTGACCCTCATGATTCTAACCAAGGATTTTGGTGGAGTCATATGGGTTGGTTGCTTTTTCATGGAGAATATGAAGAGGACATCCCTCGCTTTACAAAAGATATTGCGGACGATCCATTCTACCAGTTTTTGGACAAGTATATGATTGCCCTCCAATTTGGTTTGGGTGCTTTACTTTTATGGCTTGGTGGTTGGTCTTTTGTATTTTGGGGTATTTTTGTTCGCCTGATTTGGGTTTACCATTGCACTTGGTTGGTTAATAGTGCTACCCATAAATTTGGTTACCGAACCTACGAATCAGAGGATAAATCCACCAATTGCTGGTGGGTAGCAGTATTTGTATTTGGTGAAGGTTGGCATAATAACCACCATACATTTCAATTTTCCGCACGTCACGGGTTGGAATGGTGGGAAATTGATTTAACCTGGATAACTATTCAATTACTGCAATCACTTGGTTTAGCGACAAATGTCAAGCTAGCACCAACAAAAGAGTAAATCGAAAGTTTGTAGTTAGCACTTTAGTGCTTTTATGAATGCTAAAGCGCTTACTACAAATTTTGGTTTGAGATATAAGCATAAAAAATAATAAGCGGCAAAAAATACTAGTTTTTCCAATAAATCAATGAGAATTAGCCTTCTTTTGCATAAATAAAAGCAAATTCTAATAGGAAAATCTGTAAATTCGCGTCTTAAGCTTGTTATAATCCGAGACGCCGACCATATTAAACTTTGCAGCAAGTCAATCTCTATTGGCTTGGCAGAGGAGCTTGTTTGTTTTTACGGGAATACATGACGACATCACTTATAAAAAATCAGACACAAGCTGACAACTTTGATAATTCAGACCTCAAGCTGAAAGATATTATCAAAAGTTTGCCCAAAGAATGCTTTGAGCAAAACAGTCGCAAAGCTTGGACAAAAGTTTTGCTTAGCCTTTTTATGGTAGGTTTGGGTTACTTGAGTTTGGCATTTTCCCCGTGGTATCTGTTGCCATTGGCTTGGGTTTTTACGGGTACAGCTTTAACAGGTTTTTTTGTCGTTGGGCATGACTGCGGTCATCGTTCTTTTGCTAAGCGTCGTTGGGTAAATGATTTAGTGGGGCATTTAGCCTTTGCACCACTGATTTTCCCATTTCATAGTTGGCGCATAGGACATAATTATCACCACACCCATACCAATAAACTAACAGAAGACAACGCATGGCATCCGATTACTCCACAAAAGTTTGAAAATTGGAGTAAAACTTCACAGCGGAACTATAGATTTTTTATCAACAAAAAATTATGGTGGGTAGGTTCAATAGGACATTGGGCTGTAGTACATTTTGACTGGCGCAAATTTAAGGAAAAAGACCAAGCATCAGTTAAACTATCTGTTGCAGTGGTTGTAATATTTGCTGCTATTACCTTTCCATTGTTACTTGCAACTGGTGGTGTTTGGGGATTTATTAAGTATTGGTTTGTACCCTGGATGGTTTACCATTTTTGGATGAGTACTTTTACTTATGTTCACCATACTGCTCCAGATGTTCCTTTCACAGCACCAGAAAAATGGAATCAAGCTATAGCGCAGTTGAATGGCACTATTCATTGCGACTATCCTGCTTGGATAGAAATTCTTTGTCACGATATTAACGTTCACGTTCCCCATCATATTTCTACTGCGATTCCTTCCTATAATTTGCGGATGGCGTATAACAGCATTAAAGAAAATTGGGGTTCTTATCTGCATGATGAATGCAAATTTTCCTGGAGTTTGTTGAAAGATATTACAGACCAATGTCACTTGTATAGAGATGATGATGGCTATTTGTCTTTTAATAAATACGACTCAGCGAAAATAAACAACTAAATCGCTTGTGATTTTGTAGGTTGGTATCCTAATTCAACCTACTAACTCTGGATTTGTTCTCGTTACCTTACGGTTGGGGACATCACAACAACTTGAAATTGGATAGAGAAAGAGAAAACGTGACGGCGAATACAATTAATCTCAACAGTTCCCCAGGTAGTGAATCATCCGAAGAAACTACGAAGTTACCATTCACTCTTGCAGATTTAAAAGCTGCGATTCCAGCAGAATGCTTTCAGCCGAATGTCTGGAAGTCGCTTTACTACTTTTTCCAAGATATTACTATTATTGGGTCACTTTATGCTGTAGCTCATTACCTAGACTCATGGTACTTCTGGCCTATTTTTTGGGTAATGCAGGGAACTATGTTTTGGGCTTTGTTTGTAGTCGGACATGATTGCGGACACCAATCTTTTTCTAAGAGCAAAAAGCTCAATGATTTGATTGGACATTTATCCCATACACCAATTCTCGTTCCTTATCATGGTTGGAGAATTAGCCACAGAACACATCACTTAAATACAGGTCATCTCACCAACGATGAAAGCTGGTATCCAATCTCGGAATCAGAATATAATGAACTCTCATTAGCAACAAAAATCGGTAGATATTACGCATTTTTGCTAGCTTATCCTATATATTTGTTTAAGCGCTCTCCCGGTAAAGTCGGTTCTCACTTTAACCCTAATAGTCCCCTGTTTAAACCATCAGAAAAATGGGACATTATTACTAGCACTACATTGTGGTGTTCAATGGTAGCTTTGCTTGGTTTTCTTACTTACCAATGGGGTTGGATGTGGTTGCTTAAATATTACGCTGGCCCTTATATCGTATTCGTCATCTGGTTAGATTTGGTCACATATTTACACCACACAGAACAAGATATACCTTGGTATCGTGAGGGACATTGGACTTTTTTGAAAGGTGCTATTTCCACAATTGACCGTGATTATGGTTTTATTAATTCCATTCACCATGATATCGGTACTCACGTAGCGCACCACATTTTCCTGAATATGCCTCATTACAATTTAAGAAAGGCAACTGAAGCAATTAAACCTATTATGGGCAGTTATTACCGCAAGTCGGAAGTGCCTATTTGGAAATCCTTGTGGAATTCTGCTGTTAGTTGTCGCTTTGTTCCTAATGAGGGTGGACAGGTTTACCATAACTCAGAGGCAATCAAAAATTAAATAACCCCAAATAAAATAACCCCACCCCCAACCCCCTCCCCGTAAACGGGGAGGGGGCTACTATTTTCCCCCTTGCCGTTTACGGGTCTGTGGGGGGTAGGGGGGTTAGGTCTCTTAAAATCTACCGTTACCTTGTACTATATGTTTGACGGTTGTAAGACTTTCTAAACTTATTAAACCGCGTCGATGTCCTTTTTGATTGGACATTCCCAAAAATATGGAATCTCCTCGTGATGGGTTGCGGATGAAACGGGGGGAGGCGTTAATAAAACTGGAAGCACTGTTTACTCCCAAAGCAAATTGACGGCTTTCTTGGTAGGAATCAGTAACGATACAATCGGCATGACCGCTACTATAACGATTAATCCAATTAATCCCTTCTTCTAAGCTGTCTACCAGTTTAAAGGCTAATGTTTTGTTTAAGTAAGCACTTCCCCAGTCTCCATCTTTGACTAATTGCAATTGTGGAAAGGACTCTATTAATTCCGCATCTCCTTTAATTTTAAAGCCCTTTTCTTGTAAACTTTTCCACAATGTCATTAAAGATGAGGGCATTGTTTGACGATGAATTAAGATTTTTTCAATTGCATTCACCGGGTCTGGTTCGCTTTGATGGCTGTCGATAATCATCCAGCGTACCATGTCCAAACTACCATTGGGCGACCAGTATAAGTAACAATTTCCCATCGCTGATTTTAAGGCTGGTGCGGTGGACTGTCGCATTACCTGTTGTACTAAGCTGGCACGTCCGTAGGGAATTACTAAATTTAAATATTGGTCTTGTGTAACTATATCCCGCACCGAAGCGCAATGTTCGGCGCTTACCATTTCAATACAGCCTACCGGTAACCCTGATTCCGCGACTGCTGTTTGCAAAACATCGGCAATTACGGCGTTAGAGTTGCTTGCTTCTGTACTGCCTTTTAAAACAATACAATTACCTGTTTTTATACATAGTCCTGCCACAATTGCTGCTAAGTCGGGGAAGGCTTCATGTATAAAAGCAATTACTCCTAATGGTAGTAATTGCGTGTAAGTCTGACAATCTGTCCTTTGGTAATCAGCATTTCGTACTCGCCTTAATGGGTCAGACAGTTCCCCTAATTGTTGCAAAATTTCTACGGTCATTTGCAAACGCTGGGGTGTCAGTTTTAACCACTCTAAAACTAATTCTGGGACAGCCATTTCCCGACTAGCTTCTAAATCCAGGGTATTGGCTTCCAGAATATCATCAAATGCGAATTCCAGCGCCTGTGCCATTGCCAGCACGGCGTTACTACGGTCTGCTCCGTTGGCAGAGCCTAGTTTAAGGGAAGCTGCATAAGCGCGTTTAGCACTTTTTGTTGCTTCCGGACAATCATCAAAAGCGTCCACATTCATCATTTAACGTCTGTAGGTAAGCCAAACCATTAGTGCTGGTAAAATTGCTAGTAATACCGCCACTAATGCCCAAATTATAATTTTGGAACCGCTCGCTAGTCGCAAAGCTAATGGTAACCATACAATCACTAGCACGAAAATAACGCCTAGCGCCACCGGTAAGTAACTTTCTCCTAACTTAGGACGGACTACTTGCCAACTAGAACCTGTCCATCGCCAAGCCCTTTTATAGGGATAGGTCGTGGAAAGCTGTTCCAGCACGTATCCATTATCCTCTACCACAAACATTTGCTGACAGCGGTCGCAGCCAAATGCCTCGGTAAGGGTAATGGGAACTAACTTACCCCTACGCCGACAGGGACAGGGGTAGTCGTCATTAAAATCGATTTTATCGGGTTTTTGAGGTTGCACAAGGTTCTGCAAACTTGAGCGAGTTATGGACATTTGGAAGGATACCATTCTCTGGCTACTGCCTTGTTGAGATTTGGTCTTTCCATGAGCTTTTTTATAACACCAATTAGTTTGTGTTAACCTTGCCGTCAGAGGGAAACTATTTTCGAGTCAATCCTGATGGCGAAAAAGGTAAACACACTCAAATTACTATGCTAACAGTCATCTTTACTACAGTGTAGTGCATCCTACCAACAAGAAGGGTAATCTATCTATCAATATTTCTGTTTACTAAACGGCTTATCAGGATGTTCTGGGTATGATTTTTGAGAAAAATTTCCAAAAAATTTAAGATTTGGGAAGTGGGGAGTGGGAAGTGGGGAATTGGAAATGGGGAGTGGGGAGTGAGCTTAATTGCAACAGGTGCTAGTAATCGAGAAATCGCGGAGATACCTTGTATTTCAGAAAAAACAGTAAAAAATCACGTCACAAATATTTTAAGTCGGCTAAATTTAAGAGACAGAATTCAAGCAGCCGTTTTTGCCATAGGTTCTTAGTAGTGGTGTCTTCGCCAATTAAATATAATTAGGGCTAAAGCTCAACTATAAGTTATTAATATCTACAGCAAATATCAAGTTAATTAAATATAAGTGGGCGGGCAAGGATGCCCACCCCACAAGAGTTACAATATTAAACGGTGTAAATACGATGAGGGCTAAAGCCCAACTACAAACCTTATAGTAGTGTTTTATTATGGCTGAACTAGAAAAAGATAAACCTCATTCAGCAGATTATTTTGGAGAACAGCGAAACTTTTGGTGGAATCAAGATTTTTTGCAGTTGATGGGGAAGCGTTGGGGATTAGAAAAAATAAATATAAATACCGTGCTGGATGTGGGTTGCGGAATTGGTCATTGGGGACAAGCGCTTGCCGAGATATTACCAGTAAACGCTCAAGTCACAGGTATCGATAAAGAAATAAAGTGGGTGAAAGAAGCACAAAAAACAGCAGAGGCATTTAATTTGGGAGAGCGTTACAGTTATGTTCAAGGGGATATTCGAGCGCTTCCTTTTGAAGATAATTTATTTGATTTTGTTACTTGTCAAACTGTCCTGATTCATATGCAGCAGCCACAATTGGTAATTCAAGAAATGATTCGTGTTTTGAAGCCAGGTGGATTGTTAGTTACAGTTGAACCAAACAATTTAGCTCGCAGCTTAGTTTATAGTAGTTTAAGTTTTACTGATTCCATCGATACTATTTGCGAAAGAGTAAAATTTCAACTAATCTGTGAACGTGGCAAAGAAGCCTTAGGTGAAGGAAATAATTCTATTGGTGACTTAATACCCGGTTATTTCGCTGAAGCTGGATTAAATAATATCCAAATCTTTATGTCTGATAAAACATTTGCACTTTTCCCTCCTTATAATTCCAAAGAACAACAAGTCTTTAAACAACAATATCTTGATTGGATTGAAGATAATTTTTGGATTTGGGATAAGCAAGAGACGAAAAGATTCTTTTTAGCAGGTGGGGGAACAGAAGCAGAATTTGAATTAAATTGGCAACAAGTAATGCGAGAAAATCAACTTTGGAAACAGGGTCTTTTAAATAATAATTACCATACAGGCGGTGGTACTATTTGCTACTTAATATCTGGCTATAAGTAAACCTATATCTTGTGGGGTGGGCATCCTTGCCCGCCCTCTAATATAAGAAAATATTTGAGCAACTATGACTTGCGGATAGACCATAATGAAGTATTTTATTACGTCGTATCTTTACATTAGTTATTCAATTTATGATTATATCTATGTGATAATATAACGTGATAGCTGAATTTATAAAAATGCTGATTATTAATATTTTATATGCAAAATATAGAGGTAGTATCAAATGTTGAGTCATTTGCACTGAAGGAAGAGCCAGCAGATGCTGCTTTAATAATGGTATATCTCAAAAATGCTATCTCCTACCAAGAAAAAGCACTAGAAATATATAATGTCCTCAATGAAGGGAAATCTGTCAAACCAAAAATGGTTAAAAGAAAAACAATTGCGGTTAGTGACAATACTGGAGTCATAAGTGGTTGGAATTCGTTAAATCCTAAGTGGAATAAATTTATAGCTGAAAATTATAATGTATCATTAGAACAAAATGAGACCAAAGTTAGAGAATTTTATCAAAATCACATAGAAAAATTTAATCAATATGGTTATAAAACAAAAAAGTGGGATTTAGACCCTCAAGAAGATTTAGGCAAGCACTACCGTTCCCATGCGGAAAAACAAATATCAGTTATTAAACCTTGTAATTCTATAGGCGTATCCAGAGGTATATGTGAAGAAGATTGCTACCCGTATCTTCGTGCGTTAGCCCAAATTAGACAACAACATATCGTAGTTGCAGACCCAAACGGTGTTTACTTATTTCATTACAATGGACAAGTTAAATTTGTTTATCATGATAAATAAAAGCAAACAAAGGTAGAAGAATAATATGACGCTTCCTTCAAAATTACAAAAATTAATTGTAGATGCGCTTTTATCAGTGCGTCATCATCCTGACCATGATTTAAATCTTGGTTACCGTCAGGCTATTTGGGCTGCTTTTGGAGATAATGAAAATGGCCAAAAAAGTCGTGCCTTCCTAGCAAACCTAACAGTCCGTCACGTACTCCCTATTTGGAATGATAAATTTCCCCATGATGATAGACCCTCATATATTCTTAATCTTGCAGAACAGGTAACCGCTGGGAAAATTAGTAAATCAGTTGCAGAAAAAGAGAGCAATCGTCTTTTTAGAGAAATGCAACAAATGGGTTATGAAGGCTACGGAATGGTCTTCACTGTTGGATGTGCTGCGGTGGCATCACTTGATACTGCGATGGATGATGAGACTTTTGACCCAGATGACATTGACTTGAATTTAACCGATTATCAAGATGCGGAAGGTAATGATGCTACTTTTTTTGCTGCTTGTGCATATGCCGACGGACCAATTTGGAAAACGGCATCTGTTGAACATAGCATTACTAAACGTTTAGAATTTTGGGAGTGGTGGCTAACACAGGCTGTCCCGGCTGCATGGTCAACAATAAAAGACGATTCCACTATTAAAGTAACTCGTAGTTCGTAAGCATTACCCAGCCTATGATATGAGAAAAAACTTGAACAAATTACTTAATAATCACTCCGCATAAAATACTGAAACAGCATCACCATCTTGCAAAAGAATATCTTGACTCAAATCTTTTTTCATTAAATACTCATAAAGATTCGCATTAATTATAGTTGGCTTTGAACTGTTACTGGTTAGCGGGCGGGCAAGATGCCCACCCCACAAGAGTTACAATATTAAACGGTGTACCTCATATATCAACGAAGTAAACCTATATATTGTGGGGTGGGCATCCTTGCCCGCCCTCTAATATAAGAAAATACTTAGAAAAATCAGTTATATGACGCTATTTATATATTATAATTTGATATTTTTCTCAACCT
This sequence comes from Scytonematopsis contorta HA4267-MV1, assembly GCA_019359035.1. GTDB lineage: Bacteria > Cyanobacteriota > Cyanobacteriia > Cyanobacteriales > Nostocaceae > Scytonematopsis > Scytonematopsis contorta. The sequence continues at coordinate 10,720 of JAHHIC010000039.1, read as the reverse complement.
TGAGCAACCTTAACCGCGTTCACATCGACTTTTCTATCAAATAAAACTCGCGGCTTAAGTATAATCCTAAAAAGTAACAGTAACGAACGAAACTCCCCAGGAGTAACATTGCGCTTCCATTGTCCAGGACGACAAAACAACATTTCTACTAATTGACGATGTAGATTTAAACTCACCGATTCAAACTTGACCCTTACAGTAGTAAATTCGTCTTCAAAGCCAAAACTAACGATTTCTCCTAAAATCCGTAAATTTTCTTCAGGAATTTCTAAACTTACTTCTTGACCTATTAATAAATCACTGGAAAGTCTCCGATTTAAAGCAACTTCTGCACCCACCTCGGATATCATCGTAGTCACTCCCCATAATTCTTCTTCCCCAACAGATAAATTTACCACTCGTCGTAAATTAAACCACTCGTAAATATCTGGTTTAGGAGCATCCAATAAAATCAACAGTGTCACTCCCAGCAGCAGCAGATTATAACTACTCCAAATCCAACCCAAACCTAAGCCTTTGAAATTTACTATAAGCTCAGGTGCATTTGTTTCCACCCATAGCTTGCTGAGAGCCATTCCTAAATTACGCCACAAGCTGACTGCTGTGGCAATAAACATCATTATTAAAGGTAAAGCTAAATTCCAATTGAAATAATAACTATTATTCATAGTACCTTTAGGTGTAACTTTAAATCCTTTAGAAAAAGGATTAAGCATCACTTTAATTACTGTTAAAGCTAAAGGGAAAGCAAGTACCAAACTAGAAATTTCTGAAATGATAACAGAGCGGGAGCGCAAATTTAGCCAAGAAAAAACTGTTATATTAGCAGCGGAATATGGTAAAAAATAATATAAAATTTCGGCTGTAGTAGCGCGGACAGGGATAACATTTAAAAACGAGTAAGCCAATGGCATTATTAAAAAACCGACACGAGAAATATGAGTAAACCAATGCAATAATCCTTCTAAATGCGCTAACCTTTGTATTGGTCGCAAGCCTTTGATTGTTAAAGGATTAGATTTAATAAAAAAGGCTTGTAAAGTACCTTGTGCCCATCGTAAACGCTGAATAGCATGAGCTGATATATTTTCAGCCGCTAAACCTGCGCTCAATTTTTCATCTAAATAAATTAATCGATATCCTTTTGCAGAAAGATTAATACCTGTAAAATAATCTTCACTTAAAGATTCAGTTACAAAACCACCTGTCTCTTCCAATGCACTACGACGCACAACAAAGGAAGTTCCAGCACAGACGACACTACCAGCACCATCTTTTATTGGTTGAATTTGTCGATAAAAAACTTCTTCTTCGGGAGTAATGACATTTTCTAGGTCAAGATTGCGAGCTATCGGGTCTGAATTATAAAAACTTTGTGGTGTTTGAACTAAGGCAACTTTATCATCTTGGAAAAAACCAATAGTACGAGTTAAAAAGTTTTTGGTGGGGATAAAATCAGCGTCAAAAATGACTATTAATTCTCCCTGAGTTTTTGTAGTCGCATGATTTATATTACCTGCTTTAGCATAAAGATTATCTGGTCGTGTTAAATACTCACATTTTAATTCCTCTGCTAAGTCTTTCATTTCTGGACGACGAGTATCATCTAGCAGATAAATTTTTTTATTATTGTACTCTAAAGCTTGGCAACCAATAATTGTTCGTCGCAGAATAAATTCAGGCTCATTATATGTAGGAATAAAAATATCAACGGACGGAGTAAAATAGCCATCAACAACAGCCAGTGAATACTCTTCAGCTTCTCGACGACGGTCTTTAACATTTAGCATTAAAAATAGCTGAATACAACTGCTGATTAGAATCAACATTTCTAGAAAAAATAAACCCAAGCTAAATACACCATTAAGGGGATTTTCTAAATTTAGACTGGAAAGAATTCTCCATATTAAATAACGTCCGGTTAAAACACTTAGAATTCCCACCACTAAAATTCTTGACCAAGTACGAGGTTGAGGAGAAATTTTCATTACCCCCAGCATCCCGATAAAAAGAGCCACAGTAGGAAATAGTAAATACTTTCCAGCTACCATTGGTGCTTCTAACCACATTGGTGGATTATTCTGGAAAGCATTAATATGAGCAAAAATTCCATTAATTGTACCTTCTCCAGCAAACCAAGCTGAAACAATAATGGCAGAGAAGACAACAATGCTTAGTAGTACTAATGTTGCAGTTCTAAATTGCATCTGAGGAGAATTGTTCCTGCTAACCTGTATAATTTTCATGCTTAACCAAAAAATATAGACTAAGTCTGTCTAAAACAAGTTAACCTACCAAGATTAAAATGAGATGAGAAAAAGCTAAAAAAACATATCTCTAAATTTAAATAACTTCTCAGCCACAGTTCATGCAGCGATTAGAAGCATACTCGATTATTGTTCTTAGAGTCAAAAACAAAAGCACCAAAGGACAACACAGTTATGAAATTCAACTCGGCCGCAGTTCTCAGTATCGTTGCATTATTAAGCTTAAGCACAACCAAAGTTGCATTTTCTCAGGAATTACCTCAGGAAACAATGCAACAAAAGCAACCTAGCATGGTAAAAATGATAGCTGCAGCCCCTTCTCGTACTGGAAATTTCCAAGCTGGGGAACACCCAACTCAGGGTATGGTTAAAATTGTTACTCATAATGGCAGACGGTATTTAGAGTTTGACAAGAGTTTCAAGACTGACATGGGTCCAGACCTACAAGTAATTTTATATAAAAATGAAAAACCACCTGTATCGGGTCTAAAAAAAGAAGACTATGTAAGAATTGCTAGTCTACAAAGAATCAACGGTACTCAACGCTATGCAATTCCCGGTAATATTCAATTAGCAAATTTTAAATCTGTGGCCGTGTGGTGTCGCAAGTTTAATGCTACCTTTGGTTTTGCAACCTTAAATTAGTAGTAAAAGAATCCCCAACGTGGAGACGTTACATGTAACGTCTCTACATTTAGGATAGTAAATATTTTTCAAAACAATCGCACACGACACTATTTTTATGGAATTAACAGATTTTCTCGCACTAGTTCATCCCGCTATCGCAGTTTTTTTCGTGTTTCCTTTGATAGGAATGGTGGTTAATTTTGCATGGCAAACACGTCAGCGTCGTTTACAAAGTAAAAATGGAGGTAAAAGTAAAATTCCTCCGGTTGTTGGTGGGGAGCATAAAAAATTAGGAGACTGGCTGACTGGTTCTGTTGTGGGAGTGACTTTACTTGGTTTAGCTTATGCAATTGGCAAAAATATTATTAAAAATCAAGTTTTTAGTAAAGCCCCTTTCCAAGTTATTTTTATTTTGCTGATGTTCGTTGCGACTATTGTATCTCTTGTATTACTTTACCGCGCAACCAATAAACTTTGGCGAGGGACTTTCGCAACTTTAACTGGTGCTGGTTTAATAATTTTAGGATTTCAGGATGGAGTTTTTCGTCGTGATAGTGAGTGGTATTGGTCGCATTACTATATTGGTATAGCAGCAGCCATGCTAATGATTTTTTCGTTAGCTATTGTTCCAGAAATTTACAAAGACAAGTCACATCGTTGGCGTGTTATTCATACAATTTTAAATTGTGTTGCGTTATTATTATTTATAGGGCAAGGGATGACTGGAACACGAGATTTATTAGAAATTCCTCTTAGTTGGCAAGAACCTTACGTTTATAAATGCGATTTTGTGAATAAAACTTGTCCTACACCTAATCCGCAGTTACCAAAGTGAATCGATTAACCCGAATTTTCCATAAATTTGACCCCTTTTCGTTACAATTTCGCTTAACAATAGGTATTGCTGCATTTTCGACTTTGGGATTTGCTAGTCTGGCTACTTGGACTAGCTGGCAAATGCAGCAATTTTTAATTGATAATCACAAGCAAAATATTGAGAGAATTGCCTCGCGTTTACCTGATGATATAGAGGTTTATAGTGAAATGTTACCCACAGAAAAGGCATTGGAAAAAGCCTTTAGTAACCCTAACTATGAAAATACTTTATTGTGGGTAAGAAATGGTAATAAAATTATAACAAAATTCAATAGTGTAAATTTAGCATCTAACTCTGATTTAACTGAATTAATTTCTCTTAGCTCAATGCCAGCGAAACCAAAAGTTGTGCAAGTGAAACAAGGTTATTTTATAATATGGGGAGAAAATTTAATAGTAAAAGGTAAACTATTAGGAACAATTTGTGCTGCACAAGATATTACTCGCGACCAGACAATGTTCATTGCTATAGTGCAAAATGTGATAATAGCTAGCACTTTAGTGATTATAGTTATTTCGGGAATAATTGCATTTTATATTAAACATTCGCTCCAACCCCTACGTCAAATTAGTCAAATGACCGCAGCAATTGAAGCTGAAGATTTAGGAGAAGCTAAATTATACCTGGACAAAGCTCCTAGCGAAGTTAAAGAACTTGCTCAAACTGTCGATATGATGCTTTCTCGCTTATCTCAATCTTGGGAAAAACAACGACAATTTACTAGTAATGTTTCCCATGAGTTACGAACACCTTTGACTATTGTGCATGGGTATTTACAAAGCGTATTAAGAAGACAGCAAAATTTAACAGAAATCCAAAAAGAAGCGTTGGAAACCGCAGCATCAGAAGCCGAGCGTACTATTAATATATTAGAACATTTGTTAGATTTAGTTAGAGCTGATAGTGGCTACTTACAATTTCACCTCCAGACTTGTATATTAAATGATTTACTTAGCGAAATTGTAGATATTGTATATAAAAATAATGATATTACAATTAATATCCAAGCAGAACTTGACTCAATTACCGTTAAAGCAGATAGTAGACGATTAAAACAAGTATTACTAAATTTAATTGATAATGCTATTCAATATTCTGACCCTGGTTCACCCATAAATTTAAAGATAAAACAAGATAAAGATAAAGGAATTATAGAAGTATGTGATAATGGATATGGCATTCCTCTGCAACATCAATCCCGAATTTTTGAACGATTTTATCGGGTAGATGAAGCACGTACTCGTTCCACTGGTGGTACTGGTTTAGGACTATCAATTGTTAAAACATTTGTCGAAGGGATGGGTGGTACTGTAGAAGTGCTTTCTCAGTTGGGTAAAGGTAGTATATTTACAATAAAATTACCTATCTTGCTCTAAAAATGTAGAGACTAAGCATATTTTGTCTCTACATTATTGAACGGGATTATTATAAACCTTGGGAGAGGATAATGCGATTATAAGTTTGCATCCCTGATTCGCTAACATTTCCTGTTAATGCTAGAAAATCTTTACCCATACTGCTCATGACAGTGTTTACCAAATTATTAGCGGTGTCTTTAACACCCATTGACAATACAAATGAGTCTAGCTGATTCAGCAAGTTGTTAGCACCAGTAGATGATTTATCAACTACTACAGACCAATTTCCATTACCAATTACAATACTATTACTAGTAAAGACTCTATTTCCGTTACCGATTACAGTATTATTACTACCAAAGTTCCAGTTTCCACTACCAATGGTGGTGTTATCATTCCCGAAATTCCAATTACCATTACCAAGAGTGGAGTTGTCATTTGTTTCATCCCAATACCAGTTACCATTACCAACCGTTTTATTATTTTCACTTTTGTCCCAATGCCAGTTTCCATTTCCAATAGTGGCATTATTTTGAGTCGAATTTAAATTCCAGTTACCATTACCGACGCTTGCGTTAGATTTACCGTAGTTCCAATTAGCGTTACCAATACTTGCATTTTCACTACCAAAATCTCGATTTCCGTTACCAATAGGTAATTCTGATTCGCTGGTAGTAAATACATTTTTCCCTGAACCACTGAATGGTAAAATTCCTTCAAGGGCAACACTGATAATATCAAAAGGTGTTTCACCAATGTTGCTGTCATTGACAAATTTATTTCCTCCTCCAAATGGATTATCTTTACCAAGCAATTCGCTAAAAGCGTTAGCACTACGATTGAATGTGTACATGTCCGTTCTGAAAAGCCTTAGCAAATCAGAAGGAGTTTGCAAAGGTGTAGTGTTGCCACCAAATGGATTAGCTGCAATATTTGAACTAAAAGTTTTTGTAAAGTTTGTAAGTCCTGTTTGAACATTTCTTAAGACTTCAGAGTTTGAATTTACAGGAGACAAGTTAGTATTACTAGGCTCATTGCTGCTAGAATTTAACGAAGGTGTGCTACCACCAAAGATGAAATTTACAACATCAAATTCTGATTGCGTTGATGTATTACTGCTAGCACCAGTAACATTATTACCCTGACCACCAAAACTAGCAAATTGGTTATTATTAGCCGATAAGTTGCTACTAGTCGATTCAGTGCTGTTATCAGTTACTAAATTACTGGTAGTAGCTAATGGATTTTCATTAGTAGAAAGTGTATTATTATTATTAGTAGTAGGAGGTGTATTACCACTCAGATTACTGCTAACTAATAAATCTTCATTACTATTTGGATTTCCTCCTTCGGAAACTGGATTATAAATACTAGTTAAGTTATTACCATCACTAGAAGTAGTATTAGTCTGGTTACTGGAACTTTCACCTCTAAGAAAATCTAAAGTTTCATCTGGAGGTAATGGATAATTTTTATTTTGAGATACTAAAGAATCATAAGCTGGTACTTCAGGTAAATTACCTTCCCCAAATGGATTACGACCATCAACAAACGGGTTATTACCACCAGCAAGTGGGTTACTAGCACCAAACTCATTCTTAGATTCTTCTAAAGGTAATCTTTCCCGTAATCTCTGAAAAACAGTATCAATTACTCCATCAAAGGTATTTCCTACCAATGATGTGAAATTTTCTGGTGAAATTGTACCAGGAATTATCCATTGACCACTACCAATAACAGTATTACCGGGATAAATATTATCACTGTTATTGGCAAACGGATTATTTTTAGTGTTTGTAGAAGGGTAATTTTTATTATTGCTATTACCTTGGTCACCACTAACTGTATTGCTGTTCATGCTTTTTGAATTGATATAGGATATATTTTCTGGTAGTAAGAAACGTTTAAATTTACTGAAAATCTTCAAGCCTGAATTGTTATTCAAATTGATTCAGAAATTTACAATGAAAAACCAGGTTTGTGTGCAAAATGAATTTGTTCAACACATATTTACATTACAAAACCTGGTTCTCCCTGAAAATCAGAATTTAAGCAACAGGAGCATTACTATTAGTACTGCTGCCGAAGATACTTGGGTTGCTATTTGACAACTGGCTGAAGGTATCTCTGTAAGTTGAGATAGTTCCTAAAAAGGTTGACAAATTATTGGTTGATGGAGACGAAGTACCACCACTACCACTCCTAAATTGTTCGACAAGATTAGTAAAGTTAGAAATTTGAGATTGAGTGGGATTTGTGAAAACAGACAGTTGAAATTGAGTTCCGTCACTACCTGCTTGGCTACTTCCAGCACTCTGGTTGCTATTAGAGAACTCGTTGACCAAGTTCAAGAATCTCGAAAAATCTCCGGAAGTACTAAATGTGTTACCTGTCAAACTGTCATTACTTCCACTACTTCCACTACTTCCACTACTTCCACCGCTTCCACTGCTTCCCAAGCGTTGAAAAAAGTCAGCGAAGGATGATGAATTTTGAGAAGATGACGATTGACTGTTACTACCACCAGTTAAATTGCTGCTACTGTTGCCAGAGTTGATATATTCAAAGATATTATCTCTGATTTGTGCTGCAAGTTTACTGCTTTCATCGTTGGTAGCCGTTTGGTTAGCTCCTGTAGTACCACCCGTAGGTATTTGATTTCCAACTGCTTGGTTGGTATTGGTTGTATTACCGCTGGTAGGCGGTAAATTTCCTGGTGTTTGGTTGGTATTGGTTGCGTTACCACTGGTAGGTGGTAAATTTCCTGGTGTTTGGTTGGTATTGGTTGCGTTACCACTGGTGGGCGGTGTGTTGCTACTACCACCCGCAGATGAGCTACTGTTACCTGTTCCAGATTGTGGAATACGACTCCAGGGATTGTTACCACCAAGGATTGGGCTACCAGGAGCATTTGGGTTGCCAAAGTTAGTGAAAGGACTACCAGTACTACCACCACTTGTACCACTTCCACCGCTTGCCCCACTTCCACCGCTTGCCCCACTTCCGCCACCTAAGTTGACACCGCTTCCGCCACTTGCACCACCGGTTGAACTGCCACCAAATATATCTTCTGGGCCGTTAACACCTGGTATGTCAAGCAAGCGACTAAAGGGACCTAAATTGGCTTGGCTGTTATTAGAACCGCCAGCAGAAGCGCCCCCACTACCAGATGTGTTACCACTTGAGCCACTACCACCAGTAGATTGATTAACACTACCACTAGATTGGTTGCTGGTATTGCCACCTGCGTTAAAGTTACCTTGGAAAAATCCGTCGATAGTCAGTCTAATAGGTGAGATACCACCACTAGATTGATTACTACCGCCACTAGCTTGATTAGTGCCACCACTAGATTGATTACTACCACTGGTAGATTGATTACCACCACCACCACCGACATTAGCAAAAGGGTTATTGTTACCTAATCGGCTAAATACTTGAGACGCTCCAGCAGCAGATTGGTTGCTACCACTTCCAGAGCCTCCACCGAATCCGCTAGAGCCTCCACCGAAACCACCAGAACCTCCACCGAATCCGCCGAAACCACCAGAGCCTCCACCGAAACCACCGGAACCACCAGAGCCTCCGCCGAAACCACCAGAGCCTCCACCGAAACCACCGGAACCACCAGAGCCTCCACCGAAACCACCAGAGCCTCCACCGAAACCACCGGAGCCGCCACCGAAACCACCAGAGCCTCCACCAAATCCGCCGGAGCCGCTAGAGCCTCCAAAGCCTCCACGACCCCCACCGAAACCACCGGAGCCGCCACCGAAACCACCAGAGCCTCCACCAAATCCGCCGGAGCCGCTAGAGCCTCCAAAGCCTCCACGACCCCCACCGAAACCACCGGAGCCTCCACCGAAACCACCAGAGCCTCCACCAAATCCGCCGGAGCCGCTAGAGCCTCCAAAGCCTCCACGACCCCCACCGAAACCACCGGAGCCTCCACCGAAACCACCAGAGCCTCCAAAGCCCCCACGACCTAAAGAACTGCCAGACCCGCCTATTCCTCCACTGGAATTTGCGCCACCAGTACCACCAGTGGAATTGTTAACAGTAGTGTCCGCCATGTCAAATAATTCTCCTATCTCTCAGAACAAATTTTGGAAGGCACGAAAATATTAAGCAGGCAAGATTCAACCTGCTTCACAAACATCTGCTTATACTACAAAAATCTTTTGCCAATACTACAAAGTGTTGAGTTACTTTCATGCTAACTGGAATAGAAACAGTAACCAACGCTACACTTACAAAATTAATTTAGACAATTTTTATTAAAATCACAATGACCTATCTTTTGATGTATTTGCAATTTTTTTAGTAAGCTAACTATTTCCTGTATTATCTTTATTAATTATTAATTCAAATAAAAGTATAATTTACAAGTTAAAATCGATTTTTTGTAATATATAAAGTGTGTTGATAAAATAGTTTTTAATAATAAAATATTGAAATTTTAAATAAAAAAAATCCCAAAAATATAGAGACTAAATATGTTTAGTCTCCATATACAATATTCATAGAGAAGAGACGCGATATATCTAAGACGCGATATATCGCGTCTCTACATTTGATGTTATCCAATACTGCGAAGGTTTTGCTCGAAAATACGAAAACTCGTAGGTTGGGTTGAGGAACGTTCACCGAAGGTGGAGCGGAGCGCTTAACCCAACACTTGTGGGCTTTGTTGGGTTTGGCAAAGCCATGCCTTTATGGGCACGCTGCGCGAACAACCCAACCTACAAAATCTCTTAACCGAGCAGTATTGTGGTGTTATCGGGCTACTAGCGTCGGTTTTTGCTCCCAGCGACCCAAAACTTTACCAAGCACTGCGAGTTCTTCAACCAATACATCGAACTTATTTGGTGTCAGGGATTGGGGCCCATCTGAAAGTGCTTTTGCTGGGTTAGGATGAACTTCAATCATTAATGCATCAGTACCACTAGCAATAGCCGCCATTGCCATAGATGGAACATATTCTGATTTACCTGTACCATGACTGGGGTCAATCATAATTGGTAAATGAGTCAGCCCTCGCAACACCGGAATTACAGATAAATCTAAAGTGTTACGAGCATATTTATCATCAAAAGTTCTTATTCCGCGTTCGCAAAGAATTACATTGGGATTACCAGCAGCTAAAATATATTCTGCTGCCATTAACCACTCATCAATAGTTGCTGACATTCCCCGTTTGAGTAATACAGGCTTATCTTGAGCACCTACTTTTTTTAGCAACGGGAAATTTTGCATGTTCCTTGCACCAATTTGAATAATATCTGCCACTTTTGCGACAGTGGACAAGTCAGCAGTATCCATCACTTCTGTAATAATTCCTAAGCCTGTCACTTTACGAGCTGTTGCTAATAATTCTAAGGCACTTTCACCATGTCCTTGGAATGCGTAGGGTGATGTACGAGGTTTGTAGGCTCCACCACGCAGAAACTTCGCTCCCGCAGCTTTTAAGCTGCTACGCAGCTAAATTTAATAAACCGCGTTGCCTTTATTTTTAATCTTACGCTCCCATTTAATAATCAGTCCACCTTCGTTTAGCAATTTTTTTAGCAATTCTTCTAGCTGCGATACAG
>JAHHIC010000038.1 GCA_019359035.1 Scytonematopsis contorta HA4267-MV1 | reverse complement strand
ATTAAGATGCTACCGAAAAAACCACACAAGGTTTTATTATCTCAAATATTTGATAGAATAGCCTCATTGGGACGTATCCACGCCCCTAAACCTTCTGTCACCACTTCATAATTGGCGAAGGTATTGTCAAGAGTTATTATTTTGATATCTATATCTATACTAGGCGGACATAAAATTTACGCCAAGTACTCTTGCGACCGCGATTAAGTAGTTCTTCCGTACGGAATAAAAGCTCTTGCGCTTTAAGTGAATCTACTGATGTTTCAGCTTTGATAATATAATCAATCCGTCCGCATAAAACTTTGGCTTTAGTGATAATAGTAATACCAACTTCCGCCTCATCTACATTTCTCAATCGCTCGACTACGTTTGGCAGTCCCAAAAGAACAGTTACCAAAGTTAACTGCGATTAGCAAAAACCTCTTAAGACGAATTAAATTCTTCACATCATCAGGTTATTAACCCGTTTTTAACGGGTTTTAGCTATTAGCCAGAAATTTTTTTCTAGGCTTACCTTGCTGGTATACTTTAACGACTTTCAAAATAGATACCTCCGAAAAAGAGTGTAGAGACCGTATTAATACGGTCTCTACAAGGGTTTGGACTGACGCATAATTAATGGACGGAGATGTCTAAATGGAATTGGAGATTTTTTTTATTTGGAAGTCCCTAATAGAGTAATAGCCTCTTCGCACCAAGCAAGCCACCCTATTTCAAACTGAATTCCATTGCACAGGGTTAGATAGCGAAACAAGTCCTTCTCTGATAAATTTGCAGGATTTGCAAAAGCATTCTGTTTAATTTGCTGATACACAGCTAGCCTCTCCTGGTGCAGTCTTCGGTGTGCATTGAGTTCCAACAAAATGGACTCCCTGGGAACCACAAAACCAGCGAACATTTTTACTAGTAGGTCATCCCGCAACGGTGCTATCTCACAGGGTTGCTGAATCCAACTTTGTAAAAATCCTTCCCCCGCCGCAGTCACAGAAAACACCTTCTTATCAGGACGACCCTTTTGTTCTATCCCCTCACTCTGCACCAGTCCCAGTTCCTCTAGCTTTCCTAGTTCGCGATAAATCTGCTGGAAACTAGCCTGCCAGAAAAAGCCAACCGACCCTTCAAATCGCTTTCGTAAGTCATACCCGCTACACGGACAATCCATTAGCGTCGCCAAAATTGCATGAGCCAGTCCCATCGTAAAAAAGTTTCCTCCATCGAGTTGACATATTCAACAAGTTGAATATACTATAACAAGCATAGTCAACTAATTGAGTATACCAGTTCACGGAGGAATCCTCATGTCGAAATCAATGCTGTATAACATCCAGTTCCCTGAAAATCCCAGTGCAATTATCTTTGTTAATGGCATGATTGCTCGCGACCGGGCAGGTTTTTTCTGGCTCTGGCGCAATCTAAATAATATTCGTCAATCGACGACTAACGCTAAGGGCTGTATTCAAGTAAAAGCGGGGATTTGCGGACCTCAAGAGGTAATCATGGTGAGTTACTGGGAATCAGACCGTCATTTAATGGACTTTTTCCGGGGTGCAGACCATCGTCAGATGATGCAATTCAACGCCCGTCATCCCAATAGCCTTTGCCTTTATAACGAAACCTACCATCCCTCAAAAAGCGGTAAGTATAGCCATGAGCCACAAGGAATGGCAATGGTTTACGGGATTTAATAGTGAACCTTGAGAAGCTCAAAATCAAAGCAAAATCTCCTTATACTCGAAAGACAAAACCATCACTTTTGCGTAAGTATGCTCAAGCTTTCAGATACGCTGTTACCAAACAACAATATTTAGTCCTAAAGAGCGTAAACAGCTTACTAATTGTGCGATGAAGTCTACTCGAAATATGCTGAAAGTTTTTGCTTTGAATTATAAACCGTAAAAATTTTTCAGTTGTCAGTTCACAGTTTTAAGTTATGCGTAATTTTAAGATTATGTAAACTTGCGGAAATTCAATAGGGTTATGTGTATTAATTATTGATAACCCTTAGATATATTGTCAAAGGAGATTTATTCAACTCAATCGAAAAACATAGTTATTAATTCTGTGAAATCGGAATACCCTAATTGTGAAAAAATTACTAGGATTTGCTCTCATTATTTTTTTAGTAGTTCCTCTACCTGCAACCGCTAGGATAATACGGCTAAGGGAGAAAACAAACAACGAAGCTACTTTGTCTGTTAATCTTTCAAATAATATTACAGAGGGTCTTTATTGGTTAGGAAATACAGGTCAGGGTTTAGAAGTAAAGGGAAATAGGTATCGCTACTATGACGAAAACGGGTCTAAACAGTGGAAACCTATTTCAGAGTTAAAGCGTCTTAGAAATGGTGTTATATATGATGGAAAAAGCTACTGGTGCTTGTCTACACTTGTACCTGAAAATAAACCAGGGGTATGCTCCGCTAATGGATGGATGACAGAAAAAGCAAAACTGCCATTTGTTGGTACTAAGTTTTTTAATTTTCTGGGTGGAAGTGGAACTGGTCAATCAATTACTATAAAAAAAGATGGGGCTACTATAGTAAAAACTCATGGTGTATTTAATAGTTCAGTTGTATATAAAGGAAAATTTTCAAATCCAATCATATTCAAAGACAGATTTGGTTTACTGTTGAAAGATAATAAAATTTACAGTTTATCTCCTGATGGACAAATAGGTAAAGGCTGCAAAGGTGAAGGAACCCTATGTGAGTCAAGTCTTTATGAGCCTTAAGCTTGTTCATCAGTTGATTCAGTAGTTGGTTTACAGACAATCGATTATGCAGAAAAAATTAAAAATCTGTATATTATCAAAATCAACTTGCTACCAGGTAAATTTCTGTATATTATGGTATGGTGTCAACAATGGGATGCAATACTTGTATATTTATATACAATTGTATATGCGGGAAATGCCCGTATAATAAATATTTAGACCGCAAGTCATCAGTGGAGACTGTATTTTATGCTGTTCAGCAGTCTTCAGTAAAAGTGAAAAGAACCCCGAATTACTCATTTCAGTGTCTATGAAGAGATGAGTTTTTCATGACGACATTAAAAAAAAAGTCTACTTTAACTGATTATTCGGACTTTCAAATAATTTTCTCACTCTGCGGTCATCTTTCCTAGTGGGTGTTAATAAATGCGTGGGTGTGGCAAATCTGCCAGTCAAAATTGATTCACGGTAGTCATTACGGAACATTCAATATGAATTTTACAGGTACAAGTGGTAACGATAATCTGATTGGTGGTGCAGAAAATGACAACTTATCAGGTCTTCGTGGCAACGATTATCTCGATGGTAAAGGGGGAGCCGATACTTACCTCTTCAATCGTGGAGATGGACAAGACACCCTCAATGACAGCAGTTCCGACGGTAGCATTGACCAACTAGTCTTTTCGGGTGCAGGGCTGACCTCTACAAATGTTGTTGTCACTCGATTGGGTAATAGCTTCGACTTACAAATTTCCTTTAAAGGTGGAATTTCCGACTCCGTTGTACTTAAAGACCAAGTATATGGTTCTTCTAATAACTATGGAGTTGAAAGCATTAAATTTAGTGACGGTGTAATTTGGACAGAAGAGCAGCTTTGGAATGCTTACCTAACACAAAGTGCAGCTTCCAATGACACCTTAGAAGGCACAAATGCTAATAACAATATCACAGGTGGTTTAGGTAAAGATTATCTCGATGGTAGAGGGGGAGCTGACACTTACCTGTTCAACCTTGGAGATGGACAAGACACCCTCAATGATAGTAGTTCCGACGGTAGTATTGATACACTAGTCTTTTCAGGCGCTGGACTGACCTCTACAAATGCCATCGTCACTCGATTAGGTAATAGCTTCGACTTACAAATTTCTTTCAAAAATGGAATTTCCGACTCAGTTGTACTTAAAGACCAAGTATATGGTTCTTCTAATAACTATGGAGTTGAAAGCGTCAAGTTTAGTGATGGGGTAACTTGGACAGAAGAGCAGCTTTGGAATGCTTATCTGACACAAAGCGCAGCTTCCAATGACACCTTAGAAGGCACAAGTGCTAATAACAATATCAGAGGTGGCTTAGGTAATGATTACCTCGATGGTCGTTCTGGAGCCGACACTTACCTGTTCAACCTTGGAGATGGACAAGACACCCTAAATGACAGCAGTTCTGATGGCAGTATTGACAAACTAGTTTTTTCCGGTGCGGGACTCACAGCTGCTAACGCTATTGTGACTCGCTTAGGCAATAGCTACGACTTGCAAATTTCCTTTAAAGATGGAATTTCCGACTCCGTTGTCCTCAAAGACCAAGTTTATGGTTCTTCTAACAACTATGGGGTTGAAAGCGTCAAGTTTAGTGACGGTGTGACTTGGACAGAAGAACAACTTTGGAATGCTTACCTGACACAAAGTGCAGCTTCCAATGACACTTTGGAAGGTACAAGCGCTAATAACAATATCAAAGGTGGTTTAGGTAAGGATTATCTCGATGGTCGTTCTGGAGCCGATACTTACCTTTTCAGCCGTGGGGATGGTCAAGATACCCTTAATGACAGCAGTTCCGACAGTAGTATTGATAAACTAGTTTTTTCCGGTACGGGACTCACAGCCGCTAATGCAATTGTGACTCGCTTGGGTAATAGTTACGACTTGCAAATTTCCTTTAAAGATGGAATTTCCGACTCCGTTGTCCTCAAAGACCAAGTTTATGGTTCTTCTAACAACTACGGGGTTGAAAGCGTCAAGTTTAGTGATGGGGTAACTTGGACAGAAGAACAACTTTGGAATGCTTATCTAACACAAAGCGCAGCTTCTAATGACACCTTGGAAGGCACAAGCGCGAATAACACTATCAAAGGTGGTTTAGGTAATGATTATCTCGATGGTCGTTCTGGAGCCGACACTTACCTGTTCAACCGTGGAGATGGACAAGACACCCTTAATGACAGCAGTTCCGACAGTAGTATAGATAGACTAGTATTTTCCGGTGCTGGTCTCACGGCTGCTAATGCCATCGTCACTCGTGTACCCAATAGCTACGACTTAAAAATTTCCTTCAAAGGTGGAATTTCCGACTCTATTGTACTCAAAGACCAAATTTATGGTTCTTCTAACAACTATGGGGTTGAAAGCGTTAGATTTAGTGATGGGGTAACTTGGACAGAAGCCCAACTCTGGAATGCTTCCGTTACGCAAACCAATCAAACTCTCACTGGCACAAATGGTAACGATAATCTTGCTGGTGGTGCAGGAGATGACAAATTATCTGGTCTTGAAGGTAATGACACGCTTCGAGGTGGTTTGGGAAATGACTACTTAGATGGAGACAAAGGAACTGATACTTACCTCTTCCAACAAGGAGATGGAGGAGATACAATTTACGACACAGGCTACTCTGATACCAGCATTGACCAATTAGTATTCACGGGTCCTGGACTCACCTCAGCCAATGCTATTGTGAATCGTTTGGGCAATAGCAACGATTTACAAATCTCCTTTGGTGGTGGCATTTCTGACTCTGTTGTGCTAAAAAATCAGCTTCTTTATGGCTTCTCTTCCACCTACGGTCTTGAAAGTGTCAAGTTTAGCGACGGGGTTACTTGGACAGAAGAGCAATTGTGGAATACTTACCTCACAACAGGTGCAGCTTCTAACGACACATTAGAGGGTACTGATGCAAATAACACCCTTCGAGGTGGTTTGGGAAATGACTACTTAGACGGTGGCAAAGGAACTGATACTTACCAATTCCAACAAGGAGATGGGGGAGATACAATTTACGACACTGGCTACTCTGATACCAGCATTGACAAACTAGTTTTTACAGGAGCAGGGCTTACCTCAACTAATGCTATCGTAACTCGTTTGGGGAATAGCAACGATTTACAAATCTCCTTTGGTGGTGGAATTTCTGACTCTGTTGTGCTCAAAAATCAGCTTCTTTATGGCTCCTCTTCCACCTATGGTCTTGAAAGCATTCAGTTTAGTGACGGAGTTACTTGGACAGAAGCGCAATTATGGAATGCTTACCTCACAACAGGTGCAGCTTCTAACGACACATTAGAGGGTACTGATGCAAATAACACCCTTCGAGGTGGTTTGGGAAATGACTACCTAGATGGTGGCAAAGGAACTGACACTTACCAATTCCAACAGGGAGATGGGGGAGATACCATCTACGACACAGGCTACTCTGATACTAGCGTTGACAAACTAGTTTTTACAGGAGCAGGGCTTACCTCAACTAATGCTATCGTAACTCGCTTGGGCAATAGCAACGATTTACAAATTTCCTTTGGTGGTGGAATTTCTGACTCTGTTGTGCTCAAAAATCAACTTCTTTATGGCTCCTCTTCCACCTATGGTCTTGAAAGCATTCAGTTTAGTGACGGAGTTACTTGGACAGAAGCGCAATTATGGAATGCTTACCTCACATCAGGTGCAACTTCCAACGATACATTAGAGGGTACTGATGCAAATAACACCCTTCGAGGTGGTTTAGGTCATGACTACCTGGATGGTGGCAAAGGAGCTGACACTTACCTCTTCCAACAAGGAGATGGGGGAGATACCATTTACGACACAGGTTACTCTGATACTAGCGTTGACAGACTAGTCTTTACAGGAGCAGGACTTACGGCAGCTAATGCCATCGTCACTCGCTTAGGGAATAGCAACGATTTACAAATTGCTTTTGGAAATGGCATTTCTGATTCTTTTGTACTAAAAAATCAGCTTCTTTATGGCTTCTCCTCCACCTACGGTCTTGAAAGCATCCAGTTTGGTAACGGGGTTACTTGGACAGAAGGGCAATTATGGAATGCTTACTTAACAGTGGGTGCAGCATCCAATGATACATTAGAGGGTACTGATGCTAATAATACCCTTCGAGGTGGTTTAGGAAATGACTACTTAGATGGTGGCAAAGGGGCTGATACTTACCTCTTCCAACTGGGAGATGGGGGAGATACCATCTACGACACAGGCTATTCCGATGCTAGCGTTGACAAACTAGCCTTCACGGGAGCAGGACTTACATCCACTAATGCCATTGTCAATCGCTTGGGTAGCAGCAATGATTTGCAGATTTCCTTTGGTAGTGGCATATCCGATTCTATTGTGCTAAAGAACCAACTTTATGGTGGCATCTCTGGTAGCTATGGAGTGGAGAGCATTACATTTAGCAATGGTGTCACCTGGACTGAGACTCAACTTTGGAATGCTATTAGTTAGACCTGTTATCAAATAGACATCTCCGTCCATGAGCGTAGAGACCGTATTAATACGGTCTCTACAAGGGTTATTAGCAGGTTTTGGAGTGTGCAAGTTAGGAGTTTACTTGCATATAATTTTCATGACTATAAGCTAACTAATTTGGCATTTACCAAAGCCTTTCGCCAAGCTATGATAGCCGCTATTCGGTAATCAATCTCTCTGGAATCAATTTCGTGATGGCTTCCATTATAAACTATAATCTTCATCGAAGTTAGAGCAATATTTGTCTGATGAAAATATTCAATTATGGCATCGATAATTCCTTCAAAAATTGCATAAATATAATAAAAAGGAATGATTTCATCATCGTTAATTTGCCAAACAATTTGAAGATTATGCTCTATATTATTATCTTCAATTGTAGGTTCAATTTGGAGTAATACATGACCATAGTTTCCAATGCTGGAACTCTGTCGAATAAATTTACCTTCTGTTATTAATGGTTTTGCAATAGAATAAAATTGACATTCAACTTCATTCCATAAATTTAATTTTATATTTCCCTCAAAATTATCCCAAATATTAGCTACCCAATGCCACTTTTCAACATATTTACAAATGTCATCCCAATCAGAATTACGCACACCTTTGTAAAATTTAAGCAATTTGTATAATTCGCTTATTTCTTTTGGTTGTGGTTTTTCTATCTCCATTAATTTAATTAATTTTCTTCCTACTTCTATCGTCTCATTTGTAAATAGTTCTCCCGCTTCTTCAGATTCATATCTTCCTCGTTCGGGATGTTGATGTAATAACTCAATAGTACGATGCAGCCATCGCATATCTTTTCTTGCTTCATAAGTATAATATTTGGCATAGTATAGTTTTTTTTCATTCATGAAAATAAATGATATGAAAATTAAGGTTATAACAGAAGTTGCTATCTTAACAGCTTGTAATCAAAGCAGTTTTGGGTAATGAAAAAACTTGTAGGAATCCCAATAATCCTAATTTTAGCATCAGGCGCAATCGCGTATCATATTCGACCTTTAATATTTCCGAAAACCTATGTAGTTGACTGCACTCAAGCCAACAAAATCACCCGGATATCAGATACTTGGCTCGGAGCGATTGGCAATTCATCTCAAAAAGACGCAGAAATTATTGCACAACGCTACATCACAAAAGTTGTCTGTCTCAATGACTTAAAGGGTGATTTGAGCTTTAATCCTAAACCATACTTCTTTAACAGGTCTGACCTGAGTCAGAAGTATCAAGTTATCGGTCACAGTGGTGCTGGTTCACGCAGTCCAGGCAGTTTACGGGTAAAATTTAACAACGAGACTCTACTCAATTTTTGCTTTAGCATGATGGTAATTAACTGCAACCGCGCTCAAGAATGCGATTGTCCTTATGACTTTAACTGGGAACCTAAACCAAAGCGCTGATGCGACATGAAGCATTCATGGATATTTGAAATTAAGTATGGGTTAAATATTATATGAATACACTTAGCCAACTGCTAAGCAAATTAGTGATTTTTGCGACTTTAATATTTTGCATGGTGCTTCTCATTATCAGTATTTACCCTGGTGCTATAGATAGTTTGCTTTTTGCAGTCACGCTGGTGTCGATTGTCTGTGTGCCAATGTTTGTAGTAGCCGGGATTATGGTGTTGGTCGTTTTAGGACGACGGGTAAAATTGAGAAGTATTAAGATACCATCGCAAATTGTTGTTGCAATTACTGGGATACTTCTGGTTTCTTACATCCTGCTCAAATTCTATATTCCCCGTCGTTTGGCATTTATGGTATCGCAATCAGCATTTGAACAAGTCAGAGTGCAACTTCCTGTCTCTAGAACTGGAAAAATTGCATTAAACCGAAAACTCGGTTTTTACGAAGTTGACAAATACGCAAATGACTCTCGTGGGGGTGTATATTTTCGCGTTTTCTCAGGTGGTAGTGGTTTAGGTCCAGATGTAACATCCTATGGTTTTGCCTACCAACCGAATCGTGAAGGAAGTCCATTTGGGACTGCTGATTACCAGGTATTTTACTTGTCCGGTGACTGGTATTGGTTTCGAGTGTCCGACGATTATTGATAAGCCAAGTCTAGGTTAGCAATTTATGATAGAAAAAGAAGCAACAAAACAAGCATTAATAGCTTTAGAATACCACATTAAATGGTTAGAATATAACTTGATTGATGAAGTCTTTTTATTAAGTCAGTACCAATATTTTATTGATTCAGAGGATAAGTGTACAGAACATTACAGGTATGCAGCGTTCCAAAAAATATTAAAGGATAATCAGTCCTTGGATGACAAAGCTATAAATCGATATATTCAATTGGCTGAACTAGATAATGATAAATACATGGCAAATTCCGCCTTGATGAATCTATTTATGTGGGAATGCTTAAACGATGCACAATACACAGCATTAGTAAATCACTCAGCATTTTCACATAAAGTTTTTCAAAAATATCATCAAAATAAAATCCTGATACAAACAATAGATTCAGTTAATTTAATATCAGATGAAGTTCTTGAGTTTTACATTCAAAATTATGAGTCTATAATTCAAGAGTATTTATTAAATAAATAAGGCTTAACTCGCGAGCAAATTGATTATATATCTCAGCATGGTAGAAATAAAAAAATTAGAAGTATGGCGAAAAATATGCTTATAAGCAAATTTCCAAAATGAAAAAACAAAGCAAAGAGCAAATCATAGAATTCCTAGCTGAATTAGCAGCACCTCTGGGGTATTTGTATCAGCAAAGTATCTGTTTCTTAAGCGCTATCTATTAACATGTTTACCTTTAACAAAAAATATTTCTACCTGACAATTTTACTATTTTTAATAGAGGTGTGTATTGCTGTTTTTGTGAACGACAATTTTATACGTCCTTTTATCGGTGATGTTTTAGTTGTAATACTAATTTATTGCTTTGTCAGAGCTTTTTGGAATATAAATTCATCTATTGTTGCTTTATCAGTTTTTGCATTTTCTTGTACTATTGAAGTTCTCCAATATTTTAATTTTGTAAATCATTTAGGATTGCAAAAAAATAAAATTTTGGCTGTTGCCTTGGGGAGTACATTTGATTGGAAGGATATAATTGCTTACGCAATCGGTATGGTAACAATCCTATGGTTAGAAAATAGAAAATGATTACTTGAAAGTTGTCGTTAACCTAATTAGTATCCTAAATGTTCAAATTTTTTTTGTAGTACCCTCGAACAGCCCGCTTTTTGAGTAACAAGTTGCTGATGCATACCATTACAAAGTGTTTTTTTCATACGCTGACGCGAACGCGCAAGATGCCTCGTCCCAATGAAAATAAGTCCTAATGTGAGTAGATTTGGGTAGACATTTACGAGCGGTATATTACTCAGAATAGTGGTATCGACAAGCAATAATTGTTAGATACTCATCATCCACCGCATACACTAACCGATTCGTATCATCAATTCGCCGCGACCAAAAACCAGCCAAATTCTCTCTCAGTGCTTCTGGTTTGCCCATGCCCTCAAACGGTAATCGGATGGCTGCCTCAATGAGCTTATTGATTCGTTTTAAGGTTTTCTTGTCCTGCCCTTGCCAATATAAATAATCTTGCCAAGCCTCATCCGTCCAGGCTAACTTTCTAGTCATTCAACAAATTTCGCTCCACCACTTTCCCTTGCTTGAACTGAGCAATAGAACGCTCTAAATGGGCAGCATTGGCAGGAGATTTAAGTAAATGCACCGTCTCCATCAAACTATTAAATAACTCTAGCGACATCACCACAGAATCTGCCGCATCTCGTCTGGTGATGATGGTATAGTCGGCATCTTCCACCACTCGGTCTAAAACAGCCTTAAGGTTATTTCTCGCTTCGCTAAAAGACACCACTTTCATCTGCTTCATACTTGTACAGTTTATTGTACAAGTATAACACTCTCAAATATATTCAGCAATAGTCACCGTTATATCTCTGATACTTAAAGCTAACATCTTGTTAAATACCGTCCAGTTGGCTCACCTAAAATCTGTCCTTGGTCGTAAATTTTATTCCCTCGCAAGAAAGTTGTTTTGACTCGTCCCGTTAATTCCATCCCCTCAAAAGGTGTATAACCTTGCTGCGACTCAGATTCCGAAGCACGCACAACAAAAGTTTCATTAGGGTCTAGCAGTACTAAATCAGCATCATAACCAACAGCAATATCCCCCTTTGAACTTACCCCAAACCGTTGAGCAGGATTCCAGCTTAACAACTCAGCCATGTGATTGTAGGACATACCGCGCTTACTACCTTCACTAAATACCCCAGAAAGTAGGTATTCCGTACCACCAAATCCTGACTTAGCCAACCAGATATTATTGAGGTCTTTTCGACTGGCTTTTTGCTCGGCCGAACAACAAGCATGGTCGCTGACAATCCAATCAACTTGACGATTAAGTACAGCTTGCCATAAGTATTCTACATCAGCGCGAGGACGGATTGGCGGGTTAACCTTTGCCCATTTACCCGTGGGTGTATCCACATCTAATAGCAGATGTCCCACAGTTACTTCTCGTCGGAAATTGATGTGAGGAAGGGCTGTTTGCATCATCAAAGCTGCTTCCAATGCTTTGCGAGAACTGAGGTGTAGTAAATTAATATTGAGACAATTAGTTTCGTGTGCCAAATAAGAAGCAATGCAAATAGCTAACCCTTCTGAGTGAGGAGGACGCGCTGCACTATAAGCTTTTAAGCCTGTTAAGCTGGGGTCGTTCTGGACTATTTTGGTGTAAGCGTTGAGGATTTCGGCTACTTCGCAATGGAGACTAAGACTAATACGGTCGCTGGCTTCTGGATGCAATTCTCTCAGCTTAGTTAGACCACGCATAATAAACTCAAAATGAGCAAAATCATAGCGAGCATCTTTATTAATCATCAAAAACAGATTTTGTTGCTCGGAAAGTCCATGCAAACCATAACCACCATAAAACATAAAGATTTTAAAAGACCCAACCCCATATTCCTCAAATAGCATTTGCATCTCATCAATATGCTCCCCGCTAATTGGGGCAATATGGTAGCCATAATCTACAAAAAAGTTTCCTTGCGAAAGTGCTAAAACTTCTGGGAAAAAATCTTTATAAGAACCACCCTTATTCAAATAATACTGTCCCGTACGCATATAATTGAGGCTAGTAGTCACACCTCCCATTGCAGCAGCTTTGCTTTCCGTTACAGCATCCTGGTTCAACGCTTGATAAATACCGATGTGCATATGAGCATCAACTACCCCAGGAAAGCCTAACAAATTTTTGCCATCAAATACCTCTTTGCTATTTTCCGGGTTAATATTGGAAGTAATAGTCGCAAATTTTCCGTCTTTAATCCCTAAGTCAAGCAGTTCGACGGAATCCTGATGCGGACGAACTACCCGCACATTTTTGATAATTTTATCTAATACGGGAGCTTCAGACATGGTAAACCTCACGCCATTACTGAGTAAAAAACACCCTAAGTTTTAATACTAAAAGATGATATCAGCACAGATAATATCGTATATTATTTGTGTAAGTCAAAAAATTTAAATTTATTAACATAGTTGGAAATATTACTATTATCCTAGTTAATATAACGGACAAAAAAATGGTTACAAAAATGGAAACTTTTAATGAATATCATTTAGACCCTAAGCAATTCTCTTTTCTCGAAAGTCTTCAAGATAATTGGCAAGTGATTAG
Organism: Scytonematopsis contorta HA4267-MV1; assembly: GCA_019359035.1. Classification (GTDB taxonomy): domain Bacteria; phylum Cyanobacteriota; class Cyanobacteriia; order Cyanobacteriales; family Nostocaceae; genus Scytonematopsis; species Scytonematopsis contorta. The sequence goes on along the minus strand of JAHHIC010000038.1, from coordinate 255,778 downwards.
AGATGAATTTAAATACTTTATTAATAATGCATCTCCTGAAGAACTAAAATTCACCTACGATGTTCTCGGTCCAAAAAGTAAAACGATTAAAACAAAGGGAAATTCTAAATACAGTGCTTTTGGAATATTATTTCAAGGACTATTTATTGAAAAATATATTCAATTACATCAAATAGAATATCCCGATTACGAGTCACATAAAGCATCAGAAAAAGCACTAGCATTAAGGGAGAAATATTTCCCAAATTTGGCTCGAATACTAGAAAAAGTGAACTTTAGCAATGATAATGTGATTAGAAATGCGTATTTTGGTACATTTCATCCCGGCTTAGATATTAAGCTACATGTAAATTATAATCCTCATATGAATCGTGGTTACCTGGGATTGATAGTTCCGGAAGGTGATATAGCGATGAAAATATGCCACGATATGCTTTATTGGCATGAAGGAGAATTCATGGTTTTAGACCATAGTTATCCACACTGTCCTCATAATTACACCGATTATGACAGAACTGTCTTAGTTGTAGACTTTTTTAAAACAGATAAGTCGTTAGAGTCAGCTATAGAATTTGAAAAAGAACAAGTCGCACAACGTATGCAAGATAATCCTTATAGCTTGGGTGTTTTTGGAAAAAGCGATAAAGCTGAAGTCGAGGATTTTATTAAATATGGTTTCGCTCATCAGTTAGAGTGGGATAAAGCTTTATAACTTAGGACTATAGTTTACTTCCTGAATACTATCTCCTAGTTTAACATTTTAATTCCCAAAATATAGATAGCTAGGGAATAAATTCCCTGTCTAAAAGCTGAAGTCCTCTTAAGAGGACTAAAATGATAGATTAAAAAAGATATTTTTATAAAATTAAGGTGTTTCCACAAAATTTTCTTACCAGTCCTCTAAAAGAGGACTTTAGCTTTTAGACAGGGAATTTATTCCCTGGCTTGTGGTACAAATGGAGTACTATATTTTATTTATAAGCTCATTTGGTGTCAGCACAGAATATTAAAAAGGAAAACTTAGTGGAAATTTTTGGTTCATCTGAGATTTTTGATAAAATCATGAGCGGTGATTTAGAAATAACTTCAGTACAGGCTGTGGCTTTGGGAAATTTATTTCATGTTGATTCTAGTTTATTTTTAAATGATTAGAATTTGATTTGAAAAAATTTAAAAAACTTTTTTTCTACGATGCTTACGGATGCACTAACATTCCTCAACCTGCTGATAGCCCCAAATTTTCCGTTTACGTTCTGTCGTTTATTGGGTTTCCGCTATTCGTCAACCCAACCTAACAAAGCATCCAGAGCGCTATATTTCCACTAAGTAGCGCTAAATACTACGAAAATCCGCATAATTTGGGATGATAAGTACTAGATTATTTCATGAGAAATTTATATAAGCTGGGAAACCTCTGTCATTTGTAAACGTCAAAGAACTAACAAGCTAGGAGTTTCTGGGTTGAGTTGCATCTGTAACCGTTACTACTATGTTATTTGATTACATTCTCCGCATATGAAAACCCTTATATTTTTTCTCAGTCAGCATATACCTTCTGCCCTGTAGTCAAAACAAGTCAGCCCAAAAGGGGACGAAATTTCGGTAAGATATAGTAACTATCTTTTTCTGCTCTTTCTCAAAAAGCAGATACTGAGTGCAACTCATACCCATCGGAGAATCTCAATGCTGACTTTAAAAATCGTAGTTTACGTTGTTGTCGGTTTCTTTATCTCTCTGTTCGTCTTTGGATTTTTGTCCAACGACCCAGCACGTAACCCTGGTCGTCGAGATTTGGAATAATCGCGACCCTGACCACAAACACGCTTGTTGCGGCAGAGAAAGCCTGCTCTGTATAAAAAACACCCATATTTTTTGCGTTTTATTATGCTTCATTGGGTGCCTCACAGAAGGCTAAAGTCGGAAGGAACATAACTGTAGATGTAACCTTCCGGCTATTATTTGGCTGTTTGTTATTTTGCTTATGCTGAAATATGCTTCAACCAGTTCTGCCGCCCGAATCACTTAAAAATCCCGTAGAATCAAAACAAGTACCATCTGCTGTCCCCCATGTTGTTCCTCAACAAACCACCCCTGGGACATCGGCTGAGTCACAAAAACTTGTTGCCTCAGAAAACAAAGCCAGCATTAAGCCAGAAAGTTTTCCTCCAGAATTTTCTCCTTTAAGTGCTGTCAAAAATGCTGCTCCTTTGGGAGATAATTTGCAAATTGGTTACCCTCTTCAAGGTCAACCAGCAGGTAACAAGCAAATAGCTGATACTACATATAATATAAATACTACAAATACTACTAACGTCAAACAAAGTAAAGAATTATCCGAAAATACTACTCAGCCTGTAAGTGAAAAGCCAGTTTCTAACTCACAGCAGCCTAATTCACAAAAAGTAGAAATAATACCAGTATTAAAATTTCAAGATACAAAAGCTGCTAATTCTAATAGAAACGAGCAAGTACAAAACGTTATAGAATTTAAACCTCGTAATCCAACAAACGAATCCGCACCACCAGCAAATTTTGTTCAGCAAGCACCAACAGAACAAACACCTGAACCATCGCTAAATATACCCCCAACTCCCAATCCAGAATCCCCAACTCCCAACTCCCCACTCCCCACTCCCAATTCTCCCAACTCCCCACTCCCCACTCCCCCTCCAAACACCCGACGAAGAATAATTGAAATCAGGTCTGACCGACAAGTATATGACCAAAAACGTCAGGTGGTGACAGCGGAAGGAAATGTAGAAGTACTTTTTGATGGAGCGGTGGTAAATGCAGACCGCTTGCAAGTTAGTTTAGATAATTTAATTTCCGTCGGTGATGGTAACGTCGTGGTAACACGGGGTGACCAAATATTGCGGGGGGAACGTTTTACTTATAACTTTATTCAAGATAATGGGGAAATAGCTAACGGTCGAGGAGAAGTTTTTATCCCCTCTGCTGGGGAAGATTTTTCTTTTTTACCCACCGATATATCTGGTGGTGGATTACAAAGACAGCCTTTAAGCGAACGGGTTAATAGAAATCAACCAGTTTCTAATGTTGGTAGTCCTGGTGGAATTAATGTAGTAGTGGGTGGTAGTCGTGATGTTCGTAACTTACCAGGACAAGCAGGAGCAGCTGGTGGAGAAGTCCGAAGGGTAAGATTTGAAGCACAAACTATTGAATTTTTTCCCCGTGGTTGGCAAGCTAGAAATGTTCGTCTGACTAATGACCCATTTTCGCCACCGGAATTAGAACTACGAGCTGATAAAGTAACTGTAAGGGAAGTTTCACCCTTAGAAAGTCGAGTACAAACCCAAAGACAACGTTTAGTATTTGACCAAGGTCTCACTTTACCAATACCTATAGATAGCCAAAGAATTAGCCGAGACAGACGCAATGTTACCCCATTTCCTGTTTCCTTTGGTTACGACGGTGATAAACGTGGGGGTTTATTTATTGAACGTACTTTCGAGCCATTTAGCAACGACCGGATAAGCTGGACATTAACACCACAATTTTATGCTCAAAAAGCTATACAGGGTTCAGATGCTTTTACGTCGCTTTTTGGTCTTAAAAGTAAAATTATTGGTGCTTTAAGTGACCGTACTTCTATTGAAGGTAATGGGGAATTAACTAATCTTGACCTGAGTAAATTTGAAGATAGTTTTCGCGCTAATTTACGTTTACGTCAAGCATTGGGAGATATAAGAACTCCTCATACATTAAATGTAGAGTATACTTATCGCGATAGATTTTTTAATGGTTCTCTCGGTTTCCAAGAAGTTCAAAGTAGTTTTGGTGCTGTTGTTACTTCTCCAATAATTCCCTTAGGTAACAGTGGTTTAAATCTTAGTTATCAAGGTGGCGCACAGTATATTAATGCGAACACTGACCGTCCGCAATTACTCGCACTTAATCGCACAAATAATCGTGTTACTTTAGGTCGTTTGCAGGGTAGTGCAGCTGTTAGCGGTGGTATTACATTGTGGCAAGGGAAACCTTTAGCAGCGACTCCGACGGAAGGATTGCGATATACTCCGAGTCCTGTAGTGCCTTTCTTGCAAGCTATTGGTGGGGTGACGGCGACTAATAGTTATTATACCAATGGAGACAATCAATCTACTTTGACTGGTACTATTGGTCTCCAAGGACAAATCGGTAATTTTTCTCGACCATTTTTTGACTATACCGGATTTAATATCAGTTATTCTCAAGGTTTGAATACAGGTTCATCACCATTTTTATTCGACCGTTCTGTTGATAACCGAGTTTTAAATGCTGGTATTACACAGCAAATATATGGACCTTTTAGGTTTGGTATTCAGACAGCTATTAACTTAGATACAGGTGCTCAAAGTAGTACTGATTATACTCTGGAATATAGCCGTCGTAGTTATGGTGTGACTTTGCGTTATAACCCTATTTTGGAATTAGGTGCTATTAGTTTTAGACTTAGTGATTTCAATTGGTCTGGTGGTACTGACCCATTTTCTGACCCGTTTGAAGTTAAACCTGTTGTTGGAGGGGTAAGACAGGGGTATTAATGCAATTTGCAATTTGCAATTCGCAATAAGCGCTCCGCTCCACTGCGTGTTCGCGCAGCGTCCGCTTACGGATACGCAATTCGCAATTCGCAGTCAACAGTCAACAGTCAATATATCCTTCTTAACTCCAGAAACTTCTAACATGACTGTCGTAATGGGTACAATTCTTCCCACTGTGGTGTAATGACGATTCCCTACAGATGTTGTGGTTGAGCGTTCCCGAAATCTTTTCATGGTAATTTTGAACCACTCCCTTGTTTTTGGCATAGGTAGTCTGTATAATTCACGGGTATTAACGAAATAATAAAATAACCAGTCCGCTTCGGTGTAGAGAAAACAACCGGGTGTGCCTTTTTCTAGATTGCTGTGGGTCTCAAAGAAAAAATTACGGGTTTTGTCCCAGCGATCGCCTTTTATTTCGACCAAGATTTCACCAGTTTGAGTTATCCAAATTAGGTCAATATCCCGTCGCTGGTAATCTGGGTCATTTTCGACATTTACCACATCTATAGTTTCTGGTTTTGTTCGTAACCAAGCTTCAATATCAGCGAATGCTCGACTTGCGACTCCTAACCCTTCAACCATGCTGTAGCTATTAGTCATAAAACTTTATTCCTTAATAGTTGCACCTCATAATTTTGAGTTTATGATAATTGGCAACATTTGTTATGAGTACCTATTTAGTATTAAAATTACGCATTATATTAAAGCTATTTTAAATTTATGTGCGATTATTTACCTGATTTATAACAAAAGACTTCCAATATAAAAAATACATCTGTTTTGTAAGATGGGATTCCAGTGGTTCTATAGCAAGCAGGGCGGGCAAGGATGCCCACCTCACAAGATGGAACAATTTATTTTGATAAATGTATATAATATGTCTTTAGCGCAATTGTTCTATTTTTGTAATTGTCAATCAGGAAAGATGATAGTTTGATTGTACCAAATATTTACCTAACCAAATTTCGCATTAAATCGTAGCCCCCTCCCCGCGTGCGGGGTAGGGGGTTGGGGGTGGGGTTCTTTTATTTACTATTAATGATTCCGCAAACTCAGTTTTCCGACCAGAATATAGGATTTTCTAAATAAGGGTTCATTCCAGGAAATGGAGAGTTCATATATTTGAATAAAGAAAGAAAGAATGTAATAGGCAGTTGTTGGGAACTACTATGGTGGTTATATCAATATCCTGACATAAAGGTTTGAGTTTTTGCCTACTGCTAATTTGCTTAAACCAGTCAGTGCTTTGTTTCCCATTATCTTACAAATTAACCGAGGTATCATATTCACTTAGCTCATTTGTTCTATTTACATAATTTTGATAAATTATAAAATTTCCATAAATTTTTAATATCGTAAATAGACTATGTTTATTTGCTTGGAAATCTGGGAATACTAAGAATAAGTCAAACATAAATCAAACCTAAAATCTTCAGTTCTATGCTATTTCTGCATGAAAAAGAGCATCCCAAATATGTAAATTTATGGTCTTTTGTATGTAGTGCGGGCTTCTAGCCCGCTTTCTATAGCAATCCGAAATCAATCGTGAGAAATAAAATGGCTGAAAACCTTATAAATACGTGATTTTTATCTCAGTATTTTCTCACATTTCAATCCGGATTGCTATAGTAGAAAATCCCGTTTTCTAGCTAGTAGAGAACCCCGTTTTCTGGCTAGTAGGGAGCAAGATGCTCCCACTGCAACTTTTTTTGCCAAAAGATTTTTATTTGCGATTAAACTAAGGTTTCAACCCGTTTTTAACGGGTTTTAGCTTTTAGCCCGAAATGACCGTTCAGGGGTATTTCGTGGAATTTTAGGATTATTTCAAGACCTGTGTGTACACGTTAACATTAACGAAGAAGGAGTTGAGGTGGGATTCCTTCATTTCCCCCGAACAAACTGCTGTAACAACCGAAAAATTTTAACAGCCAACTCTTCCAACCAAACCATCAAACCATCAAACCATTCCAAACCGATTTCGACCAAATGTTTATCATAGCCAACAGGTTCCGAATCAGTTTCTATCCAATCAGGCTTTGCTTCCATCTGACTACTTTGAGGACGTTCCGTTTTTTTAGCCAAACCAGATTTTTTCTCTTGTTTGCGAGCTAATTCCCCAGAAATTGTTTGACTGCGACTAATTTCACTTGTGACTTTTTGTGGTTTTACCAATTCTCCACCCGACTGCGGTTGTATAAACTGGTTATAACTCCTCAACATTTCCTGGGGAGAATATTTGCGAGTTGCTGGGGGTAGAGATTTATCTTTAACTTCTCCCTCACCAAACAAATCCTTCATTGATAGCCAATTATTTTCAGCCTCATCATTCTCTTTTACCTCAGGACTGGGAGATAATTTTTGACGAGGAGGTAATCGTTTACCTTTAACTCTAGTGTTAGACTCCAGTTGATTGCCAGCGTCACTAAAAAAGTAATTAAACGCTGACCAAATTATATTCCTAATTTGATTTCTAGAAGTTTCCAAATCATTAGTAGGGACAATTTGACCTTTGTCTATAACTTCCGAGTCTTCCCCATATACAAAAATATTTAACTGAGTTCGAGTTTTTTTCACCAATTCCACACCGCGTTTAAGTACGGGTGTTAAACCATTCGATTCTAACCCAGCAATAACATTATCTAATACAGTTAATACACCTGATTTAACAGGTAAGGGTTTCAATTCTGTTTCTTCTGGATTTGCTGGAACTAAATTACTTGTTTCCTCAGGATTTTCTCCTACAAGTTTGTTCAGTATACGGTCAATTTTTGCACTTATTTGTGTTTTATTTTTAACCTTAGCCTCACTCAATTCACGTTGATAGCTATCAGTCTCCGTAATAATCTTTTCTTGGAGAAATTCTTGCTGTTCAGAAGTTAAAATATCCTGAATTTCGTTTTCGGCTGTAACTAACACCAAAGAGCGATTGGATAATTGAGAAGCGACACCTCTAATACCTTTTGAAGAAGCATGTTCAATCGCTTGAATTACTTGCTGAGTGGGTTCGTCTGCGCTTTTGTGGGTTGCTTGAGGAATCGCTTTTAAGCGCTGTTTTTCCTGTGCTGTTTGACCTTGAAGTTGTTTTCCGGAATTTTCTACGGAGTGTAATATTTTATAGATGGGAAAAGCAATTAACCCGACACCCCATTTAGTGACGACTTGTACTTGTCGCAATGTTTGTCCAAACTGTTCTGTAAGCCGACGGGATTGTCGGTGAACAAAATTGAAGAGTCTACTTTGATAACGTCCTTGTGACTGGGATGACATGGTAGTGGATTTTGAATTCAGAAGCTTTGTTTGCTACCCAACTCCCGCCAAACAATAAAAGCTGGTAATTAGATTTAGTGACCCCATCTTAGCGGAAATATGACCTCTCAAATATCTACAGAGAATACAAATTTTTTTGCGGAAGTTCTGGAACAATTGCGGAACTGTTCTGAAGTTAACATACAAAGTCAGTGGTTTTATCACCAGGAAGATTTGGATATAGCGACGGTGATGTCTTCTGACTGCCAACATTGGTGGGAAAATTGGACTCCAACCCAGTTGAATGAGAAGGGTAATGTGAGTTGGGATGGTGGCAAAAAGTTACTGTGGTTGGCTCAAAAATTAGTCGTACCACAGGATTTGAATGGTTATGATTTACTGGGTTTGCGTTTAAAGCTTGGTTTGCTTTGGTGGGCTGATTCGGCTCAAGTTTATGTTAATAGCAAGTTGGTGGTGGAGGGTGATTTATTTGATTGTTCTCCTAGGGTGTTAATTAGTACTTCGGTTAAGCCTGGAGATGAATTTTTTGTGGCTTTGCGGTTGGTTAGTCCGGGTCACTGTGATGGTGCTTTGGTTAAGTCGTTTTTGGTTTATGAGTCTGGGAATGAAATGTTTCCGGAACCGGGTTTTGTGGCTGATGAGTTGGAGGTGGTTAGGGGATATTTGGAGGTTTATGAACCTGGGAAGTTGGATGTTTTTTTGGGTATGCTGGGGGAAGTAACGAACCGCCAAGTAGCCAAGGAAGCCAAGGAATTTAAGAGAGAGAGAAAGAGAGAGGAGTTGGATGAGTTGTTGCGTTTGCTTCGGGATAGGTTGGTTGAGTTAGAGATAGGAAGTAATATTAGGTCGAAGGTTTCTTTGTTGGGTCATGCTCATCTCGATATGGCTTGGTTATGGACTGTGAGTGACACTTGGAATGCTGCTCAGTCTACTTTTGAGTCGGTTTTGAAGTTGCAGGAGGATTTTTCGGAGTTGATTTTCTGTCATTCGACTCCTGCTTTGTATGCTTGGGTGGAGGAAAATCGTCCGGATTTGTTTGCGGCTATTCAAAAAAAGGTGGCTGAGGGTGTTTGGGAGGTTTTGGGGGGTTTTTGGATTGAACCGGAGTTGAATTTAATTTCGGGTGAGTCTCTAGCACGTCAGTTGTTGTATGGTCAGCGTTATGTGTTGGAGAAGTTTGGCAATATTTCTCCGATAGTTTGGGTTCCTGATACTTTTGGTTTTTGTTGGACTTTACCCCAGTTTATGCAGCAAGGGGGTATTGAGTATTTTGTGACTCAGAAGTTGCGCTGGAATGATACTAATAAGTTTCCTCATGGTGTTTTTTGGTGGGAATCTCCTGATGGAAGTAAGGTGTTGAGTTTGATGTCAGCACCTGTTGGTGAGGGTGTTGATGCTGTTAAAATGGCGTCTTATGCGCGAGAGTGGGAACAGCAAACTGGTTTAAATGATGCTCTTTGGCTCCCTGGTGTTGGAGACCACGGAGGAGGCCCAACACGCGATATGTTGGAAATTGCTCAGCGTTGGCAGAAGTCTCCGTTTTTCCCCAAATTAGAATTCACCACCGCAGAAAATTATCTAAATCAAATCCAATCCCAACTCCCCAAAGACGCGATTAATCGCGTCTCTACCAACTCCCCATTCCCCACCTGGAACGACGAGCTGTACTTAGAATTTCACCGGGGTTGTTACACTACTCACGGTGAACAAAAACGTTTTAATCGTCGTGGGGAAAATTTACTTTACGAAGCGGAGTTGTTTGCTGCTTTGTCAACTATTGTTTGTGGGAGGGATTATCCTAAGGTTGAATTGGAGACTGCTTGGAAAAATGTTTTGTTTAATCAGTTTCACGATATTTTACCCGGTTCTTCAATTACGGAAGTTTATCAAGATTCCCGAAGAGAGTGGGATAAGGTGGAACGAACTGGAACTGAAATATTGCAGCAGTCATTAAAGGCTCTTGCATCCCAAATCAAATTACCACAACCACCGCAAAAAGACGCTTTTCCAATTTTTGTTTTTAATTCTCTCAATTGGAAACGTTCTCAGGTTGTTAGTGTTGAACTTCCTTCTTCTTCTCAAAAACCTTGTGTTTATAGTGTTTACAATTCTGATGGAGAACTTGTAGCTTCCCAGCTTAGCGAGCAAGCATCTAAACTAGTCTTCCTCGCTAAAGATGTGAGTTCTGTTGGTTATCGCGTTTTCTGGCTTTGCTCATCTCAAAACACGTCTGAAAGTAGTTTGCACCCGTCAACAGAACTTAATCAAGAAGGTTTTATCTTAGAAAATGAATTTTTGCGGGTAACCGTTGACGAGCAAACAGGGAATTTGTCTAGTGTTTTCGACAAAGTGAATCAAACAGAAGTACTTAATGGTGCTGGAAACGAATTACAAGCTTTTGGTGATAGCGGTCAATATTGGGATGCTTGGAATATTGACCCTAATTATGCTGAACATCCTCTACCCCCAACAACCCTCAAATCAATTCAATATTTAGAGAAAGGCTACATTCAAAGCCGTATCCGAGTTGTGCGACAATTAGGAAATTCGGAATTTTGCCAAGATTATATATTACAAGTAGATTCACCCCTACTAAAAATTTCCACTACTGCTAATTGGCAAGAAACTCATGTCATGGTCAAAGCTGCTTTCCCTTTAAATTTAGAAGCAGATTTTGCCACCTACGAAATTCCCTGTGGTGCAATTAATCGTCCCACCAAACCCCAAACACCAACCGAAAAAGCTAAATGGGAAGTCCCCGCTTTACGTTGGGCTAATTTAGAAAACAATGTAGAGACGCGATTAATCGCGTCTAATTCAGACAATAATGTAGAGACGCGATTAATCGCGTCTCTACAAGGTGGAGGAGTCAGTTTACTTAATGATTGTAAATATGGCTACGACGCTCAACCAAATCAATTACGACTAACTTTGTTAAGAAGTCCTAAATGGCCTGACCCAGAAGCCGATAAAGGCTCTCATCAGTTTACGTATGCTCTGTATCCACATGCTGGAAACTGGCAAAAAAGTCACGCGACACATCACGGATATGAATTAAATATCCCCTTACAGGTCGTACTTGCCTCACAGCAAGTTAGTGAGGAAGTTGGCGATAAAAAGTCATTACCACATATGGGTAGTTTTATCAATTTATCCGCAGATAATTTAATCTTGATGGCACTTAAACAATCAGAAGATAACTCACAAAAATGGGTTCTCCGGTGTTATGAAAGCCACGGAGAAACAGCAGAATTATCTTTGACCAGCGATTTAGACCTAAAACTGGGGGAAGCGGTGGACTTATTAGAAAGACCCATCGACAAACCACAATTCTCATCTGAGCAACAAAAATTCACAATTGCCCCTTGGAAAATAACCAGTTTTCTATTGGGTAATGGGTAATGGGTAATGGGTAATGGGTAATGGGTAATGGGTAATTGAAGAAAAGCAATTACCAATTCCCAATTCCCAATTCCCAATTACCAATTCCCAATTACCAATTCCCAATTCCCTAGTCGTCGTGGTCGTCGAAGGGGTCTGCTAGCTCTTTGCTAGGTGGACCGAAGGATAGGTAGACTGACCAAGCTGTGACACAAAATGTAACTATGCCGACCGAAAGGATTACCGCTGTTGCGGGTTCCATATTGCTAAGAACTGTTGCAGCTTCCATGATAATTGTATAGATTATGAGTGCTATTCCTATAGAATATTACAGAAGATTAAAAAAAACCCTTCGACAACTAATCTTAGGTGAACTATGGCACAACGCACACGCTTGGGAGATATTCTCAGACCCCTGAACTCAGAGTATGGTAAGGTTGCTCCCGGTTGGGGTACAACACCCTTAATGGCTGTTTTTATTGGATTGTTCTTTGTTTTCTTGCTGATTATCATCCAACTCTACAATCGGTCTATCATTATCCAAGATGTACTGGTAGATTGGCGTACCGTAGGCAAGTAATATATAAAACTTGTTGGCTGTTGACGGTTGACTGTTGACCGTTGGTGGTTAATTAGATTTTTAAGGATATTTAACACTTAACTGTGTGTATAATTTGTCTCTCCCGGTTTTGCCGGGTTTTTTTTAGCGATAATAATGTAGAGACGTTACATGTAACGTCTCTCATGTAACGTCTCTCATGTAACGTTTCTCATGTTACGCGGTCGATTATAAATATTTTTAACGGAGCTTAAAGTCTATGAATATATTTGGTATCGGTTTGCCAGAAATGGGTGTGATTTTTGTGGTAGCTTTGTTAATCTTTGGTCCAAAAAAGCTGCCGGAAATTGGTAGAAGCTTAGGAAAGACCATTCGTAGCTTTCAACAAGCTTCTAGTGATTTTCAAAATGAGTTCCAAAAAGAAGCATCTAAAATTGAGGAAGCTGTCAAGACTACTGCTGAGTTGGAACCCAAGCAATTAGAACCTGCTCAAAAAGAAGATGCATAAAACATGAGTCGTGAATTATGAATAAAATAAAATTTAATAATCCATAACTCATAATTCATAACTCATAATTCTAATGACAGATACTCCTACTCAGAAGGCTTTGGTGATTCCCCAGCTAATTGTTGGTTTGGGGAATCCAGAGCCTAAATACGATAAAACACGTCACAATATTGGCTTTGCTGCGATTGATATTTTATCTCGCAGTTGGAAAATTCCTGTAACAGAAAATAAAAAGTTTCAGGGGGAGTACGGGGAAGGAGTTGCTGCTGGTAACAAGAAAATCCGTTTACTCAAGCCTTTAACTTATATGAATCTTTCTGGACAGTCTATTCAAGCGGTTACTTCCTGGTATAAGTTACCACCAGAATCTGTCTTGGTTATTTATGACGAAATGGATTTGCCCATTGGAAAAACTCGTTTGCGTTTGTCTGGTTCTGCTGGAGGACACAATGGGATGAAAAGTACTATTTCTCACCTGAGTACTGATAATTTCCCTCGTTTACGTATTGGTATTGGCAAACCTAAGGGTGTTGCTGGAGATGACAAAAGTACTATCTCTCATGTTTTAGGTCGTTTTAATGCTGCGGAAAACCAGTTAATGTCTGAAGTACTTGAGTTTGTTGTGCAGTGTGTCGAACTGAGTCTGAAACAAGGGGTAGAAAAGGCAATGAATGTTTGTAATAGTAAGACTTTTAATATTGAGTCATTAAGTTCATAATTCTTCAGGCTTTATAGTTAATTGACCATTGAAGAATGAATTCAAATAGAGTAGAGACGCAACTCAATAATTGTGTCTCTACCAAACTAAAAATAACTTTCGGTACGAAGACCAAAACCTTTGTCTATACAAGGTTTTATATAAGTCAACTTCTTTAAGGCAGTAAATAAATTTACTTAAAACGTCTTTTTCGTCTAGCTGCAACTGCCTTACGTTTGCGCTTTTCCTGCGGTGTCTCGAAGTGTCGGTGATATTTAAGGTCGGCTAAGATACCAGCTTTAGAAACCTGACGCTTGAACCTACGCAGGGCTGAATCTATTCCTTCATTTTCACCTAAAACCACTTGGGTCATTATTGCTCCTTATAAATTTATCTTTTCCATTGTAATCCTGGCGTTCATCTTCGTGAAATAGCATTATCAAAAGCATCTAGGGTTTATTCTTCTTCTTCCGTCTCTGATGAAGTCTCTTCCTCAAACCCTTCTATTGCAAGGGCTAATTGATATAGTTGACGACGGTTAGCCCCTGTTGCTTTTGCTAATTGCCGACTAGCTTGGGAGCGTGATAGTCCTTGACTTATTAGTTTTATTAATTCTTCTTTGAGTTCTTCTTCGCTTACCTCTATTTTAGTAAGAGGTGAGGGAGCTAATAATAGGGTATACTCGCCTTGTGGTTCTTTTTCAGTGTAATACTGGCAAGCCTCTGACAAAGTTCCTCGCCAAAATTCTTCATATAATTTCGTTAGTTCTCGTGCAATAACAATACGACGACTATTTCCGAGAATATCTAACAAGTCTTTTAAAGTATCTCGTAATCGGTAGGGTGATTCGTAGAAAATTATCGTCCGTGATTCCGTCTTTAAAACTTCTATCTGTTCTCGTCGTTGCTTTGCTTTTGCTGGAAGAAAACCCTCAAATACAAATGTATTTGTTGGTAATCCTGAAGCACTTAAAGCTGTAATTGCTGCTGTTGCTCCAGGAATTGGAACAACAGGTATTCCCATAGATACACATTCTGCTATTAACTCATAACCAGGGTCAGAAATTCCTGGCATTCCTGCATCACTCACCAGTGCAATTGTCTTTCCTTCACGGAGTAAATTCACTAATTCTGGGATACGACTGCTACGGTTATGCTCGTGGTAACTTACTTGGGGAGTCTTCACCTGAAAGCGTTGTAAAAGTTTTCCCGTATGACGTGTATCTTCAGCAGCAATTAAATCGACACTTTGTAAAATTCGCACCCCTCGAAAAGTCATATCCTCCAGGTTGCCAATAGGAGTGCCGACAACATAAAGTGTTCCTGGTAATGGTTCCATGGTGGGGAGTGGGGAGTGGGGACAATTCGCAATTCGCAATTCGCAATTCGCAATTTGAAATTTTTTTATGAGCAAAAAAGGACTTTTCGTTGGTTTGGTGACCTTAGATTTAATTTACCTTGCTCAGTCACCTCCCAAGAATAACGAAAAAATAGTTGCTGTAGATTATACTGTTGCTGCTGGGGGTCCTGCGACTAATGCAGCTGTGGCTTTTAGTTATTTAGGAAATCAAGCAAAAATTTTGGGTGTAATGGGTTCTCATCCAATGACGCAGCTAATTAGAAGCGATTTAGAAAAATATCAAGTAGAAATAATAGACCTAGACTCTACCACAGAAAATGCTCCCCCTGTATCTTCGATTATTGTCACTCAAGGAACCGGAGAACGAGCAGTAATTTCAATTAACGCAGTCAAAACCCAAGTACAAATCCCACTCCCCTCTCCCCCTCCCCAATTGCGAATTGCGAATTGCGAATTGCGAATTGTTTCCCCCACTCCCCTAAACATAGTATTAGTAGATGGTCATCAAATGGCTGTAGGATTGTCCATAGTTCAAAGTGCTAAAGCTGAAAATATTCCAGTTGTGATTGATGGGGGTAGTTGGAAGTCCGGTTTTGATAAGCTTTTGCCGTTTGTGGACTATGCTATTTGTTCGGATAATTTTTTTCCCCCTAATTGTCAAACTTCTGAGGATGTTTTTGATTATCTAAGTAATTTCGGTATTCCTTACATTGCTGTGACTCATGGGGAAAAACCAATACAATACCTAACTCAGAAGGTTTCCCCAAAACAAATTAAAACTGTAAATGTGCCTTTGATTCAAGCTGTTGATACACTGGGTGCTGGGGATATATTTCACGGTGCTTTTTGTCATTATATTTTGCAAGAAAGTTTCCCAGATGCATTATCTAAGGCTGCTGAGGTTGCATCTAATTCTTGTCAATATTTTGGTACGCGAAAGTGGATGGATTAACTGTAAATGAATTAATTAAAGTGAGTAAAAATAAATGAAAAGTCTAGCTGAAATATTAGAAATTGCACTTCCTATCGCTTGGGGAGCTTCGGATATACTACGTTCTTATTATCAGGGAACTAATCATCAAAATTTAGATGTTCAATATAAGGATGAAAAAGATAAAGACCCAGTGACTGCTGCTGATTTAGCTGTGAGTCATTATATTTTAGAAAAGTTACAAGCTGCATTGGGTAATGAAGACTTTGGTTATATTAGCGAAGAAACATACCAAGAGTCTCAAAAAGTTAAACAAAAATGGGTATGGATAATTGACCCGTTGGATGGGACACGAGATTTTATTGAGAAAACTGGGGAATATGCGATTCACATTGCTTTAGTTAAAGATAAACGTCCTGTTTTTGCAATAGTCGCTGTGCCTGAATCCGGAAAAATGTACTACGCAACCAAGGGTGGTGGTGCATTTGTAGAAGCTCGTGATGGCAAAACTGAAATTTTACAGGTGTCGTCGGGTAAAAAAATTGAAGAATTGACATTGGTTGCCAGTCGTTCTCACCGAAATGAGAAGTTAGATTTTATACTAAAGAATTTACCTTGCAAAAATCAAAAATCTATTGGAAGTGTGGGATGTAAAATTGCAGCAATTGTTGAAAAACAAGCAGATGTTTACATTTCTCTTTCTGGTAAATCAGCACCTAAAGATTGGGATATTGCCGCACCTGAATTAATTTTGACGGAAGCTGGTGGTAAATACACCCACTTTGATGGTAGTCCTTTGCTATATAACACTGGTGATATTAATCAGTGGGGTGGTTTGCTAGCAAGTAATGGGGAATATCATGAAGTTATTTGTCAGGAAGCTGAGATAAATTCAGCTGAGTGGGAAATGGAAAGTGGGGAGTAAGCAGTTCGCAATTCAAAATTCAAAATTCAAAATTCAAAATTCAAAATTCAAAATTCAAAATTCGCAGTTAGCCGTTAACCGTCAACAGTCAACAGTCAACAGTCAACAGTCAACAGTCAACCGTCAACCGTCAACCGTTAACATCCGTGCTTGAAAACCCCATTGCTGCACTAAGTCAACTGTAGGACACAAGTCTCGACGTTGCATTGTTGCTACTTGTAAGCGCATAACTTGTTTGTGTAGTCTATGGGTGGGAATTTCTGCAAGCTGTTTGACTGAGATTATTCCTGCATGTAGTAACAATCCGCAGTATTGAATTCCAACACTTTGAACTCTGGCTAAATCCGCTAAGGCTATCCATTTATTTACATACTGAGGATGTACATGTAATTTATTTGCTAGTGCTAATCGAGTCGTTGGGTTATTTGCTTGCTTAAGTAAGATATTTGTTGTGGTAATTCCGCAATTTTCTAGTTGTAATTGTTCTTCTGCGCTTAATCCTGGTAATTGTTCAATTGGCCAGTCGCAGGATTGAATTTTTTTTGCTGGTGCTTTCGATTGGGAATACATGTTTTAAATTAGAGAGGGGCTATGAAATCTTTTCGCAAAAGTAAATGTTAACCTAGCCTTACGGATATATAAATCTATTTTCTCGAAAGAAAACAAATGTTACAAACAAACGTAAAACTTAAAAAACTCCTTAGTGGTGTTTTGGCAATTGTTAGTGTGATGTTTACGAATGCTATGTTAACTGGTTGTGGAGCTAGTGAGACCGAGAAGCCTGATACTAAAGCTCCCCAAGAAAATATCTATAAAAATCAGTCTAACGATTCAGACGAGGATAAGGAAGAGAAAAAAGATAAGGAAGATAAAGAAGATAAGCAGCAAGTTCGTAAGGATGACGATGACGATGATGAACGTGGGGGGGATAAACAAAAATACCGTAAAAAAGACGCTAAGCAAGACAACGATTAAAGCATTTGTATTAATAAATTTTTTTGGTAATGATGATGCAAAATATTGACCGTGTTTTAATAGAAAGCCTAAAACAGCGACGGCAAAAATTGGCTAATTTAATTGATTTCCCGGCAATTCTTTGGTCGGGGACTAATAGCCCAAGAAATTTTGCGAATAATGTTTATCCTTTTCGTGCTAGCAGCCATTTTCTTTATTTTGCGGGGATACCTTTGCCTAATGCTGCTATCCGACTTGATGATGGAAAAATAACATTATATATAAATGATGCTTCACCTAGTAGCGCTCTTTGGCATGGTGAAACTCCATCTCGTGATGAAATCGCTGAGACCATTGCTGCTGATGCTGCTTACCCAATGGATGAATTGCGATCGCAAATTGATGGTGCTGGGACAATTGCTGTTCAAGACGCTGCAACTTGGACGCAACAGACTCAGTTACTTGACCGTATGGTTTTACCGCAGTTACCACCATCTGGAATTGATTTAGAATTAGCGAGAGCTATTATATTACTACGAGTGACTCATGATTCGGGTGCATTGGCTGAGTTGAAAAAATCAGCTGCTGTTGCAATTGAAGCCCATAAAGCGGGTATGAGAGCGACAAAATCAGCGATTCGGGAAGCTAAAGTGCGTGCTGCAATGGAAAGTGTGATTATTGGGCACAATATGACGACTTCTTATAACAGTATCGTCACTGTTCATGGGGAAGTTTTGCATAATGAACATTATCACCACCCTGTGCAAATGGGTGATTTAATATTAGCTGATGTTGGTGCGGAAACTCCTACGGGTTGGGCTTCTGATATTACTCGCACTTGGCCTGTTTCTGGTAAATTTTCTTCTACCCAAAGAGATATTTATGATGTTGTTTTAGCAGCACATGATGCTTGTATCGCCAAAATACAACCAGGTGTTGAATATAGCGATATTCATCTTACAGCTTGCGGTGTGATTGCTGAGGGGTTAGCAAATTTAGGTATTTTGCAAGGAAAGCCGGAAGAATTGGTCGAAAAAGATATCCACGCTTTGTTTTTCCCCCACGGTATCGGACATCTTTTAGGCTTAGATGTGCATGATATGGAAGATTTGGGAGATTTAGCTGGGTATGAAGATGGACGTTCTCGCAGCGAGCGTTTTGGTTTGGGCTATTTGCGTTTAAATCGTCCTTTACGTACAGGGATGTTGGTTACTATTGAACCTGGTTTTTATCAAGTGCCTGCGATTTTAAATCATGCTCGTTCGCAATATCATTATTTGATTAATTGGGAGCGATTAGAACAATTTTCTGATGTGCGAGGAATACGGATAGAAGATGATGTTTTAGTTACTGATAATGGAGCCGAAATTTTAACTGGAGCTCTACCAACAGTCGCAAATGATATCGAGAAGTTGGTTAACTGTTAATTGTTGACTGTTTTATTCCCCCCTTCCCTAGCAGGGAAGGGGGGTAGGGGGGTTAGGTCTGCGTGGTGTAATTAGGGTGCAAAAGCCAAAAGCCATTGACTTTCTATTTCTGTAGTGTGGTCAATTTTTACACACTTTAATTTTGCTCCTGTTAAATTTGCTCCAATTAGGTTTGCCCCTTCTAGGTTAGCTCCTTCTAAGTTGGCCCCTTCTAAGTTGGCATTACGGAGGTTAGCTTGTTTCAGGTTAGCATTTTCCATTTGAGCACGACAAAGATTTGCTCCTTCCAAATTTGCTTCTCGCAATTTAGCGTTGGTAAGTTTAGCATCTTCTAAAACAGCGTCGCTTAAATGAGCATTCGTCAGTTTGACACTATTCATGTAGGCTTTAGAAAAACAAGCACCCACCAGCGAAGCATTATTCAAATTAGCGTTCCACAGATAAACATTACTAAGATTAGCATTGTTCAGTTTAACTCCAATCATCTGAGCATCACTAAGATTTGCGAGACTGAGGTTTGCTTTTACTAGATGAGCGTTATTTAGGTTTGCACAGCTGAGACTAGCACTTTCTAAATCAGCATTACTCAAATTAGCATTTACTAATTGAGCGCTGTTGAGGTTTGCATGGCATAATTTGGCTGCTGCAAGATTGCTACTATTGAGATTTGCTCCATTTAGGTTTGCTTTAGTCAGGTTAGCAAAGGAGAGGTTAGCCCTACTCAGTTCTGCTCCATTAAGGTAGGCTTCTACGAGGTCGGCACCAACAAGGTCAATGTTTGTCAAATCGGCTAAAACAAAATTAGCGCTACCATCATCTTGAGTTTCCAGTACCTGGTTTACGACTTCTTGAAGAATACTTTGCTTACCATCGTGTTTTCGGAAATCGACAATCTCCCCATCGTTAGGGTTTTCGTTATCGAAAGCACTTGCAGCAATTATTTTCTCCAGGGGAAAAGTTAATTCTTCTGATATTTTTTTTAATAATCCTTTCGGTAATTCTTTTGAGAATTTTTCTTTGCGGTGTTGTATATAACTTCTAACAAAAAATAAAAGTAAACCGAAGCTAAAAATCAATTTTAATACTAATGACTTATCTTTAATTATTACCAGCATGACTATACATCCTAATCCCAGTACAGAAGTCCTGCTAATGTGAGTTATTAATGGTGTTTTGACTGACAGTGGTTCATTTTCCTTGTTATTGTCGTCAATAGTCATACTTTATACCTCTCTAACCTCATAAAATTACTTTATCTACAAACAAGTGACTTTTATTTTAATAATTAGTAGTAGTTATGTGAGCAAATTGAAGTTGAAATAAGTAGCATTGATACAGCTTGGTAGACGTGAATTACTTACTACAAATAATATTTATTTTTAGCAAATTTTTTTGCATTTACCCACTGTATGAAACAAATTAAATATATTAGATTAATTTTGTATCATCAAGTATAAACCTACTTATACATGTTAAGAAGCAATTTATAAGACAATAAACTAACTTTTAACAACAAGTAATTCACAAATTAGAATAGTGAATATTAATATATTTTAAAATTAATTGTTAATTGATTAGCAAATATAATTATTCAGTAGTAAGCGCTACAATTGTATTTATTTATTCTGACTATTAGATATACCTTTTTAGAAAATTTACATATGAATAAATATTCGACAAGCAAGTAGATAGCATTTAATATCAGCACATATACAAGTGTTATATAATACATTAGCATTCTTTAGTCTAGGTGGAGTTAAATCAACAAAGCTTGCCCAAGGCGAGGCTGTATTATGTTAGAGCGGGTACAGAAACCAGGAAAAGCACTAAGCTTGTAAATAGCACTTACACAAGAAAAAGCCGCAGTTCCTGAAATCGACAAATCCCATCTTTAAAGTTTCAGAGCCGGGAGTTGTTTTTTTGTGGATTAACTGTGGATTAACTATTGGCTTAACTACCTGTAGACAAATTTATGTTTGAAGCACTTGCAGACCGTCTAGAAGGAGCTTGGAAAAAACTCCGGGGTCAAGATAAAATATCTCAGTCAAATATTCAGGACGCATTGCGGGAAGTGCGTCGTGCCCTGTTGGAAGCTGATGTTAACCTCCAGGTAGTCAAAGATTTTGTTGCTGAGGTTGAAACCAAGGCAATGGGTGCTGAGGTAACATCTGGGGTACGTCCTGACCAACAGTTTATAAAAGTTGTTTACGATGAACTAACACAGGTAATGGGGGAAACAAATGTACCCCTAGCCGATGCAGAAACATCTCCAACCATTGTATTAATGGCTGGATTACAAGGTACAGGTAAAACAACCGCATCAGCTAAATTGGCTTTACATTTACGTAAAATAGAGCGTAGCTGTATGTTGGTTGCAACAGACGTGTATCGTCCTGCGGCAATTGACCAACTAAAAACATTGGGTAAACAAATTGACGTGCCAGTATTCGATATGGGGAGCGATGCAAACCCTGTTGAGATAGCACGTCAAGGGGTGGAACGAGCTAAAGCAGAAGGTATAAATACAGTAATTATTGATACTGCTGGACGACTACAAATTGACTCAGATATGATGGCTGAGTTAGCCAGCATTAAGCAAACCGTTAATCCCCACGAAACCTTATTAGTAGTGGACGCGATGACGGGACAAGAAGCAGCTTCTTTAACTCGTACTTTTCACGAACAAGTAGGAATTACAGGGGCTATTCTGACGAAAATGGACGGTGATAGCCGTGGTGGTGCAGCACTAAGCGTCAGACAAATTTCTGGACAACCGATTAAATTTGTTGGTGTTGGGGAAAAAGTCGAAGCCCTGCAACCCTTTTTTCCAGAGCGGATGGCATCACGAATCCTGGGTATGGGTGACGTACTCACCTTGGTAGAAAAAGCCCAGGAAGAAATGGACTTGGCTGATGCCGAGAAAATGCAGAAGAAAATTCTGGAAGCTAAGTTTGATTTTACCGACTTCCTCAAGCAGTTGCGCTTGATGAAAAATATGGGTTCCCTCGGAGGTATTGTTAAATTAATTCCGGGGATGAACAAGCTTTCAGATGACCAACTGCGTCAGGGAGAAACCCAGTTAAAACGCTGCGAAGCGATGATTAACTCCATGACGATGGAAGAGCGAAAAAATCCTGATTTATTAGCAAGTTCTCCCAGTCGTCGTAAACGCATTGCTAAGGGTTCCGGTTACAAAGAGCCAGATATCTCCAAATTAGTTGCCGATTTCCAGAAAATGCGTAATTTGATGCAACAAATGGGAAAAGGAAACTTTCCAGGTATGCCAGGAGGCATGTTTGGGGGTATGGGTGGTGACCAAATGGCAATGGGTGGGGGTAACCGTTCGGCAGCACCCGGATGGCGTGGTTATCCTGGAGGTGCTGGTGGAGGCGGTAAAAAGAAACCAAAGAAAGACAAAAAGAAGAAAGGGTTTGGTACGCTTTAGTCGCTGGGAGTGGGGAGTGGGGAATTGGGAGTTGGGAGTGGGGAATTGGGAGTTGGGAGTGGGGAATTGGGAGTGGGGAATTGGGAGTGGGGAATTGGGAATTGGGAGTGAGGAATTGGAAATTGGGAATTGCGAACTGCGAATTGCAAATTGCGAATTATCCCACTCCCCACTCCCCACTCCCCACTCCCCACTCCCCACTCCCCAAATTACAACCGAGAGTGCTAAAATTAGCTTTTCAGTAAGAAATAAATCAAACAGGAGAATGATTTCTCAACATGATTAAACTGCGCTTGAAACGATTCGGTAAAAAGCGGGAAGCTAGCTACCGTATAGTCGTTATGCAAAGCCTCTCCCGCCGTGATGGTCGCCCCCTAGAAGAACTGGGTTATTATAATCCCAGAACCGATGAAGTCCGATTGGATGTGCCCGCAATTGTCACCCGACTACAACAAGGCGCTCAACCTACAGATACAGTGCGTCGCATACTGCAAAAAGCAAACGTCTTTGAACAGGTCAGTGCAAAACCCGCTAATTAAGAAGATGGCTCCGTCTGCCATAAAAAAAACCAGCCCTGATTATGTAGGATTGGTTAGGTTCCTCATACAGCCGTTCCTAGAAGATCCGAAAACCCTGAGTATCGATTGTGAATTTTCTGCGAGCCTCCAGAAAACTTGGATTCGCATAGCCTTTGACAATGCTGATAAAGGAAGAGTGTTTGGTCGTGGAGGACGCAATATCCAGGCCATACGTACTGTTATTACCGCAGCTGCGGCTGCTGCGGGCGAATCAGTGTACCTAGACATCTACGGCAGTTCTGGCGGTCGAGATGGCATACCTGATGATGATGATAGAGAAGAACGAATACCACCACCTAGAACCAACCAAAGGCGGGGTAGTAGTAATATCCCTTTTCCTCTAACTAAATCTCGTTCACTCTAGTGCGATAAAGCAAAGTAAAAAGTAAAATAAAATGACTTTGACTGTAATTTTTCGTCTTTTTATTATGCTGTCTTCTACTAGGTTCGAGATAGAATGTTAGGAGTTCGCGACAACAAATTTATTTGTTGCATTTTTTAATGTCTGCTGCTGGAGTGGTTTTACTAGGCGTTATTAAACGCTAAGTTTCAAACTAAATCTCCAGTAGTCTGAGACATCAGCAAAACAAAAACCTGCTCAACTTTTTATGCAGGTTTTAAAATTGTCAATGTCACTCCAATTATCTCTAGGGAGGTGAAAGTAGAGAGTGGCTGAAGTACGTTTAGGTGAAAATGAATCTATTGATTCGGCATTGAGACGTTTTAAAAAGAAAATTCAAAAAGCCGGGATTATATCTGAGGTGAAACGTCGGGAACGATACGAAAAACCCAGTCTGCGTCGTAAGCGTAAGGCTGAAGCTGTACGTAAAGGTGGGTTTTATTAATTGTTTCTTGTTGTTTTACATAATTTAACCCCAAAGGTAGAGACGTGATTAATCACGTCTCTACAAATATTTTTGTATGCGATTTGTGGAGGAATATGTAAAAATGCTACAAAGAACCAATAAATTTTATACATTAAATTATTAACTATTATTAATTATGGCTGATGCCAACGAAATTATTGAAATTTCTAGTATACCTAGCGCTTTAGCTCTAGGAGGAACAAGAGAAGAAAATTTGAAAACCTTTGAAAAGCAAACTGGAGCTACTTTAGTACTACGTGGCCAAGAATTATATATTTCTGGTACGGAAAAACAAGTCAAATTAGCGACTAAGTTAGTTCGTTCTTTAGAAAATATTTGGGGTAAAGGTAATACTGTTTCTAATGCTGATATTTTAACTGCACGACAAGCTTTGGATACTGAACGACAAGATGAACTGCAAGATTTACAACGGGATGTAGTTGCTAAAACTCGTCGAGGGGAAGAGGTTCGGGCTAAAACTTTTCGTCAACGACAGTATATTCAAGCGCTGCGTAAAAATGACTTAATTTTTTGTAGTGGACCTGCAGGTACTGGTAAAACTTTTTTAGCAGTTGTTGTTGCGGTACAAGCACTACTTGCTGACCAGTATGAAAGAATAATTCTGACACGTCCTGCTGTGGAAGCTGGTGAAAGACTTGGCTTTTTGCCTGGAGATTTACAACAAAAGGTAAATCCTTATTTGCGTCCACTTTATGATGCTATCAATGAGTTTATTGACCCAGAAAAAGTACCTAGTTTAATGGAACGTGGTGTTATAGAAGTTGCTCCATTAGCTTATATGAGGGGACGCACCCTTAATAATGCATTTATTATTGTGGACGAGGCACAAAATACTACACCTGCTCAAATGAAAATGGTATTAACACGGTTGGGTTTCCATTCACGCATGGTAATTACTGGTGATATGACACAAACCGATTTACCGGGGTATCAAGATTCGGGATTGCAGGTGGCTTTAAGAATTCTTAAAAACGTGGAAGGTATTGCTTTTTGCGAGTTTTCCCAAAAGGATGTGGTTAGGCATTCCTTGGTTCAGAGGATTGTTAAGGCTTATGAGGAACATGAGAAATAGGGGAGTGGGGAATTGGGAATTGGTAATTGGTAATTGGTAATTGTTTTAGCCTAATTTTGTGAACTCGAATACGTCGTAATTGCTTCCACGCAGTACTGATTCTGTGTGTTTACCTTGGAAACGTTTACCGTAATAATATTCTAAAACTCCCCAAATAGCACCCATTGTATAAGTACATTTACGCTCAGAACCTTGGGGTTCACCTGCTGAACATAAGGTTTCTGTGGTGTAAACTTTGAGAATGTCTCCTTCCTGTACTATTTTTTCTACAATACATAAACAAGTTCCATCTTTCCCCAAAGCATTGCTAACTTTTGATGTCATTTCTTCTAGAGAAACGCTGGAAAATTCTAAGCCAAATTCTTTTGCTAGTTGCTTTCCACGACTGCGACCTGCTGCTGTTAAGGCAATAGCTGTAGCTTTGTCACCTAAGGCGTCTTCCATTCCCGTAATCGCAGCTTTAAAGCAAACAATACTACTGAAATCACCGAGTATTGGGCGTAACATAAAATTATCCTTGTTTGTTGACGGTTGACTGTTGACTGTTGACTGTTGACGGTTGACTGCTAGTTGTGGGGGGGGGTAACTAATGCAACATAAGAATATCATTAAGTTATAGAAATCATTGTTAATTTAAGCACCCTATAAGGTTAAGGTTTTTTGAAGTTAATAGTCATCAGTCATCAGTCATCAGTCAACAGTCATCAGTCAACAGTCATCAGTCAACAGTCAACAGTCAACCGTCATCAGTCAACAGTTAACACTAATCATTAATTCTTGAACAAGAAGCATTAATGCTTGAGAAATAGAATCTTTATTATTTGCATCCACCACAATTATTGGTGGCTTATTTTTTTCGTTTACCAGTTTCAGAGCAATAGTTATATATTCTAATGACCAAGCTTCCGGACAATCGGTATGAGTAACTCCAATTAAATATGGAATTTTTGCTCGCTCTTTCATGAATGTCAAAATTCTTTTTGCTTGACGTAAATCTTGAGGACGACTAGCATTTACTAAAAGAATATAAGCGTTTGCTTTGGCAATTAAAATATCCCACATGAAATCAAATCGCAGTTGTCCTGGTGTTCCATACAAATGTAATGTTTGATTCTCTCCCACTGTTAAACGTCCAAAGTCTAATGCGACTGTTGTTGTGGATTTAATTTCTACAGCTTCATCTGTAGCTCGTTTCTCAGTGTCAACGACTCCTATTTCGCTGATAGTGCGAATCAAACTCGTTTTACCTGCTCCTACGCTACCCGTAATCACAATGCGTAGGCTTTCCATTAAACTTTACTCCTTAAAAACCCAAATAAATTTTCCATAAATGATGTACTAACTTTTGATTTAGAATTGGATTTTGATTTATAAGAGAATTCTGATTTTGTATTTTCTTTTTGTGATGCATTTACATAGCTAAAGTCAAAGCCGTCATCACTCAAAGATGGCATTGATGTCACTAATGGGATTTCTTCTACTAAATCCGCTATCATCAACCTAAATGCTGCTTGCTGAATTAAATCGATTGGTTTATTAATTTGTTTTGCAATTACTTTTAAAGAGACAGTTCCTTGTGCCCACTCTAATAGCTGTAATTCTAAATAGTTAAGACGTACCTGAGGTTGGTTATAAGGAATAACTTTAATTCCTGAATCTTTTTCGGGTAGTGCTTCCGCTAAGTTTTCCCAATTTTTTAAGTCTCTTAAAGTCATCAGCGCTACTTCTATTGTGCTAATGCTTAATCCTGTTAATTCTTGCCAAGGTACTGGAGCTTTGCTATCTAGCTTAAACACACCTTTCTGAATTTCAAAAAGTTTTTTTACTTGTTGAATCTGACTTGAAAAAAGTAAATTTAATTGGTCTGATTTAAGCATTCCTTGAGTTTTTAAACTTAGTCCTAAAGGCTTACCTGGTTTTAATTTCTGAGAATATTTTTCTAGAAAAACTGAACTCAACCATCCTCTATCAGAAATTCTTGATGCTAAGTCTTTTTTAGTTAAAGAATTAGTAACTGCAACAAGTCTTCCTTGAATAAACCATACGTAATATTGACCCTTAACATCAGTATCTTGGCTTTCAGCAGAAGTCCAAACCGTTAAACAACCTGATTTTCTACCTTGGTCAATTAATTGAAACAGTTCTGCTAAGGAAAAATTTCTGAAAGAATTTGATATACTCATTTTTTTTTTAGTTTAGGTACACAATATACATTCACATTCGGTAGCTTAAATAATCTCAGATTTTATATCCCAATTAAATTCCTATGATTTACGGGTGATTCTACAAAAAACGCATTCCTACCCTTTAATTTTTTTTATAGGCAAAAAATATATGGTACGGGTATTTACATACTACAAGTATTGAATATACCTTAATATCCCGAAACAATTGAATAAAGTAGAATACCAAATATTGTAAAGTTTAATTAATTACTAGTAAATAATAATTACAAAGCATGAAAAAACCGGGTCTAGGCAAATTGCACTATAACCCGGCTCCAGATTAAATGTATAAAAATGTAGAGACGCGATAAATCGCGTCTCTAATCGCGTCTTTACGTGTTGTTACAGGAATTTTGCACCAGTAGCAATTAAGCGTTTAAACAAACCTTCAGTCCAACCAGTTTCTTGCAAGACAGCAGCTGAAGAGACTTCGATATAAGCTTGCTCAATAAAAGTCAAGTCAATCATACAAATACGACCGAGAGAATCTTTGAGAGCTTCACTTTTACCATCATTTTGAAGACGTTTCCCGACTTCATGGACGACTGTAGCCATAGCGGGGACAACGTGCTGAGGAGCAATACCAAGACGGACATGAACTAAACCGATTTTCCAACGACGGTCTGCGTATTCGGAACCCCAATTATCCATACCAGTAAACATTTCGTGAAACCAAAGAATAAAAGTTTCACGTAAGCGATGGATACGTCCTTCACCATCGTATAAAATTTTATTCATTTCTTCATCGCGTCCCAAATAGGCATAAAAGTACTCAGCCATATCGGGAGCGACTTTGAGACCCCAATCAGCCTCTGAGTTTAGTAAATTTTTATCTTCATCAGTAAAACCGATACGTTTTTCTAATGTTAAAAGAAAAGGGTATGCTTCTAAAGCCATTTGTTTGTTCTCCTCCGATATCAACCGTATAAATTCACCAATTACCAATTACCAATTAGCAATTAGCAATTAGCAATTGCCATTCTTAAGAATCAAAACCAGCGACCCAAGTATCGCTGTATGGATTAGTTCGTGTTCTTAGCTAACCGAGTAGGGGTGAAATTTTAGAAACAGCGCGTTTTATTTCTAGGAATAATAAACCTTGTTTAACGCTGGAACTGGCTAATACTAATAAAACTGCATCTGTACCACAGTTAACTAATACTCCGTAACCTTTTTCACCTTCGACAACAATCCGGTCTACACTACCCCGTGCTAATTCTCGTCCGATACGTTCACCCAATGACAACATAGACGCGGACATAGCAGCAGTTCGTTCGTCGTCCATTCCTGTTGGCAATATAGAAGCCAACTCTAATCCATCAGGACTTGCTAAAATTGCACCTTGAACATCAGGACTTCCGGAAACGAAGTTTTGTAAAACGTCTTGTAGCATGGAAGCGTTTATCATGACTTTTTTCTCCAAAATTATTAGTGGATTTTCAGGTGTTTCAGCAATTTGTACGAGTAGATTTTTTGTATCATCAGCGGTCGGAGGTAATGAAGTTTCAGTTTCTTCAGTACTTTCAGCAGTTTCTGTGGATGAATTATTTTCTGTAGTTGGTAGTAAATTCTCAGTGTTTTCATCTTCAGCGCTTAACGCTAATGAAACATCCTCAATTTCTACCAACTCCGATGCGTTTGCATCATCAGAATTATCAGACCCACCACGAAACCCATCTATGATTAGCTTGAAAATGTTGCCCAGAGGCATAAAAAATTAAAAAGTCTAAGTTCAAAATATTCCTGAATCCTTTGTCTTTGTCAAGCGTAAATTGTAGTCTGGAGCAAAATTGAGATTAGGGTGCGGAGATTTCTTCAGGAGAATTCTTCGATAAGCGCAATCAAAGCGGCAAAAACTTCTTCTCGCTCATTAGCATTAACATTTATCAAGGGTGGACGAGTATCTTCATCCACTAACCCCAGAGCAATTGCCACATCTTCCGCTTCCCAAGCATCGTCAGAATCAGTATGAGTCAATCCAATTAAATAAGGAATTTGCACCCTTTGATTCATAAAATTCAAAATCCGACGATTGTGACGAAAATGTTCTGGACGATGAGCGTCAACTAAAAGAATATAAGCATGGGCTTTTTCGATTAAAATATCCCACATAAAATCAAATCGAAATTGCCCTGGTGTACCATATAAATGGAGTGCTTGACCGGCTGCAAATGTCAGACGACCAAAATCCATAGCAACAGTAGTTTCAGTTTTTATCTCAGCCGTCTCATCGGTAGCTCTTCTGTCGGTATTAACGACTTCAATTTCACTAATCGTGCGAATAAAACTCGTTTTCCCTGCACCTACGCTACCTGTAATTACGACGCGTAGGATTTCCATTAATCTTTACTCCTCAAAAACCCAACTAAATTTTGCAAGAAGGAACCACTTACTTTTGAAGTTGATGACTCTTTAGGTTTTTTTGCTCCAGAATTAAAATGATTCACTAAGTTAAATTCAGTCGGAGAATCATTAAAATCTGAAATAGATGCACTTATAGGAACTTCTTCTACTAAATCCGCAATCATTAATCTAAAAGCTGCTTGTTGAATTTTAGTAGTTGGTTGATGTAGTTGGTTAGCGATAACTTTTAAGGAAGCTTTACCATTTGCAAGTTCCCACACATTTATATCTACATTATTCAAACGAAACTGAGGCTTTTTGCGAGTGAGATTTTCTATACCAGAAGCTGCATCTGGAAGTATATGAGCTAAAACTTCCCAATTTTTCAGAGTTCTTAAAATCATCACAGCAACTTCGGTTCCACCTAAGCTTAAACCTGTCATTTCTCTTAAAGGTTCGCGAGCTTTACTATCAAATTTAAATACACCTTTATGAATTTCAAATACTTCTCGCACTTGCTGCACCTGACTAGCAAAAAGTATTTTTAATTCGTCGGAACCTAAAAGACCTTGAGTTTTTAAATTTAAGCCTAAAGGAATGCCATTAGATTTGACTACCGAATTTTTTTCTATTACTTCGTCTGATACCCAACCTTTTTGAGTAATTTTAGATATTAAACCCTGACCGTTTAAGCGATTTGCGGCAGCAATTATACGTCCTTGACGAAACCAAATGTAATAATATTGTGATTTTGACTCTGGGTTGTTAAGTTGTGGAACTGTACAGACTGTTAAGCATCCGCATTTTCTTCCTTGCTCTATAACTTTAAACAACTCAGGTAGGGAAAAATCTGTAAAAGAACTAGATAAGCTCATAAAATTAAATACCTATAAATATTTATACCTATTGTCGTAAACTATATTTTGTGTTTCTCCTAGCTTTGAAGTTGCTTTCCGTAAATCCATCCTGACTTGGCTGTTATATCACTAGAAGCATAATATACCTATTCACAAAGTCGAAAAGTAACATAACTGAAGTAGTTTTAAAAGACTTTTAGTCAATTACTGCTTTTCTCAGTAATAAAGCTTAAATTTATACTATAAGTTGTAACAAAAGATGCTCTAATTCTTACAAAATTTCTAAGTGGATAATGTATGCTTAATTTCATTAATATTAATTAGTTACGTGAATATAAGCTTTAAAATATACCAATTAATTATAAGTGAGTAATCACTTATGTTTTTATTTACTTTGTAACCTTATTCATTAATTTTATTTACATTTACGCAATACTGTTTCGATATGAGTAATGTAATCAATCACAAAAAAATTTACAATTTGCAATGTGCTGCTGATATTATGTTTTTTCACGCTAAGACGCTAAAACGCTAAGGAAGAGATTGCTATGAAGTTTTTTTATTGTTTGTGTTTGGTTTTACTTTTATTGTTATGGAGTCCGTCTGCTTTGGCTGGTGAATTAGCTGAGCGTTTGGCTAATTTTCCTCAATGGAATAAATTAACTTCGGTAGAACCTGCTAAAGGTGATTTAGCTTACCCTGAGTGGATGGCTGGGGAATGGTCTGTTAAAAGTACTTTGGTGGATTTGGCTGCTCCTTTAGCTCCAAATATTGTTACTCCTGGATTTGAAGGTAATAAACAATTTTTAAACCAGCCAATTAGTTTTCGCGTTAAGTTTGTACAGGAAAAAAATACTCCTAAATTGGCTTTGTCGAAGGGGTTAATTTCGGGTGCTGGTTTAGAGAGTATTTCGCAGAAAAATCAGAAATCAATTATTGTTGCTGATAGAGCTTTTAATGGTTTAAATTTAGCGCGAGCTTATTTGGGAGATGATGCTGTTATTGCTGTTAAAACTGACCCAAACTCCCCTAATCGTCAAATTACTTTTTTACGTGGCGATAGACAATTAGTTTCAATTGTGACCGCTCGTGCGACAGAAAGCTTACCAAATGGTAAATACATTACATCAGAAGCTTTTCAACAACTTTTTAAAGGGACTTCTAATCCTTATTTCAACACTGTTGAGTCAACTACTGCATACAAAAAATTAAATACAACCAATCCGGCAATTATCGCTGACCAAGTAACTGCTGTTTATCTTTCTCCGCAAGACCAAAATTATTTTAAAGCTGCTTCTAATCCTGTTGCACTTTATCGATATCGATTGGAATTTTCTGCTGTACAATAAATAATATTGTTTTTCAAGAGAACACAGTGCATTATTTATACCACAAGCCAGGGAATAAATTAAGAGTCTAAAAGCAGAAGTCCTCTAAAAGAGGACTAAATAATACATCAAATATACATGTTTTACAAAATATCAAAATACTTTCAAAAATATAATTTCTAGTCCTCTTTAGAGGACTTTAGCTTTTAGACTCTTAATTTATTCCCTGGCTTACTGGCTTACTGGCTTACTGGCTTACGATATTAATTGTGCTTAATATCTTATTTATAAACACCCTCTAAACTTTTTAAGCCTCTATATTCGTAATTGTATCCTGCTATACCCATAGATAGATTTATTTATTACCTCTTGACTACATCGTGTTACGGTATGTAGTATAAGAGTCTTGATACAAATTAACACTCGTTATGGGTGTGCATCATGGGTAAATTAAAAGACATAATCAATTACTTTCGTCCTTACTGGGGGCTAAGTATATTTAGTATTGCTGCGTCCAGTGTTTACGAAATTATTGATTTAGTGGTTCCTTACGCGATTGGTCAGATATTAAACGTCTTGTCAAATCAGCCGTTAGACAAACCACTAGAAAAAATAGTTCTCACTATCGGCGAATTCATCAATTCCCCAGCAAATAAAACTTTATCATTAGGCGTGTTGCTGGGTATAGTTTTTCTGGTTACCGTAGTCAGAGCACCAACACAACCTTGGTTAACTGTTTGGTATCATTGGGATATAGCTTTAAGGGCACGACGTGACAAAAGTCAAGAGTTTGTCCAAAAGATTCTCACATTACCAGTTGAATATTACGACGTAAATAATCCTGGTCGTATAGCTGGGAGAGTAGCAAGAGGAGTTAGTAACTACACATGGACTTATCCCGAAATAGCTGGACAATTTATTCCCAAATTAATGAGATTATTGGGGATTTTTGTATTTATTTGGGTGATTGAATGGCGAATAGCAATTTTATATCTTGTTTCCTTCGTAGTTATCCTCGCCTTTACTTTAAAAGATTTACAGCGATTAATTTGGCATGAAAGCCGTTTAGATGAGTACATGGAGGATACGGAAAGTCGTACTTCAGAAATTATCACTAATATCAAAACAATTAAAGCTTTTGCTACTGAAAAAACAGAGTTAAAGCGACAATCTACACGTTTTGAGCGAGAATTGCAAGTTGTCGAAAATCGTATTCACAGAGGCTATGTAAGACTGAGTACTATCCAACGCACAATGATTCAATTTTGCGTTTTCTTGGTGCTAGGTTTGACTTTAGCTGCAACAGTTGATGGAAGAATTTCTTTGGGTCATTTTATTATGACTTTGACACTTTCTAGTATGGCGTATGCTGAACTGGAACCGATTAGTCAATTGTCAGAAATATTTGCTCGTCGTTATTCTTCGATGGTACGCTTTAACGAATTTCTCAAAGAGCCAATTGGTACTGACTCTGAAGGTATTTTATCTAATGATTTTGTAAAAAAGGAAGATATTTCAAATACTACCTATGATTTTACGGGAAAAGTTGAATTTTCTCATGTCAATTTTGGCTACGATAAAGAACGCCGAATTTTACACGATATCAATCTGTTGATTGAACCATATCAAACTGTAGCTTTAGTGGGACGCTCTGGTTCCGGTAAGTCTACTTTGGTAAAATTATTGTTGCGGTATTTTGAACCCAATGAAGGCAAAATACTTATTGATGGTGATGATATTCGCACGTTAAATGTTGGAAACTATCGTCGTAGATTAGCAATTGTTCACCAAGAAGTAGACGTATTTAACGGTACGGTTTTGGATAACCTCAAATATGGTAGGGTTGATGCAACTTTAGAACAGGTTAAAGAAGCCTGTAGAATCTCTCGACTTGATGAGGTTATTAAGCTGTTACCACAAGGCTACTACACTGTTGTCGGAGAACGTGGTGTTCGCTTATCAGGTGGACAGCGACAGCGTTTAGGTATTGCTCGTGCTTTGTTGGTGGAACCTGATGTACTTATATTTGACGAGGCTACATCTAGCCTTGATTATGAGTCCGAGCGTTCTATTCAATTGGCTATGCGTGACCTGCAAGGAACCCGTACTACAATTATTATCGCTCACCGTTTGAGTACGGTTAGGGAAGCTGACAAAATTGTTGTGCTGGACAATGGTCGCATTATTGAGGTTGGTAGCCATAACGAACTGCTGCGTCATGGTGGGATTTATCACAGGTTACATGCTTTGCAGGAAACTGGGGAGCTTTTGGTTTAGGGAATGGTTATTGTTGACTGTTGACGGTTGACTGTTGACTGTTGACGGTTGACCGTCAACAAAAAATTTTCCTAGAAACCCTTGCCTTACAATTTTTTTGTGATAATATTAGTAGTCGTGAGACACATAAGGGTCGATGTCCGAGTGGTTAATGGAGACGGACTGTAAATCCGTTGGTTTACGCCTACGCTGGTTCAAATCCAGCTCGGCCCACCTCTTTAATTGTTTGTGATGGGTTTTGAGTTGTTGGTTATTAACTATATATAGCTTCTGACTACAAATTAAAACTCCTAACTCTTCACTACCAAATTATTTTATTTCGCCTTTGTAGCTCAGTGGTAGAGCGCACCCTTGGTAAGGGTGAGGTCACCAGTTCAATCCTGGTCAAAGGCTTTCAAGGTTACAGTTTTTAAGTAATTTTTACTAACTTGTTAATGACTATAGAAAATTCTAAGTGAATTGTAAAAAATTGCGTCAATGTAGAGACTGAATATACTAAATCTCTACTTCGTAAATAGTTGTAAATTTTAAGTATATTAATTTACGTCCTGTCTTTTCTCAAAAATAACCCTACCAGATAATACAAATCTATTATCTATGTGGGTTATACAAAAATGCCAGAGTGCAGAAAATGTGGTGCTAAATTCCCCAACAAAATACTTATAGATGGCAAAGTAAAAAATGTTCAAAACCGAAAATTTTGTCTAGAATGTTCGCCTTATGGCAAGCATAACACTGTTGATTTGACAATTTTAAAAGATAAGTCAACTAAAACTTGTCCAAAATGTAAGCGGCAATTGATGCCTGAAGCGTTTTATCTTAGAAGAGATGGTAAAGACCTTAGCACATACTGTAAAGAGTGTGGTAACAGACAAACTGTAGAGCGAATGAGACTTTTTAAGGAGAAATCTGTAGCTTACAAAGGTGGTAAATGTTCTAAGTGTGGTTATAACCGTTGTATCGATGCTCTGGAATTTCACCACATTAACCCTGAGGAAAAAGACTTGTCATTGTCTGCTGGTAAAAGCTATAGCTTTGAAAGAGTAAAAGCTGAATTGGACAAATGCATTTTGCTATGTGCTAACTGTCACAGAGAAGTTCATATGTCCATGAGAGCGAAAGCATTTGAGGATAAAGAATTTAGTCCAAATTAGAAAATTACTTCATTTACTTAGCAGTGCTAATGGCTTATACTAAAAAACCAGTAGCACCACTCAATAGTTTAATAACTATAATTGAACGAGCGCGGCAGGACTCGAACCTGCGACCAACAGATTAGAAATCTGATGCTCTATCCGGACTGAGCTACGCGCCCTAACTCAATGTAAACTCAGCATAACATTTATCTACAATATCATAGCTACGCTTCGGAAAAAATGCAAGAAAAATTGCAGATTTTCCTCTAACAAGGCTAAGATACTAGTCGCTAGTTAATAAAATTACACTAAAAAAGTAATTTCTCTAACGGTTACTTAGCTATATTTAAATTGTCAAATATTTTACTGAGGGAATCTAGCCTAAATAAAGGCAATACCACAGCACATTTGATAATGCAACTAAAAGCTATTATATCTTTTTATCTCAAAATTGCCCCTGACAGGAGTTATTTGCCAGTGCCATGTTCATTCTTAAAAGGCAGGATGTGGAAATATCTACCATTCAGCACCCAACAAAAGACCAGCAGGTGCCTATCCTCCATTATCAGGGGCAAAGCTTTCGCCTGATTAGCGTCTTTAAATCCTCCCAGGAGGAAGAAGCTAAGACTTTATGGCGGGAATTGACCGATAATCGTGGAAAGGCTTGTGTTTTGCTGGAAGAACCCGAAAGATTTAGTGTCTGGGGTAAAGTCCGTGTTGAACCAATAGCTAATGATACTGCAAACCATAGTCGGACAGAAATTTTGTTCAAAGCTAGTGTTTTGCTGTTGCAATCGTTGTATATAGATGTAGAAGAGTTATTAGGCTCCCGACAAGCAACATTGTTTGAAAAAGATATGGCGGAGGTTTGCCGACAAAAACAATATCCTCAAGTTTCTACACCTGAAAACTTTAAGCACTTGCTCACCTTTAACCCCCTGCAAGCTTCTGGGTTACCTAAATGGCAAGAAAATCATATAGTTACTTTCTTGCAAGAACTGCATCGTTTAGGAAAAAATTACTTCGGAAGTACCAACTTTGCTCACCCAGTTGTTGATAGGTTACAGGATATGCCAGAAGGAGAACGTTCTTTTTTCATCAGTTGGCTTTTGCAGTCTCCCCTGAGTAAACTGTGGCAATAGCCTAAAATCCTTTTTTTCAGTGGTGCTGCATTTTATTGGGTGCTGAACTAAATCAAATGCTTAATTCCACAACTAAGAAATGGGCATAATGCATTTACACAGTTTAAAAAAATACTATGAGTAACGTTTACGACAAATCAAGCCCTAGTAAATCTTTATTCACCACCCAAAACATAATTCTGGCTAGCATCGGGTGGGGGGTAGTGGCATTGTTGTATTTTTTATTATTCAGTGCAAAAATTCCTGATGTTAAGGGTATCGAAAGACGTGCCGAGTGGTACGTAATTGGTACAAATATTTTTGAGGCAGTCGCTTATTTGGGCGCTGGTATCTTATG
Organism: Scytonematopsis contorta HA4267-MV1; assembly: GCA_019359035.1. Classification (GTDB taxonomy): domain Bacteria; phylum Cyanobacteriota; class Cyanobacteriia; order Cyanobacteriales; family Nostocaceae; genus Scytonematopsis; species Scytonematopsis contorta. Next base: position 219,596 of record JAHHIC010000038.1, on the reverse strand, counting down.
CTTAAGGAACTGGCGAAGTCCGCAAATCGTCAGCGGTCGTAAGCTATGGCTATCAATCGCTGTTGGTATGCTCTCTTATTTCCTTGGGGGGATATTTTTTGGCTATACGGAAATAGTCTTAAAACAAGACCCTTTTCCCTCTTTTGGCGATATATTTTTTGTTGTTACTTATCTGTTTGTGGGTACAGGCATGATTTTGGCGGTTACCTCCAGAAAAATTAGTTTAGAAGCTTGGCAATGGGGAATTGTCGGCGCTATTGGCGTGGTAGGTAGTGTATTAGCTTGGTGGATTTCTCTTCAGCAAAAAGCAACCGATGACGTTATCGCTACATTTTTAAACTGGTTTTATGTTGTTAGTGATGTACTGCTGTTAATGATAGCTACTACTCTACTACTCGCTTTTTGGGGAGGTAGAGTAGCTTTATCCTGGCGAATGATTGCAGCAGCCGCGTTTTCGCTTTACATTGCAGATATGTGGCAAAAATATGCTACTAGCTATCCTAATTATGAAAGTGGGGAATTACCGGAAGTGTTTTATGTGTTAAGTGGAGTGTTATTTGCAATGGGTGCTGCCCTAGAATACGACGCATCGTTAAACCGAGCGCGACGTAACAGTGGAAGAAAAAGAACTTAGATACTGGTATCTACCGTGAGAAAACTAACTGAACCTGATAAAAAAGAAATTCTAAAATTGTACCGCGAATCTGCCGAAACGACCTCGACTTTGGCGGAACGTTACGATGTTAGCAACTCGACTATTAGCCGCTTACTTAAAAGTACTTTACCCGAAGACGAGTACGAGTATCTCGTTTCATTAAAGCGTGCGGCTAGAACTCCTGAAGGACGAGCGCAAGTAAGTTACGACAACATACCTGTTTTTTCCGGAATTGAGGAAGAAGAGGAAGAAGAACAGCCAAAAGTTGTTATACCGACTCCTACTCCTGTTAAGAGCAAAGTTGTTGTTGACAAAAAAGCTCCACCAGAAAAACCTGTCAAGCCGCAACCCCGAAAAATTGAAAGAGTCGAAAGGGTTGAGGAAGAAGAAGAAACTTCTGGTAAAAGACGAGTTCGCCGGCGTAATTTATCGGAAGCTCCTGGCGAGCAAATTGCCGAACAACTGGAACTTTTGGATTTACAGCCATCGAGCATTACTCCTATCCCTAGTCCCTTGGTTGATGACGCTCAATCAGAAGCAACCATTATGGCTGCGGCTCAAATGTTTGGGGAAGAAGTTGATGATTCCGACGACTTGGATGATTTAGATGACCTCGACTACGATGACGAGGATGACGATGATGATGATATCGAGCCATTTAAGTCACCTATTATCAAAAAAGGTAGGTCGGGAGAAGCATTGGTACGGGTTTTACCTTTCAGTTCTGCCCCTTTACCAAAAACTTGCTATTTAGTCATCGACCGTGCGGCTGAATTAATCACCCGTCCTTTAAGAGACTTTGGCGATTTGGGACAAATTCCTAATTTGGAGACTCAGCAAAGAACATTACCTGTGTTCGACAATCACCGGGTTGCTAAGCGCTTCTCTACTAAGCGTGACCGTGTAATCAAAGTCCCTGATAGCCGAATGCTGCAAAAAGCTCGCGTTCATCTGGAAGCTAAGGGTATTACACGCTTGTTAATTGATGGACAAGTTTATTCGCTGTCGAATGCTTAGTTGGTTGACTGTTGACTGTTGACTGTTGACTGTTGACGGTTGGCGGTTGACGGTTGACTTTTAACTGTCCATTGCTCGTTTTCTGTCATTGCTCGTTTTCTGTCATTGCGAGGAGGAACGACGAAGCAACCTCCTTTTTCTGTATAATTCACGAAAATTAGCCACCTAAACCGTCAACAACCAACCGTCAACCGTCAACAAAATGACAAGTAACTATGGTGTTGTTTTAGTAACTACGAGTTCACAACAGGAAGCAGAACAAATTGCTTCTGCTCTTGTTGACAGTAAGCTTGCTGCTTGCGTAAGTATGTTTCCTATACGCTCAATTTATACTTGGCAGGGGGAGGTACATAACGAACAGGAATGGCAGTTGCTTATTAAAGCTGATTTAGGTTTATTTCCAACCTTAGAAACAAAAGTTAAGGAACTACACTCTTACGAAGTTCCGGAAATTATTGCTCTACCAATTATTGATGGTTCTAAATCTTATTTGGGTTGGATAGGAGAGCAAATGATGCCTAATGGCTAATTGTTAATCTCTAATCGTTAATAATTTAGTGCTTTGGCTAAGAGTGTTTATAAAAAGAACATTAAGAGTAATTTATACCAAAAGCCAGGGAATAAGATAGGAAATAAGCCAGGAATAAGCCAGGAATAAGTCAGGAATAAGCCAGGGAATAAGCCAGGGAATAAGCCAGGGAATAAGCCAGGGAATAAATTCCCTGTCTAAAAGCTAAAGTCCTCTGAAGAGGACTGAATCTTATATTAAAAATAAATATTTTACAAAATTTAAGATACTCCCAAAAATATTATTTTTTATTAGTCCTCTTTAGAGGACTTCAGCTTTTAGACAGGGAATTTATTCCCTGGCTTATTCCCTGGCTTATTCCCTGGCTTATTCCCTAGCTTATTCCCTGGCTTATTCCCTGGCTTATTCCCTAGCTTATTCCCTAGCTTATTCCCTGGCTTATTCCCTAGCTTATTCCCTAGCTTATTCCCTGGCTTATTCCCTAGCTTATTCCCTGGCTTATTCCCTGGCTTATTCCCTGGCTTATTCCCTGGCTTATTGTATGAATGATGCACTATATTTTATTTATAAATACTCTTTAAACGCTGTGCTAAGTCGATAATGTCGTTTTTGCGAGCTATTTGTTCTATCCACTCGCTTTTAATATTCTCTACACCGTAATAAATTCCCGCTAATCCCCCTGTTACAGCTGCGGTAGTATCTGTGTCTCCCCCCAAGTTTACGGCTTTTAGTACTGTTTCGTCATAAGATGAACTGTTCAGCAAACACCACAACGAAGCTTCTAAAGTATCAATCACATAACCACCGGAACGAATTTCATCTATTGGCAATGTAGCAATTTTACCTGATGTAACTCTGGTAAAATGATGCATTTCAGAAGCAAATTCTGGTGTAGAATAAATAGATTCTACTTTTGTAAGTCCTTCTCTATAAGCTGTTTGAAGGTCTGCTCCTGACAATAACTCAACAGCAATACTAATATAAATCCCACAAGCAATTTGCGAGCGTGGATGAGCATGAGTGATACAAGATACTTGATGCGTGCGTGAAATTAATTCTTCAAAGGATAATGATTTGTGGCAAAAAGCCATTGGCAAAATTCGCATTAATGAACCATTGCCATTACTATTTTCGCTTTTTCCTCCTGCTTGTACAGCTGGTGCTCCCCGTTTAAAATCGACAATTGCCAAAAAAGTTGTATTTCCAATATCGAACACTTCACCGTGAGCTGTCCAGTAAGAATTGTCGTACCACCTGCAAAATGAATTTGCGATCGCACTCAAGGAAAACCCATCACAAAGGGATTCGGCTAAGCAAAATGTCAGGGAACTATCATCAGACCAAGTTCCAGCTGGGACATCCCAAGTTCCATAACCACGCATTGAGGTGACTGGAGATTTTTCCAGTTCAGCACGGTTTGTAAACTCTACAGGTACACCTAATGCATCACCGATACACACACCCATTAAACCGGATAAAATTTTTGTCTCGTTTGACATAATGTCACTCAAAACCTGTTTGTAATAAATTCTACACTAATAACTACCAAGAAGGAATGTATAAATAAAACCCTTGCAATTGAGAGTAAGTAAGTACTAAAAAAATAATCTGCCATGTTTAATAATCAAAATAAAAAATGCAAATAACAGTGGACGATGATTTATTAAACTTTGTTCCTTCTAGATTATATTCAATTTTATATATGAGTTTATGACATTATTAAAAGTGTCTACTTTTATTAAAAAACTTCTGATTATTAACTTACAGGCTGTAATTATAATACCATTTTTATTAAAAATAGAGATAAAGCACAAATAATAGACTTTAATAAACAACGCTGATTCGCAAAATATTTCAGTCTAAATCCGGAACCTTTTAAATAATTTATCGACAAAATGTGTAAAGGGAAACCCGATTAAATTTGGTAAAAACTATGCACAATATTCTCAAAAGACTAGTAACAATTACTGCTTTGTCTTCCGTAGTAGTTGCTCCTTTTGTCGTCGGAGCGGGTAAAGCTTCCGCAGAAGACGCAAAGGGTTTACATGGAAACTATGTAGGTGCAGGTGTTGCTGCTGGGGTTACTAATGGTGGAGTTAGCAACGACGCTGCAACCTTCGGTGGTAACGTTTCAGCTCGTGTACAAGTTCTGAAAATGGGAGATAACGGTGTTTCCGCACGTACTCAAGTTTTGTTTAGCGACCAAACAAGCTGCATAAACCCCAGTGTTTCTGCTGACTTGGGAATTGCTAAGAACACTAACCTGTACGTTGCTGGTGGTTACTGCTTCGTTGAAAAAGATGGTAAACCAACTCCTTTAGGTAATAGAGATTCATTTACTGCTGCTGTTGGTGTTGAAACCGCAGTCAACAGAAATATGGTTATCTATAGCAACGCGACTTTAGGAAGCAAAGCTTACCAAAATAGCGCTGGTGATGCTGTCAGCATTAATGGTGGTGTTGGTCTCCGCTTCTAGGTTGTGTAAATTTTATTGCCGAACTTCCAATTTTTCCTTTCCCCCAACCCCATGATTTTTCTAGGGGAGGGGTTTTTTATTGGGGAATAATAAGGTGTTGGATCATGCTAAAATTTTAGTAGAATATTCCTCTTAATTCCGACCGGATAACCGGGAATAATTCAATATAAATCTTGCCGGAAGGGTGCTTAAAATCTACCGCTTCGGCAGCTACCTATGCTTATTGAGATACGACTGCAATGGTTAAATCCGCTCCCGCTCCCACAACTATAACCCGCAACCCTTCTAAAGTTGAAGGACTTAAAGAAAACAGTAATTTTTTGCGTGAGCCTGTGGCTACTGAGTTACTCGAAGACACAACTCACTTTAGTGAAGGTGCAATTCAAATACTGAAGTTCCACGGTTCTTATCAGCAAGATAATCGTGATAATCGAGTCAAAGGACAGGAAAAAGATTATCAATTTATGCTGCGGACGCGAAATCCTGGAGGGTTTGTACCACCACAGCTGTATCTTACACTAGATAGGCTTGCTTCGGAATATGGCAATGAGACCATACGGGTTACAACTCGTCAAGGTTTCCAAATGCATGGGATTCTCAAGAAAAATCTCAAAGCTGCAATTGCCGAGATTGTTCAAAACATGGGTACTACTTTAGGGGCTTGTGGAGACGTAAACCGTAATGTTATGGCTCCTCCTGTACCTTACAAAAATAGTGCGGAATATCAGCTAGCTTGGGAATACGCAAATAATGTTGCTGATTTATTAAGTCCGCAAACAGGTGCTTACTATGAAATTTGGCTGGATGGAGAAAAAGCCATCAGCGCAGAAGAAAGCCCAGAGGTAAAAGCTGCACGTCAAAGTAATGGCAATGGGACAGTTATTCACGATAACGAAGAGCCTATTTACGGCACTTACTACATGCCGCGTAAATTTAAGTGTAGCGTCACAGTACCAGGAGATAACTCCATTGATATCTACACCCAAGATTTAAGCTTGGTAGTAATAACCAACGACAAGGGAGAGTTACAAGGCTTTGATGTTTTTGCTGGTGGTGGTTTAGGACGTACCCATAATAAAGAAGAAACTTTTGCACGTGCTGCAGATGAAATTTGTTATGTTGCGAAAGAAGATGTTTACGACCTAATTAAAGCAATAGTCGCAACTCAAAGAGATTATGGTGACCGGACAGACCGTCGTCATGCAAGATTAAAATATTTAATGAACGACTGGGGTGTCGAGAAATTCCGCTCCCAAGTTGAAGAATATTTTGGCAAATCCCTGGAACCCTTTAAAGAATTACCAAGCTGGAAATATAAAGACTTTCTAGGTTGGGGAGAACAAGGAGATGGCAAATTATTTTTGGGTCTTTCCATCCAAAATGGTCGTGTTAAGGATGAAGGAGAATTCCAACTAAGAACTGCTCTACGGGAAATTGTCCAACAATTCAACTTACCCATCCGTCTTACACCTCACCAAAACCTAATCCTTTACGATATTGAAACTAAAGACAAACAAACCATCCAAGATATTTTCTCTCGTTGTGGTATTGTCACCGACCCTACTAAAATCAGCCAGCTAGAGCGTTATGCAATGGCTTGTCCAGCTTTACCCACATGCGGTTTAGCTGTAACAGAATCAGAACGAGTAATTCCCCAAATTTTAGATAGAATTGACGCTGTCTTGAAGAAAGTAGGTTTACAAAACGAGCATTTTGTAATAAGGATGACGGGTTGTCCTAACGGTTGTGCGCGTCCTTATGTAGCCGAATTAGGTTTTGTAGGTAGTGGGGTAGAAAGTTACCAAATATGGCTGGGAGGTACACCCGACCAAACTCGGTTAGCAGAACCTTACGTGGAAAAGTTGCCCATTAATGAATTAGAAAGCTTCCTGGAACCTATATTTGCCTTTTTCAAAAAGTCACGGGAGAAAGGTGAGAGTTTTGGTAGTTTCTGTGCTCGTGTTGGCTTTGATGCTATCCGGGAATTTACTGAAAATTACAAACCAGAAAGCAGTAATGGTAATGGCCATACTAAAGTTCGTCATCGCGTAGGGGTGCGAGATGATATTTATAATATCCTTAAGGCTGCGTCTGAACGTCAGGAAAAATCGATGACTGATATTGTGTACGAAGCGCTTAAAGATTACTTTAATAAGCAAGGTGTACAGTCAACCTAGAAACCCAACAAAACACGTAGGTTGGGTTGAGGCTTTGGGAAACCCAACATTTTCAAGACTTTGGGAAACCTAACAAAATACTTAGGTTGGGTTGAGGCTTTGGGAAACCCAACATTTTCAAGACTTTGGGAAACCTAACATTTTCAAGACTTTGTTGGGTTTCGTTCCTCAACCCAACCTACAAATAACCATTCCCCATTCCCAATTCTCCATTCCCCATTCCCCATTCCCCATTCCCAATTCCCCATTCCCCATTCCCAATTCCCCATTCCCCATTCCCCACTCCCAATGTCTCAACTTCAACGAATTGCAATAACATCCTCCCAACTCCAATCTGGGGAAATTTTTCTGACAAAAGAGCAACAACATTATCTGGGAAATGTTTTGCGATTACATGAGGGTGATAAATTTATTGCAATGGATGGGTTTGGCTCAGGTTGGTTAGCACAACTAACAGCGGAACAAGCCGAGATTTTAGAACCATTGCAGTTCAAAACCGAATTACCTGCTTCTGTGACTCTGATGGTGGCATTACCCAAAGGAAATGCTTTTGATGATATTGTGCGTGTATGCACTGAAGTTGGAGTATCTTGTATTGCGCCAGCGGTCAGCGCACGCACCTTACTTAATCCCAGTCCCCAAAAGCTGGAACGTTGGCGACGTATAGCGATAGAAGCGGCTGAGCAATCCGAGCGGGCGTTTGTACCCACGATTTTGGAACCTACTTCTGTTGTGTCATTTATTAGTGGTGATTTGTCATCTTCTACACATCATAAATTTATTTGTGATGCACGAGGTGATTATCCGCATTTATTAAGTTGCTTACCTAAAGAAAAAATAATAAATGACCAACAGCAAATGTCCCTCATTATTGCCACAGGTCCAGAGGGGGGATGGACAGGAAAAGAATTGGAAAGTGCGGTCAATTTAGGATTTGAGCCTGTTTCTTTAGGAAAAAGAATTTTGCGAGCGGTTACAGCTCCTATTTTTGCTTTATCTGTTGTGGGGGCTTTTTTAGAATCTTGACAATAATGTAGACACGATGTAAAAACCTTACATGTAATGTCTCTACGTCAAACGTTAATAAATCTGATAAAATCCAAAAAACAACTTTTTCCTCCACTCAGCAGTCTCAAAAGCAACCAGATGGAAACAAGTATTTATGCTCAACAGTTAGAATTATTTGATTTATTTCAACCAACGCGACCCATAACTAATATCAGTTGCAAATCAAAATTTACATTTGTGGACTTATTTGCTGGTATCGGTGGATTTAGAATACCTTTGCAAGAATTGGGAGGAATTTGTTTAGGATATTCGGAAATTAATAAGGAAGCGATTAAAACTTATCAAAATAATTTTCTCAGTGACTCTAATTTAAACGAATCTTTTTTGGGTGATATTACTAATATTAGTAAATTACCTTTCAAAATAGATATTATAGTTGGAGGAGTTCCTTGTCAACCTTGGTCAATAGCAGGTAAGTTACAAGGCTTGTCTGACCCTAGAGGTAAATTGTGGCTGGATGTTTTTAGATTAATAGAAGTTAACCAGCCAAAAGCTTTTATATTTGAAAATGTCAAAGGTTTAACCGAACCAAGAAATATCGCTAGTTTGAACTATATAATTTCTAATTTGACAAAATCGGGGTATGTAATTAAATACCAAGTATTGAACTCATATGACTTTGGTGTACCCCAAGATAGGGATAGGATATTTATTGTCGGTATTAGAAATGATTTAGAAAATTCTTGGGGTTTTACTTTTCCTAAGCCACTAGGAAAACAGCTAAAACTCTATGATGTTATTCCTGGTCTTCAACGCAGTAATTTTATTAAGAAAAAATTTCCACCGGAAGTTTTATTTGAGGGTGGTAAAATTCCTGCTTCTAGGGGTAGATTTCAAAAAATAGACGAGTTGAATGATTTTTTTACGTTTGCTGATATTCGCGATGGTCACACAACAGTTCATTCCTGGGATTTAATCGATACAACCCCTAGAGAAAAATTTATTTGTTTAACAATTTTGAAAAATAGAAGAAAGAAAATTTATGGTCCCAAAGATGGTAATCCTCTCAGTTTTGATATACTGAAATCACTAATTCCAGATTTAATGCAAGAAGAAATTGATAATCTCGTATCTAAAGAAATTTTAAAATTAGTAGAAAATACAGGATACGAATTTGTGAACTCTAAAATATCTTCAGGAATTAATGGTGTATCAAAAATTTTCTTACCTCATGCAGATGCAATTGCGACTTTAACTGCGACAGGAACTAGAGATTTTGTAGCGACAATATCTATAGAATGTCTGGAGCCAGAAGCATACAAGCAAACATTTATTGAAAAAATTTACAAAAATAAAAAATACCAACCTCTAACAGCGCAAGATTATGCAAGATTACAAGGTTTTCCTGAATGGTTCCAAATAGCTGAGAATGAAACCACAGCAAAACACCAATTTGGTAATGCAGTTTCTGTTCCGGTTGTTTACCATTTGGCAAAAGCTTTGTTGGAGGTTATTTAAGAGCATGGCCGCAATTAATTCTAAAACCCGTACAGAAATCAAAGGATATTTAGAAGGATTTATTCAAGGCTTATTAGACGAATACAAAGGACGCCAAATTATAAAACCTGATAATGCAGCAGAGTATCTTTCTCGATTTTCATCTAATGGGGAATTAAAACCCTTTCAAGCTGCATTAATTCCTCCAGAATTAATACGTATAAACCAATTTGAACGCGGATTAACTACTAGATTAGGAAATTCACTTGAAGAATGCGCTCGTCTGATTGCTCTTGAAAATCATCAAGAGGTTCGTCGAGGTTACGATATTAAAGCAGAAGTAAGTCTTGCGGCTTTTGCTGAAGCTGAACGCCAAAAAGAAAATTACGAATCCGCAACTAACAGAGGACAAGCAAAACCATCTCTGGAAGCGATGATATCAGCTGTACTTCTAGCAAGACGCTCAGATGATTTGCAAATCAAAAGCGTTCGTGCTGATATTTATATCCTTGCCAAAAATGGAACAGAATTTATATTTGAAATAAAATCACCAAAACCAAATAAGGGACAGTGCTTAGAAGTAACGCAACGTCTCTTAAGGTTTCACTTATTGCGTGGAAAAAATCGCCCTCAACTACAAGCTTATTACGCTATGCCATATAATCCTTACGGTTCTACAAAAGCTGATTATAAATGGTCACAAGCAATAAACTATACCCCTTGGAATGAAGCTGTGTTGATTGGTGGTGAGTTTTGGAATATTGTAGGGGGAGCAACAGCTTATGAAGAACTGCTAGAGATTTACTTAGAGGTTGGACGTGATAAAGGTAAATGTATGCTTGATGCTTTAGCTTTTGGATTTTAAATTGGGTACGATGTGCCAAAGCCGATTTTTTTTGCTAATTTGGGCTTTTATACTTATATAGATGAATGCTAGAGCAAGTTGCATCCGCCTTTGAAAAAAAAGATTATAAAACCGCAGCCAAGTTAGTCAAGCAGCTCCTAAAAGAATCACCCGAAGACCCTTGGGTGAAATTATATGCGGCAAAACTTTATGAAGTGCATGAAAAACACCCAGAAGCGGAAAAAATTTATCGTCGTTTACTACGGGATACCACAAATAACAAAATAGTCACCCAAGCACGACAAGGATTACAACGACTACAAGAAATTGAAAAGCAAGAACGCCAACAAGCAATAGCGGAAGCAACCGCTGACCCAAATAATACTGAACCGGGATTGTTAATTTTAGAACCAATTAGTAACGAACTCAAAACTGAAGCTGCTCAACAATTTGCCAAAATCATGCAAATTGACCCCTATAGTGCAAGGCTATTACTACCGAGTCGTGGATGGAAATTATACCGCACTGGTGCTGTTGGAGAATTAAAATTTTACGGTGAACAATTTTTAAATGTTGGCATTCCTTGTTTTTGGGCAAAAATAAGTGATGTGCAAAAAATTGAGGTACTTCAAGTCGATTACTTCCAAGAATCAATTTCAGGAGCCAGTATTGTTTGTCGTAACCCCAATGGTCAAATTGGTTCTCTCAACTTTGACTGGTCGGAAGTTACCGCTCGTGTCGTAGGTCTTTTACCCATTTTTGAGCAAGTCGTTAACGTAAACAACCGTTGGCAAGTGGAACGCAAGACCAAGACTCAAGATTACTTCCAATTTTGCGATTTACACCTAGCCAAAAGACGCTGCATTATCAGAATTCATGACCACGGCTATAATTTTCAAGAAGGTATCAAAATTGCAGGGGAACCTAGTAAAAATACAAACCGAATAAATTGGAATAGCCTTTCTCAATGGCTTGAGCAGCAAACGCCAATAGTAAAAACTTGGTCTGATTTTACACCCTTTGGGGAAACAGTATTAGATTACAAAGAATTGCTGGGTCAAATAGATTCACACATTCATCTATTTCGCAGAGAATCAACACTCTGGGACCCAGCATTTCAGCTATATAGCGGATTAGTGTTTGTTAAAAATGGTAATTGGTAATTGGTAATTGGTAATTGGTAATTGCTTTCTTCTATTACCTATTACCCATTACCCATTCCCCATTCCCTATTTATTCGGAGTTTTAGCTTGACGTGCCATATCCATAAATGGATTCATGCTAGGACCAGGACGACGACGACCATTGGTATTAGTAGGAACAAGATATTTTGAGGCAAAAGCTGTTTCTGGTGGCAATGCTGGGGTGACAGCAGCTGGTTTGGGTGCAGGACTAGCGGGTTTTGCTGCTGGGGCTTTACCGTTTTGTGCTGACTCAGTTTTGACTGCTTTTGTCTTTGATTTTGCCGATTTCGGTGCAGCTTTTTCTACCGCTTTCTCTGCTTTTTCGACTGTTTTTTCAACTTTTTCGACTGTTTTTTCTACTACATCTGTTGCTGCTGCTACTGTTTCCTTTACTGCTGCTTTGGCCGCAGCAGGTGCTTCAGCGACAGCTGCTTCTACTGGTTTTGAACCATTAAGTGTTTCCGTTGTTTCTGTTGTCTTGCTCTGAGCTTTCTTGTTCTCAACCTTGGGCTTTACTTCTTTGGTTTCGTCTTCTAGTTGTAAGTAGTAACCGCCATTTTTCTTCTTTGGAAGCAGCCCAGTCACAAAATTAACGATTTTGCCAGTCATCACAATTACTCCTGCCTGTTATAGCTGTATAAAACCGCAATTCTTAAAAAATTACGGGACAATGTTACATTTTATCAACTTATCCTTTACTCACTTACGCGACTGTGTTAATCCATTTTGGTGATAGCCACAGTAGAGTTAAGTGCAGCATCTATATTAATTTTGACAGCATAAGGCAAGTTCAAAACCGTTTCTTTTCAGGAATTGCTACTTGTATATGGTCAGACTTAATTATTAGATTTTCTTGTGACTCAGGGCAAGTTTCTTAATGAATGCTTAAAAAAAATTAACATTAACTTTTAAAAACAAGCCTGTCAAAAGTTTTTTTGTCAAGAAAAATGCTTTAAACCCAGTGGTTCAGCTATCAAAATCAAGGTAGAGGGCAAAAGAAAAGAAAAAAAAGCTAAATTTGAAACAAAATAGGTTTATTTATATTTACATTCATATATGAGCATTCAGCAACGAAATCCGGTGTTACTAGTACATGGGATTTGGGATACAGGTAAAGTTTTTTACAGGATGCTACCTAGTTTAAAAAAATTAGGTTGGGTTGTATATGACCTAGATTTAAAACCCAATAATGGAACAGTGGGTTTAGAATTTTTGGCAAAGCAACTAGCGGATTATATTGATTCCACCTTTGAATCAGAGCAGCCATTTGACCTGGTAGGGTTTAGTATGGGGGGAATTATTAGTCGTTACTATATGCAAAGGTTGGGGGGGATTAATCGTGTTCAGCGGTTTATCACTATTTCCTCACCCCACCACGGAACTTTTATTGCTTATGGTTCTTGGCTACCTGGTTGCCTTCAGATGCGTCCCAACAGTGCTTTTTTACAAGATTTGAATAGTGATGTGGAGATGTTGGGGAAAATTAATTTTACTTCCATCTGGACACCCTATGACGCAATGATTGTTCCGGCAAACAGTTCTCATATGCCTGTGGGAAAAGAATTAATAATACCAGTTGGTTTGCACGCTTGGATGCTAACTGACCCCAGGAGTATAGGAGCAGTTGCACAAACTTTGGCTGAACCTCTTAGGTAGGGAGTGGGAGTGGGGAATTGCGAATTGCGTTCGCGAAGCGTGCCGCCTCGGCTTATTGCGAATTGCGAATTGTCCTAACGTTCCCCAATTTCTGTGAAGTCAGCACTGCCAAAAATTGCTTCTGGGTAACGATAGTACTTAAATTCCATCAAGTTATAAAATGGGTCTTCTAAAAAGAAGGTGTGGTGTTCCAAGGGGGAACCAACAAATCTTTCTTTGGGTTCGTCTCTAAAAAGTAATTTTCGTTGTTGTGCTTTTGTCAGTAATTCTTTCCAGTCTGTCTCTTGTCTAAATACAATCCCAAAATGTCTAGGGTAAATACTGCGTTGAGGTATAAGGTTTTCTTTGGTGGTGTGAGCGACTAGTTGATGTCCGTAAAGGTTGAGAATTAATGCATGTGGGTTTTCGCGACCGGGAATACAACCTAAACCGTCAACGTAGTATTCTTTTGTTTTTTGGATATCCGTAACAGGGAAAGCAAGATGAAATAAAGTTTGGTTCATATGAAGGAAGGATGTCAAAATTAATTGGAGTTTTGAATATATTACATACAATGTTCTTCTTCTCTCTTCTTTCTTCCTTGTTATTTCTTACTTCTTCCCTGAGGTTTCTTCCTTCTAATCCTTGGTTAGTGGGAATGGGTTTAAATACAATTTTATTGGGTGTGGCTTGGATTTCACCCAAAAAATTACTCACTCCTGCAGGGTATATTCATGCTTGGGTGTTAGGTGTATTACTGTGGGGAACCCTTGGTTGGCAGGGCTTTTTAGTAGTAATGTTTTATTTTCTTGTAGGTTCGGCAGTAACTAAAGTGGGAATGGCACAAAAAGAAGCGGAAGGTATCGCAGAAAAACGTTCGGGTGCTAGAGGTCCAGAAAATGTTTGGGGTTCTGCTTTAACGGGTTCTCTTTGTGCTTTAGGGATAGGTCTAATAAACTTCGGCATTTTCCCAATCCCCAATTCCCCACTCCCAATTCCCTACTCCCAATTCCCCACTCCCCACTCCCTCCTCCTTCTTGGCTTTGTCGCTAGTTTTAGTACTAAACTTTCTGACACCTGTGCTAGTGAGGTGGGGAAAGCTTACGGTAAAAGTACTTATTTGATTACGACTCTGCAACCTGTTCCTCGCGGTACAGAAGGTGCTGTAAGCTTAGAAGGGACTTTGGCTGGTGTTTTAGCCTCGATTGTTATTGCTTGTGTGGCTTGGGGTCTGGGTTTAATTAACCTACTGGGTGTGCTTTGGTGTATAACTGCTGCTTTTGTCGCAACTAACTTGGAAAGTGTTATTGGGGCAACACTTCAGTCTAAATATTCTTGGCTAACGAATGAAGTCGTAAATATTTTAAATACATTGATAGGAGCTAGTACTGCTATGCTCTTTGCCTTAATTTGGTCTGCTGCGATGCCTTGATATCTTCCTTGCTGATGCTAGTATATATTTTTTATACAACTTCTTTTTAGTTGTAGTTGCCGTTAAGCACTTCCATTGCTTACGATGGCATTGTCTCCAAGGCGTAAATGTCCGCTAGAATAAGAGACGCTTTCGCAATTCTGTTGTATAACGGTCGAGAAGTTGTATACGTATTTATTTCATGGAAAACCTATCATTTTTGACAGTAGATGAGCAGTCCCTCTCGACTAAGCAAGTGGTAAAATACTTGCAGGCTTCTGGAAAGTTGGGACAATTTATCGGGGATGTTCTCCGTCAGTACACTTTGGAGCAAGAAATACAAAATCGCGATGATGTTGAGGTCAGTTCGGCTGTTACCGAGCAAGCGATAATTGATTTTCGACTACAAAATCAATTAACTGAACAGCAAAGTTTTCAAGAATGGTTGAAGAAAAATGGTACGGATTATGCTGCTTTTCATGCTTCTGTAGCCAGTAGCTTTAAGTTAGAAAAGTTAAAAAGTGTAATCGCAGAACCAAAACTTCAAGAATATTTTATAGAACGCAAGATTTTTTTAGATAGGGTAGTACTATCTCGTATTATTGTTGATAATCAAGAATTGGCCGAAGAATTACACATTCAAATCGAAGAGGGTGCTAGTTTTGAATTACTAGCCAGAGAATATTCATTAACTGATGACCGCATTGTTAACGGCATGATGGGACCAGTCAGCCGAGGAACAATGCCGGACATACTCAGGGCAAAAATTGATGTGGCATCTCCCGGAAGTTTAATTGGACCTCTAGAATTGGAAGGACGTTGGGGTTTGTTCCGAGTTGAACAATTTCTACCCGCATCTTTAGAAGATACTCAATTATCATCGGCGTTACAAAATGAGTTATTTGAAAAATGGCTAGCAGAGAAAATTCAAAAATTGACGGTGAAGCTTCAAGTGAATTAATTCCATTGGAAGATGAATCAAAACAAGTTAATGTGCTAGCAATTCTTTCATGGGACAAACCACCTTTGTGTTTGTTAACCTCGGAAGAACAAACTAGGCTGCAAAAGCAGTCTCAAACTCATCGCTATCGGCTTGGTGAAAAAATTTGGTCAAAGGAAACTGCTAAAGATACTGTAGGTCATCAGTTTTATCTTGTTTCTGGTAAAGTTCGTCTACGTTCTGAAGAAGACGGCACATCTTTAGGAACTTTATCTGCTGG
The DNA here is from genome assembly GCA_019359035.1 of Scytonematopsis contorta HA4267-MV1. GTDB lineage: Bacteria > Cyanobacteriota > Cyanobacteriia > Cyanobacteriales > Nostocaceae > Scytonematopsis > Scytonematopsis contorta. Next base: position 203,943 of record JAHHIC010000038.1, on the reverse strand, counting down.
AGATTGGCTGGGAGATTTACTCAACTTACCCGTCGGTTGTAAAGCTGTCGCTGCTAGTAAAGAAGTATTACTAGTCCGATGGGATACATCTGTATGGAATGAATTTTCAACAAAAGAAATTAATAAATTTTGGTTAGGGGAGACTGAGGATGAGGGACAAGAAAATCCCAATGACTCAAAAAATATCTTTCAAACTATTGAACAATCTCCACTTACAAGTAGAGACGCGATAAATCGCGTCTCTACCCAACCCCCCACAGACGCGATTAATCAGGTCTCTACCCAAACCCCTACAGACGCGATAAATCGTGTCTCTACTCCTTATAAAGCTCAGGAACTTGTATTACCAAGCTCTCAACCTGTATCTAGTTATCCTTTTGTTTCTAGTTGGAACACTGGTGCAGCCTGTTTAACAATGGCAGCGCAGCATTTAAATAATTCTGTTGCGTTGGAATGGGTACAACGTCAACTACGGGGACAGCGACCCAAAAACTTGGTGGAAGCTGCCGAAAAGTTGGGGTTTGTTTTACGTCGTCTGATTTGCGCTTGGGATGATTTGCGGCAATTAACTTTCCCGGTTTTGCTGCATTGGAATCAAAATACTTGGGTCGTCGCTTATGCTTTCAAGGGTGACCGTTTAGTAATTGCCAATCCTCAAAATCCTGATTGCCAAACCGAAAACCTACCTAGGTCGGTAGTTGAGGCTGCTTGGGACGGAAAAGTTTGGCAAATAGAACAGGTTCAAAAGCAAGAAAAATTTAACCTAAGTTGGTTCACACCAGCGGTTTGGAAGTACAAAGGTCTGCTAACGGAAGTGTTAGTAGCCTCATTTACTTTACAAATGTTGGGTTTAACGACGCCACTAATTACCCAAGTCGTCATCGATAAGGTAATGGTGCAAGAGAGTATACCCACTTTGGATGTAATGGCTATAGCTTTATTGCTGGTGGCCACTTTTGAGGGGATTCTCGGCACATTACGATTATTTATTTTTACCCATACCGCACGTCGTCTGGACTTAAGCTTATCAGCGCAGTTATTTCGTCATTTGATGCGTTTGCCTTTAGCTTATTTTGAGTCGCGACGTGTTGGGGATACGGTAGCACGAGTACAAGAACTAGAACAAATCCGTCAATTCCTTACCAGCACGGCATTAACAGTAATATTAGACTCATTTTTTGCCGTAGTATATCTGGGATTAATGTTCTATTACAGCATCAAACTCACCTTTGTGGGATTGGCTGTATTACCTTTGTTTGCAGCATTAACCTTAGTTTCGACTCCAATTTTGCGTGCATGGCTTAACGAAACTTTTAACCGTAGTGCCGATAGTCAATCGTTCTTAGTGGAAACTGTAACAGGAATCCACTCGGTAAAAGCTCACGCAGCCGAAGGAGCAGCCCGTGAAAGATGGGAAGGCTTATTTGCTCGCTTTGTCCGTACAGGTTTTAAAGCATCCACCACTTCTAATATCAGTAGTAATATTGGTGACTTTCTCACAAATCTCTCCAGCTTATTAATTCTCTGGTTTGGAGCCAGATTTGTAATTGACAAAGAACTCACCATTGGTCAATTGGTGGCGTTTCAAATGCTCTCTGGACGTGTCACTGGACCTTTGCTACGCTTAGTACAACTATGGCAAAATTTGCAACAAGTTTTGCTCTCTGTAGATAGAATTGGAGATATCCTCAATGTTGCCCCAGAAGCGGAACCAGGTACTGGTTTGGTTTTACCTGAACTTAAAGGTCAAGCAGCGTTTGAACAAGTATTTTTCCGCTACCGTGACAATACCGAACCAGTTTTACGAGGAATTTCTTTCACTGTAGAACCAGGACAATTTGTTGGTATAGTCGGACGCAGCGGTTCGGGTAAAAGTACTCTATCCAAACTTCTACAACGACTTTATTCCATAGAATCAGGGCGTATTTTAATTGATGGCTTTGATATAAAAAGTGCGGATATTGCTTCCTTGCGGCAACAAATAGCCGTAGTTCTTCAGGAAGACTTTTTATTCAACGCCTCAATATTAGAAAATATCACTTTAGGTAATCCTGATATTACCGCTGAACAAGTCGTGGAAGCTGCAAGATGTGCGGCTGCTCATGACTTTATTAGTGAATTAACCCAAGGTTACGAAACTAATGTGGGCGAAAGAGGTACAGCTTTATCCGGTGGACAACGCCAACGTATTGCACTAGCGCGGTTATTTTTATCACAAGCACCTATTCTGATTTTGGATGAAGCGACTAGTGCCTTGGATAGTGAAACTGAGCAACAGGTACTGCAAAACTTACAAAGAGTTTCTGTTGGACGTACAGTTTTCCTTATTGCTCACCGCTTTGCCCCTCTAAAACGTGCTGATTTAATTTTAGTCATGGAAAAAGGTGTCATTGCTGAGCGCGGTACCCATGACGAACTGTTGCGGAAGAAGGGACTGTACTGGTCACTTTATCAACGGCAGCAGGCAAATATATAGAGCAGCAGGCAAATATATAGAGCAGATGGCAAATACTATAGGCGGCGGGCAGGATGCCCACCCCACAATATTGAAGTTGAAGCCCGTTTAAGCGGGCTTTTTTTTGTTTTTTCTATAAAGCTGAAGACTCAATTGGTAGCAAAATTTAAGTAATGCTCCCATTTTCTTGCTTACTTGACTAAATTTATTCTACAATCCCTATCATAAGTGCATCCGTCTTAAAGCTCCTGTGGTGTCACACCCATCAAACTGAAATTAATTTCAAGTCAAATTGGATTGGTAATAATCATCACAAGCCTTTGCAGGGTGTAAAGAGTTTTTTTAATCTTATGAAACAAAAAATCCACCATACCCTTTAGAGACTAAACATGTTTAGCCTCTAAATAATAATCGGAAATTTCTACGGATACTCCTATTTAAGACTAATTAAAAATGAACATAAAATTAACTTGCCTTGACAACATTTTCATGGGTAAAATCACTGACGAAATAGTCTGTTTAATAAGTTTTTATCAGTAAAAATACAAATGATTTTATATTTCAAAAAAACAAATTAATTGCTGCCAAATATCAAGCTTAAGTGAAAACTTCATGATTTTTATGTAAAATCCAGCACTTGTTATTTTTTTTTCCAGGAAAGTCAGTGATTATCGAGTTTGATATAAATATGTGCTAAGTGTATGAGTTTTAAAATATGCAAGAGTTAGCCCCAGGGAACACTTTAGGAACATCAAGACAGTTTGGTCTGACTACTACTCCCCAAGTATTTACTGATAGGGTAAATACCTTGGAGAAAAGTGATTTTTGGAGCTTTACTCTAGGAGGACGTAGTAGTTTTAATTTAAATCTTGATGGCTTAAGTGCTGACGCCGATGTCCAGTTAATTCGAGACATTAATGGCAATTCATTAGTAGATGCGAATGAGGTTATAGCTTACTCAAGCTTGGGTGGTACAAACGCTGAATCAATCAATACTGTTTTGGATGCTGGAAAGTATTACATCCGAGTCTACCCATATGGAAATGTGGAAACAGACTATCGGTTGACTACCTGGATAAGACCACAGGACAATGCTGGTAACACTCAATCAACAGCTCATAACATCTCGATTACTTCCACTAGTAGCACTTACAGCGATTGGGTAAGTTCAAGAAGTGACACGAACGACTTCTACCGCTTTAATCTCTCTACAAAGAGTAATTTCAATCTTCAGTTGAGCGGGATGAGCGGTGATGCTGACGTGCAGTTACTTGCTGCGAATGGTACGATTCTCGCTAATTCTGCTAACGGAGGAAATCTCAACGAATCAATCAATAATCTGCCGTTGAGTGAAGGGACTTATTATGTAAGGGTTTTTCCTTTTCAAGGAGAAACATTCTATAACCTAAGTTTATCGGCAACACCAACAGAAGCGGTACAGTCGAATATTTTTAATGGCGTACAGCCAGTACCTACTTCTACAGTTACTAATCCCAATTCTAATTTTTCATCACCAATCCCAACATCCACCCCAGAGTCACAAAGTGCTGTAGCAAGTCCGCGTATTTTAAGAGGAACTCTAAGAGCTGATAACTTTAGTTATCAATCTGGTTTTAGCCGTACAGTTATCTCCGGCAATGGTAACGTTGACTTTGGTGGTGGAGGTCGAGATTTACTAGATTTATCTACTATTTTTTCTAATCAAGTCAGTTTTAACTACGCAAACACCCCTACAGGTGGTGTGTTATATAACTCTGGTAATGGAACTCGTGTTTTTGATGCCATCAAGTTAAATGACGGTAGCGAAATTTTATTTGAAAGCATTGAAGCTATCAAATTTGCGGACACCACAATTAATTTGTCAGTAACACCCAACGACCCAATGTTTAATCAACAGTGGAACTTACATATGATGGGTGTCCAAAATGCATGGCGTTTTACTACTGGTTCCACAGATGTGCTAATTGGAATTGAAGATACTGGATTGGGAACTAATAGTAGTGGGCAAACTCATCCTGATTTGCGCTCTATTAATTCAATTGCAAACAATTTTGCAGATGAATCCTCAGGTATATCTCACGGTACTTTAGTTCAAGGGATAATAGGTGCTACCAGTAATAACGGACAAGGAACAAGCGGTATAAACTGGAACTCTGAGCTGATGCAAATTGATGTTGTCGGTGGTGATGCTGGAGATTATTCTTTAGCAGATGCAACGCAGGCAATTATTAATCAAGCGAATTCTAAAGGTCAACGTGTAGTAATTAGCATGAGCTTTGAAGGTGGTTATACTACAGCTTTTGAACAGTTAATTGCCAATAACCAAGATAAAGCCTTGTTTGTGATTGCATCGGGTAATGGAAATACCAGTACTATTTCCAGTCCTGCTGATTTGGCGAAAAAATATGGAAGTGTTATAGCCGTAGGAGCTTCTTGGGGAGCCAAAGATTGGAATGGTAATGCAAAAACACCTGGGGAACGAATTTCTTACCCAGGTTGGTGGGGTGCAAATCATGGGGAAGGTTTAACTTTAATGGGACCATCTGAAGTCCCAACAACAACTGCAAATCGCAATTCATCAGGGACATTTGATTTTAGTTATGGTCAATTCACTGGTACTTCGGCATCTACACCAAACGTTTCAGGGGTTGCTTCGCTAGTTTGGAGCGTAAATACGAGTCTTACTGCTATACAAATTAGAGCTATTCTTTCAGAAACCGCTTACGATTTGGGTGCAGCTGGTTATGACACGGTTTATGGTCATGGCTTTGTCAACGCTGATGCTGCTGTACGACGAGCAAAAGCGATTGCTATGGGTGCAGCCTAGGGTTTAGCGTAGAAAGATTACATATGTAGAGACGTTACATGTAACGTCTCTACATTGTGTTGGGATTGGATGCGATATGTTGCACAATTGTAGATGAACAATGCTAATTTTAGTCAGCATATTATGTTCTTTAAGCAATTGCGCCTGCTGATAGTACTTTTTCTGATGCTACCCTTACTAATTGGATGTGGTAACCCAATGAGTTTCGCTGCTCCTAACAATTCCAATAATGAAAAAACAGAAAATACACAGTCCAATTCTGGGGGAGTAACTGGTGCTGTGGTCCGTGTTGTGGGCAATCAAATGCCTATGATTGGGGAAAAGACAACCACTCGTAAAGCTCCGGAATCAGTTAAGACTACTGTTTGGGTTTTTTCTGGACGCATCCCCGCAAAGGGAACCCGTTTAGCTATTAGCGAAGCCAAACAGAATTTTAATTTGGTGACTCAAGTAAAGACAGATGATAACGGTAAATTTTCTGTCAAATTACCTCCGGGAGAATACACACTCTTTGCTCAGTACGGTACGGATTTGTACTTAAACTCCTTTTCTGGTGATGGTAGTTTTTCTTCGGTACAAGTGAGTGAGGGTAAAATGACTGAGCTTCGTTTGGTTAATAACGAACGTGCAGCTTTTTAATTTTCCTAATTTTTCTTATCACCAATTTATCCCTGTAGAGTAGAGACGTTACATGTAACGTCTCTACATTATATTTAGTTTTCATACATCATGATTACGTTTAATTACTTATAAAATCAAGCATTTATGAAGAAATAGATTATTACAAGACATTTGTATAAAGGATATGTAACATGGATATACGAGGAACGCTTCTTTAGCTTTTGTAGGTAATTTAGTAAACCCTACATGGGAATAAAAGGTGGTGCTGGAGTGCCTCTCCTCAAAAGCCTTTTGCTAGGTTATTAAACATATTTGATTTGTGACTACCTAAATTTTCTGCCTCTATTTATTAACTGATGGGGTGATAATACTGCTGTATACAAATTCTTCAGGTAAATCCTGTAGTTCTAATTTTGCTGCGAATATTATTTCTGAAACGGGGAATTTTACTGCTAGCAAAGAGAATCTTACTTTAACTAATTACGACAACTTAATGCTAAGTAGTCGTAGTAGTGCAATTGTGGAACTGAATACCAACAATAATGATAAAAATTTGGCTCGTACAACCTTAGATAAACCAGAAGTAGATATTGTCTGGCGTAACTCTGCGGTAGGTGACAACCGTTTATGGTTAGTAAATGATGCTGCTGTTTCTCAAGGTGTATCGTTAACTCCAGAGCAAGATACTAATTGGAAAATGGAAGCAACGGCTGATTTTAACCGCGATGGTGAAAGCGATTTTTTGTGGCGTAATTATGCGACTGGTGAAAATTCTGTGTGGTTGATGAACAATACCAGTTTAAAGCAAAAAGTCTCAATTACTCGTGTTTATGACCCTAATTGGAAAATTGAAGAAGTCGCAGATTTTAATCAAGATACTCGTACTGATATTCTTTGGCGTAATTACCAGACTGGTGAGAATGCAGTGTGGTTGATGAATGAAGCCAACCTCATCAATGGACAGGGTGTGTGGTTGACTAGCGTTGGTGATATTAATTGGAAAATTGAAGAAGTCGCAGATTTTAATCGAGATAATCATACTGATATTCTTTGGCGTAATTATCAGACTGGTGAGAATGCAGTGTGGTTGATGAATAAAACCACACTCATCAATGGAGGGGATATATGGTTGACGAAGGTTGATGATATTAGTTGGAAAATTAAAGGAGTTGCTGACTTTAACAATGATGGTAAAGTCGATATTCTTTGGCGTCACGATACTACTGGTGAAAATGCGGTGTGGTTGATGGACAAAACCACCCTCATCAATGGACAAGGTGTATGGTTAAATCGAATTGAAGATTCTAACTGGAAAATCAAAGGAATTGCTGACTTTAACAACGATGGTCACGTAGATATTCTTTGGCGTAACTACAGAACAGGTGAAAATACGGTATGGTTGATGAAGGATACCACGCTTATTGGAGGAAAGGGTGTCTTATTAACACCAATGAACGATACAAATTGGGAAATAGTGGCAGTTCGGAAACGCCCCGATAGTAGTCCCGGTAAACAAATAATAGAACCGGGAAACTCTATCTCAACAGCTAAAGTAGAAAATTCAGCTATTTTCACTCACCAAGAGGAAGTGACAAGTACCGATACTTCTGATTTTTATCGTTTTAGTGTTAATACATCTGGCGTATTTACTGCATCTTTGACAGATTTAACTAGTGACGCTGATGTTAGATTGATTCAGGACAAAAACAATAATGGTGTTATTGACCAAGGTGAGGTAATCGCTTGGCAATGGGAACGAGGAACTGCAAGTGAATCAATCCGCCGTTTCTTGAGCGCTGGAACTTATACATTACAGGTGATGAATTATCGGGGTTCGTCAGCACTTTATAAAGTAGCAACTAATTTCAATGCTGCTGCTAGTGATGACCGTCGCTTCTCTATTCAAATAAATTTTCTGGATAGCTCTAGTAATTTAAGCCAAGCGATGCGAAATGCAGTACTAGAAGCGGCTTCATTCTGGGAAAATGTGATTACACACAGCAGTTTTAGTAACAGTCAGACTCTAAAAATAAATATATCCGGAAGTAATGAAGAATGGAGACGTGGTGCAGGAGGGATGTTAGCATCTGCTGGCTTTGAAAATATGAATAAAGATTCCACTGGTCGTTGGATGCCAACATCAGGTGCGGCAAATATTAATACAAATCCAATTGTTATTGATATTTTGACTGCGAACATTAACGTTTTTCGACGGGTGATGATTCACGAATTTGCCCATGCTCTAGGTTTCGGGACTTATTGGGGTTCAGAATACTACGGTCGTAATCTTGTCAATACAGATAAGGGAACTTACAAAGCTAACTCCTATGCGGGTTGGGCTTATGGAGAGCTAAACGGTAAATTTACGCAAACCGAAATCCCACTAACAACTGGTGTCGGTTATGGTTCAGATTATTCTCACTGGAAAGAACAAATTTTTGGTGATGAAATTATGACTCATTCTATTAATTTTACCGATATGCCTATAAGTCAAATGACAATTGCTGCAATGAGAGATATTGGCTGGAATGTTAATTTTGGTGCTGCTGACTCTTTTTCTCTTGCTTCGATTCCTATTCCTACCTAGAAACCCCACCTCCAACCCCAACCCGTGCAAGCGAGGAGGGGCTACGATTTTGATAGATGAAAAATGAAAATGGCTAAAAGAAAAAAAACTGGTCGTTTTTTCCTAGCCCCCTCCCCCTGGGGGGGTTAGGGGTGGGGTTCCGGGGGTTTGCGATTTTTGTGTGACTATTGAACAGAATATTTTTATTAAATAAACATTTACTTACTTGAAATTTGTTTTGTTTAAGCTGCTTCATTTTATTTTTAAAGTTCATAGTATTTTGAGAAAAACAGAATATATCTGGTTTCGCTTAAAACCTTTTGGCTAAGGGTTTTAAGGATTACTGCTGTCAAAAATTATTCATCTGTTTTGAGGCAAAATACTTATGTATTTTAATGATACTAATAATATATTTAGTCCTAGTCAAGGACTAAATTACACTCCCATTTCGGCTGTCAATTCCTTGAATCCTAATAACAATTTTTCTTGGGGGTTGACTAATAGTAGCAGCTTTCAACCACAGTTAGATATTTTGCAAAATCAACAAGTGCAAGATGAACAAGTTATTTACAGTAATAGCGCAGTCAATGCTTCTGGCTATAATTCCAAATCTGGCTATGGTTTGGTAAATGCTGGTGCTGCAGTAGCGGCATCAGCTGGTCAAAACAGTTCATTTCCTGATGTTCCTAATCTTGGAGGTAATAATTGGGGCGCTGATATGGTAAAAGCTCCTGAAGCTTGGGCTAAAGGATATACAGGTAAAGGGGTTGTTGTCGCAGTTGTTGATACTGGAGTTGATTACAATCATCCAGACTTGAAAGACAATATTTGGACTAATTCCAAGGAAACACCTGGTAATGGAGTAGATGATGATGGTAATGGTTACGTAGATGATGTTCGTGGTTGGAATTTTGTTAATAACACCAATGAAGTCATGGACGATAACGAACATGGCTCTCATGTATCAGGCATTATTGCTGGGGAGAAAAATGATTTTGGTGTAACTGGCATTGCTTATGACACAATAATAATGCCAGTCAAAGTCCTTGATGGCTCTGGTTCTGGTCCTTCAGCTTCTGTTGCTAATGGTATTCGTTATGCAGCAAAAAATGGTGCAAATGTAATCAACCTCAGTTTGGGCAGTAATTCTCCTGACCGTGAAATAGAGTCTGCTATTGAGTATGCCAGCAGTCAAGGTTCAATTGTCGTAATGGCTGCAGGAAATGATAGTAATTCCCAACCAGGATATCCAGCTCGTTACGCACGTAAATATGGGATTGCTGTTGGTGCGGTAGATAAAAATGAACAAATGGCTTATTTCTCTAACCGTGCTGGAGGCGACCAACTTACCTATGTTACAGCCCCAGGAGTTGATATATACTCAACTGTTCCCAATAACCAATATGCTAGTTTAAGTGGAACGTCAATGGCTGCTCCCTATGTTGCAGGTGTAGTTGCTTTAATGCTCAGTGCTAATCCTAGTCTGAATGAAAACCAAGTGCGTCAGATTCTCTCCGAAACATCAACAGATTCTTCGTCTGGTCTATTTCCCGGTTTCGACTTCGGCTTTTTTGGTCATAATATGCTTGCGACTTCCAACTATAGCCAAAGTTATAGCCAAAATTATAGCCCAGATAGATTTAATATCAGTAATAATACTCAGGTTTTCAATCTGAATGTGGGAAGTCTGGAGTTGGGAATGGGAGGTGAAGAATTGCCAGTTGTTTATGATAGTAAAAGTTATAAGTGGGTTGAAAACAGGGAAGTTAATCAAAATGATGTTTTTGGTAATTCGACTTTGACAACTCAATCCCTTTATAGTTTTCAGAGCCAACCCGACAATAACTTGGCTGCTAATGCCGAAGACAAAAACCCTATAAACCTCATTGAAGAAATTAAACAACAACTTGAGAAGTATCGGCGATTTCTGGGTCAGTAGAGACGCGATTTATCGCGTCTCATGGAAATTCATCACGTCTGTAAACTTTGTGGCCGCAAAAATAGGAATTTGTAAAGGATGGTAGGTGATAATTTAGGGTCAGTAGAAGAGACACTATGAATTGTGTGGGAGAGACGCGATTTATGGGTGGAGAGACGCGATTTATGGGTGGAGAGACGCGATTTATGGGTGGAGAGACGCGATAAATCGCGTCTCTACCGTTTTTTGGTGAGATGTTGACTGTATTAAAATCATTTTCTTCACAAAAAGGCTTATTTCTTTAAAGGTGCTTTAATTTTAAATTACGTGAGCATACTCTAGCTTTTTACATAGCTTCGACCTCAATATATAAATAACTAAATCAAACCTTTTTTCCCGAAAGCCTTATATTAAATGCTTTCTTGATTAATATTTTTTGTTTTCAATTAACTGTATCTCAGGGTGAAATATATGACTTTTACACAAAGTAATGATTCCTTCAGTAGCGCTAAAAGTTTAGAATTCTCATCTACTGGCATCATTTCTTTCCAAGATTCAGTTAGTGTTCTCGAGCAGAACGATGTTTTTAAATTCAATCTTGGTACACGCAGCCATTTTAACCTGACTTTAGACGGGTTAACGGAAAACGTGAATGTGGAGCTAATAAATAGCCAAGGTAACGTTTTGTCTCGGTCTGCTCGTAGTGAAAACAAAGCAGAAACAATTAGTCGGATAGTTGATGAAGGTACTTACTACCTTCGTATTTTTCCAGACAGCAATACAAGTGCTTTGCCGTTGAATGGTATTCGCTCTGATAAATTTGGTCAAGACGTTGGCTCTCAATCAAGCTCAAGTACCATTGAAGATGCTATTCAATATAGACTGACTCTCTTTTCTAATGCGGTTGACAATGCAGGAAATACCTTAGTCAATGCACGGGAAGTTGGCGTTGGTACTGGTAATACAAGTTTTAGCGATTGGGTCGGTCGTACAGATGTAAATGACTTTTACCGCTTCAGACTCAATGCTGACAGTAACTTTAGTCTAAGATTAAACGGTTTAGCTGGAAATGCAGATGTAGAGCTACTTGACAGCAATGGTAGACGAGTTCAACTTGCTAGTAATTTAAGTACTACAGAAGATACAATTAACCGTCAATTAGGTGCTGGACTTTACTACGCTAGAGTTTTTGCAAATACTGGGGTTGAAACCAACTACAATATAAATTTCTCTGCTACCCCTGATGCTGGTAACACTCTGGCAACAGCACGAGAGTTTAGTGTTGGTTCTGGTACAACCAACTTTAGAGATTGGCTTGGTACAACTGACGCTAATGACTTTTACCGCTTTAACCTTGCTCAAAACAGCTTTGTTAATCTCCGGGTAAATGGTCTAACGGAAAATGTAGATTTAGAACTACTCGATAACACGGGTAGAAGAATCGCTTTTTCTGGGAACACTGGGAATAGAGATGAAACAATAACTCGCCAATTAAATGGTGGTCCTTACTTTGTCCGCGTTGCTTCTAATGGAGCAATCAGTACAAACTATAACTTTAGCATTTCCTCCACACCTGATGCTGGAGATACCTTAAGTAATGCACGACAAATAAATGTTAGTCCAGTAAATACAAGCTTTACTGATTGGGTTGGTAGCATCATTGATTCTGGTAACCCCAACAATAACACTATCGATTCTAACGACTTCTACCGCTTTACCTTGACTGAAAGCGGTGAATTAAATCTCTCTTTGAGTAATCTTTCTGGAAACGCAAATCTACAGCTATTAGATAGCAGTGGTCGGATAGTTGATACTTCTGCTAATGCTGGTACTACAGGTGAAAGAATTAATCGTCTGTTGACTGCTGGTACATACTTTGCTCGAGTTTCTCCAGATGCAAATGCAAGCAGTAACTATACTCTGAATATATTAGCTGCACCTCTCGATAACGCAGGAAATGATGTTGTCACTGCACGACAACTAAATCTTGTTGCAGCAAATAATGTTAACGCAGCAAATGCCACTTCGCGTAACTGGGTTGGTGCGGTCGATAGAAATGACTTCTATAGTTTTACTCTAGACCGTAGTAGCCACTTTAACGTCAGTGTCAGTGGTTTGACAGCAGATGTAAATATTCGATTAATAGATGCTCAAGGTAATCTAATCCAAGTCTCAAGTAATAGTGGTTCATCAACTGAGTCAATTACTCGCAGATTGAATGCTGGCACTTACTTTGTTGATGTTTTCGCCAATGGGAATAATGTCAATAGCTTCTACAATATCGATATATCTTCTGCACAATTTATTCAAGGAGAATGGGCTAGTCAAAATCTCAGCGACCCAGGGGCTATCAACTTAGTACGCAGTTTAGCCGCAGATGGTCAACTCAGTCGGAATGATACCATCGATATTTTACGTAGTGTTCGAGATGGTGGTGTTGTTGATGCCGCTGAGTTCCAAGACTTACGAACAATTGTTGGTAATGCAAGTAGGTTTAAAATGCAAGACCATGTGCGTATCTTGGCTGACAAGGTAGTTAATGGTGACCTTGCAAACCAAAGATTCCAAAATCAAAGGCTAGGTGATTTAGTTGCTGGAAGCAGTGATACACATTTAGATAACTTGATTAACAAGTGGTTCTTTGGTAGCGACCGTCCAAGAACAAAAGGTGGTCATACCTATCAATATGCCCAAGGCTCGTTGTTCCAAAATGGTATTCGTTTTGATGATATTAAACAAGGAGAAATCGGAACTTGCTACTTATTAGCGGTTCTTAGTGGTATAGCGCTAGAAACGCCAAAGGCTATCGAAAATATGTTCATCGATAATGGTGATGATACATTTACAGTCCGCTTCTTCAATGGTGGAGTCGCTGATTATCTAACTATTGACAGGTTTTTACCTACAGATTCTAAAGGTAATTTAGTGTACGCGAGCCGAGGTAGTTCTATCAACAATAGAAGTAATGAATTGTGGGTTGCATTAATAGAAAAAGCTTATGCTCAACTTAATGAATCTGGTTGGATTAATCAAGATGGTACTAATTCTTTTGCCGGAATCGAAGGTGGATGGATGGGTGACCCTAAAGAACATATCACAGGGGTAGCAACCGATTGGAACTTTGTTACTTCTATGGAACAGTCAGAACTGGTTAAAATAACTGAGTCTAATAAGTTATTAACTACCGGATTTTATGGCAATGGATATGGTGTAGTTAGTAACCACGCTTATACAATTACATCCTATAACAAAGCTTCTGACAGATTCGTGTTGTATAATCCTTGGGGTTTCAAACATGCTGAGTTGAATTGGCAAGAAATGATTGATTTGGATGCTCTTTTTGTCTGGTCTATGAAATAAGAAGGAAAATAAAGAAGGAATAATAAATTTTTCTTAATTAAATTAAAAGCTTACTAGTTTCTATAAAATAGTAAATTAGTGCTTTTCCTTCTATCCTCTTCCTTCTTTATTCTTCCTTTTTTTTCTCTTACTTCATGAATATAAATATATGAATTTAGATAATGCTGGTAATACTTTAGGTAAGGCAAGAGATATAAATAACCTGAATTCTAATATTCAAACTTTTAAAGACTGGATTGGCTCAACAGATATTAATGATTTTTATAAATTTACTTTGAGCAATCGTACTAGCTTCAATCTGAGTGTAAATTCTTTAACTGCTGATGCTGATGTACAAATAATTCGCGATTCTAATTCTAATAGTATAGTTGATAATAATGAAGCTATTGCTGCTTCTTATCGTGGTGGTTCCCAATCTGAGTCAATTAGTACAACATTAGATAGGGGTAATTATTATATTAGAGTTTTTAGCTTCACCGGAAATAATAACACTAATTATAATCTCAATGTATCTGCCGCACCTATAGCACCACAAGATTTTGCTGGTAATACTATAAATAATGCGCGTCAAATAAATGTTGATTCTGTCAGGAGCAATTTTACAGATTGGGTTGGTAGTCTTGATACAAACGACTATTACAGGTTTACTGTCAATGAGACCCGTAATTTCAGCTTGGTATTGAGCGGCTTGACAGGTGATGCAAATGTCCACTTGTTAAATAGCAATGGTAATTTTATTACAGGCTCTTTCAATATTGGTAATATAACAGAAACTATTAATCAGCAATTAAATGCAGGTACTTACTTTATTCAAATTTTACCCACAAATGGGGTAGATACTAACTATAACGTGGCTTTTTCTGCAACACCTGCTGCACCTCCTGATTTTGCTGGTAATAGTCTTACAAGTTTTCGTCAGATAAATGTTGGTTCTACTAGCAGCATTTTTACAGATTGGGTTGGAAATCTTGATACTAATGATTTTTATCGCTTTACTCTGAATGAAACTAGCAGCTTAAATCTGACATTAAACGGTTTAACTGCTGATGCAAATGTGCGTTTATTAGATAGTACTGGAAATTCAATAGTAGGTTCTTTCAATAAAGGTAGTGCAAATGAAATAATTAATCAGCAATTAAATAGAGGTACTTATTTTATTCAAGTTTTAGCAACTAATGGGGCAAATACTAATTATAATGTGGGTATTTCAGGTACACCTATTGCACCACCAGATTTTGCAGGTAATGACCTGACAAAAGCCCGTCAAATCAATATTGGTACTACTAACACTAGCTTTACAGATTGGGTTGGTAGTTTAGATACGAATGACTACTACAGATTTACTCTAAATGAAACCCGCAATTTAAACTTGACATTGAACGGTTTAACTGGGGATGCAAATGTGCGTCTGTTAGATAGTAATGGCAATTTAATTATTGGTTCCTTTAATAGCGGTAGTAACAATGAAACAATTAGTCGGCAATTAAATGCGGGTACTTACTTTATTCAGGTTGTACCAACAAATGGAGTTAATACTAACTACAACTTGAATATCTCAGCTAATCCCCTTCCCAAACAATTTAACTCTACTCACGGTTATGGTCTTGTAAATGCAGGTTCAGCGGTTGCTAGAGCACTAGGACAAACAGCATCGTTACCTAATGTCGTCACTAATGTTGGCAACATGGGAGGTAACAACTGGGGTAACGATATGGTAAATGCTGGTGCTGCTTGGACAAGAGGCTTCACTGGACAAGGTATCACTGTTGCAGTAATTGATGATGGTGTTGATATTGACCATGAAGATTTGAGAGGTAATGTTTGGCGTAATACCAGAGAAATTGCAGGTAATGGTATTGATGATGATGGAAATGGCTACGTAGATGATATCCACGGTTGGAACTTCACTACTGCTGTTGGTGGTAACAACGGTAATGTTCGACCAGAAAGTCTCCTCAGCAACCACGGAACTCATGTGGCTGGAACCATTGCAGCAATGAATAATGGTATCGGTGTTACTGGTGTTGCTTATAACTCTCGTATTATGTCCCTAAAAATTGCAAATACTTCCCATACCAGCAATGGAGTTGGTTGGACAGACGTAGGAAATGTTGCTAGGGCTATCCGTTATGCTGTTGACAATGGTGCTCGTGTAATTAATATGAGTTTTGCTTACTCCGGAGATTCTGTTCCTACTGATTTACAGGATGCGATGGTCTATGCAGCAAATCGCAATGTGATTGTGGTTAGTGCCGCTGGTAACAATAGAGATTCATTACCTACTAATCCTGCTAGATTTGCGACTCAGTACGGTTTTTCTGTGGGAGCACTTGACCGTAACCGAGCTATTACAAGCTTCTCTAATCGTGCTGGTAATGATAACCGGATGCATCATGTGATGGCTCCAGGGCAAGAAATTTTATCTACAACTCCTGGTAATACATACGCATCTTTTAGTGGAACATCAATGGCTGCACCTCATGTTGCTGGTGTTATCGCTTTGATGTTGAGCGCTAACCCTAATTTAACTCACGCTCAGGTGAGGCAAATTTTGACAGAATCGGCTACGGCTCTTGTGTAAGAGTGAGGAGTAGGGAGTGGGGAGTGGGGAGTAGGGAGAGTCGGGAGACAAAACAAATCGTAGTCCCTTCCCCGCGTGCGGGGAGGGGGTTGGGGGTGGGGTTTTCTTTTTACCTCACAGAGAATGCTTCACTAAATCTGCGGGTCACTGGTTCCGTGATAAAGGTTAAAACTGATTTCCGACGAGTAACTATTTCCCCGTTGGCTGTCATACCGGGTGTAAATTGCACTTCTTTACCCCGTACTACTAAGGCTTTTTTACTTAGTTTTATTCGGGTGGGGAAGACTAAGCCTAAATCTTTTTCGACGACAGCATTGGGACTTACCTGTACTACTTCCCCATCGATAGTGCCAAATTCTTGGAAGGGAAATGTTGCTAATTTGACTTTAGCTCGCATTTTTTCACGAATAAAACCAATGTCGCGGTTAAGAACTTTTACTTCTAACAATAATTCTTCGCCATCAGGTAATATCGAGAGTAGTTCTTCACCCGATTGCACTGGTCCTTTAGTGGCTTTGATTTTATAAACTGTTCCAGAAATCGGTGCTGTGATTGTTTCTAAATCTTGTTGTTTTTTGGCTTGGTCGAGTTGACCTTGAATGCTAGTTAGTTCTTCTTGTCGTTTGTTAAATTGGGTTAATATTTCGCTTTGGCGTTCGCTAGCAACACGCTCCGCTTGTTTGCGAGCACCTTCAAAGGCTGCTTGTGCTTGGCGAATTTCTTGTTGTTGAGCGGAAAAATCTTTTGCTAAAGAACTTACTTTATCTTGAGCTTCGGTTATTTTATTTTCGGAGTTAACTACCTCATCACCTGCTCTAGTAATTTCCGCGTTAGCACGGTTTAGTCTTTCTTGTGCTTCCAGGTAATCTATTCGTGGTACAGCACCGGAACCAACCAAAGTTCT
Source organism: Scytonematopsis contorta HA4267-MV1 (assembly GCA_019359035.1). Lineage (GTDB taxonomy): Bacteria > Cyanobacteriota > Cyanobacteriia > Cyanobacteriales > Nostocaceae > Scytonematopsis > Scytonematopsis contorta. The sequence continues at coordinate 186,711 of JAHHIC010000038.1, read as the reverse complement.
CAGACTTTTTTCTCTTTGTTGAGCGATTGCAAGATTTGTTTTAACTTTATCCAGTATGCTTTTAGAATTCTCTAGGTTGGTGCGAGAATTTGTGAGATTTATTTTTGCATTATCATAATTTTCTCGCAAACGGTTGAGTCTAACGTTAGCCTGGTCAATTAAAGCTCTTTGACGATTTGCTTCTGCTTCTGCTGCTGCTTGACGCGCTTCAAAATCTCTAAACCTTGCTGACAATAATTGGTCTTGCAATACTGTACCTGTGTTTCTTTGTCCCTTACGTTCTGCATCCAGACGTTGCAAATCTTCTTGAATTAATTTGGCTGAATTGGTTAACCGTCTAACATCAGTTTTTTGTAAGTCTGGGTCACGTTGAATTATCACCTGACCTTTTTCAACTCGGTCACCTTCTTTAACTTTGACGGCAACGATGCTACCGTTACCAATATTGGTCACAGGTCGGACTTGGGAAGAAGCGATTAATTCCCCTGGAGCGGTAGCTACTTCATCCACTTCAGAAAAATGCGCCCAAGCGATGGAACCAAAAACGATTGCGGTAATGGTCACTGCTACCAGTCGGGTATAAAGTGGGGGTAACTCTTGTACAGCTTTACCTAAATCATAAGACAATTGTTCATCGGGTTTAGCAAAGCGCTGTTTTGCCAGACGTAATTGAGCAGGGTTTGCAGCAAGGGGAAATCTCATATGGGGAATTGGGAATTGGGAATTGGGAATTGGGAATTGGGAATGGGTAATGGGTAATGGGTAATGGGGAATGGGTAATGGGGAATGGGGGATTAGCTGTTAGCTGTTAGCAATTACCAATGACCAATTACCAATTACCAAAGTTTACACAGTTAAATAGCGTTGCAAGAAATTTTCTAATGTTTCTAATTGAAAATTGTAAATACCTTCTAGTTTACGAACCTCTTCAGTTTTACAAAAAAATTCGTTAGCTAGCAAGGTTCTAAATGTACCAGCTGCTTTTTGCGCTTCCGGATTAAATAGACCTAATGCACCCCGAAACCCGTCTATCAAAAACAATGGTGGATTAATTATGACAGGCTCTTTGTTAAAAATGCTACCCAAAATTTTAGGCACGTCCTCCCTAGATAAAATCTCTGGCCCCCCTACTGCTAATATCTGATTGCGAGCAGCATCAAGATTAACAGAATCTACAACTATTCTGGCTAAATCATCTGTACTCACAATTGACGTACGGTTTTTCGGGTCGCCAATTAGTAAATAAATACCATTTTCCCGAAACCTTTGAGCTAAGGGGAGTAAATTCGATGCTAATCCAGCTGGACGTAAAATAGTGTAATTTAAACCACTTGCTTCTAAATATCTCTCGACTGCTCGTTTGGCTTTAAACACGGGTGCGTCTTCATATCCTCGCTCTGCTCCTAGTACGGATATAAAGACAAAGTGTTGCACTTCGTTGTCTTTTGCGTAATCAATTAATTCTATATTTGCCCGATAGTCTATTGCGAGGGTGTCGCTTCCTGAACCGTGGGTGCTAATAACGTACTGCACTCCTTTACAAGCTTTTTTGATATCCTTTTTTTCTCTTAAATCACCGATGAAAATTTCTGCTCCTCGGTGTTCTAACTCGCTGTAGCGAGAGGTGAGACGAACAAATGCTCGCACTGTTTCTCCTCGTTCGCGTAAGAGTCTTACTACCCTACGACCAATTCCCCCGGTTGCTCCAGTGACTAGAAACATAAAGTTTGTTGACGGTTGACTGATGACTGTTGACTGTTGACTGTTAACCGCTAACTGCCAACCCTTAACAGCCAACAATTCTAATTTAACAATTCCAAAATAACTGGGGTATGGTCGCTGGGTTGGGTTAATTTTCTGGGAGCGATGTCAATTATGCAACTTTTGGCGCTTTCATATAAAACTGGTGTGAGATAATGGTGGTCGATTCGCCAACCTTTGTTGCGAGGAAATGAGGCTGCTCGATAGTCCCACCAACTGTAGTGTCCGCTGTCTTGGGTAAATTTTCTGAAGGCGTCGGCAAATCCTAATTCTAAAATATCTTGTAAGGCTTGGCGTTCTGCTGTCGATGACATTATATGTTTTTCGGGTTTGACTTTATCGTGAATATCTTTGTCTTCTAAGGCTATGTTGAAGTCACCACAGATGCAAGTTGCGGGTGTCAATTCTTTCAAATTTTTCAAATATTCCCGTAGTACGGTCAGCCAACGCAATTTATATTGGTATTTTTCGCTGCCTATTTCTGAACCGTTGGGCACGTATAAGTTAACTATTCTAATGCCATTTATTACACCTGTTATTACTCGTTTTTGGTCGTCCCATTCTGGCTGTATATCTGGCAAAATACTTGTAAATCCTGTGCTTACATTCTCTAATGGCTGACGGCTGAGGAGGGCTACTCCGTTGTAAGATTTTTGTCCATATATGTAAAGGTTGTAACCCAATTGCTCAAAGGAAGGTCGGGGAAAGTCGCTGTCTACAACTTTTGTTTCTTGTAAGCAAAGGACATCAACAGGGTTTTCACTCAACCAGTTGGTTACGTGTTCTAGACGAGTGCGGATTGAGTTGACGTTCCAGGTGGCGATTTTCATTAATTATCAACGGTCGGTGTTTTTGGTTTGTAGTTGCGCTTCAGCGCCATTAATTATATACAAAAGAAGGGCTAAAGCCCAACTACGAACTTTGAGCAGTTCCTGCGTGAAAAAGATAGATAATGTTTTAGTATTGAGAAGATTATAAATAAGGTTCTAGAAATAAAGCCCTAGAAATAAATTTCTGGCTTAAAGCTAAGAAGTTATTGATTTTTCTGAAGCAGATGCCTATAACTACTCTGTTGGTACACGAGATTGGTTCGCTATTATGATAGTAAAAGGGTGGAATTTAGCACATTTAACCGCTTTTTCTCCGTATAAAAATTTAACGGTTTTAGATAATGATGAAATATGGTCTTTTGAGTGGGATTGCCCAGTAAGCAGAATCCAAATTGTTCAAAATACTTTAATATAGTATTTTGTAGGTAAATGAGGTATACCGAAATCCAAACGTTTTGTGAAAATTACTAACCGCCAAGAAGCCAAGGTAGCCAAGAGAAGAAAGAGTGTGAATTTATATCATTTAGGGCTGCTATAGTTTAATTTTAATTAAAATGCAGCAAGAATGCATCCTCTAATAAGTGGTAAAGTTTGAGGAAGGCTCATTATGAAGTCAATTGCAACGACCCCTTTAAACGAGTTTCTCTCTCAACCAAATATTGAGGCTTCTCCTGCATGGGAGTTAATTAACGGGCAAGCGCGACAAAAACCAATGCCAACCCTTTTTCACTCGCGGTTACAACGCAATTTGGTAAATTACATAAATCTCCATACTGAGCAATTTGAAGCTATTCAAGAACTGCGCTGTATTGTGCCTCCCTACTCTCCCGTACCAGATATTTCTGTCGTTGCTTGTAATAGACTCTCTGATGAGGATGGACCATTTAAGGGAGCACCGGACTGGTTGATTGAAATTCGCTCTCCCGACCAAAGCACCTTAGATTTGCAGAACAAAATTCTCCATTGCCTAGGTAATGGAACGCAACTAGCTTGGCTAATAGACATAAGTTGCCAACAAGTTTGGGTATGGCTCGGAGATAACTTACCCCTTGTTCTTTCGGCAGAAGATATTTTACCTACTTTGGGCAATTTACCAGAGCTTACGGTCAAGATGGTGATGGCTATGACTCGCGCTAAAAGCTGAAAATAAATATAATTTATCTAGATAATCAAGTTACTCACTCAATGGCTAAAGATGTTTTCCATTATGCAGTTAGGAAGGGTTTAGAAAAGGAGGGTTGGCTGATTACGGATGACCCACTAAGGATTAAGGTGGGTGGGGCTGATATGGAAATTGACTAAGTCCAATCTACAATCGCAAGACCTGGTACTTGCTCAAAATCCCGATGATTGCGGGTAGCGACTGTCGCATTGAGCGATAATGCGATTGCTGCAATTCGCATATCTTTTTGCAGGCGATTTTTCCGTAGGGGTGGGTTCTCTTTTAATAATTGCTTCAGACAAATGTCAGCCTCTGAAGTAAAGTCCAATATCTCAACTGTCTGGAGATATTTTACGGTTGTCCAAAGTTTTGTGTAAAGAGCAGGTAGATTATTTACCTGTGATGGTTCGTTAATTCTGCCAACCCAACCATTGAAAAGTTCTTGAACCGTAATCACGGTAACAGCAATTTGATGCTGGGAAGCATTAGCGGTAACTTGGGGATGATTAAATAAAATCAATGAAACATGGTCGGTATCCAAAATATATTGACACACAGAAAGCTACCTCTACAAGTAGTATGATGGGTCAACTTCTGAATCATCATTACTAGTTCGCTCTGCTCGAATCTTCTCCATAATCTCCCTAAAATCTAAATCGTCTTGAAAGACACCGGCAAATTTCATCCAAGCAGGTTCTAAAGACTGAACAGGAACATCCCATGAAATTGCTTCAATATGCTTCAGCCGCTCTAAAAATGCAATTTTAATTTGGGCAATAGCTTTTTCTCGTGTCTCTGCTTCTACTCGACAGTCGGGAAACTCTAAGACAGAAGCAGCAACTTTTTGCGAAGGAAGAGTTTCTACTAGGAGTGTAACCTTTAGATTGGTGGATGGATGTAAATCCGGCACATTTATGTTGATTACCATTTTGAAACACGACCATTAAATTTTGTTTTTATTGTACTCTAAACCCAAAATTGATTAAGCTGTAAATACTTGATTTTCCCACATGCGAGCAAATATCATATCCTTTTATATCCTCATTACAGAATAATTTGGATGCTCAGGGTTGGGTAAAAGTCGTTTATTATTGCAGTCCACTAGCAAATCGAGTGTTTCTAGGACTGTTTGTCCAATTAAAACAGTATTACCTGTTACCAATGTCACCTCAGTTGTTTCCCTTCCTTCCAATTCTATAATCACGGGTTCTGTCAAACCAATTGATTCTTCCATCCCGTTAGCGTATTGAGCAACCTGCTGACCACGAATCCTCATACCCAACTGTTGTACAATAGCCATAGGTAGCATAGTACGCACAGCACCTGTATCTACCACTGCTTCAACTTCACAGAACCGTAGCGTATTGGGATTGAGTAGTCCTCGACTTACGAGCGCTTCATCTACAGCATTGGTGAGCTTAACTTTGACGCGAACTTCACCCATTGAATCATTGATTTCAGAACTGGGACTATTAAGATTTACCATATTCGTGTCCTAAAATAAATAATTTTTGTGATATATTTGGAGATTTTTTTAATTAATTATTTAACTACTAATGGTAAATATCTCTGATAAATTCAACGATAAATCTGTAAATTCAGGAATAGCTACAGTCGCATCAGGTAAAAATACTTGTTTGCTAGCGTAATCAAACTCACCTTGTAAATTTTGGTATGGCTGCGTGTAAACTTCCAAACAAATCGATACTAAATTAAATATGCAATAATTATTAATTCCTGATTCTGCGTAAAGCGATAATTTTTCTTCTTGGTCGTATTTTAAGGTGCTATCAGATACTTCTACAACTACAATAATATCTTCCGATTGTGGGTGACCTGAAAAATAATTATCAACTCGATTACGTACAATTGCTATATCTGGCTCTGGTTCGCTATTGGGAGGTAATACGATTGGCTCCTGGCTTCTGACAATAGCTTGTTTTTGTAGTAATGTGACTAACTCGTATAGCAAGCGTGTTGTACAAACACTGTGTGGTGTTCTTTTTGCGGTCATGTCCACTAATTCCCCACGGATTAATTCTACCCTGTCGTTTTCTGCGAAGAAACCTAATTCTATTAGACGGTGGTATTCTTCGATACTAAAGCGTTTAGCCGTTTTGTTTGTCAAAATAACCATAGGTGGATTGCCGCAAGGGTCATTAATTTATTTTAACAAGCAGCTCAAAAAGATAAAAATGTTGGGTTCCGCAAAGCCTCCACCCAACCTACGAGTATCTTTATTTCTTAGAAGTCAGGTATTGTAAGTGTTACATCCGTTTTCTAGCAACTGGGGATATGTTTTTTTGTGAAAATGTCAAGAAGTTTTATTACAAAATGTTTCAAATTTATTATCCCCTGGATAGATGAAAGTTGATAAATCAACCTGTAAATTGAAATGTGCAGTTGATTAACAATTTATGCAAACGGGTGAAACGCCTTGTTTGGGATTATGGTCAAAGTTAACTAAAAATTAAGACTAATAGTACTTACCCGTATTTGCAGTCATTATTTGCTTAGGTTAACCTGTATACAGAGATAGATAGCTGCAACAACCACAAATTCCATCGAGATAAAAGTCCTTTTTTAAGACAGTTTTACCTGCTCAATTAAGAAAAACTATGAAAATCGCTCAAGTAGCCCCCTTATGGGAAAGAGTTCCACCTCCAACCTATGGAGGGATAGAGCTAGTTGTGAGTCATTTGACTGATGAACTGGTGCGTCGCGGACATGAAGTCACTTTATTTGCCTCTGGCGATTCTGAGACTCTTGCCAAATTGGAATCTGTTTACCCACATGCATTGCGTTTAGACCCCAATGTCAAAGAGTACGCAGCGTACGAGATGTTGGAAATGAGCCAGGTCTATCAACGAGCAGCAGAGTTTGATATCATTCATTCCCATTTAGGGATTTCTACATTAGCTCTAGCTAATATGGTGTCAACTCCGACAGTGCATACTTTACACGGTATGTTTAACTCCGACACTCGCCATATTTATCTTCATCACCAAAAGCAGCCATACGTCAGTATCAGTGATGCTCAGCGCTTAATAAATCTCAATTACGTCAGCACGGTTTACAACGGAATCAATCCTCATCATTATTCTTTCGTTGCTCAACCCCAAGACCCACCTTATTTAGCATTTTTAGGACGCTTTTCACCTGAAAAAGGTCCCCACCATGCGATTGCAATTGCTAAACAAACTGGTTGGCGATTAAAAATGGCAGGAAAGGTAGATACCGTAGATAGAGAATTTTTTGAACAAGAAATTGAGCCATTAATCGACGGTAAGCAAATTGAATTCCTCGGTGAAGTCAATCATGCTCAGAAAGCCGAACTCTTCGGTAATGCGGCAGCAACACTTTTTCCAATCACTTGGCACGAACCTTTTGGATTGGTTATGATTGAATCAATGGCTACTGGCACTCCAGTAATTGCCACTAGTCTGGGTTCAACTTCGGAGGTGATTGCTCACGGTGAGACAGGTTTTGTTTGCCAAAGCGTTGAAGAAATGGCGGCAATGATTCCTAAAGCTTTGGAACTAAATCGTCACGAGTGCCGGAAGTATGTAGAAAACAAATTTGGTGTTAGCCAAATGGTTGATGGTTACGAAGCTGTCTACCAAAGTCTTATAAAAGACCGTGTTAAATCAAATGGTCATATTCGTGCCGCAAAAATTCAACTTTAATTAACAATTTTTTCTGTTCTTTAATTAATCACTGTTTGCACAGGAGGAGAATATTATGAGCATGATAGGTAATAGTTGTCCATGTTGTGGTAGTCCCCTCCTGCGCCATGTTCGCCAAAGCGAGATTTACTGGTTTTGTAAATCTTGTTGGCAAGAAGTACCTGTTTTGACTGTGAATCGTGTACAAGGCGTGGAAGCAGCAAGAAGTACGGGCATACGCGCTGAGTCAAATATCAATTCTTAATTTGATAAATTCTGATGAGTTTGAGATAATTTCTTAAATCTTCATTAAGATGCGGGTCTACAACGTTGATGTTGTGACCCGCAATTTTCGGTATAGAGTTTCAGTATAGAGTTTCGATTTGTTAATTTTAATGACAGGGGTGAGGATGATAAAGTTCCCAGCCTTTTTTACATTTTTTGAGAAATAGCTGGGGACTAATAAAAATACTTCTAAGGCAATTACCGAATGCCTTTGAGATTGAGAACAAAATTAGGCAGCACATTTTCTCCAGATAAGGTCATTGGATATTCTAAAACTTCCTTCTGTTGTCCTTGTCTGTAAATTTCAACCTGTCGCTCTTTCTGATTAATCAACCATCCTAAACGCATACCATTATCAAGATATTCCAGCATTTTATCTTGCAAGGGCTTTAAAGCATCACTGGGGGAACGCAATTCAATCACAAAATCAGGACAAATAGGAGGGAATTTCTCTTGTTCTTTGTCGGAGAGACTATTCCATTTTTCGAGAGAAACCCAAGCAGCATCAGGGGAACGGTCTGCACCATTAGGTAGCTTGAACCCTGTAGAAGAGTCGAAAGCAACTCCAGTGCCATCTGCATCAGACCAATTTGCTAACTGCTGAGCAATTTTTAAATTGTATCTTCCCGTATTTCCCCCAGTTGGTGACATTATGATTAATTCTCCTTGAGGAGTGCGTTCAAACTTCGACTCACGGTTATTCTGGCAAAGCTGATAATATTGCTCATCTGTCAAATAAACCGTATCTAAATTTAAAGTTAATGGACTCACCAGCATATTGTCAATTTCAATAAAGCATTTTCTCTATTTTGATGCAAAAACATGTAGAGACGTGATTTATCAGGTCTCTATCCGGGCAAAATTCCCAAACCCTAGCCAATACTTGTCGGTTAAGTTCCAAAATACCGAAATACGTAGGTTGGGTTGAGGGACGAAACCCAACCTACGAAATCTCAAAATCTTCGCAGAAATGTTGGGTTTCCCAAAGTCTCAACCCAACCTACGAAATCTCAAAACCTTCGCAGTATTGAAACCCTAGAAATATGCCACTACCCTAACCTTTCAATCAAATGCTCCCCGACCCGCAAAGCATTGGCCATAATAGTCAAAGCTGGGCTAACTGCGGAACTGGAGGGGAAAAAACTTCCATCCACAACATAAAGATTATCTACATCGTGGGTGCGACAATTAAGGTCTAGAACCGATGTAGCTGGGTCTGAGCCAAAAAGACAAGTTCCACACTGATGAGCTACAACTTGAATAGGGACTTCTCCACGGGGATGAATATTGCGTGAAAATACTGTCCCAGAGGTATTGCTATCTACTGCTTTTAGAACATCTTGCCAACGGTAAACAAGACGGTCATGGGCTTCAGCATTATTAGGTGTGTAATCTAAATACAATTTAGAACCTACTGCTCGTACTCGGTTATTTGGTGTTGGTAAATCTTCCGTCTGTAACCACCAACCGATGGAACGGGTTGCTAACTGTCGCAAACCAAACCCTGGCAACAATTTCGCTAAGATAGATAATATTGGTGGAGATTCGGCAAAAATTACATCTTGGAAAAGACCACCGCTGTTTTGAATGTGACCCATTGGATAAGGGTAATCCCCATATCCCCAGTAAAAATCATTGATGTAAAGTGTCCTTTGAAATAGACCAGAGTTAGCTGTGGGGGTAAGTTGCACCACTGCTGTCATCTGTTGTTTCATGAAATTGCGTCCCACTTGGTCGGAACTATTGCCAATTCCTTTGGGGTGCGAACCATTAGCTGAACGCAAAAGTAAAGCAGCGGATTTTATTGCACCACAAGCGACTACAAAAATATCAGCAAAAAATAAATGTGATTGTCCATCAATTTCTACTTGTACGGCTTTAACTTCTACTCCTGAAGGGTTAGTGTGTAAACATACCGCTTTCGCATCTGTTTTTAGAGTAACGTTAGGGTAACTCAGAGCGGGGACAATCCCCTTAACCTCAGCATCAGTTTTAACTTCCTTTTCCTGAAGTCCTAAGGGTAGATGTGCAGGATGTAAACCCTGTTTAGAAATGCGATCGCAAATTGAAAGTATTTGAGATTCGTGACTTACGGGAGGATGTGGATAATCTTCACTTCGGTAAGGTTCCGTTGGGTCGTCCCCTTGTTTCCCGTGAACGCGGTATAGTTTTTCTGCTTCTGTATAGTAAGGTTCAAAATCTTGGTATTTGAGCGGCCATTCTCTGGAAATACCTTCTTGATGTTTGACTTCCTCAAAATCTCGTTCTCGCATCCGTAGTAGAGCACCACTATAAATTTTGGTGTTACCACCTACCGAATAATTAGTTTGGGGATGAAACGGTTCTCCTGCATTGTCATACCACTGTTCAGGAGCATGATAGCGCTCTCTTTTAAAGATTTCGGTGTCACTCAAATTTTTATTTTCTGGAGGCAAAAAGTTACCTCGTTCTAAAACAAGAATTTTCTTACCTGTTGGCGCAAGTTTATGTACTAAAGTACCACCGCCTGCACCTGTACCGATAATAATTATGTTGTAATACTGGTCGTCAATAATCATGATGTTTTAACCACGAAGGTACGTTCACGTAGTGGAGCGGAGCGCTTAGAGCACGAAGAGGAAAGAAGAAGAAAGAAGAAATGTCTATCATTGCCAAATGTAAATTAGGATAAATAAAATAATCCAAATTACATCGACAAAGTGCCAAAACAGTGATGTTGCATCTACTCCAAAGCGGCTGGAATTATAATTACCTGGTATGAAGGAGCGAATTAACATGATTAACTGTAATAAAACGCCAGTAAAAACATGTAATCCGTGAAAACCAGTTAATAGATAAAATATTCCTCCAAATGTACCTGATGTAAAACCAAAATTTAGACTATTCCATTCGACTGCTTGACCATATAAAAAGTAGCTACCCATAGCCATTGTCAGCACCCAAAATAAACGAAATCCCCATAGATTATCGCGGTGCAAAAAACGTTCTGCGAAATAAATCACAAAACTACTGGAAACAAGAACTATAGTATTAATTGCTGGTTCCCTAATTTCTAACCCCTCTACACCTGGGGGTAGCCAATTAGAATTACTTGTCTTGTAGACAATGTATCCAGCAAAAAAACTCAGAAAAATTACACTTTCGGAAAGTAGAAACACGATAAAGCCAAACATACTATTGCCAGCTTCATCATGAATATGCTCAACATGTATAGTCTCTATAGACTGCTGTAGTTCATCAGAAGAAACAGAACTGCTCATAAATTTAGAAAATGATGTAAATCTATCTCAACAAATAAATAAAGACTCAAAGCTTTGCACCTTTGCGCCTACCCTGCGGAAAAACCTCCGGTTTATGCGTGAGGCTATATTTCTAAACTTTATTCGCATTAGAAATCAAAGGTTCAGATTTACCATAACCATAAGGTTCAGCAATCACAATAGGAAGTTCTTCAAAATTTTCTACAGGAGGAGGAGAAGAAATTTCCCACTCTAAACCAATTGCACGCCAAGGATTATTAGGAGCTTTTTTCCCGGAAACGGTGGAACTAATTATATTGAGAAGAAAAGGTAGAGTAGACATTCCCAACAAAAACCCACCAATACTAGCAATAACATTCCAAAAAGCGTACTCTGGGTCATAGGAAGCAACTCGACGTAACATTCCTTGTAATCCTAAAGGATGCATGGGTAGAAAGTTGAGATTAGTGCCAATAAATGATAGCCAAAAATGCAATTTACCTAAGCCTTCGTAATACATTCTTCCCGTCATTTTGGGGAACCAATGGTAAATCGCGGCATACATCCCCATCGTTACTGTGCCGTAAAGTAGGTAATGGAAGTGACCAACAACGAAGTAAGTATTATTAACATGAATATCCACTGGCACGGAAGCAAGCATAATGCCAGTAACCCCAGCGAACACAAACATTATTAATGCACCTAAAGCAAACAACATGGGTGTGTCCAGCCGGAGTTTACCTCCCCAAATTGTTCCTAACCAAGCAAATACTTTAATACCAGTAGGTACAGAAACGAACATAGTCGAAACCATGAAAATCATCCGCATCCAACCCGGTGTACCACTGGCAAACATATGGTGTACCCAGACAAGAGCGCTAACCCCGGCAATAATCATTGATGAGATTGCTACTACTTTGTAACCAAATAGGGGTTTACGGGCGTATACCGGGAAAAGCTCTGAAAAAATACCGAAAATGGGAAGTATAATTACATATACAGCAGGATGGGAATAAAACCAAAAGAAGTGCTGGAAAAGAATCGGATTACCACCTTTCGCTGAATCGAAAAAGGCTGTACCAAAATTCAGGTCGCATAACAACATAACCGCACCTGCTGTAAGTGCTGGTAGTCCAAATAGCTGAATAATTTGAGCGCTAAATACCGTCCAGACATAAACAGGCATCCGGAAATAAGTCATTCCTGGTGCTCGCATTTTCACAATTGTGGTAACAAAATTAACAGCCCCCAATATTGAGGAAACTCCTGATATTGCTACGGCAATTAACCACAAGAATTGCCCGTTTATGAAATTGCCTGTTGGATTTTGAATACTCACAGGAGGATAAGACCACCAACCCGCTTGTGCTGGACCACCTGGTACAAAAAAGCTTGCAAGGAGTATAATCCCAAATACTGGTATCATCCAAAAAGCGAGGGCATTTAAGCGTGGGAAAGCCATATCTCTTGCGCCAATCATCAACGGTACGAGATAATTGGCTAAACCAGCCAGTACGGGAAATGTCCATAAAAACAACATCACCGTACCGTGCATTGTGAACAAAGCATTATATACAGTACGGTCAACTAAATCGGCTTCCGGGGTAATTAGTTCCCCGCGAATTACCATAGCTAAAATTCCACCAAAAAGAAAAAACGCGAAAGAGGTAACAATATATTGAATACCAATTACCTTGTGGTCAGTGCTGAAGGTAAAGTAGGTTTTCCAAGTTGTGGGAGCGTGATGGTGATGTGTCTCACCAACAATTTTTATATTTTCTTCGATGGGAGTGTTTGTCATATTGGCAGAGTGGGGAGTAAATAATTCAAAATTCAAAATTCAAAATTCAAAATTCAAAATTCAAAATTCAAAATTTCAAATTCAAAATTGCGAGTGGGGAGTGGGGAATTGGGAATTGCTTAGCTGTGGTAATTAACTACGGGAGGTTCTGCTGGTGGAACTGTTGGCCAACCAGTTTTGATTTTCTGATTTGACTCGTGGGTATATTCGGAAGCTGCTTGGTTATTTGCTGGGGATGGCTTTTGATATGTGGCTAACTTCAACCATTGGTCGTAATCTTCTTGTGATTCAACAACAACATCTGTTTGCATTGCAGCGAAGTAAGTGCCACTAAATTGAGAATCCCGCAGACGATATTTGCCTACACGAATGGGAGTAAATTCAAAGTCTATTGTACGCTTGGGAATAATGTCTTGCTTGAGTCGAAAAGCTGGTATATAAAAGCCGTGAATAACATCTTCTGATTGCAATGCTAAACTAACCCGCTTGTTAACTGGTAAATGTAATTCGGTGCTGGTAATATTTTGCTCTGGGTATCGAAAAATCCAAGCCCATTGTTTAGCTGTAACTTCAATTTTTTCTTTTTGTTGAACTGTTTCTTCTATTGATGTTGCATTTACTGATTCCATTCCCATATGTAGGTGTGCGATTTCCATCGGCCCTTGAATCGACATTTGGTCATAGACTTGGTAGCTGTAAGTTGCAATCCACAAAACTAAGAAAATGGGAATTGCTGTCCAAACAACTTCTAATGTCAAATTACCTTCAATCGGTGGACCATCACTCATGTCATATTTATCCGCTCGGTTGAAAATAATCGAAGACATTAGGGTTCCTGTTACTCCCAAAAATACGAATGTACCTAATGTAACTAGAAAGCTGAACAAATCATCGACTAAGGTTGATTCAGCTGAAGCTTGGTAAGGAAGCCAGGAGTAAGATAGTTTTCCCATCCACAAACTTACAGCAGTTAGGACAATAGTAGTTGCTATTAATATTAATATCTTTTGGGTTTTCATTCTTTGTAATGGGAGTGGGGAGTTGGGAGTGGGGAGTTGGGAGTGGGGAATTGGGGATTTAGTTATTTCAATAATAAATTTGGGTCTTGCCCTAACCGGAGTAAACTATCTGCTGTATTATGTACGCCAAATTCACCAGCTAAATGTGCTCCTAATGTCCCGTGAATGAACATCAGAAACATAATGAAAAAGCCTGCTAATAAATAACTCCATTGCACTTGTCTGGATGTGTCGTTACGCCAAACGTAGCGTTGAAAGCCTCTCCAAACTGTCATTCCCACAATCATTGCTAGTAGAATGACACCCCCGACACCATGCCAAAGTAGTGTTTCCATTGCTTCTAATCCCCAAGCACTTTTAATATCAGCCTGAGGTTCTGCTAGCATTATTTCGTAAAAGCCTGCTGCGACTGTAAAAAATGTGATAATGGCTGCTGCTAACATATTGTACCAGCCAACATCAAAAAAGTTGGAACGAGCGGCTGGTATTACTAAAAATTTAAAGACTGATTTTTCTAAGGGAAATAAAACACCAACCACATCAAAGGCAATACCTATAATGAATAATCCTAAAGTCAAATGAACTAAGTTGGGATGAATTGGAATAGTGTATGGTAATCCATTTGCACCTAATTGTAACTGGTCAATTAATTCCGGGTTCATCACAAAATTCCTTCCTTTACGGCTTCTACTACTGGTGTTGTGTGTAGTCCATATACCCAAACTAATTTATCTCCCAAATACACTTGGTAAGATACCAGAATTGTCAGAAGTAATCCTACTGCTATATATGGAATAGGTACTTTTTGTGGGTCGCGCATACGAATCACGTAACGCCAAGCTGTAATGGCTGCTATAACCCCTGAAAGTGACCAACCAATAAGGGTGTGTAAATTCAATACTGGTTCTACAGCATCGTATGCTAAGGACAAACCCGCTTCAATCTGACCAAAAATGATGGCAATGAAGATGGAAATTGTTGCGAAAAACATATTCCACCAACTCACTTCATATAGTCGGTGGTTCTTGGTTATATAGCCGATTACGTCGCACAAAAAAGCAAATAATACCATCGCTATTACGAAGTGGACAACGATGGGATGAATTGTATCGGGATAAGGTAAGTTATGCTCGTTTAATGGGGGAAGTAAATTTTCAAACATCTCGCTCTCCTAGGCATATGTTCTTGGCAATTTACGAGATTTTACAAGTACGTGTTTACCATGATAAGTTATGTAAACGCTTGTCAATGTAACATACTTAAGTAAAAAATGGTTTAAGGGTAAGTCTTATATTTTTTTAAGGTTTTTGCTGAAAATATTTAATTTGACAAAATGTCTTTTGACAGAGGGAATATCTATCATGTAAGTAGAAATTTTCTAGTAATCCTAATATTTCGTAGAGATTACAATATATTAGTTATTTCAAATATATTTAAATTGAGTAGGATGGGTTAGGCGCATTTGTAGCACTTATTTGGAGGCTCTTGAAGTTACATTAAGCGCCGTAACCCATCAATTATGTAGCCAGTCGGTCAATTAGCCAGACAGTCGGTCAATCAGCCAGTAAATCAGCCAGACAGCCGGTCAATCAGCCAGACAGCCGGTCAATCAGCCAGACAGCCGGTCAATCAGCCAGACAGCCGGTCAATCAGCCAGACAGCCGGTCAATCAGCCAGACAGCCGGTCAATCAGCCAGACAGCTGGTCAATCAGCCAGTGACTTTAGTCACTGTCTAAAAGCTAAAGTCCTCTGAAGAGGACTAGTAGTAAGGGGGTTTAAGTATTTTGTGGAGGTGCTAAATTTGTATAAAATTATATAAATAATATTACTAATGTAATCATAGTGCTTGCTGCTCTACTTTACGGCCAAGAAGATTTACGTTTAGAAAAAGTTGCTGACCCTACTCCAGCAATGGGTGAGGTGGTGATTCGTGTACAGGCTGCTACTACTTGTGGGACGGATTTGAAAGTTTGGCGTCGTGGAGGTCATGCGAAAATGTTGAAGCCTCCTACGCTTTTTGGTCATGAAGCTGCTGGTGAAATTGTTGCTTTAGGTGAGGGTGTGACGGTATGGCAATTAGGTGAACGGGTGGTGGCGAATAATTCTGCTCCTTGCATGGAATGTTTTTTTTGTCAACGTCAGGAATATTCTCTTTGCCCAAATTTAACTTGGAATAATGGCACTTTTGCGGAATACCTGAAAGTTCCTGCTGCGATTGTAGAGCGCAATATGTGGCGAATTCCTGATGATTTGCCTAGTGATTTGGCTGCGATGACGGAACCTTTAGCTTGTGTGCTTCATGGTATTGCTCGTTCTAATGTGAAGGTTGGTGATAGGGTAGTTGTTTTGGGTGATGGGGCTATTGGGTTGATGTTTGTGGCTAAGTTGGTGAGCGATTTTGGTGTTGAGGTTTTTTTGTTTGGGGGGAATGATTGCAGGTTGGAAATTGGTCGAAAGTTAGGTGCAAAAGCGACTTTTAATTACCGTAATATTCCTGATATATCTACGGTGGTGAAGGAGATTACTCAAGGTTATGGTGCAGATATAGTTATAGAAGCTACTGGTGTTCCCAGCGTTTGGGAAAGTGCGATTGCTTGCGCTCGTCCTGGTGGAACTGTGAATTTATTTGGTGGTTGTCCACGAGATACTACGATTAATGTTAGTACTGAGCTTTTGCATTACAGCGAACTTACTTTGAAGGGAGTGTTTCACAATACACCATATTTTGTGAAGGAAGCTCTTGGGCTGATTGCTAGTCGGAAAATTATGTTTGAGTTACTTGTTAGTGAAAGTCGTCCATTGTTCGATTTGCAACAGGTTTTTTGGGATATGCGGGAACGAAAAGTGATTAAGGTGGCGATTGTGCCTTGATTATTTACCATAAAAGCTTGGCACTGGCGAGGAAGAAGTGATTTCTACGCTAGTGGTAATCTGACTATATTTTATAGCCAAAAACATTTGACTAATAAAGATTTTAGAGGTCCTGATTTCTTTGTTGTCAAAGGTTGCAATAATCATCCGTGTAAAAGCTGGGTTGTATGGGATGAAAACGGTAAGTATCCAAATGTAATTATCGAATTACTTTCTGCGAGCACTGCTAGCGTTGATAGAACTACGAAAAAAGATATTTATCAAAACACTTTTAAAACGCCAGAATATTTTTGGTTTCACCCTCATACTTTAGAGTTTAAAGGTTTTCGTTTGGTTGATAACATGTATAAACCTTTGTCAGTAAATACGGAAGGTTGGCTTTGGAGTCAAGAGTTAGAATTGTTTTTAGGAATTTACGAATCCAAGTTACGATTTTTTAGTCCAGATAAGCAGTTAATACCCACAGATAAAGAAAGAGCGGAGGCTTCACAACAGCGAGCGGAAGTTGAATGCCTACAAAAAGAGGCTGCACAACAGCAAGCTGAAGCTGAACGGCAACATAAAGAGGCTGCACAACAGCAAGCTGAAGCTGAACGGCAACATAAAGAGGCTGCACAACAGCAAGCTGAGGCTGAACGGCAACAAAAAGAGGCTGCACAACAGCAAGCTGAAGAATTTAAACGGATGTTGAAAGCTTTGGGTGTTGACCCAGATGCTCTTCAAAATGATTAATTGACGATAGTGCATAAATGAAGTTTTTCAGCGTTCATAAAAATTAACTTTTAATAAAGAGATTAAATATTAGCTACAAGTATTAACTTCAAAGATTAAATACTGTGTATTTACAGTACAAAGTGATTTTTCGAGGTTCTGATTGTAATCATAAATTTTTAGTAATCATAAATTTTTTTGTTATATTTTTCCAAATTCTGTGAAAATAGTAAAAAATAATAAAACAAAGATTATGATAAATTTTCTTTCCCACTATCCTTTGGATAAACTAGAGAAAATCTAAGAAAACAATACATCTGGATTAACTTAGGCACAACTCGCGTTTATTCACCTCATCCAAATTGAGTATTTTTTATCTTCACATCAAATACCGATTATTTCACTGAATTATCTCCTAGTTATTTTTTTTCTTCACAAAATTATGAAATCATCAGAGCAACCAACAGAATTTGAAGATAATATTCCAGAGCAATTTCCAGACCCATCACCAACACTATTAGATTCGTCTCCCACAAAAGCACGGTGGCTTTTGGTGTTATTAGGACTAGTTCTTTCTCTCGGTGGTGCTGGATTTGCTCTTTGGCGTGTTTTTGCTAATCAAAGTTCACCTCAAAAAGGCATGACGGCACAACCACCCGCAAGAGTTAAAGTAGCTACAGTTGGGACTGGTAGTGTTGAAGATACTACAGAATTTATTGCTAGCTTACAATCCCGACGTTCGGTGACGCTTCAACCGAGGGTACAGGGACAAATTAACCAAATTTTTCTTCGCTCCGGAACTCCTGTCGCAGAAGGAACTCCGATTTTGCAAATTGAGCAAAGTGAGCAACAAGCAGCAGTTAGCAGTGTAAATGCAGCTGCTCAAGCAACGCGATCGCAATTGGATAACTCGAAAGCTATCCTCGCTTCTTTGGAAGCAGAGCGTCTATCAAGACAATCGGATGTGAAATTAAATCAACAGGAATACCAGCGCTACGTTAACTTAACATCGGTAGGAGCAGTATCACGACAAGTTAGCGAACAATATGCAAATAGATTAGCGACAGCACAAGCGAATTTGCAAAACACAAATGCTCGCATTCAAGCACAACGAGCGACAATTGCTCAAGCAGAAAAAGCAGTAAAACAAGCAGAAGCCAATATTAAACAAAAGCAAGTAGAACTAGGAAACTACACAATTACCGCTCCTTTTTCGGGAACGATAGGTGATATCCCTGTAAAACAAGGACAATTTGTGAACACTTCTACCCAGTTGTTTACGATTACTCAAAATCAGCCTTTAGAAGTAAATATCTCTGTTCCTATAGAGAGAGCATTGCAATTACAAAAGGGAATGCCAGTAGAAATTATGGATGCTCAAGGAAAGCTAGTCGGTGTTAGTAGAGTATCTTTCATTTCACCCAACGTTAGCAATAACACTCAATCAGTACTAATTAAAGCACTGTATGACAACTCTCGTGGGCAATTGCGTGCCGACCAATTTGCGCGAGCCAAAGTAATATGGAATCGTCGTACAGGAGTAGTAATTCCCACAACAGCCGTATCAAGAATAGCTGGGGAAACCTTCGTATTTGTAGCTGACAATCAAACAACCCCCCAAGGAAAATCCCAACAAGTGGCAAGACAAAAACGAGTAAAATTAGGAGATATCCGTGGAAATAATTATCAAGTATTAGATGGATTACAACCAGGAGAAAAAATTATTGTATCTGGCATCCTCAACCTACGCGATGGAGCTTCGATAGCCGGGGAGTAGTTTATTATTCCCACTCCCATCACGGACCACTCCCCACCCCTAACACAGGAAAGCAGTTCATATCTCACAATTAATTAAATAATTGCCCAATTGTCTATTAATTGCGAATTGCGAATTGCGGATTGCGAATTGTCTTCCCCATCTACCAGTGATTTATGTTTGTTGACTTTTTCATCAAGCGACCAGTTTTCACTAGTGTCTGTGCGATTTTGATTTTGTTGGTAGGGGCTATTAGTATCCCCACGCTACCAGCAGATAGATATCCAGATATTAGCCCCACACAAATTAACGTGAATGCTAACTACGTTGGTGCAAGCGCGGAAGTTGTGGAAAATACAGTGACTACTATTTTGGAACGCCAAATTAATGGTGTGGAAGGCATGAAATATATGACTTCCAGTAGTAGTAATAATGGTTCAAGTACGATAACTGTCACGTTTGACGCATCCCGAAACAAGGATATTGCAGCAGTTGATGTGCAAAACCGGGTTTCGGTTGCTCAACCTTTATTGCCCGAAGCTGTGCAACGTACGGGTGTGACTGTGAGTAAGCAGTCAAGCAACATCCTCCTAGCAATGGGTCTATATAGTGATGGAAAGCAATTCGATAATGTCTTTTTAAGTAACTACGCAGACCTTTATATTGTTGACGCACTCAAGCGTATCAGAGGTGTGAGTGACGCACGAATTTTTGGGGAACGTCGCTATGCTATGCGTTTGTGGCTAGACCCCAGCAAATTAGCAATTCGTAATTTAACACCGCAAGACGTAATCAACGCTCTGAACGAACAAAACTTACAGGTGGGTGCAGGACAAATTGGTCAGCAACCATCTTCCCCCGACCAAATGTATCAAATCGACCTACGAGCGCAAGGTAGGTTGGCTGAGGTGCGGGAATTTGAAGATATGGTAGTTAAAACCACCACCGATGGCACATTAACTAAACTTAAAGATGTAGGAAGAGCAGAACTGGGAGCAGAAAATTATAATTCCTTCCTGCGTTTTCGTGGTAATGAAGGTGTGGGTATTGGTATTTTCCCTGCTCCTGGAAGTAATGCTTTAGACGTTGCCAAAGCTGTCAAAGCGGAAATGGCAAGACTAGCGCCAGAGTTCCCTCCAGGGATGAAATATCAGGTGGCGTTTGACACAACATTGTTTATTGAAGCGTCTTTAGCTGAGGTAGTAAAGACACTTTTTGAGGCAGTCATATTAGTTGTACTGGTAATTTTTATCTTCTTGCAGGATTGGCGCAGTACTCTGATTCCTGTAATTGTAATTCCCTTAACTTTGGTTGGCACTTTTGCTTTTATTAAAGTTTTTGGATTTTCTGTTAATACCTTAACCATGTTCGGTATTACTCTAGCGACAGGGTTAGTTGTGGATGATGCAATTATTGTCACGGAAGATATTTCTCGATTAATTGAGGAAGAAGGTTTATCACCGCGTCAAGCTGCATCCCAAGCTATGCACGAACTATTTGGTGCGGTAATTGCAACTTCCTTGGTGTTAATGGCGGTATTTGTCCCAGTAGCTTTTTTCCCTGGTACAACTGGACAGATTTATCGACAATTTGCTCTAACTATTGCCTTTTCTGTCGCAATTTCGACATTTTTAGCAATTACTCTTAGTCCTTCTTTAGCTGCATTATTATTGCGTCGTGGACAACGACCTCGCGGTATCTTGGGCTGGATATTTGGTAGATTTAATGCTTTTGTAGATTGGGTACGGGGTGGATATCAAAAGTCGCTACAGTTTTTAGCACGAATAAAAATTGTTGTGGTGGCTTTATTTATTCTTTCCTTGGGGCTAACTGGTTGGATGTATTTACAAGTCCCCCAAGCGTTTATCCCGGAGGAAGACCAAGGCTATTTCATCACAATTATTCAAGGACCTGAAGGAGTTTCTCTTAATTACACCAGCAAAGTGATGAAACAAGTAGAAAGCGAACTTCTTAAATTACCAGAAGTCGTGGGAACTTTTGCGATTGGTGGATTTAGTTTTAGTGGAAGCACAGCTAACAGTGGGGTTATTTTTACCACCCTGAAACCTTGGGGAGAACGTGCTGGTGAGGGACAATCAGCAGAAGCGATTATTAGCAAAATGCGGGGAATATTTTCTCAGATTCCCGAAGCCAGAATTCTAGCAGTTAATCCCCCATCAGTTCCCGGTTTAGGAAGTTTTGGGGGTTTTCAATTCCAGCTACAGGATAGAAGGGGTAATAGTGGTTTAGACTCTATGGTGAAAGTCATGGGTCAAATTTTGCAGCGAGCAAATCAAACACCGGGTTTGCAAGCGGTATTTAGCACTTTTAACGCTAGTACTCCCCAAATGTTGATTGAAGTTGACCGCAACCAAGCTAAAGCATTGCAAGTTGAAGTCAGTACGATTTTTAATACGCTTCAAAGCTATTTGGGTTCGCGGTATGTAAATGACTTTAATTTGTTACAACGTACTTACCGCGTATACGTGCAGGCAGATGCTCAGTTTCGCTCTAATCCAGGGGATATTGGCAAGCTGTACGTACGTTCTACAACTAACCAAATGATACCATTGAGTAATTTAGTGAAAATCACTCAAGGTACTAGCGCACAAACAATAAATCACTACAACTTATTCCGGTCAATAGAAATCAACGGTTCCCCAGCACAGGGTTCAAGTTCTGGACAAGCAATTAATGCAATGGAAGGACTTGCGAAGCAGATTTTACCAAATACTTTTGGTTTTGAATGGTCGGGTATCACTGCGGAAGAGTTGCAATCTGGGGGACAAGCACCATTAATTTTTGCTTTGGGGTTATTGTTTGTGTTTTTGGTATTGGCAGCACAATACGAAAATTATGTTGACCCTTTAATTATTATGTTCTCTGTACCTTTGGCAATATTAGGTGCATTAATGGCTCAGTCTTTACGGGGTTTATCTAATGATGTTTATTGTCAAGTGGGTTTGGTAATGTTGATTGGTTCTGCAAGTAAAAATGCTATTTTAATTGTGGAATTTGCGAACCAGTTGCGAGAACAGGGACTTTCAATTACTCAGGCTGCAATCAAGGCTTCTGGTGAACGTTTACGTCCAATTATTATGACTTCTTTAGCATTTATTTTAGGGATATATCCTATGCTATTTCCCGAAGGTGCTGGTGCTGCAAGTCGGGAGTCTTTGGGTACTGCGGTGGTTGGAGGGATGATTGTTTCGACTTTATTAAGTTTGTTTGTGGTGCCCATTCTTTATATTGTTGTTGGTAATATACGTGATGGGTTGACTCGTCGTCCTAAGCCTAAGCAATTAAAGCCTGTGCAAGACCAAAAAGTTCCTTCGGCTACTCGTAGGTAATAATATGCAGCAGGTTTAAATACAGTTGGGCGGTTCGGGATGCCCACCCCACAAGAGAACAAGTACAATATTGAAAGTTTTGAAGCAAAATTGATTTGTGCAAATATTATTCTCGATTTGCGTCATAATAATTACCAGAATTTAGTTTAGGCTATTAGTAAAAACGTCAATGTAAAAAATTAAATAAATTTCTATAATTCTCCTATAATATCACAACCAGAGAGTCGATATACCCTTCTGAGAATTTGTTAAATATCGGCTTATTTTGTGATGTGTTTGAATTTTCTCAGGACAAATAACTGTTCCTTCGCTTCCAAAAAATTATGGATTTGTCAAAAATCACTACGCTCAAAAACTTAGAATCAGCTTTCGCCGGCGAGTCGATGGCGAATCGTAAGTATTTATTTTTTGCTGAAGTGGCGCGAAAGCTGGGTTTTGCAGATATCGCTAAGCTGTTTCGCGAAACTGCAGAGCAAGAAACTCAACATGCTTTTGCTCATTTTGTACTGTTGCATCCAGAACTTGTGATTGAAAATCCTGGTGCGTTAACTGATGAACAAAAGCGACAAATTATGTCTCACTGTTTAGATTTAGCTATCGAAGGTGAGACTTTTGAGTATACAACTATGTATCCTCAATATGCTGAAACTGCAAAACAAGAAAAAAATAATTCCGCGCTGACGGAATTTATTAACCAAGCCAAAGAATCTGTTGTTCATGCTGATACTTTTCGCGAAGCTGCACACCGCTTTGGTTTACTCAAGCATGTTGAACATTACCATGCTGACCGTTACACGGAAGCTTTAGAAGTATTGACTGGTGGAAGACCTGCACCTAAAGCGGTGGGACAAAGTCCAACAACTCGTAAATGGATTTGTAAACAATGCAGTATGATTTATGACCCTGTAACGGGTGACCCTGATTCTGGAGTCGCTGCTGGTACTCCTTTTGAAGCTATTCCCGATGATTGGAAATGTCCGATTTGTGGTGCAACTAAGAAATCTTTTGTACTTTTGGAAGAAACGGTTCCTGCTTAACGAGAGAGGAGGGAAGGAAGAACTTTACAGGTAATTTGACCGCAGTAGAGACGTGATTAATCACTTCTCTACATTTTTCTGGAAAGCATCTCTTAGCTATTGAATCTAATAAAGTAGGAACACTCATGGTTGGGACGCTCACATGTTTAAGTAAGTAAAATTAATCTGTGAGCGTTATTTTTTTGGACATATCATTATCTTTGGCTGTATTGCGTCTTCCCCAAGGTTTAAGAGTGGAAATTGCAATAATAGTTAATAGACTTAAGGTGGTTATCGCACCACCAATAATCATTCCTTTGACATCAAACATATAAAGGGGATTCGACAAAGCTTGTAATCTTTCTACTTCAGAAATTGAGGTGGCTGCGTTTGTCCAAGGTCCCAACCAAAATGTACCAAAAATAATTAGTGCAATTGTCCCCACCCATTTTGTAATAACCCAGTAATGTTTTACAAATCCCCATATTGTTAACCAGCAAAGCAACGCACCAGTTAATAATGAACCCATAGCTGCAGGAATTATGACGAAATCATCTAGTTTCTTAAGTATGGCATTAATCGCATATAACGCATCACCACTAGTTGTATTTCTGTTGCTTAGCCCAATCACAACCATTATCAAAGCTGTCCCAAACCAAATTCCCGCAATCGCGATGTGAACAGATAGCAACCAATTTTTCTGTTTGACGCTGAGCTTCTTCATGTTGCCCCCTCATTTGCTTCTATATACTAAGTTACCATATAGTATGGCTCCTTATTACTTTTGACGCAATAGATGAGTTGTTAAGCTTCTCGCATGACAGGTGTTCCTGCACGTAGCTTAGCCAGTAGTTGCACAAAGATTTTTTTTTCTTCTGTAGAAAGATTAGACATTAACCCAGTGGTACGGCAAAAATGGTCTGGTAGCATTTTATCGAGTAGCTCTTGTCCCTTTATTGTCAGTTTCACGGTGAGCATCCGTCTATCTGCTGGGTGTGGTTGCCTTTGAACCAATTGCTCCCGTTCGAGTCCGTCGAGTAGTCCGGTGATAGTACCCCGTGTTACATTAGTGCGGTCGGCACATTCTGAAGGTGTTAGTCCAGTATCAGATGCTTGCAAAAGTTGCATTAGGACTGTAAATTTACCCATTGATAGACCATAGCGGGCAAAATGGGTATCAAAAGCTTCGTAAACTTCGGCAGTTGTTGTTAAAAAAGCTAGACAGGCTCTAACTGAATTTATTTCTAAATCCGGATAATTTCGACCGAGTTCTTGTAATACTTCATCTGTGGGAATGTTGCGTGGTGTAAACATTGTTATTTTAATTAGATAATTTGGAAGTTAATTATATAGTGGCTTAATATATTATCTAATGCTCTAAATTTTTGTGTTATTTGAAAAATCTTTAACATGTGATTGTAATTGAGCATGGCTTAAAAGTTATGAAACAGTAAATAATATATGCCGTTGCTAAACTAGAAAACCATGCCTCAATTAGTGTAAACCAAATAATTGGTATGATATATTTGAACAGCACAAAAAAATATTATGGAACGGAATTGAAGATGTATATGGTTATTAGTTAACAGACATTACAGACATTTGCTCTACTTCCTGAGTCGTGCGTTTCTGCCGAGTAGAAAGCCCCATCTCTTTAAGCAAACGATTGATATGACGAGCACTGACTTCAATACTAAGTTCTTTTGCTAGTTGTTTACTTAGCCAATGAGCAGTCCAATATTGAAATGCATAACCATAATCACGGGGACTATGAGTTAATAATTCTTGTAAGCGTTCCAGATATCTATCATTAACAGCTTTGGGACGACCCATTGGTTGCGAGTACCAACGTAAAGCTAAACCTGTCTGTAGCATAGCAATCCAATACCGTGCAGTCTCTTGAGCACAACCTAAAGTTGCACAAATTTGTGTTTGAGATTTACCTGCGTCTGCCAGCAAAATAATTTCAATACGACGACGATACTCTGGACGTGACTCTGTATCTAGCTTTGCGAGTAGAAGTTGTCGTTGAAATGGTGTTAGGTAGTGGGTTTGTATTTCCACAGCAATCCTTCCTTGTAAAATTTGAGTAAAACGCCTGAATTAATTCTGCTTTTTGTTTATGAGCTACTTATTTATAAGTAGGTAGGGCTTATGAAAAAACTCTTAAACTCTTCTTGTTTGCCTACACTCGTTACATACGTACTAATACGTCCATAATTTTAGAGTATGCACCCTAACTCAAAGTTAACAATAGGAATTTTGAGGGCATAATACAATTTGTATTATGTGTATATACCTTTAAGGGCAAAGTATAAGTTTTATGCAGTTTTTTACAAAACTTAATGATAGATTCCGATTCTGTGTAAATAGCAAAATGTACTTATTTTCAGGACAAAAGTATCTGAATTTTGTGACATTTTTTGGCGATATAACTCTAAATAACGATGAATACTTTTCACAATATAATTTCTTTTTTCATTAATTATTATTCATAAGGAAGCTTACGAATCAAGACGAAAATGTCTAATTTATAACTATTCAATACAGGAAAAATACTTGTCGATGCATCGTTAATTTTGTATCTTATATATATAGCTAAAGCATCCAGTTAACGAACTGATATTTATAGCTCAAATTTGAAAACTGTACTGTTTATTAACACATTGGAGAACAACATGAAGACTAATACAGAATACAAAAAACCTGAAGTAATTGAATTAGGTGATGCAGTAAAAGTGACCTTGGGTGTTCGCATTAGACGCCGTGACTACTTTGGTATCAATCGCAAACGTTACTTCTTCTAAGTTGAATTTACTAAATCAGAACACATTGGAGAACAAAATGAAGACTAATACAGAATACAAAAAACCTGAAGTAATTGAATTAGGTGATGCAGTAAAAGTGACCTTGGGTGTTCGCATTAGACGCCGTGATTACTTTGGTATAAATCGCAAACGTTACTTCTTCTAAGTTTAGTTTACAAAATCTTTAACTATCAGATAGTAAATTAAACTAACAAGATAATTCGTTAAATACCCGGCTTTTCTAGAGAGCCGGGTTATTTATTAAGGGTATTATGTGAAAAAAAATGTAGAGACTAAACCTGTTTAGTCTCTATATCTCTATATCTTTATATCTCTATGTTTCTATGTTTCTACTTGATTAAGACTCCAACAATTTTTGGAAATGTCTTTTAAAATAATCGCTTTCTTTGAAGGGTTTACCATCAATTTCAACCCATGCGTGCGATTGAAAAGGTTCAGTTGCGACACCTACACACCAGGTTGCGGATAAACCTTTAGTCAGAGCGAAAATAATAAAAGCTAATGATAACTCTATACAAGCAGCTCTTCCAAAGAAGAAAAAACTTGTTTTACGTACTGCTCCCCAAGCAACGTCAGCTTCTTCAGTTGTCATTTCACGAGAGCAGCGAGGCTTGAGTGTACTGAGAATTTCACAAATTCTTGAAAGAGACAAAAAATGTAAAGCTGAATAGGCAATTACTAAAGCGAATAAACCTCTTAAACGGTCTATCCAAGTAAGTTTGATTGTGATTGGATTTAGTGATAATTCTAGGCTCATAATATATTTCCCAATTTAGTAAGCAAAAAGTAAGACTATAAAGCCAGGTAATGTAATTTATGAATTACATCCAAAATCTCTGATTATTATTATTTAGAGAGCGCAACCAGAGTTCAGCTGTTAATGTTTGATTGAAATGCCACGTAACAGTATCAAACCCCATACTAAATTGTTTGATGACAGGACGAAATTTTTTCATATCAATCAGACCCATATCAGCTAACAAACAAGTTTGTAATAATTTGTCAATGACAGGAAAATTTTGCTTGCGTCCGTTAAACTCGTCAGTTGTATAATCACCTTTGGTATTGCGTACAAAAATACTTCTTGGTATATCATGTTGTAGTGCTTCAGAAAGAAGTGGTTTAAATGCAAATGGTGTTGTGCGTTCTTCTGGTTTGACACTGAGACAAGCATCAATAACCAACCCATCAAGAAAAGGAAATTCTAAATTCACACCATAAGTTTCAGCTATTTGCTGCAAAACTTTATCAACCATTCCATTTGCATAAATAGTTGCGATAGCTTCATTTTGTCCTGGAATATCGGCAAAAGGTACTGCAGTTGTTGCTAATTTTTTTAAATCTGTAGCAACTAAATCTACATTTTCTTTTGTATACCAATTCGCAGCTTGTGGAGAAGAATCCCATCCTAGAGATACATCTGTGGACTCACTGACTAGGGACTGAGATAATAGCTCTCCAGCTACTAATTGTTTAGCTTGTCGAAGTAACCACTGACGATATGAAGTGAGACCCAATTTTACAGCTTTACTGATTAAAGTTATTGGAGAGCGAAGACTAACTCTTGACCATCCGTAGGTATGATTAATAAATTTTCTTATTTCTCTACGTTTTAGCAAATCTGCCAAATATGACCAAGAAACTACAAGTGCTGCATCTCCTCCATCTCCACTCATATGAAGTCGAGAATCTTTAGACTTAATTATTTGCATCAAGTAGCTGAGTTGTCCAATGTTAGCAATTGTGGAATCTGGTGCATCAGTCAGAGGAATATTCTCCAAGTAACTATACTCTTGAGGAACTTCCGATGCTTCAAGCATAATCGCTTCAATATTTGGATACAGACTAGCTGCATGTTCTGCCCATTTTACATCTTCGGTTTCAATAGCCGAAATGCTTTTATGGGTGATTGTGTGTAATTTCTGTCCCTGCTCTGCTAAACTTTTTGCTGCAATTAAAGCTAAGCTTGTAGAATCAAATCCACCGCTCAAATCGCTGCTGATATTACCATATAACTTAGCTCTACCTTCAACCGCTGTTAATAGCTGTTCGCGTAATTGTTTGGCTCCTTCGGAAAAACTAATATATTGCTCTGGTGCTTTCCAGTATCGCTTACAGATTACTTTACCTGATGATATGTGCAGGTAATGACCTGGGGGAACAGATTGAATATTACAAAAAGGAGAACGATTTTGTAATAAGCTTGGTGTTGTCATACCCATTAGAAAAGTCGCAAGCCAAGTTTTATCGACTTCTGCTTTTATCAACTGTCGCAAAGGAATCGCTAGGGAAGAATAAACTATATTGGACTCATATTCTGCATAAAATACAGATTTGAGACCAGCTACATCAGTAAAGATATAGGTATCTGTTTCATCTTGCACAATTAGATTATAGTTACCAGGTAATCGGATTAATTGGCTATAATCTTTTGTTTTGACAGCATTCTGAAATAATTCCACTAAAGTCCGATAAGGTGCAAGGCAAGTACCAACTATAGCTAAGTGAACAGAATCTCCAAACAGTGTTATAACTTGCTGTTTTTCCCAGTTACCACATATCCAAAAAGGATTTGAACCAGACCAAAGCATTTCACTATCTAATGGTTTAATTAATGGTTCAGAAAGTTCTGCGACAGAAGAATTATTTGTTGCTGAAAAGCCACAAAACCAATGTTTCATATACTAATCTCCTATTTAAATAATCAGTAAATTTACAAAAATTTAATTTATTAGTTTTCTTTATTAGCCTTAATTACAACTTACAACATCAAAAGTATAAAAAACAATAAATTAATAGTTTTAATTAGTTAAATATACTATATTTATGTCCTTAAAAGTAGGTTGGCTCGTTCCACGAAACCCAACAAAATAATATGTTAGGCTTCCCAAAGCCATGACGAAGCGTCACGCTACACGTAAATCCCGAAGACTACCTGCGGTACACGATAAGGGAGGAGTGCTAACAACCCAACCTCCAAACACTCTATAGTATGTTGGGTTTCGTGGAACGAGCCAACCTACAAACACTCTATAATATGTTGGTTTTCGTGGAACGAGCCAACCTACAAGTATTAGCTTACCTTAGACATTGAAACTATTTCCCTACAGTCAGCTATACGCTTCTGCCGAGTAGAAAGTCCCATTTCCTTAAGCAGACGATTGATATGACGAGCGCTTACCTCAATATCAAACTCTTTTGCTAGTTGCTTGCTTAACCATTGCGCTGTCCAATAGTTAAAAGAATAACCATAATCACGGGGACTGTGACTGACCAATTCTTGCAAACGTTCCAAATATTTATCATTTATCGCTTTGGGACGACCCATTGGTTGTTCATACCAATGTAGAGCCAAACCTGTCTGTAGCATTGTAATCCAATACCGTGCTGTTTCTTGAGCGCACCCAACGGTTGTACAAATTTGTGTTTGGGTTCTACCTGCATCTGCCAACAGCATAATTTCAATCCGACGACGATACTCTGGACGTATTTCGTTATCTAAACTCGCGATTAAAAATTGTCGTTGAAAAGGTGTTAAATAATGACTTTGCTTTTCCACAGCAAACCTTCCTTGTAAAATCTAAGTAAAATATTCTGATGATTCTTGATTTTGCTTATGGTATCCCTAATAGTTAATAGATACAGGTCAAATCAACTTATGCAGTGCCTACTTCATATAACCCTTCACTTTTCTTTATAAACAACCTCTAGCAGGGAAATATTTTTGCTGCAAGATATACAAAATATAATTGATGCTGCCTGTATTTCTATTTATGAGCGAAGCACAAGTTTTATGCTTGTTTTAATTTTACTTAATAATAGTTAACAAAACTTTAAGTAAATAAATATTATGGGTATGTGTATTTACAGTACATAAATTCTAGTTTTATAGATTATTTGAGTGCAATACTGCTTTTTGTCTCTACAATACAAATATTTTCAGATTTTAGGCAAAATTTACTTTATTTTACCCAAAGCTATCATCATTTAAAAAATACTTCTATTGGCAGTTTATTGGTTATTATTATTATGTAAAGATTAGTAGATTATGTATTTTAAATACCAGACATAACTGTCTTATTTATGACTATTAAACTCTTTTAAATGCTTGTAAAAATGAATTTAATTCGGTAAATTATAAACATAGCTAAAACATCTAATAAATAGATGTTCATTCTAGCTTGTGATTACAAATCAACTTTATCTTGGAAAGAAATTTGGAGGCAAACATGACTTCTCTTAAAGAATACAACAAACCTCAAGTAACTGAATTAGGTGATGCTGTCGAAATGACATTGTGGAGAAAAAGAGGTTATTACCGCGATAATAAGTGGTTTAGAGGCTACTACCGACGTCACCACTAATTCTTTACTTGTTGAATTTGTAGTTTAGATTAAAATACTGCTACAAAATAAACCCTACCCCCAACCCCCTCCCCGTTTACGGGGAGGGGGTTGAGATTTATGATAATTTTTTTTAAAATCAAAAATCGACATTATTTCTACCTATTTTCGTAGCTCCCTCCCCGCACGCCTACCGTGTACACACAAGTTGTAAGTAACGTGTGTACGCGGTAGCCTAGGGGGGAGGGAGTTGGGGGTGGGGTTTCTTTTGTTGGGTGAGGGGTTTATTTAGTATTTAAACAGCGAATAACTTTCTGAAATTATCTTTATGTTCGAGATAATTTTCTTCACGGAAGGGTTTGCCATCAACTTCAACCCACGAATGTGCGCGGAATGGTTCGCTAGCTACACCTACACACCAAGTTGCTGATAGACTTTTTGATAAGGCAAAAATAACAAACGCTAATGATAATTCAATACAGGCAACTCTTCCTGAGAAGAAGAAGCTAGTTTTTCTGACTGCATTCCAAATAACATCTGCCTCTTCTACAGTAATTTCACGAGAGCAGTAAGACTTTACATAGTTGAGAATTTTAGAAATTCTTTCTAATGACAAACAACGTAAAGCTATAACAGCAGTTACAACAGTAAATATTCCTTTGAAACTATCTATAAAACTCAGTTTCATTTTTATAGGACTTACTGACATTTCTATATCCATAATATTTCTCCAATTTTTGGTTTAAGATTTTAAATTTAAGATTGAGGATTTTACACTTTTTCTAAAAGTCCCGATTTGACTAAAGAGTTAACTAATTCTTCCATATCTTTGGTAATTACATCGCCAGAATTATCATATGATTCCAGCATTTGTTGCAGTGCTTTTTCATAAGAACCCATTTGGCTTAATAATTGCCAAAAATCTGCGGCACTTTCATTCAAAGCATAATAAGCATTTTTTCTAGAATCTAAGAGTACAGCACTCTCATTAAAAAATGTAAAAGTTACATGTTTTGGTATGCGAAATTCTTGCATTTGTCATTCTCCTTTTAAACAGTTGTAATTACTGAAACCTTTGTAGATTTGGTTGACGATGAAAGGAAACCCCAACATTTTCAATTCAAAATTAAAAATACCCTCCAGAAACACTTCACGTACAAAATTAAAAATTGTGGATAGGGGTTCTTTGCTCGCTAACCCAAAAATTATTACCAGCATCTACCAAGCGTCGTAACCAAAGTTCCGTTGCTAGCGTCTGACTAAAAGCCGAAAAACCAGTATTAACGATTCCTGTATTAAATTGCCTAATAGCATTTCGTAACTCATTAACATCAACTAAACCCATGTCAGCCAAAAGCGAAGTTTTGAATAAATCCTTGACGACCGCGAAATTTTGCTGAATACCAACAAAATCATCAGCTGTGTAACTACCTTTAGTATTGCGTGTAAAAACGCTCGAAGGTAAATCATTTTGCAAAGCTTTAGAAAGTAAAGGCTTGAATGAAAATGGAGTTGTTCGTTCTTCTGGTCTAGCACTTAGACAAGTGTCAATTATTAATGAATCAAGATAGGGAAATTCTATATTAACATTATAAGTTTGGGCTAGCTGCTGTAAACCTTTGCAAGACAGAGCATTCAATTGAATTATAGAGATAGATTCATGTTTTTCAGGTGAGTTAGCCAAAGGTATTGCATTTTGTGCAAATGTCTGTAAATCGGAAGCAGCTAAATCGACAGTTTTCTGGGTGTACCAACTGACAATTTCTGGATACGAGTCCCATCCTATAATCTCACTTGTTTGTGACTTGCGAACTAATGAGCGTGATGAAAGTTGTTCTTTCATTAATTGTTGAGTTTGTTGGCACAAACTACTAGCGTATGAAACACGACTCATCTTTATTGCTCTGACAATTAAAGGTATCGGTGATACTCTGCTAACTCGTGACCACCCATAAGCATGTTGCAGAAACTTTCCTATTTTTAGCTGTTTGAATAAATCAGTTAAATAGGAATCAGAAGCGCAAAGAACAGCATCTCCACCTTCTCCATTCAAATGAACTTGAGAACCAAAAGAACGAATAACTTTCAGGGTATGGTTAATTGTACCAATAGTCAAGAGGGAAGTTTCTGGTGTATCCAAGAGTGGGATTAGCTCTAGGTTACTAAAATCTGGGGGAAGCTTTTGTGTTTCTAATACAGAAGGTGCAATATTTGAGTAAATACTAGCTGCATGTTGAGCACATCTAAAATCATCAGATTCTGTTGCTTCACCACTCTTAAAAGTGATTGTATGTAGTGTTTGATTTTGAGAAGCTAGCTTTTTTGCTGCTAATAAAGCCAAACTTGTAGAATCAAAGCCACCACTTAAATCACTGGTCACATTGCCATATAAATTTATTCTACCTTCTACAGCAGTTACTAACTCTTGCCTTAATTTATCAGCAGCTTCAGAGAATTTAATATATTCCTGAGGTTCTTGCCAATATTTTTTACAGATTGCTTGACCAGAAGATATTTGTAAATAATGACCACTGGGAACAGATTTAACATTCCGGAAAGGAGAGCGATTTTGGGCTTCGTTTGCTCTGATTAGACCCAGCAAACAGTTTGCCAGCCAAACAGAATCTACTTCTGCTTTGATTAATTGTTGTAAAGTGACTCCTAAAGAAGAATAAACGATATAAGAGCCATATTCTGTATAAAATATAGGTTTTAAGCCAGCTACATCTGTAAAAACATAAGTATCATTGTCATCTTGAACAATTAAGTTATAGCTACCAGGTAATCTAATTAATTGGCTGTAGTCTTTTCTTCTAATAGCGAGTTGAAATAATTCGACCAAAGTTTGGTGAGATGCAAGACAAGTACCGACTATAGCAAGTCGTACATTGCCTTCCGTCATAGTGATAACTTGTTGTTTTCCCCAATTTCCGCACAAAAAAAACGAATTTGCTCCTTTCCACAACATTTCGCTATCGATTGGTTGAGGAGGGACTGCAGAAGAAGAACTTGTTATTGGAGAAAAACCGCAAAACCAGCGTTTCATATGGTTGACTGTTGACTGCTGACTGTTAACTGTTGACTGTTGACTGTTGACTGTTGACTGCTGACTGTTGACTGTTGACTGTTGACTGTTGACTGTTGACTGTTGACTGTTGACTGTTGACTGCTGACTGTTGACTGCTGACTGTTGGTAGATTTACCCACTTTTATAGTTATAGCTTTGATATTTATAATTACAACGTGAGTTGTTAAATAACAATACCTTTGTCGTTTTTAAATAGCCGTAACTTAAGTATTTATGTCCTAAATTGTCAGTATTATTTACCAAGGTTACAATTGAAATTACAACATGATTACTTTAGGTAGTATGTTGAATTAACGCTTTTTCAGGCTGATTTGAGTTGAGTATTTAGCTTGTCACACTACTATAAATAGGCTTAATTAAGGGATTTATGTCTTTTCAGTTTATATACTTTCGTTAAAATATACATATTAAAACTTATACTGAATTAGATATATTTTAGATATTACAGGTCTACTAATTACTATATTTCTGAGATTGTTAGATTCAAAAGATAATTATAATAACCCAAAAATACTAACCAAAAGGACTAACATTAATGAATATATTTAAGCAAGTGTTAAAATTCCTACGCGACTATATTAAATCTATATTTCGCTCTCTTCCTTTTTTGTGGAAAGCTGCACCAAGGGACACCATCTTTCTGATTCTTTCAACTTTGTTACAGGGTCTTATACCTGCATTCACTGTCTGGATTAGCAAACAAGTGGTGGATACAGTAGCAATCGCTTTAAACCAAGGGGTAGAACTCACTTCCGTCATGCTTGCTAGCTTGGTAGGTGGATGGGTTGGAGCAATGCTTCTGGATACGATTTTGAATCCTTGGGTTAAAGCTGTTCAGGGAAACTTAGCGGAAAAACTCATGGCTCATATTAATTTGCTGTTGATGGGTAAAGCTGATAGTTTTCCTGATTTGAGACGTTTTGAAGATGCTAAGTTTTATGACGAGCTACAAATGCTCCAACAACAAATCAATTACCAGCCGCTGAGTTTGATTAGTAATTTAGCTCAGGGTGGTCGTACTTTTGTGACTTTGGTGGGTATGGTGGTGTTACTAGCTCCCTTGGGGTGGGGAATTCCTATTTTAATTATCCTTGCAACTTTACCTCAGATATTTGTTTCTTTTCAGTTTGAAATGACCATTTGGGAAACTACTTTTGAAAAAAGCCCCCAAGCACGTCGGATGCAGTACTGTTCGACTGTGATGCTAACCGATACTTACGCTAAAGAAGTACGGTTATTTAAACTCGGTTCCTTCTTTATTAGTCGCTATGTAGAAGCATTTCAGTCTTTGCATCAAACTATGCGTCATCTCAGAAACCAGCAAGCTTTTTGGGAGACAGGTTTGTCACTTTTGAGTACTCTCGGTAATGGTTTTGCTTTTTACTTAGTGGTGCAACAAGCTTTTAAAGGACAGATTAGCCCTGGGAATGTGCTTTTATTTGTACAATCATTAAGTTTTCTTCAACAGAATCTGGAACAGTTCGTTACTATTTGTCTCGGTCTCTATGAAACTGTGCTTTATATGGAACACTTTTTCGGCTTTTTGGAGAGCGAACCAACAATGATTTTATGTATTCCTGGTAAATCAGTACCTCTCCCAGTACGAAATGGTATCACTTTTGATAAAGTAAATTTTTGCTATCCCGATGGTCGCTCAGTTCTGTCGGATATTTCCTTTACACTGAAAAAGGGTGAAACTGTTGCTTTAGTTGGGGAAAATGGAGCAGGTAAAACAACTTTAGTTAAGCTGCTCGCTCGCTTATACGACCCTACAGACGGAGCTATTTTAATTGATAATGTGGATTTAAAAGAATTAAACTTGAATGAATGGCGTAAACAAATTGCTGCTGTGTTTCAAGACTTTGGTCGTTATGCACTGACAGTGGGAGAAAATGTTGCTTTAGGTGATATTGATGCTCTAGATAATCAGAAACGTATTAGATATGCTATCGAAAAGGCTGGTATTTCTAAACTAGTAGACAAGTTTCCGACAACAGAGGATACTCCGTTGGGTAAACAATTTGGTGGTACTGAACTTTCTGGAGGTGAGTGGCAAAAGTTAGCTCTTGCTCGTGCTTTTATTAGAGAAACATCTCAGTTACTCATTTTGGATGAACCAACTGCTGCTCTTGACCCTCGTAGTGAGTACGAAATTTATCAGCAATTTGTGGAGCTTGCTAGGGGGAAAACAACTCTGTTAATTACTCACCGTTTGGCTTCTGTACGTATGGCTGACCGTATTTTAGTTCTTAAGAATGGACGGTTGATTGAGTCCGGTACTCATGAAGAACTTTTGCAAGATAAAGGTGAGTATTACTCGCTGTGGAATATGCAAGTTGAACAGTATGGAGTGGGGAGTGGGGAGTTGGGAGTGGGGATTAGGGGGTAATACCAATTCGCAATTCGCAATTCGCAATTCGCAATTAATTACCAATTTAATAATTATTGAATTAATTAAGTACTTTCTTATAACTGCGAATTTTGAATTGCGAATTGCGAATTGCTTGATGACATTAGTTCGGTTGCTTCTTGTAAAAGTTGATTTTGTTCTTTTTGTAGTTCTTCTAATCTCACAGAAATTTCTATTAATCGTTGCTGTTTATCTGGAATAACTGGTTCAAAGTTGGCAACATTTAAAGCTAGTGCAGTGTTACTTGTTTTTGGCTGTGTAATTTGTTTAAAGGAATAGCCAGCTATTTTGCTCAAGTTAGTAAATGCTAATTTGAGTAAAATTCCAATTAATTGAAACGGTATTTTCAAAAGTGACCAACTAGCTGTTTCAATAACACGCACTATCGCTTTTACTAGACTAAAAATTATCGCAAAAAATAAGATGATAATGACTAAACTAATTATTGGGTGGTTTGTTCCCCAACCCAAAATATTAAATATCTTAATTAAGGCTGGGTAATCCTGTAACCAATCACTAACAGAATAAGCAATTGTACCTTGAAATGTCTGGTGAAATGTCTGGTCTATAGCTCCTTTGGCTTGTTGACTAGCGCTGTTCAGGGTATTAATTACTGTGTCTGTTGCTGTATTTGCTGTTGTTTTCAAGGATTCTCCGACTTGCTGTGTGGAGTTGCTCACTAAAATTTTCGCTTGTTGGATGTTATGTGAAATATTATGCGAAAATACTTGTGGTAGATTCCAGCCCATGTTGAAGTTTTGTAGTTCAATCATATTCTGTTATAAACAAAAGTTAAAAAACAAAAAACTAGGCTTCTTGTTAAAAGAACTACACCTATAGTATATTTCTTTCCAAGAAACCTGGTTTACTATCTAATAATATTTGTTAACAACGTTTTGGCATTAGCTATGCTGCTTCTCTCAAAACAGATTTAAATCTGTAACTGCACCAAGACTACTAGAAGCAACTAGTTTGGCATATTTTGCTAGAGTCCCCTTGGTGTAACGTGGTGCTTTGGGTATCCATTTTTCACGACGAAGCGCTAGTTCTTCATCGGATATGTTCAACTGTAACAACCTTGCAGGAGCATCAATTGTAATACTATCCCCTTCTTCTACTAGTGCTATAGTACCACCAACTGCAGCTTCGGGTGCAACATGTCCGACTACCATCCCGTATGTTCCCCCGGAAAATCGTCCGTCGGTTATTAATCCTACGGAGTCTCCTAACCCAGCACCAATAATTGCGGAGGTGGGAGCTAGCATTTCTCGCATTCCCGGGCCGCCTTTCGGTCCTTCGTATCTTATTACTAAGACATCACCTGGTTTAATTTTATCTGCCAAAATCGCTTCTAAACATTCTTCCTCTGATTCAAATACTCTTGCTGGCCCGATAATTTTTGGCAGTTTGACACCAGTGATTTTAGCTACAGCACCTTCTGTGGCTAAATTACCCTTAAGAATCGCTAGATGTCCTTGAGCATACATCGGTTTATCCCAAGGACGAATTACATCTTGTCCTGCGGGTGGTTCTGATGGTATGTTTTGGAGTACATCTGCAACCGTTTGTCCAGTGATTGTTAAACATTCGCCATGCAACAGGTCGTGGTCGAGTAGCATTTTCATGACTTGCGGTATACCACCTGCTCTGTGTAAATCTGTCGCTACGTAACGACCACTAGGTTTTAAATCACACAATACAGGAACGCGAGCGCGGATTGCTTCAAAGTCATCTAATGTTAAAGGTACTTCCGCTGCATGGGCAATTGCGAGAAAATGTAATACTGCATTTGTAGAACCACCCACAGCCATAATTACAGATATAGCGTTTTCAATGGATTTGCGGGTGATGATGTGACGGGGTAAAATCTGTTTGCGAATTGCTTCGACTAAAACATGACCAGATTTTTCTGCACTTTCAGCTTTTTCTGCGTCTTCCGCTGACATTGTGGAGGAATAAACTAAACTCATCCCCATTGCTTCAAAAGCACTAGACATGGTATTTGCTGTATACATTCCACCACAGGAACCAGCACCAGGACAAGCGCGACGTTCAATTTCCATGAGTTCGCTTTCAGGCATTTTGCCTGCTTTGTAAGCACCAACGGCTTCAAAGGAGCTAACAACAGTGAGGTCACATTCCCTATAACTACCAGGCTTAATAGTACCCCCATAAACAAAAATAGCCGGAATATTCATGCGAGCTATAGCAATCATAGAACCGGGCATATTTTTATCACAACCACCGATGGTAAGAACACCATCCATACTTTCGCCATTGCAAGCGGTTTCGATAGAATCAGCAATAACTTCGCGGGAGACCAGGGAATATTTCATACCCTCAGTACCCATAGAAATACCATCACTAACAGTAATCGTACCAAAAATTTGTGGCATAGCCCCAGCTTGACGAATACCATCCTGTGCCCGTTCTGCTAGGGAATTCAACCCCATATTACAAGGGGTTATAGTACTATAAGCATTGGCAACACCAACAATCGCCTTGCTAAAATCCTCATCCTGAAAACCAGTAGCACGTAGCATTGCGCGATTAGGTGAACGCTGTACCCCGGATGTAATCGCTTGACTTCTGAAATTCTCTGACATTTTTAGAATTCCCTGTTGACTGTTGACGGTTGACTGTTGACGGTTGACGGTTAACTGTACTTTGGGTTGAATGAGTTCATGAAAGTTTTCAGTTTTGAGTTTTGAATTATCTCTATAACAGTTATCTGTACAACAGTTATCAGTCAACAGTCAACAGTCATCAGTCATCAGTCAACAGTCAACCGTCAACAGTTATCAGGTTACCAATGTAACTTTACCGCTAGCAAGGTCGTAAAGACCACCAACGATTTTTAGCTTACCTTCTTTAATCAAACCACCAATAATTGTTGAACTTTCTGATAATTTTTTCACTTGGTATTGAACATTGGCAATAATCGAATTCTTTTCTACGTCTCCAGTTTTGTATCTAACAGTTTCAACGGCAGGTTTAATTTCTTCCACAAAAACACCTATTCTACCAGGAAGGGGTTCGTTTTTAATCGCAGCAATAACTGCACCGCATTTTGCATGACCCAAAACTACAATTAACTGAGAACCCAAAACAGCAGTAGAAAATTCTAAACTTCCAATTGCTGTTTGACTAGAAACATTACCTGCGACTCTAACTACAAATAAATCTCCTAAACCTTGGTCAAAAACAATTTCTGCTGGTACTCTAGAATCCGCACAACCTAATATTGAAGCAAAAGGATACTGAGCTACAGCAGTTTCTTGTAAACGTAACCGCGATTGATTTGGAGCTGCACGTTTTCCTTCAACAAACCTTCTATTACCTTCTATCAATTGTTTTAAAGCACTATCGGGAGAAACAGGTTGAGGCTTTTTCACAGGAGTGGTTGGTTTTTGAGCAAGTGCTTCTTCTCCATCCAAAATAATACTACCAGCGGCTACAGTTGCTGCAATCCCTGCACTTCCAGCACCAACTAACTTTAAGAAATTTCTACGTCCAACAAATCCGTTAATACGACTCATGCTATATACTCCTATTTCAAAATATGGAATTAATACAAAGTAGTTGTATACAGACACAGTTATCCCTGTTCCTAAGCTCTTAGTATTTTGATGAAAATATAGTGCTTAGAAAGTAACAAAATGACGATGTATAACTTTAACTAACTTGTTGTATAAAGGAATATACCAGAATCAAGTAACAAATTTGAACAATACTTCAACTTTTTGTATAAAATTGATACAAAATGATACATTCATCAAATAATAGGAAGAATATATATATTTGTCTATCCAATCAATAGATATAAATCGATGCTTTAAATCATCCAGGCAGCTTGGAAAAAGTCAAGTTCACACTGCATTGCATAACGGTACGTTGAATGTAATTTTGCTGTATTTGTTGTGGCGTATTTGTCAACCAAATTTTCTAATTTGTTTGCTAAAGGAAGAAAATCTGAGCTACTGTAAGTCCGAATCCAATCACTATACAAGTGATTAGGAATACCATTAATTGCTAATTGTTCGCCCACAAAAGCGTACAAGCGCATACAAGGAGACATAGCCACTGTTGTTAAAGCTACATCATTACTCCAGGCTGTTGCTAACAAAAAATCTGTGTAACGACGGGTTGCAGCACCAATCTCTACAGAACTAAGATTCACAAACCAGTTAGCAGCATAGCCTTCATGAAGCCGTAGTTCTTCCAAAACACCACCAGCAAGAGTGTGGAAAGTAATAAAATCGGAGTAGTCAGAAGTTTTTGCTGCTGCGATACTGTATGCACGGGCAAAAGCTTCTAAGAAAAAAGCATCTTGTCCAACGTAATAAGCAAATTTTTTCTGTTCTAAAGTACCATCACCAATACCTTGAACAAAAGGATTTTCTAAACAAGCTTGGGCTAAATCTTGATTCGCTAGCCATAATTCATTAGAAATGCTCATTTGTTAACTACTGACGGTTGACGGTTGACGGTTGACGGTTGATGGTTGACTACTAACTGTTGATGGTTGACTACTAACTGTTGATTGTTAACTTTAGACCAAATGGGTTAATGGGAGTTTTAAGTTTTCACCTACAACAGTTATCTTTACAACAGTCAACAGTCAACAGTCAACAGTCAGCAATCATCTTACATATACTCCCATCTCAAAATATGGAATTAATACGAATTAGTTGCATATAGACATAGTTATCCCAAATCAATTTACAAATTTAACAATACTTTAAACTTTTTCACGATTTGTAACTATTTATACTTTTCGTTTTATATTTAAGTATATATACTTTTGTTGATAGAGGTAAGTAAGCTTACGCTTTAAATCATCCACAGACAAATAATCGTTTATAAAAACTTGTTGATGGTTGACTCAATACTCAAAATTTTTATCAACTCGCTCAACCCAAGTTTCCCAAGTAGAATCGGAATAAAGTTTCAGTATACGAAAACCTGGTGATTTTTCTTCGATAGCAAAAGTTGGGCTTTGTGGTTGAAATTGAATGCATGTAGAAGGAGTGCCCAAATAGTTAACATTATGACGTTGGTACTGAAATTCCTGATGGATGTGACCGAATAATACTATTTTTACCTGAGAATATCTGTCTAAAATAGCAAATAATTCTTCTGAATTTTGCAAGCTATTTGTATCTAACCAATCAGAATTCACGGGAAT
This sequence comes from Scytonematopsis contorta HA4267-MV1, assembly GCA_019359035.1. Lineage (GTDB taxonomy): Bacteria > Cyanobacteriota > Cyanobacteriia > Cyanobacteriales > Nostocaceae > Scytonematopsis > Scytonematopsis contorta. The sequence goes on along the minus strand of JAHHIC010000038.1, from coordinate 145,387 downwards.
TGGGTGATGATGCAAGGAAATTAATGTCGGATTATCAGTAATAATTCTTAACTGAGCATCTAACCAATCTAAGCTATCAGTTGACAAATGACCATATTTGTGATTACTTAAAGCAGAATTCAGTAATATAAAATTCCAGCCTCCACGCTCAAAACACTTTCGTCGGGAAATTAAGTGCAAGTTGAACACTTCTTCCATAATCCTAGCACTGTCGTGATTTCCTGGTATCCAATAAATTGGTATCTCTAGAGGCAAAAGTAGGTTTTGTAAATTTTCGTAAGATTCAGCTTTACCATCACCAGACAGGTCTCCTGTTAGCAATAGTAAGTCAAGTTCGCTTCGCATACCGCGCAATCGCTCTATTACTGCACGCAAAGACTTTTCTGTTGGTATTCCCTGCAAATGTTGATTTTCATCGGCAAACAAATGTATGTCCGTTATTTGAGCTACTAATAACGAAGAAAGTTGATTTTTATTTGCTGATATAAATAGCGGCGTCTTAATACTAAATTCTCCTTTTTAAATTTCAATAATCTAGAAACCAAGTAGCAAAGATTGCTTCGTAAGCGAGTTCATCTTATCGACTTACTCAGGGAATTCACTACAAGGGTAATAGACTATAGATAACCAATACTTGAGTATTTTTAAGTAAAACATCAAACAAAAAAAACATCTTATACCAGACTTTACGTAATGTGAAGCTTTTTCGCCATAAATTAATCACGCTGTAGTATTTTAAGACACAAAAGGTTCTAAGAGTATAAATACTGCTATCAGTTACAATTAAATGTATTTTATATTACTTTTTATATTTGACAAGCTAGTTTCCGTAAAGACTTGAGTTATCGCGTCTCTACCTGCCTCAAATGCTGATAGAATGTAAAAATACTTTGCCCACTGGCTTTACTATGGTTGCTGTTGAATTTCAAACCTATACTGTAGAAGAGTTTTATCGGCTGGACTTGCCTGAAGGTCAGGAATATGAGCTTGTAAACGGAATTGTTACACCGATGTCTGAACCTTCAGGAGAACACGAAAATCTGAGGTCGGAACTACTTGTAGAACTGCGGATGGAAAGTAGACGCTCACAACTTGGGTTACTGGTGCATCCTAAACCTGTGCTGGAATTAGGACTAAGAGACACCCGCAAACCTGACTTAATCGTAATAGACCGAGATACTTGGAATCAAGAAACTTCGAGCGAGGCTATATTAAGACAACCTCCAAGTGTTGTAATTGAGGTGGTTAGCACTAACTGGGAAGAGGACTATCGTAACAAACCTCTCTGGTATGCTGCCTTTGGGGTAAGGGAGCTATGGATTATTGACCCTTTTTTCACTATTGCCCGTTATCCAAAACGCAAAAACCCTAAGATTCAAGAACCTACCGTCTCTATTGGTCAACTAGTCCCTTCACGCAGCATTTTAATTGAGCGAGAATACGAATTTGAAAGTTTTACAGGGAAAGATTGCATTAAGTCGCGGTTTTTTCCAAATTTAAGTCTAACTGTAGAGGAAATTATCGCATTCGGCACAGGAATTTAGGTAAATCTGATACATTTTCGAGTCAAGATTGCGATTTTAAGGCTAACTCTTAAAAAATTTATCTTGAAAGGGTTTTCTTTTGGATGATATATTGGTATGATATAGACTTGCAATTTGAGGCGACATAGCCAAGTGGTAAGGCAGAGGTCTGCAAAACCTTTATCCCCCGGTTCAAATCCGGGTGTCGCCTTTATTAATCTATCAACCTTTCCGGCTCCTACAGCGGCTTCTAGCCCCAAGAGCCGGAATTCCACTTTGTGTCAAACTAGCTCAAACCAGGTCGAATCACCTCAAGAATTTAGTCCAAATTTAGTCCAAGTTTTTGCTAGCGTTTGGGGAGTTACAGCGAACGATGCCAAAACTGTTTTTTTTTCAATTGGGGTAAATTTGGGGTAAATTATCATGGATATTAGTGGTCGTCTCGCACAAGCTAATATTTACGATTTAGAAGCCAAAACTTACAACGATTTAGTTATTCGACGTAATTTTAGGATGGCTGTACCTTGTATCCTCATCCTTTTCGCTTTACCTTCGGATTCATCGCAGTGGTTGATATACTATGAAGAATAAATGCGAATCCGTGGCAGTTGTTACTGGGAATATCTAGGTGGTACGCCAACTGAAAATCGCCTTTCTTGTTAGAATTAGGTTTCCCCGTCAGCAACGCTTAACCCCAGAATCCTTATTAGATTTGATAGACAAGGTAAAAACAGGAGAGTGGCCATGACAGAAAAAATTCTTGAGGATGAATTGCAAACCCACCTTCTTAAAGTTGCCGATGTTGTATCCTATCTCTACCAACATGGTCGGCAAAATGTTATCATGAACGCCATGTTTCTGTTTTGGCTTTTTAGAGTTAACAATTGATTTTTATAGAAAAAGCGTGACGTAATAACAGAATATTTTTAGTTAAAATTACGATATCCATAAGTAATACCTCAAAAAATTGAAAATTGATGACAGCAAGTAATATTAGGCAACAAATATTTGAGCGTCTTGAAGCTTTACCTGGAGAGCAGGTGAAAACCCTCTTATTAACCTGGCTAACTACTTCATCCGGAAAATTAGAAGATTTTGAGCAGTTACTACTGACGACGCAAGCGACCCAAACCACAGAAGAATTATTTGAGTTTGGTGAGATTGACGCAAACCGAAATTTTCAACCTCTTACAGAAGCCCAAATGATTGAGCAAAGCAAGTTGGCTCTTGAAGCTTATCGTAAAGAAGGTTCCGGAGTCGCACATCATCGAGTGCGTGAATGGGCAAACAGTTTAGGTACTGATGAAGAAAGCTCATGTCCCAGATAGTTTGGACTCAAGCTGCGATTGACGACTTAAATCGTCACTACGATTTTATCAAACTTAACGATGCCGATGCTGCAACACGTGCAGTACAAGCTATCGTCTTATCAGGTGAAAGTTTGCAGGAAAATCCACGTCGAGGTGCAATCGTAGATGAGGTAGCAGGTTTGCGGAAAATAAGAGTGTCTTTTGGTAAATACGGTTACATTATTCACTACGCTATTCTTGAGGATGATGTTATTATTTTGCGCGTCTATCACGGACGAGAAAATCGACCTCGTTAATGTAATTGCCTTATTTGGGCATTTGTCTGTGGTGATTTTATATTAAGTTTTCTCAAGTTTACCCAATCGGTCGGCTACTAAACTATTGGCCATCAGAAAGCACCTTAGAAACTCTTACCGGAATACTCTCCTTCGCACAAGCCTTTAAAACAGCAGTCGCTTTTGTATTTCCCCTATTAGCTAAATATTCCCACACAGATAACCAATCATCCCAGTCAAGCGCATAAACCTTTTTCGTTCCCTCGGATGTAGCAACTCGACACTCCATAACAATTGTTGATATATTCAATTTCAAAAGAATTTTCGCTCTCTTAGGAGAATTTTCAATTATCCATTCAGGCTTTGCGTGAATGCAATTCATTGCTATGATGGTGAAGCTAATCTCATAAAAGCAAATGACATCATACTAATAGAATATATCCCTACTTATTTGTAAGTTGGGGTTTTCAAGTATTGAGCTAAACTCTCAATTAAAAGTGATTGAACTGAGTGTATGAAAAAGTGGTCACCGGGAAACATTTGTGATTGAAAAGAAGCTTTAGTTTGTTCTTGCCATCCTTGGAGTTCTTCAAAACTGACTTCTTGGTCTTGTAAGCCACCAAAAACAGTGATTGGGCATTCAAGTGGCAACTCCTCAGAATAAATGTAAGTTTCCAGGACAGAAAAATCTGCCCGTAAGATAGGGATGAGTAGTTGCATCAGTTCGGCGTTCTCCAAAACTGAAACAGGTGTACCGTTAAGACGGCGGAGTTCTTCTTTAAACTCAATTTCTGGTAGTGCGTGAATAGGTGGTTTTTTTGACGGAATTTGAGGAGCGTGCCTAGCGGAAATAAATAGGTGAACTGGTTTCTTACCATGCTCTCTACGAAGTTGACGAGCAAGTTCAAAACTCAGCAACCCACCCATGCTATGACCGAAGAACGCGAATGGCTTGTCTAAATATGGTAGAAGCATCGGGGCGATCGCACTAACTAGAGGTTCCATTCGCGTGAATGGAGATGACCTCATTTGGGTTCCGCGTCCGGGTAGTTCTACAGGACAAATTTCAATATTTTTAGGTAAACAGTCTGCCCATGTACGAAAAATTAAAGAACTGCCACCTGCGTAGGGAAAGCAAAATAAACGTAGTCCAGCTTGAGGATTGGGTTTGGGACAGGTGACCCAGGAGTTTAATGTTTGTGTAGTTTTCATGATAAGTACCTCAAAAATAAAAAGGGGTCGGAAATCAAAATATTCCTGGCTGCGGATAATGAGTTTCTGACCCTTCTCATGAAAAGCTGTACTAATTATCCCCAGCTTTTGCGATAAACATGCTTATTCTAGGAGGGTTTTGACCTAAACCGTAACTTGAGTTTTATCTTTACAGGCTTCATCAAAATCCGTACTTATAGAAACTTCCTTCCAAGCATCCAAATCTCTTTTAATATACTCTAGTCCAAAATTTATACCCTCGATTGCGTCGGTTCCTAATGCTAATCTAACTAGTGGCTGTTCGCTATCAACCACTTTAATCATCGCCAAAGCTGCTTTCTTTGGGTCTCCCGGTTCCTCCAGACGACTACGTTCCATACCATGTTTAATTACTTCGTTACGTCGGTCATTAATAAATGCCTTATACTCCTCTTCCTCTATTTGTGTATCATTTACAAAAATAGAACCCACAGGAAAATTAGTAAGGAAAACACCTGGCTCAACTATTATGACTTTTATACCGAAAGGTTGAAGCTCATAATGTAAAGTTCCAGAAATTCCTTCTAGCGCTAGCTTGCTAGCAATATAAAATCCTCCACCTGGTTCGGCCATAAAAGAAGCCATTGACGAAATATTTAAGATGTGTCCCTTACGTTGCTTTCGCATGTGAGGTACTACAGCTCGCAGCGTTTCCAAAACACCAAATAAGTTTATATCAAACTGACGACGAACTTCAGAGTCACTGAGTTCTTCAATTAATCCAACAACCTTACATCCAGCATTATTTACGAGTACATCAATGTGTCCAAAATAATCAATCGCTTGCTTTACAGCATCTTGTACTTCTTTGGGTTTCGTCACATCAAGTTGCACTGCTAAAGCACGACCCGGAAATTTTGCTGCTAAATCTTCTACTTTCTGTGGATTCCGTGCTGTTAAAACTACTGCTTCGCCCTTTTCTAGTACTGCTTCTGCTAAAGCTCGACCAAGGCCACTTGAAGTACCTGTAATGAACCATACCCGCACCTGAGAAATAGAAGATGTCACCATGAAAACTCTCCGTTAAATCAATAATGCAAAATTAGGAAAGATAAATTGTGAAAGAGATAACTTATTGTCCCTTAATAATCACAGGAAAATTAAGTTCTGTTTGACCCAGTACTAAGTGCTGTATGTCATTTCCTCCATTTTTTTTCTGAGACTGAGCGGTCTCATATCAATCCAGACTTCTTTGATATAGTCCAAACATTCTTGTTTTAGTCCATTTTTACCAACATCTTTCCATCCAAGAGGATTTTCGCGCTCGATAGGCCAGATAGAATACTGTTCCTCATGATTAACTACAACTTTGTAAATTGTCGTGTCTTCTTTGTCATCCTGATACATAATTAGCCTCTTGGTATTTAATTAGTTATGTCCTGTACTCTGGTAATAACTTAGTCAAGAAAAATCTTATTATTCTAATGGTTCTAAATATCCTTTACCATCTAAAGTTGCCAGGTCAATATCCGCAACACATCTAACTTTTACATAGTTGAGTGTTAGGTTACCAACTAAATGAACTTTCCCCTTTTGATGGTCAAAATCAGCTTCTTTGAAACTTGATGCTTCTGTGTCAAGTTGGACACCTAAATCAGTACCTCCCTTAGTATTCGTGAATTTGATATGTACATATCCTCGGTCGATACTTTCTTTTAATGCCGTAGCTGTTTTTTCAGGTCGTAAACTGGCTTCAACAGGATGCTTTCCTTGAGATAATCTTTGTACTAACTCATTCATGAAAGTGTTTCCTTATTACGAATTACTTTTATTTTTACTTTCGGATGCTTGGACAGCATCATAAACTGGAATCTCAAATGCAAGAGTATTTTGGCAAAAATCTTTCCACTCAGATGTTACATTATCAAAAATGATATTCTCGTCTTTGAAAATCCCATCTGTAACGACATAGTTTTCTTGTAAATATAGAAAATCATCATCTGTCAGTACTCTCTTGACTTCAACTTCCTTACCATCTAACTGTTGCTTTTCTTCTTTGACATTTTCTGAGATTTCTCTCCATTGGTCAAATTGACGTAATTTACTTACCAAATATGCTTTGCAGTATTTTCCCATTATCGCCATGTTATTACCTCTCGTAGAAACTTGTGTAATTAATGCTTATAAAGAATTTATTTAGTGATATCTCAATTAGTTAGCTATCAAGATATATTTATTTAAAAAATATAACTACTACTGATTGAGTTTTTTCGTATGTCTCACGTTGAAATACTTCAGTTCCATAAATATTAATATAAATGTAAATACTATAAACAGGACATCAGCAATAAATATTCCATAATATATACCTGTAACACCAAAATAACGTGAAAGTAATAATACCATAGGTATATATAAAAGAATGCTTCTTAATAGAATAACAAATACAACAACCTGACCCTTACCAATAAATTGGAATAAAGTATTACCAAAGATTGCTACAGGCCACAGTGGCGTTAATGCAGTAAAAATTCTAAAGTTTAATAAATCATTATTAGTAAAATTAACATTTGGGAGAAGTAAATTTAAAAATATTTTAGGTGATATCTGTAACGGTAGGAGAACTAATATAAATAAGATAGTAGCAATTATTGCAAAAGTTAAATATGCCCTTTTTAATCTACCATAATTTCCATAACCATAATTCATCCCAATAATAGGTTGTAATGCTTGTGAAAATCCCAATAAAGGAATATAAACAAATGAATTAAGTTGACTAGTTGCTCCAAATAAGGCGATATCTTTACCAATTCCATAACTAGATATTGATTTATAAACTACAAAACTTTGGACTAATTCCATTAGGGGATAAAGCAGTTCAGATATTCCCACTAATAAAATATTAGGTAGCAAAGACATTTCTAAAACAAGCTTTTTATAATTTACAGGAATAGTGGCTTTACCACAAATGAAATAAATAAAACTTACAACAGCATGAATAAACATTGCTATAATTGTAGCGAAAGCGATTCCACGAACACCCCAATGTAAAAATTTAGTGAATATATAATTTAGCACTATATTAACAAACACAAAAATCCAGGAAAATATCATGTCTAATCTAGCTTTCCCCTCTGCCCTGATTAGCTGACTGTAAGCTCCAGATAACATAGAAAATACTGAACCAAGTATATAAACCTGAAAATATTCAGTGCCAGCGGAACTAACTTCACCGCTTCCTCCCATGAATAAAATTAATTGTTTACTAAATTTGTAACCAATTATTGTGATAATAAAAGAAACAATAATAACTACTATTGTTAAGTTACCAAAAATTTTGGATTGAGTTTTTACATCTCCAGAACCAATAGCTCGACTAAGTATAGAAGCGGAGCCTACCGCAATCACAAGAGTAAATCCATTGACTACCCCTATTAGGGGTAGTGCAAGCGAAATACCAGCTAAAGCATTTTCGCCAATCAATTGCCCTGCAAACAAAGCATCAATGAAACTGTTTAAGCTTAGCATTAATATTCCCAAAATACTAGGAATTGATAGCTTAAACATCAGTTTTAAAAGGCTACCTTGAAGAATTTCATTCGTCACTTGAGACTGTTCCTGTGAAGTCATTTCTTGATTATTGCTTGACTGCTGTTTAGTAAACTTTGATTAAGCTATTAGCACCATAGTGTTTTGCCTAAATTTTTTAATCAAGTTTCATACCCTTTCGCATACTGCCAAAATAGTAAGTATCATGGAAATACTGGTATGGTAGTAATCTTTTTAAAAGGAAAAAAATCTTATCGAACCAAGTTGATAATATAGAATCTGAGACGAAATATTGTCTTTTAGGTTTTTTATCTTCTAAAGCTTTTAAAATGACATTTGCTGCCATTTCACATGGCATACTATTGATGTTTGCATCCACAACATCTTGAAGATATATTCTACTATTTTTATCGTATATAGCTTTGGTATCTTGTGTCATATTGGCAAATGTTTTCTCATAGCTAGCTTCTACTTTTTTATAAACATCTGTTTTAAATGAACCCGATAAAATAGAAAGAACTTCAACACCAGAAGAAAGTAATTCCATTCGCAAAGAGTCTGTAAATGCCTCCAGCGCAAACTTTGAAGCGGATAAAAGCCCAAAGTATGGTATTGCGACTCTTCCACAACTGGCGCTCATATTGATGACTCGTCCTTTAGCTTTTCTAAGCATTGGTAAAAATGCCTGTGTCACAGCAATTTGTCCTATGATTCCTACTTCAAAGTTCAATCTGACGTCATCTATTGGTACACATTCTAATGGCCCATATGCTACAGCAGTTGCATTGTTGACTAGTCCTAGCAATCCTTCATCACCGACTGCTAATGAGACAAATTCAGATGCAGCTTGAATTTGTTCTTGTTTTGTGATGTCCATAATGATTGGGGTTAAAAAACCAGATGCTTCTTGCTTTAGGGATTCAGCATCTTTTTCTGTACGCACTCCTGCAAAAACATGATAACCTTGTTTGTCCAGCAAAAGTGCGGTTGCTCGACCGAGACCAGAGGAGGTTCCTGTGATTACTACTGCACCTTTTTTGCTCTTAGTCATAACTATTTTCTCCGTAATGAATATTTATTTTTAGCTTGGAAAGGGCTACTATATTAACTAAAGTAAGCTAGAAACAACTGCTGGCAATTCTTCTTTACGTTTTCGCTGACCATGTATTGCCATCTTCACACCGCTAGCAGGGTAACTAATCAAACCTCCAAATTTGGGACGTTCTGGTTGTTTATTTACTAGTTCTAGCTGATAGCGTGACAGGATTGTTGCTAATACCAGTTTCATTTCAAATAATGCAAAAGTCGCACCAATACAGTTCCTAGCACCGCCACCAAATGGCAGAAATTCAAAGGAGGAGTACTGTTTTTCATCAAAACGCTCTGGTTTAAATTGTTTAGGTTCAGGATATATATCTGAGCGTTGGTGGGTAGAATAAATATTACCAATTAATATTGTTCCTGGGTCAAGCTCATAACCCATTACTTCAATTGGTGATTCTACTAACCTGGGAAATGTGAATAACTGGGTTGGATAAATTCGTAAAGCTTCGTTGCACACATTATTTAGATAAGGTAAGGTGGCAATACTCATAGGGTCTGGAGATTCACCAAGAATATTTAGTTCTTCTATGAGTTTGTCGCGAACCTCAGGTAGATAATGAATCCAATACAATGACCAAGTAATTGCCGCAGCAGAAGCATGTTGAGCGGCAAATATAGGAGATAATAAGAGGTCGCGCACTTCTTCATCGCTTAATGCTTTACCTGTTTCATCAGGAGCAAATATGAGGGTGGAGAGAGTATCACTGTATGAAGAATCTGGTTTTTTACGGCGTTCATAAACTTCGGAGTATAACAATTGAAAAATTCTTTGATAAAGGTTAAGTAGATGTCGTTGTGGACTCCATTTACCTAAATCTTGTTTCACAAATGGAAGTTGCAAAAGAAGACTAATTATAGGAGATTGTTCATATTTCATCAAAGAGCTAAATAGATACTTAATTTCATCATAGCGTTCTCCTTCGCTTAAGCCTATTACAATTTCGATACCTATCCTTAGGGCGATTTCTTCTATAATTTCATAGGCGATAAAAGGTTTTTTTATGGACTGCTGGCTCATAACCTTATCTGTTATTTCGCAGATGCGTTGCCCGAAAGCTTTTGTCCGCGCTGATTGAAAGGAAGTCATCAAGAGCTTACGTCTATGTTTATGGCGCAATCCATCTAATTGAAGAACCCCTTGCTCTCCTGTCCCCATAGCAAAACTTTCGTTTAAAATACCAGGAGATGTAATTTCTTTTGTATTACTGAAAAGCTGTTTAATACCTTGTGGATTGCTAATATAAATAATCGGTTGAGAATCAGACATTATGGTGACAATATCTCCATAATGTTTGTAAATATAATCCATTTGACCAAAGGGGTCAGTTTGAAATTTTAGATTAAACAGCCAATTAGGGTCTTTTGGCTTTGGGGGCAGTTTCATAAGTGTTAATTAGATAAAGTATTATCTATACAAATTTTTAATTGTTTGGCTAATTCCTGAATATGAGGTTCAACGAACATTGAAAAATGGTCTCCTGAAACTTGAATCGCTTGTATAGGTTGGTTAGAAAATTTCCCCCAACCTAGAAGAGGGTCGTCTGTATAAAATTCTGGACTTTCAAAGTCATGAATAATTTCCTCCTTTGCTCGGAACAGCGTTATGGAGTGAGGATAAACTTGGGTAACGTAATTTCGCATGGCTTGCACATGGGCTTTAAAAAGTTTGTAATAGTCAAAAAAATCTTTAATTTCTGTATCGCTAAAGATGAAGTTTGTTTTTTTATTAATCAAATGTAGTTGCTCATTTAATGGCAAATCTCGAAGTTCCTCAAAAGTGACTGCAAAGTCTACATTATTATCGGTTTTTATTGATTCTGCCATACGAAGTATAAATTTTGCATCATCATCTTTTGTCGATTCAATGGATGTTTCTGATAATATGGCATCGATGACAACCAATAAGCCTACTGTTTGCCCCTGTCTTTGCAATTGCTGCGCCATTTCAAAAGCAAGTACACCACCGTAGCAATGACCACCTAGAAGATAAGGTCCATTTGGTTGTATTTTCAGAATTTCTTGTAAGTACCGATATGCAGTCTTCTCAACTGAAGTTATTTCAGGGAGGTTTTGCTCTGGACTATGCTCTAAGGCGTAAAATGGATAATCTTCACCAAGCCTTCTGGATAAGTTAAAGTAGTTATTAATACCTCCACCAGCACCATGCATACAGAAGAAAGGTATTTTGGAACCAGAAGAGTTAATTGCGACGAGAGGGGAATTAGAAGTTTCACGGGATGGCTGATTGACAATGGTCGCGAGTTTTTCAATTGTCGGATTTTCAAACAGAGTAGATAGGGTAAGATTATGCCCAAACATATCTTGAATTTGAGCCATTAAGCGCACAGCTAAAAATGAGTGACCACCCGAATCAAAGAAATTATTTGTTACCCCGATAGGTTGAGTATTGAGGAGATTTTCCCAAAGTTTTACTAATGATAATTCCGTAAAATTGCGAGGAGCAACGAAGGATTGCTTAGTATGTGGTCGAATCACTTCATCAATTGGAAGTGAGCGCTTGTCTACTTTTCCACTAGGTGTAAGTGGGAATGTATCCATTACAACGAAAGCAGATGGTAGCATATAATTAGGTAATTGCTGCTGCAAATAAGGTAGGATTCGTCCAGCTATATCATTTTTGTCTGTTACTACATAAGCAATCAATTGTTGGTTTTCTTGAGTATCGTATCTGGTAATTACGACAGATTCTTGGACATCTGGATGTTGTGCAATAATATTTGCAACTTCACCCAATTCTACTCGATAACCTCTAATTTTTACTTGTTCATCACGACGACCCAGATACTCAATATTACCATCTTTGAGATAACGCACTAAATCACCTGTTTTATAAAGTTTAGTTCCCTTAAGAAAAGGGTTCTCAATAAATTTTTCTTGAGTTAATTCAGAGCGATTTAAATAACCTCCCGCTAATCCGTCACCACCAACATAAAGCTCACCGACAACTCCCACAGGTGTTGGTTGTAAATCGCAATTAAAAACATAAACCTGAGTATTGTCAATAGGACGACCGATGGGGACACTGTTCGCTTGGTCTTGCAATAAATTGATGTCGTAGTAAGTAACATTAGCGGAAACTTCCGATGAACCGTAAAGGTTGATTAACTTTGCTGAGGGTATTAGTTCACGGAAAGTTTGACCTAATTTAACAGTCAATGTTTCACCGCTAGTTATCCAGAGTTTTAGCTGCGATAATTTTTCGGTCAGATGGCTGTAATTATCTAAAAGTAACCGCAGTAGTGAGGGTACAAGTATAATACGGGTAACTTTGTGATACGCCAGAGCTTCTATAAAAAGCTGAGTATCTAGTACAGTTGCATCAGGAATAATTACAGTCGAAATTCCCTGAAGTAAAGGAGCAAAAATTTCCCATACCGAATCTACAAAGCTAATAGCTGTTTTCTGACAACAAACTTCTCCAGGGGTGAAAGGATAGGTTTTCCATAACCAGTGTAAGCCATTTACTGTACCACGATGAGTCCCAAGAACACCTTTAGGAGTTCCAGTTGAGCCAGAAGTGTAGATAATATAAGCGAGACTATCAGCTTTTGAAGTAATAATCGGGTTTTCTTGACTTTCTTGAGCTATTTCGTCCTTATGGATATCTAAGCAAATAATTTTAGCTGCAGATAATGACAGTTTTTTTAATAACTTTTCTTGAGTAATTAACACCGATGCTTTAGAGTCGGAGAGCATAAAATTCAGACGCTCAATTGGATAACTTGGGTCAAGGGGAATATATGCACCACCAACTTTAAGAACAGCCAAAATTACCACAACTGCATCTACAGAGCGTTCCAGACATATTGCTACCAAAGTTTCTTCTGTTATACCCTTTTTTTGTAAATAACTTGCAAGCTGATTAGCTCTGTGGTTAAGTTGACGGTAAGTAAGTTTCTCTGACTGGCTAATTAATGCGAAAGAATCGGGTGTTCGCTCGACTTGTTGCTCAAATAATTGATGGAGAAATGTTTCTTGAGGGTAATCTACATAAGTTTGATTCAATTTAAATAATAGTCGTTCTTGCTCGGAAGCAGTTAGTAGGGATAATTGGTTGATGCGTTGTTCTGGATTAGCAACTATATTTTCCAGCAAAGTTTGGAAATTACTAATAAATTGTGTAATTGTTGTGGAATCAAATATATCTGTATTGTATTCCAAAAACCCTGTTAATCCCTCTTGGGATTCCGACATCGACAGGAAAATATCTAATTGAGCTGTACCGCTATCAAACTCCAAAGTACGCAAGGTTAAACCCGATACTTCCTGTACTGTAGTTGGGGTATTTTGTAGAACAAACATTACTTCATATAGCGGATTTCGACTTAAGTCTCGCTCTGGTTGTAATTGTTCTACTAGCATTTCAAAAGGTAAATCTTGATGTGCATAAGCATTGATGGTGACCTCACGCACTTGATGTAGAAGTTCGCAAAAATTGGGATTGCCACTGAGGTTATTACGTAATACTAAAGTATTAACAAATAGACCCAACATTCCTTCCAATTCGGCTCGGTTGCGGTTTGCAATTGGAGAACCAATCAAAATGTCTTCTTCGTCTGTGTAGCGGTATAGTAATATATTAAATGCTGCCAGCAAAGTCATAAACAAAGTGGCGTCTTCTCGCTGGCTTAATTCTCTAAGTGCGTCGGTCAGAGATTTTGAGATTATAAAATATTCCTTGGCGCCAGCAAAAGTAGTAGTGGTAGGTCGCGGATAGTCTGTAGGTAATTGCAATACAGGTAGCTCACCGCTTAGTTGTTGCTTCCAGTAATTTAGTTGGGTTGTCAGGATTTCACCCTGTAAATATTGGCGTTGCCAAACAGCAAAATCCGCATATTGAATGGGAAGTTCAGGTAAGGGGGAAGGCTGATTTGTCGAGAAAGCAGCATACAGCGTTGATAACTCTCGCAGGAATACATCACAAGACCATCCATCGGTGATAATGTGGTGCATAGTCAGAAGAAAAACCTGTTCTTCATCACTCAAACGTAGTAAAGTTGCTCTGAAAAGAAGTCCTTTTGCTAAATTAAAAGTTTTTTTTGCTTCCTCTGCTGCAAGTCGTTTAACCTCAGGTTCCCAATTTTTACCGGAACAATGTTCAAGGTTAATAATGGGTAAATCCAAATTAAATTGCGGTAAAATGTCCTGTACTGGCTCTCCATTTACAAAAGAGAAAGTTGTACGCCAAACTTCGTGACGTTTAAGAATCTCATTCAGACTTTGCTGAAGTGCTTTTATATTAAGCTGTCCTTTTATATGAAAAGCTATGGGAATATTGTAAAAAGAGCTTTCGTGGTATAGCTGGTCAATAAACCATAATCTTTGTTGGGAGAAAGATAAAGGTATATTTTGAAAGATTTCACGCTTGGGAATAATACTGCTTTGAAGCTTCCCTGCTTTCCACTTTTCTAAAAGGGCTTTTTTGCTTGGTGATAAGTTAGAGTATTGTTTATCCATAGCTAATAAAGAGTTATGAGTTATGATTTATCAACTTTTTAATAAAGCTTCAACTTCTTCCTCTGATAGTTCTTCAATTTTTTCCAATAGAAGTTGCTCAATCATTTCTGCTTGTTTAGCTGGTATCATTGCTTGCAACAAAAGGTCACGCAGTGGTAAGTCTACAGGAAATTTTGCTCGCAATCGAGAAATTAGTTGAGTAGCAATCAGGGAGTCTCCCCCCAAATCATAGAAATTATCGTAAATACCAATTTCAGCTATTCCAAGTACTTCTTGCCACATTTCCGTAATTTGTTTTTCCAACTCATTTGTTGGAGCAACGTAGGAATTACTGAGTTTTGGTCTGGAGTAGCGCAATGAAGAATTGTTTTGCTGAGGATATTCTGTATCTGGATTACTAAATTTAAATGCGCGCTCGCTCCTAGTTGTTAAATTGACTGTAGATACTAAAACTTGAGTAGCTTCACTCAGAGATAAAATTCTTTTGAAAGCCTCTATGCTTTCCGCTTGCGTAATCGCTAACTTTTCTTTGGAATTTTGGTAGTCTGTATGTTCCTGATTCTTTTCATCTAGTTGTAATTTATCCCAGTTTATCACGTACCAAGGGAAAGAATAAGTTTGGTTATGCTGTTGAGTAAAAGTATCTATAAGCTGGTTAACTCCTGAATATAAGCTTAAACCAAATCCTCCTAATATAGAAGATAAAGAAGAAAGAATGACACAAAAATCTAAATTTATTTCTCGCAAAACTTGTTCAAGTAAAATCAGTTTTTGATACTCAAATTCAAATAGTTCCTGTAAATCGGTCTCGCTAATTTCTGATATTGAGCTAAATAAACTTTGACGTGTGATTCCTGTTGAGTAAATTACTCCATCAATTTTACCAACAATTTCAGGTGCAATTTGTTGGTATATTTGTTCAGGTTTTGTCATATCAGTACGGACTAGAAGAACTTCTGCACCTAAATCTAATAGGGCTAGTAGTTTTTTAATCTTGTTACTTAACTCATCTCCTAGAGAAGTTGTTTCCAAGTATTGCGAATATTCTTCTTTTTCTGGAAATGTAGAGTCTTCCAAAAATATGAGTTTTGCTTGTAAATTTTTGACAAAATCTTCAGCAAGCGTAACTCCTAAGTTATCTAATCCACCAGGAAACAGGTAAACTCCCTTTTTTTTGAGTGGTAATTTTTCTTGATTCGTTGACTCTACAGGTAGTGGTTCAAATGTTTTTATCCAGCGATAGTTATTGCGGTAAGCAACAAATAAATCAGAAGATGAAGTTGATAATTCACCGAAAATTTGATTTATTAATTTATCCTCTTGCCAAGAATTGGCTTCGGGTAGTATAACATCTATATTTCGACAAGTAATATCCGGGTATTCCTGAGGAATAACTTGGCATAATCCTAATACTGTTGATTTTTGTGGTTCAAGTACTTCTAATCCGTTGACTTGTTGAATATTATTAGATATGACCCATATTTTTAAATTTTCAGTATTTTTTTGCTTGCTAAGAGTTTGAGTGATAAATAGCAAATTATTAAAATCTATATAATTATTCGCATTTAAAGTCCATAGATAAGCAATATTTTGGGGTATCCCATTAAATGCCATTAACTCTTTTATTAATGTACCATAATCATGAATATTTTGTGGATTAATGCAATAAATATTGTCGTTAAGCTTGGTAAATTTTTCTCCTGATTGTACTACGACTACATCTTTGTTTTCTTGTTGTAGTTTGTTAATAAGTTTAATACCTACTCCATAATCGTCAATAAATAACAACCATCGCTCATGTGGAGATTTTACATTAGAGGAAGTTATATTCGGTAATAAAGAACGTTTCCATGAAGGAATGTAAAACCAATTGGTAATATCTTGTTTTTCATCAAGCTTTTCTGAACTTGATAAGGCTGAATTTGATAAAGATGATGGTGAAGTTTTTGCATCAATCCAGTAGCGTTGACGCTCGAAAGGATAGGTAGGTAGAGGAAGCCTATGGCGCTTTTCATCAGCATAAAATCCTGACCAATTTATCTTTACACCAGCCATCCAAAGCTGACCTAATGTATTTAGTAAAAAAGCTATATCTGATTGTTGTTCTTTGGGGTGACGCAAGGAAGTCACAACCAGGTGGTTTGTATCCGTTTGTAAGTGCTGTCTTGCTAATGTGCTTAATGTTCTCCCAGGACCAATTTCTAGGAAAACTCCTTCATACTCTTTCAATAATTTAGATATTCCTGAAGAAAATCTGACTGTTTGACGTAGATGTTGGCTCCAATAATTGGGATTTGTCGCTTCATTTTCTTTTATCCAAGTACCTGTGACATTAGAAATAAAAGGTATTTGCGGTGCTTTTAATTTAATTTTTTTTACTATAAGCGTAAATTCTGACAAAATTGGCTGCATCATATGGGAATGAAAAGCATGAGATGTATGTAAATGACGACAATTTACGCCTTGAGAAATTAATTTATTTTCTAACTTTAATATTGCATCTGTTTCTCCGGAAACTACACAGGATGAATCTCCGTTAGTTGTAGCCAAAGATATTTTATCGTTGAGAAAAGTTTGTACTTCTGTTTCTGAAAGTGAAACAGCAAGCATTGTCCCCGATGGTAACTCTTGCATAAGTTTACCTCTTGCGACGACAACAGCTAACGCTTCTTCTAAAGAGAAGACACCAGCAATTGTAGCAGCTACGTACTCGCCAATACTGTGACCAATCATAGCCACAGGATTAACCCCCCATTCCATCCACAACTTCCCTAAGGCATATTCAATCACAAACAAAGCTGGTTGGGTGATTGCTGTTTGTTGCAGTTGAAGGGAAGCTTCTTCTATTTTTTGTTCGCTAGGGTAAAGTATATCGCGGATATCAAATCCTAAATGAGGTTTAAGTATTTCACAACAAATATCTACTTGCGAGCGAAATGTTGGCTCAACCTCGTAAAGCGAGCGTGCCATATTTACATATTGACTACCCTGTCCTGAGAACATAAGTACTACTGGGCACAGGCCGGGTTTTTGGTAACGGCTAAATACTTGCTGAGGTGCTAAGCTTGTTAGCGCTCCAACTGCATCTTCTAAATCATGACAAACTAACATCCGCCGATGTTCAAAACGACGACGACCTACTTGTAAGGTATGAGCAACATCAGCAAGATTTAGATTAGGATTTTGCTGGAGGTGAGAAGCCAGATTTGCGGTAGCAGTTTCCAAAGCGGTTTCAGTTTTCGCAGACAGTAGCAACAGTTGGTAAGGACGCAATGGACTGGAAGATTGTACTGTTGGGGCTTCTTCCACAATTACATGAGCATTAGTCCCCCCAATACCAAAAGAACTAACTCCCGCACGTCGAGGTATACCTTTTGGTTTCCACTCTGACAGCTTGGTGTTGACATAAAAAGGGCTATTAGCAAAATCGATTTGAGGGTTGGGCTGTTGAAAGTGTAAGCTGGGTGGTATTTGTTGATGTTTAAGAGCTTGGACGGTTTTAATTAAACCGGTCACACCAGACGCTGTGTCTAAATGTCCGATATTGGTTTTAACCGAGCCAATAGCACACCAGCCTTTTGCGTTGCTGCTACGTAGGAAAGCTTGTGTTAGAGCCGCAATTTCAATTGGGTCACCCAACGAGGTTCCAGTTCCATGAGCTTCGATATAAGTAATGGTATCTGATTCAACCCCAGCTAGGGCGAGCGCTTCTAAAATGACTTCTCTTTGACCATTGACGCTAGGAGCCGTGTAACCAACTTTTAAAGAACCGTCGTTATTTATAGCTGAACTTTTGATGACTGCGTGAATGCAATCACCATCAGCAAGAGCATCGGCTAATCGCTTTAAAACTACAATTCCCACACCATCACCAAAAACTGTTCCCCTAGCATTAGCATCAAACGTTCGGCAATGTCCATCAGGAGAATAAATCCCTCCTTCTTGATATTCATAACCTGACTTTTGTTGAACTTGTGCTATAGAAACACCACCTGCTAAGACAATATCACTTTCCCCATTCAATAAACTTTGACAAGCTAGGTGAACTGCTACCAATGATGTAGAACAATAGGTTTGAATATTGACACTAGGTCCAGTCAAATTTAATTTATAAGAAGTTTGTGTAGTTAAATTGTCTTTATCATTTCCAATTAAAATATTTAAATTATTCCCAGACTCTATTAACTCTCGGTTTGGATATAAATTCGTAAAAAAATAACTACTAGTAGATACACCAGCAAAAATACCAATTTGTCCACTATAAGATTCCGAGTCATAGCCAGCATTTTCTAATGCTGACCATGCTGATTCTAAAAACAGACGGTGCTGTGGGTCTGTTATTTCAGCTTCTCTAGGAGTAAATCCAAAAAATGCAGCATCAAATAACTCTATATTTTTTAAAATACTAGCGGATTTAACATAATTGGGATGATTAAGCAAATCTGGCTCTACACCCGCATGGAGCAATTCCTCATCTGTAAAATGAGAAATTGATTCCACACCATTTGTCAAATTTTGCCAGAATTCATCGACGCTTGCGGCTCCTGGAAAACGACCTACCATACCAATAATAGCAATTTCATCGGGAGTATCAAAGTTATTAATCCCATTAGAATTATTCATAAAAACTATGCTACAATTTCAGCTAAATTTAGAAAATCTGGCATTGATAATTCAGAGGCAATTTGGATTTGGTCAATTAAAACTGCGTCGATATCATCCTCTGTAGTCAGAGGGTTAGCAATCACTGCACGTAATGCAGTAATTGTAATTGATTGGCCAAAACAAGTGCTTGTTTTCGTTGTTCGGGAAATAAAAGTACGACCAGCTTGACGTTGGGCTTTCTGAAGGTACTCGTTAAATTGACTAATTTTTTGATTATCAGTTTCGGTTAACTGTTTTTGAAGTGCAAGTTCTCTTAATGGCTCAGGAATATACCGATAAAGAAGAAGATTCATATCAGGTTCTGCAAGTAACTCAAACTCCGGTTTTACTGATATACAAGCAGCCATATATTGCGTTTTGCGTATACCTTCATCAATTAAAAATTCATATCCTTTTAGCCCAATCAGATTTAACCCTGCGTGTAAAAATAATGCCATACCAGGTCGAGAACCTTCCAAAGCCCGTTTTCCTAAATCAAAAGAACCTTTACGCATGGTGTAACAGGCGTTTTTCTCAATTGATGAAGCAAACTGTGGCTCCCGCAGAAACACCATCCCAATACCCATTGGTAAATACAATTGTTTGTGTCCGTCAATGGTCACGGAATCAGCCCTTTCGATACCAGCAAGTTTCAGTCGATGTTGTTCAGAAAAAATGAGTGGACCACCCCAAGCAGCATCGACATGGAAATGAATATTGGCTGAAGAAGCAATCTCTGCTATTTCCCAAAGTGGGTCAACGTTTCCAGAGTCTGTGGTTCCAGCAACACCGACTATAGCAATAATAAGAAGGTTTTGGGCACGACAGTCTGCAACTGCTTGGCGTAATGCTCGTAAGTTTACTTGATTGTTGCTATCAGTGGGAACTTTAATTAAACCTTGTGTACCAATACCCAACAAATCTGCTGCTTTATCAAAAGAGTAATGCATTAATTCAGAGCCAATTATCACTGCTCCCTTATAACCATAAAAATCTAGTGCTGCGGCTAAACCTGATTTTTCTACACCAACAAAATCATCTTTTGCACCCAACAAAGCATTACGAGAACACCAAAGCGCGATGATATTAGCCGCTGTTCCTCCTGAAGCCAAGATACCTAAGGTACTTTGGCTATTTTGAATATGCTGGCTATAAAAATTATCAGGAAAGTTATAAATTAATCGATGCATCATCGCCAAAGCCTGACGTTCGTAAGGACTAAAAGCTTTAGCTGTTTCTATTTTGACGACGTTTTGGTTCATTGCCATCATTAGCTTCGCCAACGGTCGTACAAAACAAGGTAAGGCAGAGGTCATGTGACCGATAAACCTTGGTGAAGATGTGTGTATTGAATTGTCAATAACATTATCCGCTAAATATTCAATATAATTATCGAAGCTATCAGGTTCAACCGGAATTTGACTTTCAGTAAAATTTTCTATTACCTTATTAAAAGCCATATCAGTATTAGCAATACTAGCACCTAAAAACTCATCAACTAGAGTATTTATTTGCACATCCATATCTCTTTCTACAGATACAGAGCCATTGGATGGTGTAAATATTTGTATTACTTTGTCGGAAACTTGAAGTTGTATTTTTTGTTCTGCCTCTACCAAATAATTTTTCTTTGTTATATCTTGTTTATGCTTACTTAATGCCATTATTTTCTCCATAAAGTAATAATCATGCAAATAATCACGCAGAGTCGTAAAGCTAACGCACTCTAAAAATTGTAAATAAATAATTATCTTTTGTTTGTTGCTCCTCGGCGATTTTGTCTTACTTGTTTACGACGCTGGATGGAATCTGTTCTAGTTTTAGTATGATGGTGATGCTCTTTATCAGATATTTTTTCATTGAAGTTAAGTATCTCAGCTAATAAGCTCACAGTTGGTCTTTCATAAATACTGACTACAGGTATATGGATATTTAATTGTTTTTGTAATTGGGAAACAACTTGAATACTCATTAGAGAATTACCTCCTAACTCAAAAAAGTTATCATGAATACCTACGTCATCAATTCCCAAAGTTTGCTGCCAAATATTAGCAACTATTTTTTCTACTTTATTGCAAGCAGGAACATACTCATTTTGTAAATTCCCTCTTGAGTGGAGTGATAAAGAATCTGTATTATTTGATAAATCTTTATCTCTCAAAGACTCAAGTTTAACCCATTGGTCAAGTCTAACTTGCAAGTCCCCGGTTGATACAACAACTTCAGGCACTTCGGATATTGATAATAAACGTTCAAAAGCCTCTACTCCAGAGTTTGATGTCATCAAAAATTTAGACGACAGGTTTGATTTCAAAGCTTCATTCTGTTTCTCTTCTTCAATTCCCCAATCATCCCAGTTAACGCTTGTCCAAGTATAAGAGCTTGTTTGGTTATACTTATAAACAAAAGCATCCATAAAGATGTTTGCTGCGGAATAGGAAATAAACCCTAAACCTCCTAATACTGATGCTAATGATGAGGTTAATTGACAAAAATCAAGCTCTTGTCCTCGCAAAACTTTTTCTAAAACAAATAGTCCATGTACTTTGGGGTCAAACTGTGATTGCGCTTCCGATTTGACAGTTTCCACAATAGAGCAGTGTGCATTTGACGCATTCCCTGCTGCGTGTATCACTCCATTAATTCTACCAAACTTTGCGGAAGCGGTCGCAATTACATTGGACATTTGTTGCTCGTTAGCGACATCAGCACTGATAACTAAAACCTCAGCACCATTAGCTTCTAGTTCCTGTACTTTGCGAATCTTATAACTGACGCTATCCTGTTCATCATGAGATAAAAGCCATTCTTGCCACTTTTCTTTTTCGGGAAGACCTTTTCGTCCAACTAAAATCAATTTTGCACGCACTGTCTGAGCTAGGTAATTTGCCAATACTAAACCAATATTACCGAGTCCACCAGTTATTAGGTAAACTCCCCCTTCCCGCAATTTAGTTTTAGCAGCAACACTTTCATTTAATGAAATAGGCTCGTATGTTTGAACCCAGCGATGATGTCCACGGTAGGCAACAATGTTGTCAGTTGGCTTGGTTGTAAATTCTGCTAGCAAATAATCCACCATTTTATCTGAAAGCTGACTTTGAGAATTTGTCTTAGAATTTGTTAGCAAAATATCAAAGCAGCAACAGGTAATGTTAGGATACTCCTGAGGAATTACCTTACATGGGCCAAGTAGTGTTGCTTTAGAGGGACATAATTCTTCTAAACCAGTAACATCATATATATTGCTGGTGATAACCATTAGTTTTATTAACTCAGTTATATTCTGTTCTCCTAAAGCTTGTGCTAAGAACAGTAGACTATAGAAGCCGAGATCTTGGCAATCCTCAAAAAAATTATACTCTGACTGTTCATCTAGTTTTTGGTTTGCTAAAACTTCGTTGGGTGTGATGCTCCAAAAATGTAAAATCTCCTGTGGAGTCCAATTTTGTTCTCCTAGTGTTTGCAGCAAAGTATGATAGTCATCTGGTTGTTGGGGATTAATTGCATAAGTAGAGTCACTGAGTTTTACAAATGTCTCTGCTACTTTGACGGAAATTACATCCTGACCCTGTTGCTGAAGTCGTTCGACAATTTTTTCTCCTACCCCATATGTATCGACAAACACTATCCAGCATGACTTTTGTTCCGCCAGTTTTTGCTTTTGAAAAAGTTCAATCGGTGTAAATTCTTTCCAGCGAGGAACGTAAAACCAGTCGGTAATATCTGGCTTCCTATCTGAAGCATTTTGCTGCGACATCATAGCCAAAGTGGCATTTTTATTTACTTCAATCCAGTAACGCTTGCGCTCAAATGGATAAGTAGGTAAAGGTATACGATGGCGTTTTTCATCTACGTAATAACCAGACCAATCAATTTGAACTCCTAGCAACCACAGCCGTCCTAAGGTGTTGAGTAAAAATGCTACATCTGGCTGTGTCTCCTGAGGATGGCGTATTGAAGTTAGTACCACCAAATTATCTGCTTGATGTTGTTTCGCTAAACTACTTAACGTTCTTCCCGGCCCAACTTCCAACAGTATTCGCTCTGGCTGTTTGAGCAACTCTGTTACTCCTAAACTAAAGCGCACTGGTTGTCTTAAATGTCTCGTCCAATAGTTGGGGTCTGTTGCTTCGGTTGCGGTAATCCAAGTTCCGCTAATATTAGATACAAAGGGAATTTTTGGTGGATTCAGTTTGACTTTTTGTAACAACTGAGCAAAAGAGTCAATGATGGGTTCCATCATTTGAGAATGAAAGGCGTGAGAAGTATGTAATAGTCTACAATTTACACCTACTTGTTGTAGTTCTTGTTGCAATTCTTTTATTGCTTTTGTTGAGCCTGACACTACGCAAGAAGAAGGTGAATTGCTTGCAGCTAGAGAGATTTTTTCTTCCAGCAATTGTTGCACTTCTTGCTCTGCAAGCTGAATTGAGAGCATTGCACCACCAGGTAACTGCTGCATTAGTTTTCCCCGTGTTGCTACTACTTTAAGTGCATCTTCCAAAGAGAAAACTTCAGCCAGAGTTGCTGCTACATACTCCCCTATACTGTGACCAATCATAACAGATGGGCGAACGCCCCAAGCCATCCACAATTTAGCCAGAGCGTATTCAATTACAAACAATGCTGGTTGAGTAATTGCTGTTTGTTGCAATTTTTCTGTAGCCTCTTGAGCTTGTTCTATGCTGGGATAGAGGATTGTACGTAGGTCTAGTCCTAAGTGGGGTTTGAGTAGTTCGCAGCAGTAATCAACTTGCTTTTTAAATATGATTTCATTTTCGTATAATTCTCGACCCATATTTATGTACTGGGAACCCTGCCCAGAAAACATAAATACTAAGTCGCGATTGCAGGGTTCTTGATAGGATGTAAATACTTGTTGTTGGTCTAGAGGATAAAGTGCTTTCACACAATCTTTCAGGTCTTGGCAAACTACCATCCGACGGTGGTTAAAATTCCACCGACCTACCTGCAAAGTGTGTGCAACATCGGCAATATTTAAATTTGGATACTGTTGTAGATAATCAGCTAAATTTTTTGTAGCAGTTTCTAATGCTGTGCTGGTTTTGGCTGAAAGTAATAATAACTGGTAAGGTCGAGAAGATAGAGAGAAAATATATCGCGTCTCTACAACCGGAGCTTCTTCTAGAATTACATGGGCATTTGTTCCACCAAAGCCAAAGGAACTAACACCCGCACGACGAGGAGTGTCGTTAGTTTTCCACTCAGATAATTTTTTATTGACATAAAAGGGACTATTGGCGAAATCAATTTGGGGTGATGGTTCTTCAAAGTTCAAACTAGGAGGAATTTGTTTGTGTTTGAGAGCTAGTACGGTTTTAATTAAGCCTGCGACCCCAGCAGTTGAGTCTAAGTGCCCAATGTTTGTTTTCACAGAACCAATGCGACAAAATCCTTTCTTCTGAGTTTTTGTTCTAAAAGCTTGTGTTAATGCAGCAATTTCAACGGGGTCACCAAGAGATGTTCCTGTTCCATGTGCTTCAATATAGCTAATAGTGTCAGGTTCGACCTCAGCCATAACTTGAGCGGCTCTGATTACCTTTGCTTGGCCATCTATGCTGGGTGCTGTGTAGCTAACTTTGTTTGACCCATCATTATTGATAGCGGAACCTTTGATAATGGCATGAATACAATCTCCATCTGCTATTGCTTCTTCTAAGCGCTTTAGAACTACAAGACCCAAACCTCTTCCTTTGACAGTTCCTGCTGCGTTTGCATCAAAAGCACGGCAATGTCCGTCGGGAGATTCAATTCCTCCCTGTTGATATAAATAACCATCTGCTGTTGATATTGAAACTCCTCCTGCTAGAGCCATATCACATTCACCACTGAGCAAACTTTGGCAGGCTAAATGTACAGCAACGGCGGAGCTTGAACAGGTGGTTTGAACTGCGTAACTCGGTCCTTGCAAGTTTAATTTATAAGAAGCAAGTGTAGTAACGTAATCTGGAGAAGTTCCTTTTTCTATTTGCTTATCACCTACAGAGGCTATAAGCTCGTAATTTGAATAAATATTAAGTAGATAGCTACCAAAACTTGTACCAGCGTAAACTCCAATTGGTTTTTTGTAGACCTCGGAGCTATAACCAGCGTCCTCAAGTGCTTTCCATGAATGCTCCAAGAAAAAACGAAGCGAAGGGTCCATGACCTCTGCTTCTCTGGGGCTGATGTCGAAAAATGAAGCGTCAAACAAGTCTATCCCTTCGACTACACCTTCTGCTTTAACATAATTTGGGTCGTTTATTAAGTCAGCATCTACACCTAAATCTTTTAATTCTTGGTCAGTAAATCTGTGTATTGATTCTATACCGTCTCGGAGATTTTGCCAGAATTTATCGATGTTTTCAGCGTCTGGGAAGCACCCGCTCATGCCGATGATAGCTATTTCTAGACCTGTTTTGTTATTAGCGTTTTCTAAATTTGTCATAATATGAAGCTCATGCAAAGGCGCGAAGAATTTAATTGGGTTTTGTGGTGGGTGGTTAGGGTTTGATATTAAATAGTTTGTTTTTTTTGTGATAAGCGTTGTTTTAGTCTTGCTTTACCTGCTTCTAACTTTTCATTTAATTCGTTACTTTGGTTTGTGAAGGTTTCGTCATCTTCTCGGTTTAAATATTGGGATATTGAGCTGATTGTTGGGTATTTAAATAGGTCAGTTATTGCTAAGTCGGCTTTAAATAGTTCTTTTAGTTTGCTATAAACTTGAAGTACATTTAGCGAATGACCACCGAGGTCGAAGAAGTTATCTTGAATGCCGACTTTTTCTACCTTAAGTATTTTTTGCCATATTTCGGCAACTGCACGCTCCATTTCGTTTCTTGGTACTACGTAAGCTGCTTCTAGTTTTGGGCGAAGATTATCTGGCTTGGGTAGAGCTTTACGGTCTATTTTTCCGCTGGGTGCTAATGGAAGGTTTTCTAATATAATAAAGGCTGAAGGTAGCATGTGGTCTGGTAATTTTTCTTTTAAGAAGCTACGCAGTTCACTAATGCTAGGAATTGGTTCTGTCTTGGCTACCAGATACGCAACTACTTGTAAATTACCTGGTTCTTCTTCATAAACTATAACTACATTTTCACGTACATTTGGGTGTTGACCTAGAAATGTTTCAATTTCTCCAAGTTCTACACGGAAGCCACGAATTTTTACTTGATGGTCGATGCGTCCGAGAAATTCTATATTTCCGTCAGGAAGCCATCTTCCTAAGTCTCCAGTTTTGTAGATTAAATCTTCGCGATTTTCTGGTAAGGTTTTGGTTGTATTTGTAAATGGGTTAGGAACGAAACTTAAGTTAGTTTTTTCTTGATTTTTCCAGTAGCCAGCACCCACACCAATTCCTGATACACAAATTTCTCCAGGGACACCAATGGGTAATAGCTGCATTTCTCTATCAATTATGTAGAGATTTAAGTTGGCTAAGGGTTTACCAATTGGAACTGTTCGTTGGTTTTCAGGGAAAGGTTTGTCAACGATAAACTGGGTGATATCATCGGCTGCTTCGGTGGGACCATATGCATTAGCTATTCGGATTGAGGGATATATATTTAGCCACTCATTTACCCAGTTTACTGATACTGGTTCTCCCACTACCATCATCCATTTTAAATTGGGTAATTTCCTTTCGTGAGTTGGTAATTGGGAAGTATATCCTAGTAAACCTCCAAATAGCGCTGGAACTAATTCAACAACTGTAATTTTTTGTGATTTAAGTACTTTAAATAGCTTTTCAGGGAGAGCAACGGTTTCTATATCTACTATTACTGTGCTTCCACCAATTAGAAGCGGTGCAAGGAATTGCCATACAGATATGTCTGTTGAAGAAGGAGCGCTTTGGAGAAAACAAAATTCTTCATTTAACTCTAGCTCGTCAAACTGAGCGTAAATATGATTAATCGCACCATCATGTCTAACTATTGCCCCTTTGGGTAATCCTGTGGAACCTGAGGTGTAAAGCATATAAGCTGGGTCTACAGCATCATTGATAGGCTCTAAATTATCCCTAGATAGGTCGTCAAGATTAATTTCATCTAAATAAATTATAGACTTTAACTGCGAACTATCATCAGCAAAGGTTGTTAAGACATTTAATAGTGAATAATCTGTTAAGAGAAATCTTACTTCGCTATTAGATAACATGTACTTAATCCTATTCGCTGGATAAGTACTATCAATGGGTACGTATGCACCCCCTGCTTTGTATATAGCAAGGATAGCGATAAGGAAATTTATATCACGGTCTTTAAAAATGCCTACAAACTCACCTTTGCGGACTCCTAGGCTGTGTAAGTGTCTAGCAAGTTGGTTAGCTTTTTCGTTTAGCTCCTGATATGTGAGTTTTGTTCCTTCGTGAACGACAGCTGTATTGTTTGGTGTTTTACGTACTTGGTTTTCAAATAATTTATTTATTGTCTGCTCAACGGGATACTCTCTAGCATTATTGTTAAATTCCTTTAACAACTGGTGTTTATCTGATTCTTTTAAAAAAACAATATCTGATATTTTTGTATTAACGTTGTTAATAATACTTTCAATAACATTAATGTAATATTTACTTAACAATATAATATTTTTATCTAAGAATAAATTCTCTTTGTACTTCACATTAGCAGTGATAGTTTCGCCGTTAACTGCAAATGAAAATGTAATATCATTATTAAGTTGTTTGAAATCATTTTTATTATGAATATTTTCTAACAAAATTACTATGTCAAAAATTGGACAGCGATTAGAACTTGTTGGTAGCTCTAATAATTTAATCAATTCATCAAAGTGATAATTTTGATGACTATAGGCAGCTATTGTGGAATCTTGAACTTGAAAAAGAAAATCTTTGAATGAAATTTTAGGTTCTACCTGAGTACGTAAGGGAATAAATTTGCTATTTTGGCAATTATTGTCGCTAAATTTTTCATATACTGGAATTCCAACAATAATATCATTATTTCCAGTAAATTTTTGTAGCAATATGCTTAATACAGATAAAAGCAGCAAGTATATTGAAAAGTAAGAACCTTTAGTCAGCTTGAGAATGGTTTGAGATAAATTGCTTGATAATTCAAAACTATAACATTTAGCTTCGCCATTTTCAGATAACGGTCTAACATAATCCAGCATTATATTTGTTTCTGGAAGTTCTCCCGATAGCTTGTTTAACCAATAAATTTTATTGGAGAATAAATTATCATTTTTCAATGTTTCAGTAATCATTATGTTAGCTCATTTAGGTTATTGTTTCACAGATATTAGTAGCTAAATATATTTTTATGTACAATCATTAAAGGCTTTTTTAATAATTGAACAACCAGTTTGCAAGGTAGACATTTCAATTATTAATGGTGGTAAAATTTTAATGACTGTATCATTCCTACCAGCCAGTTCAATTATTAATCCTAGTTCAAAGCAACGAGAGGTAATTTTTTTAGCAAAACTGTTACCGCCAAAATCTTTAACATCAATACCCCAAATCATGCCTATTCCGCGTATTGCTATGTTTTCGCTCATTGATGCGATTTCTTGAGTAAGGAAATTTTTCAAGAAAAACTCTTTGGTTTTAACTTCCTGCTCTAAATTACTACTCTCTCTATACTCTAGAGCCGCTGTTCCCCCTACAAATGCTAACTGATTACCTCTGAAAGTACCATTATGCTCGCCCGGCTCCCATATATCTAGCTCTGGTTTAATCAATAATAGTGACATTGGGAACCCATATCCACTTATGGATTTAGATAGTACTACCATATCGGGAACTATACCAGCCCTTTCAAAGGAAAAGAAAGACCCTGTTCGACCGCAGCCAACCTGAATATCATCACAAATTAATAAAATATCATGCTCATCGCATAATTTTTTTAGCCGTTGCATCCACTCTATGGGAGCTACAACAACTCCACCTTCTGCTTGGACTGTTTCAAAAACTATTGCAGCTGGTTTTTCAATTCCAGAGTTGGCATCATTTAAAACCGATTCTATATACTTTATAGTATCAAAACTTTCCATGAATCCATAGGGATAAGGCATGAATGTAACATTGCTTAATGCACCAATTGCCCCTGCCTTAATTCCCACATTACCACTAATTGATAAGCTACCCAAAGTCATCCCGTGATATGCTCCCATAAAGGAGAATATACCCGGTCTTTTTTTGACTTTTCTTGCTAACTTTAAAGCTGCTTCAACTGCATTTGTTCCAGTTGGACCGCAAAATTGAATTCGGTAATCTAGTTTTGTTGAATTTAGTACAACTTCAGAAAATTTTACTAGAAATCTCTCTTTAGCTGATGTATACATATCTAAACTATGTGTAATTCCATCAGCATCTAAATAAGACATGACTTTTTGTTTTATATAGTCATGATTATGCCCATAATTTAAAGCCCCTGCACCTGCAAAAAAATCAATGTATTCTTGTCCCGATTCTGCATAAACTGTAGAACCTTTAGCTCTGTGAAATACCGCAGGGAAACTTCGGCAATAACTTCTGACGTTGGATTCACACTTTTCAAATATATTCATGGGATTTTATGAGTTGAGGAGGAACTTGATTGCGTTGCTGTTTATACTTATTTTTTTAAGATACGTAATTTAAATAAGATTTATAAAATTTAAAAATTATTTGAGGAGGAACTTTGAGTACTAAACCCATAGCTAATAATAAGTTATAATATGAATTTTGGATTGGCATACCTTTTGCAATAGCGGCTAAACCATTCAAGGAACTTTTTGGAGTATGCCAATCAATATTAAAGGAAATCGACATATCAAAACTTCTCACATGATGTAAGGTTCCAGGAGGCATGTATAAAATATCTCCAGGATTTACAATAAATTTAATTGGTTTGGCATTTTTATATTCAGGATATTTATTAAAATCTGGATTTTCTGGGTTTACCAGAAACCATCGCCACCCTTGACGATAACAATATTTGGCATCTTCAGGTAGTAATATGGTAAATTGTTTACGTCCAACAAGTTGGAAAAAAATGTTGTTAGTCAGAAGACAATCAAAATGTAGTGGAGTAAGGCTATTAGAAGCTCCAATAAAGAATTGACAGTAACGCCACCATTTGTACCAATACCATTTTGGTAAATAATCTAAAGGAAATGGTTGAACGTCTGCTATGAGTGAAGGTATTAAGCTGAATAATGGTAAGTCGTGGCAATATGGCGGTGGGGGATTATTATGAGAATCTGCTTCGTAATTTTCTATTAATTCTATGTATTTTTCCATTGTTAGACTACATATTTCAATTCCTTTATCACTAAATCTCTTTGCGTAAAGATTGAGGGAAGGCGATAGTTGTTTTAAGTATTTTAATGACCATTTATCCAAGCTATCCCAGTTTTGAATAACTCCAGAAATAATTACTGGTTTTCCCTGTTCAACATAATTTTTTTTAAATTCATTACTTGAAAGCTTATATCTTCTTTCTATCTCCGACGAAATAATCATCTGTTAATCCTTTTTACTATCATCAGTTTTTGCAAAATTAATAGAAATGTTTCACTTACTGGTGGCAGTGTATTTTTTTACTAACAAATTGAAGCTATTTGAAAATCAAATAGTGCTTCTTTTTCTAAATATTTTGATATCTGTTGTTGTTGTTGTCTCAAAAATGGTAAGTCTTGAATTTTGATATAAGGATTAGTCATTATGTCTTTTAAGAGTATTTGAAAATCTCTCAGTATTCCAGTAATTGTAGCGATATCAAATCTGCGAGCATCATAGGAAGCTGCTACTATAATTTCTGCTTCTGGATATATAACTAAATTCAAAGGATAGTTATTTCTGTAATAAGTCCCAGTAGCTTCAAATTCTATATTTCCTTTCCAATCTAATACAAATTGGCTAACTGGAAGGTTTTCAACCACAACAATCGTTTCAAACATCGGTAAGTTTCGGGGTATTTCACTCCACCCTTGAATTTGTGTCAGTGGACTGTATTCATGATGACGCGCTTCTACTAATTGAGTCTGAAAATTTTGTAGCCATGACAATAACTGTTGTTCGGTATTTAATTTAACATTAATTGGTAAGGTATTTATAAACATACCAACAATTGATTCTACTTTGGCTAAGTCCACCGGTCTTCCTGTGACAGTGCATCCATAGATTATATTGTTACGACAAGTGTAACGGCAGAGGAGAATAGACCAAATTCCATGAACTAATGTAGCAAGGGTAAGACGATTTTGTGTAGCAAAAGATAGTAGTGCTTTTGTAGTTGCTGATGATAGTTTAATTCTCTCTTCATCGTACCTTTCTTTTTGGTTAGGTAATTGGTCATTTTCTATATAGGTTATGGGAGTTGGCGCTTTAACTCCTTTTAATACTTGCCGCCAATAAGTCTCGGTCTTGTCTATATCTTGTTGCTGCAACCAGTCGATATAATTCCTAAAAGGAGGAACTGGCGGTAAATTAACTTTTTTGCATTCACAAAGTGCTTCGTAAATTTGCAAGCATTCCTCTAATATTATCGGACCAGACCATCCATCTACGGTTATATGGTGATTGCTCCAAATAAATTCATAACGCTCATCAGCAAGACGAATTAAAGTCAGGCGCATTAGGCACGGTTGGGAAAAATCAAAACATAATTTGCGGTCGCTCTCTAGAAATAATTTTAATTTTTCTTGCTGTTCTGTTTGCTCAACACCACGCCAATCGTATTGATTTAAGGTGATTTTTACCTGTTTATAAACCACTTGTAACGGATTATCGATGTCTTCCCAGTAAAATCCTGTACGCAAAACTGTATGTCTATCTACAACTTGTTGCCAAGCTTGCTCAAAAGCCTCTATATTTGGATTACCATGTAAAGTTAAGGTATGGTGAAAAAAATATAACGCTGACTCGCTTGCGTACAAACAGTGGAATAGCATACCTTTTTGTACGGGTGTAAGTTCATATATATCCTCTATATTTTCTGTTTTCATTGTGCTTTTTTCTCACTTACTTGGTTGATTTTTGCTAGCAATTTGTCTAAATTTTCTTGGTTCAAGTTAGCCCTTGGAAAGCGGGAAGGGGTATACTGTTTTTCTTCAATAGGTTGACAGTTGATAGGTGTCGTTTGTACTTCTGCTACTCTTAAATTATTTTCAGCTTCCTTAGTTTCTGCCATAAATGCCACTGTTGCTAATTCAGCAATAGTCTGATGCTGAAACATTTGTTGAGAAGTTAGCTTTAAACCTAATTGGTTCGCTTTGGCAACAATTTGAATTGTAATAATAGAATCTCCTGCCAACTCGAAAAAGTTATCGTAAATGCCGACTTTCTCAATTCCTAAAAATTGTTGCCAAATTTTAGCAAGGGTCTGCTCGACTTCGTTACCGGGAGCAATATAAGCATTTGCTAAGTTTGGACGTGGATGGTTAGATTTAGAAAGACTGCTTCCTGATATCTCTTCTAAAAGCGCTAATTCCTCTTCTAAGGAATTGGAGGAATTGTTCTGTTCAATTAGGATTTGCAGGTCTTGTGTTGATACAGCAATTTGGGGAAAGCGACTAGCCAAAATTCGACTAAACGCATTAACACCCTCTTTAGATAGCATACCTTTTTTAAGGTCTTCTTCACGCTTTTGTTTTAGCTTTTCTGATACTAAAGTCTCAACTGCCATTCCCACTTCTTGCCAAGTACACCAGTTAATTGCAACTGTAAATTGACCTGATTTGGAAGCATGATGAGCGTATGCATCGAGAAAAGCATTCGCTGCACAGTAATCAACCTGTCCAAATTCGCGCAAGATAGAACTTAAAGATGAGCAAAGAACAAAAAAATCAAGCTTTAGATGTTGGAAAATTTCTTCCAGTACTAGCATACCCTTTACTTTTGGAGCTAATACATTAGTTGCAATTTCCGGTGTTTTAAGTTGAATAACACCACCTCCAGCATTCCCCGCTGCATGAATAACACCATTAATTTGGCCAAATTTTGCTGTAGCGTTCGTAATTGCATCGTACATTTGTTGCTCGTTGGTAACATCAGCTCTGATAATCAGCACCTCAGCACCGAAAGCTAAAAGAGCCTGTAATTTACGAATTTTGCGGCTGATACTATTTTCTTCATCATGAGTTGCCAGCCATTCTTGCCACTGGTCTTTTTCGGGAAAACTTTTACGTCCAACTAAAATTAATTTTGCTTGTACCTTTTGAGCTAGATATTCTGCTAGCACTAAACCAATACCACCAAGCCCACCTGTAATTAAGTAAACTCCTCCTTCCCTCAACTTAGCTTTGCTATTAATACTTTGCTTTAATTGTACAGGCTCGTATGTTTGAATCCAACGATGATGACCGCGAAAAGCAACTATGTTCTCAGTTGGCTGTACTGCAAATTCTGCAAGTAAGTAATCTATCAATTTCTGTGATGGTTCGGTTCCTAATTTTGGAATGACCACATCAAAGCAACAGCAGCTAATGTTGGAATATTCCTGTGGAATTATTTTGCACGGTCCAAGTAATGTAGCTTTTTCAGGGCAGAGTTTTTCTTCACCAGTAACATCATATATATTACTGGTAACAGCCATTATTTTTATTGGCTCAGTTATATTTTGTTTCCCCAAGGCTTGCGCCAAGAAAAGTAGGCTGTAGAAACCGAGATTTTGCCAATCTTCAAAAAACTGATGCCGTGATTTTACATCTTCGTTTAGCTGTCTATCTG
Organism: Scytonematopsis contorta HA4267-MV1; assembly: GCA_019359035.1. GTDB lineage: Bacteria > Cyanobacteriota > Cyanobacteriia > Cyanobacteriales > Nostocaceae > Scytonematopsis > Scytonematopsis contorta. The sequence continues at coordinate 111,633 of JAHHIC010000038.1, read as the reverse complement.
GTAAAGCATCGCTGGGTGTGATGCTCCAAAAGTGGGCAATTCCTTGGGGAATTTTATCTTGTTGTTTTAGTGTTTGGAGTAAGATGTTGTAGTCATTTAGCTGTTGAGGATTAATCTCATATTCATAATCACTAAATTTAGCAAATGTTTGTGCAACCTTAACCCTAACGACATTATGACCTTGCTGCTTGAGCCGTTCGACAATTTCGGCTCCGACTCCATAGGTATCGGTGAATACTATCCAGCATAGCTTTTGTTGTTCAGGCTGTTCTTTTTCTAAGAACAAATCCAAGGGTATGGATTGTTTCCATACTGGAATATAAAACCAATCAGTAATATCAGATTTTTTGTCCAACTGTTTTGGAGGTACTGAAGGCAAGATAAAATCAGGGCTTGCCTCAATCCAGTAACGCTGGCGCTCAAATGGATAGGTCGGTAAAGGGATACGCTTGCGCTGCTCACGAGCATAAAAGCCAGCCCAGTTTATTTCCCATCCTGTTAGCCAAAGCCTCAAAAGCGTATTGAGCAAAAATGCTACATCCGAAACTTGTTCTTGGGGATGTCGTAGGGAAGTTAGTACTACAGCAGATACTACAGCAGAGGTAGCTCCTTGCCGCTTGACAAACGTGGTTAATGTCCTTCCTGGGCCAATTTCTAAAAGTATTCGCTCCTCGAGCAATTGGGCGATTCCCTCGTTAAACAGTACAGGTTGCCGTAGATGAGTAGCCCAGTAGTTGGGGTCGGTTGCCTCTTCTGCCGTGATCCATTTTCCGGTAACGTTGGATATAAATGGAATTTGAGGCGGTTTCAGATTGACTTTTCTCACCTGCTGTGCAAAAGGTTCTACAATCGGCTCCATCATTTGGGAATGAAAAGCATGAGAGGTATGCAGGCGGCGGCAATCTACACCTTGCTCAGTCAAGCGATTTTGCAATGCTTCTACCGCATCAGTAGTACCTGAAACCACACAAAGAGATGGTGCATTGCTAGCTGCTAGGGAAAGTTCTGAACCCAACATAGGTTCTATTTCTTTAGCACTTAGAGAAACAGAAAGCATCAACCCTGGCTCAATTTGTTGCATTAGTCGCCCGCGAATTACGACTAAAATTAGCGCTTCTTCTAAAGAAAAGACACCTGAAATACAAGCGGCTACGTACTCGCCGATACTATGACCTATCATAGCTTGCGGATGGACATCCCACGCCATCCATAGTTTAGCAAGCGCATATTCGATGACAAATAGCGCGGGTTGGGTTAGAAAAGTTTGTTTAAGTTTTTCTTTTGCAGTTTCTTGTGTAGTGGGATAAAGTATATCTTTCAGATCTAAATTTAAATGTGGCTTAAGTAATTCGCAGCAGCGGTCTACTTGCTCCCGAAAAATAGTTTCCGTTTCATATAGCTCCCGTCCCATGTTTACATACTGCGCTCCCTGTCCAGGGAACATAAATACAATTTGACGGTTACAATTTTCCGAATAATTGCTGAAAATTCCTTGTTGGTTTGGCGCTGTTAGTATTTGAACAGCATCTTGAATATCACGACACAGTAACGCTCGACGATGGTTAAAATTTCGACGACCAACTTGTAAGGTGTAAGCTATGTCAGCAAGATTAGTATGAGGATGTTGTGTTAAATAATTAGCAAGATTAGTTGTGGCAGACTCTAAAGCCGTTTTGGTTTTCGCTGAAATGACCAACAACTGCCAAGGACGAGAAGGACTTTCTTTGGTTACAAAAACTGGGGCTTCTTCCAGTATTACATGAGCATTAGTACCGCCAATACCAAAAGAACTAACTCCTGCACGTCTAGGATATTTATCAGCTTTCCATTCGGAAAGTTTGTTGTTTACATAAAAGGGGCTGTTTGCAAAATCAATTTGAGGATTTGGTTTCTCAAAGTGTAAGCTGGGAGGAATTTGTTTATGTTTAAGAGCTAAGACGGTTTTTATCAAGCCTGCTACTCCAGCAGCAGCATCTAAATGTCCTATGTTTGTTTTGAGCGAGCCAATTGCACAGAAATTTTTATTTTTAGTACTACTTTGAAAAACTTGTGTTAGTGCAGCGATTTCAATCGGGTCTCCTAAAGTAGTTCCTGTTCCGTGGGCTTCAATATACGTAATCGTTTCTGGTTCAACCTCCGCTACAACTTGCGCTGTTTTGATAACTTTAGCTTGACCGTCTATACGTGGTGCTGTATAGCTAACTTTGTGTGAGCCATCATTATTTGTAGCAGAACCTTTAATAACAGCATGAATAAAATCTCTGTCTCTTAAGGCATCTTCTAATCTCTTGAGAACTACAATTCCTACACCTTCCCCGATAACAGTTCCCTGTGCTTTGGCATCAAAGGCACGGCAATGTCCATCAGGAGACTCAATACTTCCCTCTTTATAAAAATAACCTTCTTTTCTTGATGCGCTGATTGAAACACCTCCAGCTAAAGCTACATCACATTCTCCATTCAATAAACTTTGGCAAGCTAAATGAACGGCGACTAATGATGTTGAGCAGGCAGTTTGAACTGTATAACTAGGGCCAGTTAGGTTAAGTTTATAAGAAGTACGTGTAGAAAGGTAGTCTTTATCGCAAGCTATTGATAGCTGGCGTTCATCCACTGAGATAATCTTTCGATTTAAATAAATGTTAAGTAAATAGCTGCTTAAATTCGCTCCCGCAAAGACGCCTATTAAACCTTTGTCTGTTTCAGATTTGTATCCTGCGTTTTCTAGAGCTTCCCATGCACACTCTAAGAAAATACGGTGTTGTGGGTCAGTAATTTCCGCCTCTCTGGGGTTAAAGCCAAAAAATGAAGCATCAAAAAGTTCTGCGTCTTCTAATACTGCTTTTGCTCTGACATAATTAGGGTCGCTCAATAAAGCAGCATTTATTCCTGAAGATAACAGTTCTTCGTCAGTGAAAAAAGAGATTGACTCTACACCATTTCGCAAATTTTGCCAAAATTCTTCAACATTTTTAGCTTGAGGAAATTTTCCTGCTAAACCTATAATTGCAATTTCTGAACCGTTGGTAGAATTTGATGCAGTTGAAATACTCATTACTTCTTTGCTCCTTACTTGCTTTCAACTGATTTCATTTTTTGTAGGCGTTTTCTTTGTTGCGCTTTACCATCTAAAATTTTCTCTGTTTGAATATCAGCTTCCTGTAAAGATGTTGTTTGATTTGGAGATGAGCTTAAATATCCTGCTAAAGAACTGATGGTGGGATATCTAAATAAATCAAGGGTTGATAGCTCTGTTTTAAATATTACCTGCAATTGGCTGTGAACCGTAACTAAGAGTAATGAATGACCGCCAATTTCAAAAAAATTATCGTGAATGCCTATTTTCTCTATATTTAAAGCTTTTTGCCAAATAGAAGCAATAGTCTTTTCAACCTCAGTTTGCGGTACTACATAAGCAGCTTCTAATTCCGGACGAAGATTGTTTGGAATCGGCAATGCTTGACGGTCTACCTTACCATTGGATGTTAGTGGTAGTCCCTCTAATATCATAAAGGCTGTTGGTATCATATGGTCAAGCAATTTATTTTGCAAGAAGCTACGCAGCTCAGGAATTGTTAGAGTTTGTTCTGGATGAAGAGTCACATAGGCTACTAAAGTTTGCTTTCCAGGTTTATCTTCCCGAATGATGACTACGCTTGCTGATACCGATGGATGATTATTAATAGCTGCTTCAATCTCTCCCAGTTCGACGCGGAATCCTCGTATTTTTACTTGGTTATCGATTCGACCTATATACTCAATATCTCCAGTAGGTAAGTGACGGACTAAATCACCTGTTTTGTAAAGGCGATCGCCCTCGTTGTTACTAAAAGGATTGGGGATAAACTTAAGGGCTGTTAATTCAGCTTGATTAAGGTAACCTCTGGCTAGTCCAATTCCAGCAATATGCAATTCACCCGGTACACCAATTGGTACTGGTTGCAAGTACTTGTCTAAAACGTACAATTGCGTGTTAGCAATAGGTTTACCAATAGGTATGGAACCCGAAGAACCTTTACCTACAGGAACTTGGTAAACGCAACAACCGACTACTGTTTCTGTGGGACCGTACTCGTTGACTAATATTGTATCAGGAGCTACATCTTGCCAGAAGGTAATATTTTCAGCTAATAAATTTTCCCCACCAATAATGAAAGCTTTGGTTTTATTCGCTATATTTTCCTTTGACAACTGCTGCTTAAGTAACTCCAAATGAGCAGGGGTAATTTTCACTAAACTCAAATTAGAGCTTTTACTTAAAGCTTGGGAAAGAGCTTCTATACCTTGCTCTTCTGGTAGTAATTCTACTGCACAACCCACTAGCAAAGGTGACAGAAGGCTGGTGATTGTTAAGTCAAAACCTAGAGGAGAGTGAACTAAAGTTCCAACTCCTTGCTCTACTGCGTATGCTTGGGTACACCAACTTAAGTAGTTGACTAATCCTTGATGGGGAATTAAAGTCCCCTTGGGTTTACCAGTAGAACCAGAGGTGTAAATGACGTAAGCTAAATTGAGTTCACTTATTTTGGTAACTGGATTTTCTGTCTGTTGCTGGTTTACAAGTGGTAAATCCCTGTCTATGCAAATAATTTTAATTTCATTTTCAGGTAAGTTTGCCATTAAATGCTCTTGTGTAAGCAGCACTGGCATTTGAGAATCGTTTAGTATAAAAGCCTTTCTTTCTAATGGATAGTTGGGGTCAACAGGTACATAGGCACCACCAGCTTTCAAGATTGCTAAAAGCGCAATGACCATCAAAGGCGAACGCTCGACACAAATTCCCACCATTATATCTGGTCTGACACCCAATTGTTGCAGGTAGTGGGCTAACTGATTAGCACGGGTGTTTAACTCGTGATAGGTTAATTGCTGATTTTTATAAACAACAGCAATATTGTCTGGTGTGCGTTCTAATTGTTCTTCAAAAAGTTGATGTAAACATTTATTCTTTGGGAAATTAGTCTTTGTATTATTGAATTCAGCTAATAACTGTTCTTTTTCATCACCATTCAGTATTTGTAATTGACTTAGTGATGTGTATGGATTATTAATTGCACTTTCTAAAAGAGTTAAAAATTGTTTTGCTAAACATTCAATATCTTTTTGTAAAAATAAATTAGAATTATAGTGCCACTCGGCTTTTAAAGAGTTCTCTTTAAGTATAAATGATAGCTTTACATTGAATTTATCAAAGCAAACATATTCTTCAGAGATAGAAAATGTAACTTTATCGTTAGCCAAAACGTTATAATATTGCTTTTCAAAATCAAAACAGAAGGGAAAGAAAGGTACATTATTAACAACTTTATCCGCTCCTAATATTTGCTCCCAAGTAAAATAATCTTGCCATTCATACGCTTCATTTTGAGCAAGAGCAATTTGCTCTAAAACTTGATGAAACTGTAATCTGCCTTCTAAATGACAGCACACGGGCACATATTTAGCAAACAATCCCAATATTTTCTGAAGTTCTTCTTCTGTTCTACCATCGCAAATAGTACCAACTACCATATCTGACACACCAGTGAGACGCCAGAGCAGCATTTGCCAGCAAGCTAGTAAGAGTGCTGTTTGTGAAGTATTAAATTTTTGAGCGAAGGTGTCAATTTGTGATTTTAATTGAGTAGAAATTGTGTTAATAAAAACCTGAGGTTTAAATTTACCTTCTCCGGAATATATATTTTCGTTTGGCAGTTTTAAGTTGAAAATATGGGCTATATCTTTTTGTTGCCAGTACTCTGTGCCAATTTCTGCCTCTTTTGCTTCTAGTAATTCATTTTGCCACTCCGAGAAAAAAATATATTGTAATTTTTCATTTTTTATTATGTCAGGATGAAAATTTGCAGAGTAAGCATAGCTGATTTCTGCCACTAAGTTTTTTAGTGAGGCTGCATCTGCGTAAAAAGAAGGTAAGTTTAATAACAATATATATTTAAATTCTGACAGAATAACTAAAGAGACCTGTAATAAAAATGATTGTTCAAAGTCAAAATTTTGTAGCTTAGCAGATTTTAATAATAAAACAGCTTCTTTTTGTTCTTCAGGCGTAATTTTTCTAAAGTCTTGTTGTTGTATTAATAAATTATCACCATTCTCAATTACTTGTAGTGGGGTATTCAACCCTGCTAAGCAACGAAAACTTGTGCGAAGAATTTGATGTTGTTCGACAACAGATTTTAAGGTATTTTTCAAAAAATCAACATTTAAATTACCTGTAATTTCTACTGTACATAAAGACCGATAAGGAAAACCATCTGTAGCTTTCTGTAATAGCCATAGATGCTTTTGCTGTGGTGAAACTTGAAAACCGTGAATCGCTTCATTCTTCATGATAACTACAGTACTTATTTAAGAAAAATATCAAAAAACTAAAAATTATGTTGAAGTGGCTCACCCATTGCGGTTAAAATTGTTCTTTTACCAGAGTAAGAGTTGCGTCCATGAGCTACTAACATATTATCTAGCATTAATATGTCCCCTTTTTGCCAAGGGTAAATAATTATTTCTTTTTGGTAAGCTTGACGGATTTCTTCGATAACTGAATTTTCAATAGGAGAACCATCACCATAAAAAGTGCTATAGGGTAAATCTTCTTCTGTAAACTCGCTTAAGAATTTTTCTCGGAATTGTGTTTGTAAACTCGACACATGCCAAAAAACAGTATGATTAAACCAAACCATTTCACCTGTTTTAGGATGCTGTGCTATTGCGGGACGAATTTGACGAGTTCTTAAACGATTGTTATCCTTCCACTCTAACTCAATGTTAGCGTTACGACAATACTCTTCCATTACCGTTTTATCTGTAGTATTAAAAGCTTTTTGCCAAGATAAACCAAATCCATCTCCATAGTTACGAACTAACATCCATCCTTTTTCATGAAAGCATCGTCTGATGCGAGGGTTAATACGTTGAAAGACTTTTCTAACGTCAGCAATAGGAGTTTCTCCACCTTGATTAGCTGGCTCTATACAGCAAAACCATATTTTCATTGGATAGGTACTGGCATAGGAAGACTCATTATGTAAGAAAATAGTTTGGTCTGCTGGAAACTCGGTAGATGTATAGACTTTTTCGCTTAACTTAGTGCGAGGTGTCGAAGATTCTATATAATTTATTAATTGAGGGCACATAGCGCTAACAAATTGTTCAAAATCTTCTTTTTCGCTAATAGAAAAGCCTCTGAATAAAATTCCTCCATATTGTAATAAATTATTGAAGATAAATTCTTTATTATTCTCAGCCCAGATTGGCAAGTTTAAATCACTTAATTTAGGCGTAATTACCAAAGGTAAATTACCTTCTGGTTTTAAGAAATATTTTGTGACTAATTCTTGTTGAGATAAGTTAATTATCGTAGATTTTGGCTGTGCTTTAAAAGTTTTAAATTTGTGACGACGTGCTTCTTGGAATTCTTGTTGTTTTGCAGCTTGCCTTTGCTTATCTCCTGCCGCTAGTATTTCTATTATAGCTGTTAATTTAATACTAGGTTGAACAAGAACAGCGCGTATAATTGTTTCATAATCTGCAACAATTTTAGCAATTGTGGAAGCATTAAACAAGTCTATCCTGTACTCCAAACTGCCAATTAATCCTTGTTCTGTTTCCCGGAGAGTAAGTAGTAAATCAAACTTAGTTGTACCATTGTCAATATCTTCAGCAATTTTTAAAGTCAAACCCTCCAGTTCCAGTGGAGGTATGGGAGCATTTTGAAGGACAAACTTGTATTGAAACAGAGGTGTACGACTTAAATCTCGTTCTGGATTTAGGGCAGCTACCAACTGGTCAAATGGCATATCCTGGTGGTCATAAGCAGCCAAAGTTACCTCACGAACAAGTTTAAGCAATTCCTTGAAGGTTGGGTCATTAGATAACTTTGTACGTAATACCAACTGGTTAACAAAAAATCCAATAATTTGTTCTGTTTCAGGCAAATTACGATTAGCAACATCAGTACCTATAACAATGTCGTCCTGTCTTGTGTAGTAATGTAACAAAGTATTAAATGTTGCTACTAAAGTCATAAAAAGTGTGACTTCTTCTTTATGGCTAAGTGCTTTAATTTCTTCGCAAAGTTCTTTTGGTAGTTCTAAACGCTGAGAGCTACCGCGAAAACTTTGAATATCGGGACGGGGATAGTCAGTGGGTAATTCCAATATAGGTAAGTTAGCAAGTTGCTGTTTCCAGTAAGATAATTGTGCTGGCATTACCTCATGAAGCAACCACTTACGTTGCCAGCAAGCGAAGTCTGCATATTGTATAGGCAATTCCGGTAAGAGCGAAGGTTTTCCTTTGCTAAAAGCTGTGTAAAGTGCCGAAAGCTCCCGAATAAATACACCAATTGACCAGCCATCAGAAACAATATGGTGCATGACTAACAGCAATATATAGGATTTTTCATCTACATGCAGTAAATTAGCGCGAAGCAATGGACTGGATGCTAAATTAAAAGGCTGTTGAACCAACTCTAAAATTAACTTCTGCACTTTGGCTGACTGATTTTCTTGGGGAAGTTCGCGCAAGTCAACTATTGGTAGTGAGATAGAGAAAAATGGAGAAATTATTTGTACGGGATTTCCATTTACCTTTTTAAAAATAGTACGCAATGCTTCATGACGTCGTACAATTTCTGTAAAGCTTAGCTCTAGAGCTTTTATGTTTAATATCCCATTTAAATAGACAACAGCAGGCATATTATAAGTGCAACTTCCACCTTCTAGTTGGTCAAGAAACCATAGTCTTTGTTGAGCGAAAGATAATGGTAACTCTGCTTTCCGTGAAACCCGTTCGATAGATGGAACTAACTGGCTAGGAACAAATCGCTTTATTTCTTCAATACTAGTGGCTAATTCTGCTATAGTTGGTGATTCAAAAAGTTGACGCAGTGGTAATTTAATCTTAAAGATTTGATTAGCACGGGATATAACTTGGGTTGCTAAAAGTGAGTGTCCGCCCAAATCGAAAAAGTTCTCGTTTATACCTAAATTTTCTAAGCCAAGTACCTGTGTCCAGATAATTGCGAGCTGTTTTTCAACGGTTGTCTGAGGTGCAATATAAGTTTTTTCAAGTTCTGAGCCTATTAGGTCAGGTGCAGGTAGTGCTTTACGGTCAATCTTACCATTAGGAGTGAGTGGCAATGCTTCTAGTATTAAAAAAGCTGTTGGAATCATGTAGTTTGGCAGCTTTAATTTTAAGAAGCTTCGTAGTATGCCGGCAAGGGACGCTTCGCCTTCACGAATCGATACTGACAGTGTTTCTTCTGGGTTTACGACTACATAAGCTACCAAGCGCTGAGAAAGTAATGAATCTTCTTGGACTACAACTACAGTTTCTCGCACTGCTGAGTGTTGATATAGAGCAGTTTCAATTTCTCCTAGTTCAATACGATAACCACGGATTTTTATTTGGTGGTCAATACGACCGATGTACTCTATTTCTCCACTTGGAAGATAACGGGCTAAATCTCCTGTTTTATAAAGACGCGATGCTGGTTTGCAGCTAAAAGGATTAGGTATAAATTTTTTTGCCGTCAAGTCGGGACGGTCTAAATAGCCTCGTGCAAGTCCTTCACCACCTATATGTAGTTCGCCTGCGACACCTACAGGAACCAATTGGCTATGTTTGTCTAAGATGTAAAGTTGGGTGTTAGCAATTGGGCAACTAATTGGTACTAGCTTACTAGATTGCCGGATTTGAGATGCTGCTGACCAAATGGTGGTTTCTGTTGGCCCGTACATATTCCACAGCGAGTTACACCGAGGTAGTAATTCATCAGCTAACTGTACGGGTAAAGCTTCCCCACCACATAAAATTTTTAATTGATTATTACCAGCCCAGCCTGCGGTTAGAAGTAACTGCCAAGTCGCTGGTGTGGCTTGCATGACTGTAGCTTTTGAATCTATCAGTTTTGCTGACAACTGTGTTCCGTCTGAGGCAATTTCCCTACTGGTAACTTCTAGACGGGCACCAACTATTATTGGCAGAAAGAGTTCTAAAGCAGCAATATCAAACGAGTAGGTCGTGACTGCTAATAAGGTATCTTGTTCTGTTAATCCTGGTCTTTGCCTCATCGCGTATAAAAAGTTGCTCAGAGCGCTGTGAGGAATTTGTACACCTTTAGGTTTACCTGTTGAACCAGAGGTATAAATAACATAAGCCAGGTTATCAGGAGTTAGCGAGCTAAGTAAATTATCTTCGCTTTGTTGGGCAATTGTCAGCCAGTCACTATCTAAACAAACAACTTTAGCTTTGTGTTGAGGGATTGCTTTTAAAAGCGATGCTTGAGTCAATAATACTGGCGCTTGGGCATCTTCTAGTATAAATGCTAATCGCTGTTGGGGATAACTGGGGTCTAGTGGTATGTAAACACCACCTGCTTTGAGGATAGCTAATAATCCGATGACCATTTCCAGCGAACGCTCTACACAAATCCCCACAAATACTTCTGGAGACACTCCCAATTTTTGCAAATAATACGCTAGTTGATTGGCTCTATTATTTAGTTCGCAATAAGTCAACTGTTGGTCTTCAAACACTACTGCTATAGCATTGGGTGTTTGTTTTACTTGCGCTTCAAATAACTGATGAATGAATTGTTGAGGATAATTTACTTGAGTATTATTCCATTCTATCAGCAATTGGTCATGTTCTTGTGCGGTCAGCAATGGCAAGTTTTTAACACGCTGTTGTTGGTTGGTTACCATGCCTAATAATAAATTATGGAAGTGCCCCAACATCCTATTTATTGTAGTTTCCTCAAAACGGTAGCTTTCATAGAAAATTTCCAATAATAATTCTGAATTCGCCTTTACTGATAAGGTGAGGGGATAATGAGGATGTATAAAACTATGAATATCAGATATTTTTAAATTGGCAATTTGCTGTGCTTTGAAAAAATCTGTTGGATAATTCTGAAAATTAACTATACTTTCAAACAGAGGCTTTCTAGGGGGTAGACTACTCCACTTTTGGATTTCTATTAATGGGCATTGCTCGTACTGCCGTGTTTCATTTTGCTCTGCTTGCAGTTGCTTTAACCAAGGTAGGAGTAATTCTTCAGAATTTACATAAACTCTCACTGGCACGGTGTTAATTAACAATCCTACCATTGATTCGTTTCCTGCTAAACCACCTCGACCGGAAACAACAGCCCCAAAAACAACATCACTCTCTCCGCTGTAACGGCTTAAAAGTATAGCCCATGCACCCTGTATTAAAGTATTTAGGGTTAACTTTTGTTGTCTTGCTTTATACTGTAATGCTGCTGTTTCTTCTGTTGAGAACTTTAGGTGCTGTTGTTTATAGTCTTTGTCTTCATCAAGTAAACGACTGGATGCCTTATCTACGCTTAAAGGAGTAGTCGCATTAAATTTTTGCAAGCGTTGTCGCCAAAAAATTTCGCTTTGGGAAAGGTCTTGCTGTTGTTGCCAAGCTATGTAATTCCGGTAAGGATAAGATTGCTCTAAGTGTAAGTTTTGGCCTTGATTAAATGCTTTGTAAAAAGCAAAAACTTCATTTATGAGTACTGATGAAGACCATCCATCAAGCAACAAATGATGCTGACTCCAAATAAACTGATAGCACTTTTCAGCTAATTTAATGAGATTTAAGCGTATCAAAGGTGCTTGAGAAAGTTCAAAACCTTTGGCTCTATCTGCTTTTAAAAAATTCTCTATGCACTTTCCTTGTTCGATATTTGTCAACTCACGCCAATCAAATTCCTTCCAAGGTAATTGAACTTGTTTATGCACTAATTGAATCGGTTCTTTAAGACCTTCCCACATAAAAGATGTTCGCAAAACTGGATGGCGCTTTAATATTTCTTCCCAAGCTTTTTGGAACAAAGGAATGTTAAAGTCTCCTTGTAAGGTACAGCTTAACTGCTCGCAATAAACTGCTGTGTTTGGAGTATAGAGTGAGTGGAAGAGTATGCCCTGCTGCATTGGTGAAAGTGGATAGAAATCTTCGATGTTTTTCATTGTGCTGCAGAACCTTCTGATTTATTGATAGCTTCTAAAATATTTTCTAAATCAGTCTGACTCCATTGACTGGATGTAAATTCAGCAAAGTCGGAAGGAGTATAATTTTCTAAGGAAGAGGACTTACAATTTTTAATTAACGTTCGCAAAGCTTGTACAAAATCTTCAGTTAATTTCTGAACTGTCTCTGCTTTATGTACGTTTGTACTATAAGTCCAGTCTACTCTGAGTTGATTTTGAATAATCAAAGCATTAACTTCTAAAAGATGGCTTCGCTTGGAATGCAAACTAAAGGAGTTAAGAGAAGATTTCTGAGACAGCTTCCACAAAGGGGATTTTGGTAAATTTTCTTCCAGATTGCCTAGGTAAAGGAAAATTATCTCCGCTTGTGGTGACAATCGTATTTTTTCGGTAATTATCTCATCATGGCCCAAGTAGCGTAGTACACCATAACCAATACCTTGATTTGGTAAATTATGGAGTTTTTCTTTAACCAGCTTCAATGCTTCCTCTGGTTTGGAAGCCTCCTCTAAATTCAAAAATGCAGGAGCAAGGGTGGTAAACCATCCCACCGTTCGAGATAAGTCTATATCATCAAAAATTACATCCCTTCCATTTCCCTCCAAATCAATCAGCAATGACTTTGTTCCAGTCCACTTAGTAGTTGCTTGCATTAAGGCAGAAAGTACAATTTCCTCAACTTGGACTCGATAGGCTATTGCTACTTCTTTTAATAGTGCCTGAGTTTCCGCAGCACTCAGTGTCACTGATATGGTATTTGCTGATACTACAGTATTTGCTCCTCCTGGATAATCTACAGGTAATGGCAATGCCAACTCACAAGAGGCTGACGACCAATAAACTCCCTCAGATTGCAATTCTGTTGACTGAGCATACTTAATTAGTCGTTCTGACCACTGTTTGAAAGAGGTTGTTTTGGCAGGCAGTTTAATTGCTTTGCCTTCGCTCAAAAGTTGGTATGCTGTTTCTAAGTCATCAAGTAAAATTCGCCAAGAACCGACATCAACTGCCAAATGGTGGATAATAAGTAGTAATCGTTGAGGTTGCTGTGTTCCTAAATCAAAAAGAGCAACCTGTAAAAGTGGACCAGAGAAAAGATTGAGGGATGCTTGCAGCTGATTAGTTGCGGCTTCAAAAGCAGACTCTTGTAACACTTCTGGCTGTTGGGACAAATCTACTTGTACAAACGGCACAAATTCGTCGGGAAGTACATTAATTTGTTGGAAGTCAGATTCATGTTGCACATAACGCAAACGCAAGGCGTCATGTTGTATTAGCAAATATTGTACAGCCTGCGCCAATCTTGTTGGAACAATAACTTGTTTTAGTTCCAGTAAAATAGTTTGGTTCCAATGGTTTTTTTCAACTAAATCCTGCTCAAAAAACCAGTGTTGGATAGGTGTTAAAGGTAATTCTCCTTGCACTAATCCTTGTTGACTCAGTACAGCCTGAGTCTTACTCGCTACGGATGCTAATTCCGCAACTGTTGGATATTCAAACAAATGTTGATTGGTGAGACGTAACCCCGCTTTATTTGCTTTAGCAGTGACCTGAATGCTGAGGAGAGAATCCCCTCCTAACTCCAAGAAGTTATCATGTATACCCACTTGTTCAAATCCCAGAACTTCTTGCCAAATGGTAGCAAGGATTTGCTCCGTTTCATCCCTGGGAGCAACATAAGTATTGCGTAAGTTAGGTCTAGAGTGGAGTGATTGGGAATCTACTTGCAGCGAATCAGCTTTAATTTGTGACGATTCACGCTGAATCCATTTTTTAATTCTAGCTTGCAAATCAGATATTGAAACAACTACTTGAGTCGAATTTTTCAGAGATAAGACATATTTAAATACATCCACTCCTTCGCTAGGTGTCATGAACCCATCAGTTGAAATTTCTGGTTTACCAGTTAATTCCGCAGCTAATTCGCTAGTTAACCAATTATCCCAGTTCACACTCATCCAACGTGTAGAGTTTTTCTGGTTGTGCTTATAAGCAAAAGCATCAGTAAAAAGGTGTGCAGATGGATAAGCCGCCATGCCTAATGCACCTAATACAGATGATAAAGAAGATATCAACAGGCAAAAATCAAGCTCTATCCCTTGCAAAACTTTTTCTAAAACAAATAAGCCATGTCCGTTAGTTTTTAATTGCTTTTCACATTCATCTTTATCTAATTGTCTAATTGTTTTAAATAACTTGATACCAGCCGCATGGATAACTCCATTAATCCTACCCAAACGCTTGCAAACCTGAGCAATTACTGCTTGCATTTGTGCTTCATTGGTAACATCAGCACTTTGTATGAAAACCTCTGCACCTAATTGTTCAAGTTCTTGGACTTTTATTATCTTGCGGCTCACTTTATCTGTCTCGCTATGAGTTGTTAGCCATTGCTGCCATTCATCTCGTTGGGGAAGAGGTAGCCTTCCTATTAAAACTAGTTTTGCTTTTACTGTTTTTGCTAGATATTCAGCCAGTTCAAGACCTACGCCACCTAGCCCACCAGTAATAAGGTATACTCCATAGTCCTTGATACCACAACCTAAATCGTATGTAGAATTATCCCAAGGTATTGCCTCAAATGTTTGTGCCCAACGATGGTATCCACGGTACGCAACAACTAAGTCTGATGATTTGTTACAGACCTCTGTTACTAGCTGGTCTATAAGCTGATTTTCTGGGAAACTTTCAGCATCCGGAGTCACTATATCTATGCTACGACAAGTAATATTGTTATACTCTTGAGGTATGACTTTACACATTCCTAATATAGTTGCCTGTTCCGGATTTAACTTTTCAGCACCCGTCACGTCGTGTATACTATTTGTCACGACAAAAATATTTATTGGCTTAACGATATCCTGTTTATCGAAAGACTGTACCAAAAATAACAAGCTGTAGAAACCAAGATTTTGGCACTTTTCAAAGTACTCGCTTCCCAGTTGTGTTTGCTCGTTGGCTGCGACACTCCAGAGATGAACAATTTTATCGGGAATTTTACCTAATACTTCCAATTCTGCCAGCAAGGTATCATAGTCTTTTGGCTTCTGGGGGTTGACTGTATATATACATTTGCTTAGTTGCTGGAACTGCTCTCCTGGCTCCACACTAATGACGTGGTGACCGCTATTTTGCAGAAATTGTGTGATTTGTGTGCCAAACCTATCTTTATCGGCAAAAACTAACCAGCACAATTTTTTGGATTGTTCACTAGACGTAACGGTCGGAAATAAAATTGCTTGTTTCCATACAGGGACATAAAACCAGTCTGCAATATTTGGTTTTTTAAGATTTGCCTCAGCAAAATCAGTAGTTTTTTTCTGAGGTTCAATCCAGTAACGCTGACGTTCAAATGGATAAGTTGGTAAAGGAATCCGCTGACGACTTTCATGAGTATAAAAGCTACACCAATTTATATTAACTCCAGCTAACCAAAGATTACCTAGCGTGTTTAACAAAAAGAATACATCTGATTTTTCTTCCTGTGGATGACGCAATGAACTTAATACTATTTGCTCTGCCTTATCGACAATATGTTGTTTAGCAAAGGTAGATAAAGTACGTGCTGGTCCGACTTCTAATAAAATACAATTTTTTTCTTCTAATAATTTATTAATTCCACCACTAAAGTGTACTGTTTGCCGTAAATGTCTCCCCCAATAATTGGGGTCTGTAGCCTCTTGTGGTGTAATCCAGGTTCCTGTAACATTCGAGATAAAGGGAATTTGAGGAGGATTTAGTTTAATTTTTTGAATTTCCTGAATAAACCGTTCTTTCACAGGTTCCGTCATCTGAGAATGAAAGGCATGGGAAGTATGTAAGTAGGAGTATTTTATACCTTTGACTATAAGTTGTTCTTTAAATGTTTCTATAGCAGCATGGGTTCCTGATATTACACAAGAAGAAGGAGCATTAATAGCGGCTAAAGACAAATTTTCTAAAGACAAGTTTTCGTTTAGTAAATTTATAACTTCTGTCTCTGGTAATGAAACCGAGAGCATCGCTCCCGAAGGCATTTGCTGCATTAATAACCCACGCATTACAACCAGAGCTAAAGCATCCTCAAGAGACATAACATTTGCAAGACACGCTGCGACATATTCCCCTATGCTATGACCAATCATTGCACTAGGAGGAATACCCCAGGATATCCATAATTGAGCTAAAGCATATTCAACTACAAAGAGTGCTGGCTGGGTGATATTAGTCTGTCTCAATCTTTCGGCTGTTTCCTTGCTCTCGCTTTCCTTTGGATAGAGTAGCGAACGCAAATCTAATCCTAAGTAAGGGTTTAAGATTAAACAACAACGGTCTACTTGGTCGCGGAATGTTGGTTCATGTTGATAAAGTTCTTTGCCCATATTCACATATTGAGCACCCTGTCCGGGAAACATAAAAGTAATGGAAGGATGGGTAGACTTTTGGAAGTAGGTAAAAACTCGTTTCTCTCTTTGCTCGCTAAGTGCGCTAAGTGCATCTTCATTATTTTGGCACACCAATATACGACGATAATTGAACTGCCTACGGCCTACTTGAAGTGTGTAAGCCAAATCTGCTAAGTTAATGTCACAATCCTCTGTAAGATGTTGCACTAAATTTTGTGTCGCAGTTTCTAACGCAGACTCTGTTTTTGCAGAAAGTAGTAACAATTGCCAAGGACGAGAAGAACTGGAAACTTCTAGTATTGGAGCTTCTTCAAGAATTACATGGGCATTAGTTCCACCCATACCCAAAGAACTAACGCCAGCACGACGAGGCATTATTCCTATTTTCCACTCTGTGAGTTTTGTATTTACATAAAAAGGACTATTTGCAAAATCAATTTTTGGGTTAGGTTGACTAAAATTGAGGCTAGGTGGTATTTGCTTATTTTTTAGAGCCAGAACAGTTTTGATTAACCCGGCTACCCCAGATGCTGCATCGAGGTGACCAATACTTGTTTTAACTGAACCAATAGCACAGAAACCCTTTTTATCAGTAGTAGCACGAAAAACTTTGGTAAGTGCAGCAATCTCAATTGGGTCGCCTAAAGCTGTACCAGTACCATGAGCTTCAATATAGGTTATTGTCTCAGGTTCGACAGAAGCAAGCATCATTGCTTCTGTAATTACTTCCACTTGGCCGTCTACACTAGGAGCTGTAAAACCGACTTTTGAAGAGCCGTCATTATTAATAGCTGTACTTTTTATTACGGCATGGATACAGTCACCATCAGTAATTGCATCACTGAGTCGTTTGAGAACAACAGTTCCCACACCATTACCAATAGTTATGCCTTGTGCTTTGGCATCAAAGGCATAGCAGTGACCATCAGAGGATAAAGTCCCTCCGGGTTCATGTAAATAACCAGTTTTTTGCGGCACATGGATTGATACTCCCCCCGCTAAAGCAATATCACATTGATAATTTAACAAACTTTGGCAAGCAAGGGAGACCGCAACTAATGATGTAGAACAAGCTGTTTGGACGGTTAAACTCGGACCTGTGAGATTTAATTTATAAGATACACGAGTAGTCAGGTAATCTTTATCATTTCCAATTGATGTTTGATAGCATTTTGACGAGCCTACACTGTCGCTTTGAAAATCAAAAGATAAATAGTTATTCTCACTTGTTCCAGCGTAAATACCAATACGACTTTCGCATCTCATAGAGTCATAACCAGCATTCTCAAGAGCTTCCCAAGCACACTCTAGAAAAATACGCTGCTGCGGGTCTGTAGTTTCAGCTTCTTTGGGGTTAAAATCAAAAAAATTTGCATCAAATAGTTCAGTATCTTCTAAGATATAGCCTGATTTTACATAGTTTTTATCATTTAGTAATGATTGGTTTATTCCAGTAGATGCTAACTCCTCATCCGTGAAAATAGAAATAGATTCCACTCCGGAATGTAAATTTTGCCAAAATTCTGCAATGTTTTTTGCTCCAGGAAAACGCCCTGCCATACCGATAATAGCTACTTCTTCTATTAATGCGCTCACTTCTTCCTTACTCATTACTCTCTTTTCCCTCGTTTGTTCAAATAAAATTGAATAAATAACTTGCTAAATTTTTCATAGTTTCTGTTGCTTTCTGTTCATTAATTGTTTTTGGTGATTTAAAGCTTGTTTTTGTTTTTGCACTCGAACATGAATCGAATCAACTGCAAATTCTACTTCTTGTTGTTGATTCAAATGCTTGGATAAGGCACTAATTGTTGGATATTGAAACAGTTCTACAACTGACAACTCTTGCCCGAAAATTTCCCGTAATTTATTATGAAGCTGAACAATCAGTAATGAATTACCACCAAGGTCAAAGAAATTGTCATTAATTCCTATTTTATCTACCTGCAATATCTCATACCAAGCAGCAGCAATAGCTTGTTCAACTTGAGTTTTAGGTGCAACAAAAGCAGTTCCCAAATCTACACGAGTATTCTCTGGCTGTGGCAGGGAACGCCTATCTACTTTACCATTTGGCAGTAGAGGTAGGGTTTCCAGAATCACAAATGCATTTGGTATCATGTAATCAGGCAATTTTTCCTTCAGAAAATCGCGCAATTGGGGAATTAGTTTTTGGGAAAATGTTTGCTGCGGTCGCTGATTACCGTATTCTTCCCAAGGACGGATATTAGCCTTGTCTTGTTGTATATCTGAAGATACTGCTGCTACTTTACCATCAATTCCAGGTATATTTTGCTGTTTAAATATTACATCATAACAGCCATCTGTACCAGACCAATTAATTTTAACAAAGTAGGGTAGCTGCTGGCTTAATTTCCATAAGTCTTCAGGTTCTAATCCAGTCTTTGGAGTATTTTGGAGAGTCTGCCGTAAATTACCAATAGTTTCTAATGGTTCAGTCTTTGCCAGCCATTGTAAAATTTTAATTTCATCTGAAAGACGAACGTTAGAAACTCTTTGTAGTAGCAAATTTTCTGGCTTTGTATCTAAAAGCAACTGATGTATTGCTTGAACAGTTAATTGCTGCTGCTGCCAGTCTAACACTGTTACGTTTTTTCTTCTTTCACCAGGAGAGCCAATGTAAAGAATTACATCATATTTAAATTTAGTCAATTCGTTATGGTAATTACCTCCCTTAAGTTGAATTTCTACGTGGCTAATTTTAGTTATATGTTGTTGAATAACCGTAAATAACGCTGGGTCAATAACTAACTCATTATCGGCAGACAGATGCTCTTGCACTTGCTGCTCAAACTTTACTTTGGTAAGAGAATCAGGTACACGATGCAATTGCACAGAAGCATGAAAAGCTTTTTGAAGTGGTAAACTGCGAACCCCACCTATAAAAATACGACCTCCTGATTTTAGAAGTTCTACAACCTTTTCCAAAACATTGACCAAATAATCAATATTAGGAAAGTTCTGGACAATTTCATTGAGAATAACAGTATCTATTTCCTCTGCTGCTATTGCACTTAGGTCATGTGCCATTCCTTGTAAAAGTTTCACTTTGGATAACAAATTATGTTTGTTTGCTACTAACTGCTGTTCAAGATATTGCAATGCAACCTCTGAAATGTCCATGCCAATATAATGATGGCAGTAAGGTGCAATTCTCGATAGCAGTAGTCCTGTACCACAGCCGATTTCTAGTACCCGCTGAGGATGTAAAGAAATAACTCGACTCACGGTGTTATCCACAGACTCAAGAATTTCGGACTCTGGTAACGGATGTTCGGTATAACTACTTTTCCAAACTCTTAAATTAATTGATGGGTCGGACTGGGAAAATTCCCAACTGTAGAACTGGTCATAAACTGTTTGTATTTGCGATAGATACTCTACTTCTGGTGTTGATGTAGATAGCGGCTGATTTGAATTGGCATTCTGTTGTTTTTGATTTTGAACTACGTATGCTACCAAACGCTTATCACCAGGAACATCCTCTCTTAATAAAACAACAGTTTCCTGCACAAGTGGGTTTTGTCGCAAAACAGCTTCAATCTCTCCTAGTTCGACACGAAAACCACGAAACTTGACTTGGCTATCCAAGCGTCCCAGAATTTCGAGATTACCATCCGGTAAATATTTAGCGCGATCGCCAGTTTTATATAGATAAGCTCCTGATTGACTACTGAAAGGATTAGGTATAAATGTTTTAGCAGTTAAATCAGGACAATTTAAATATCCCCGTGCTAATCCTATACCACTAATATATATTTCCCCAGGAATTCCTACTGGAACTGGTTGTAAGTAATTATCCAGTAAATAAATCTCTGTATTTTGAACAGGACGGCCAATTGGTGTTTTTCTATCACAGGATTTTCCTAGATGCACAGAATATAAAGTAGTACAGATGGTAGATTCAGTTGGACCATAACCATTAATAATCTGTAATCCTGGAATTTGCTTTTGAATGAAACTGAGCAAATATTCGGGAATCGGTTCTACACCTACAAGTAACCGCTGTAAAGCCCATTTTTCTGCTTTTTCCCTCAGCTTATCAGAAAGGGTTTTAATCTGGAACGGTGGTATATAAGCACTAGTGATTTGATGAAAAGCTAACCATTCAACAAACTTTGTGCCATCAGAACGAATACTTTCTGGAACAATATGTAACGTTCCTCCTGATAAAAGAGCTGAGAATATTTCATATAGCGAAACATCAAAATTGAGGCTTGTCCACAAACTACAAGCATCTCCAGGATTGATTTTATGTCTACGTTCAAAATCTGCTAAGAGATTAACAACTCCTAAGTGATAACAACAAACACCTTTGCTTTTGCCTGTAGAACCCGAAGTATAAAGCACATAGGCAAGATTTAAGGGTAATGCTTCATTAATAGGATTGAATTTACTTTCTTCAGTATTTTCCTGCCGTGAATCAACATATACCACTGTACCATTGTTGTGGTGCAGGGATAATTCTTTATGAAGTTTCTCCTGAGTTAATAGAACAGCTAATTGGGTATCTTCTAGCATAAACTCTAGACGCTCTTGGGGGTAAGTCGGGTCTAAAGGTACGTAAGCACCACCAGCTTTGAGAATCGCTAAAATTCCTATAACCATTTCCACAGAGCGTTCCATGCAAATTCCAACCAAAACTTCAGCTTTCACACCCAGTTTTCGTAAGTGATGAGCAAGTTGATTAGCTCGCTGATTAAGTTGATAATAGGTTATCTGTTCTGTGTTAAATACAACACCAGGAATATCCGGTGTCCTTGCTACCTGCTCCTCAAACAACTCGTGGATGCATTTACTTTGGAAATTATCACTGTGAGTATTATTCAAATTAATTAGCAGTTCTTGTCGTTCTACTGGAGTAAGTATTGGCACATCTGTTAGAGTTTGCTCCGGATTAGAAACAATGCTTTCTAACAAAGTTGTAAAATGCCCAATCATCCGATTGATTGTCTCAGTATTAAACAAATCCGTGCTGTACTCAATCCAGCCAACAAGACCATCAGAAGTATCCTCCATATCTAAGCTTAAATCAAGCTGTACCGTTCCAGCATCAACCATTAACCGAGTTAAAGTTATATCTGATACTTCTAATGGCGGCATCGGAGTATTGTGCAAAGCAAACCATACTTGGAATAATGGGTGTCGGCTCAAATCACGTTCCGGCTGTACAGCTTCTACCAGTTGGTCAAAAGGCAAATCCTGATTAGCATAAGCTCCTACTGCAACTTTCTGAACCCGTTTGAGTAACTCTCGAAACGTAGGATTACCACTGAGGTTTGTACGCAGTGCTATTGTATTAACAAAGCAACCAATGAGCGATTGTAATTCCTTCTGATTACGGTTAGCAACGGGTGAACCAACTAAAATGTCCTGCTGACCACTGTAGCGGTAGAGTAACAGTTTAAATGCGGTCAGTAACGTCATAAAGAGTGTTACTCCTTCCTGCCGCGAAACCGCTTTCAATGCTTGAGTTAAAGATTCTGACAATTCAAATGACTGCTTTTTACCAATAAAACTTTGAACGGGTGGGCGTGGATAATCTGTCGGTAAATCTATAACTAATAAAGGTTTTATTAACTGCTGTTGCCAGTAAGCTAACTGAGTGTTTAACACATCTCCTTGAAGCCAATTTCGCTGCCAAATGGCAAAGTCTGTATACTGGATTGGAAGTTTACCTAGTGTAAGAGGTTTTCCTGTAGAAAAAGCCTCATAAAATGCTGCTAGTTCTCGCAAGAAAACTCCCATAGACCAACCATCAGCAGCAATGTGATGAATTGTTAGCAGCATGATATGCTCTGCTTGATGAAGCCGCACAAGTGTGCAACGTAGCAAAGAACCGTCAGCCAAGTCAAAAGGTCGTCGTGCCTCCTCAACCATCAATCGCTGCAATGTTTCTGATTGCTTTATTTCTTCTAACTTCTCCAAGTCAATTACAGGTATCACCACAGTCAAACTTGGAGTAACAACTTGCAGAGCTTTCCCTTCCTTAGTCGTAAAAGTAGTCCGGAGAACCGTGTGACGCTGGACAATAGCATTTAAACTCTGTTCTAAGACGGCAACATTAACTACTCCAGTTAATCGTGCAGCAATTGGGATATTGTAAAATGGATTCCCTGGTTCTAACTGGTCAAAAAACCACAAACGCTGTTGAGCAAACGAAAGAGGATATTCGGAGTTACTTGTATTAACTTGTAATATTTTAGACAATGATGTAGAATTTGCCTTTATCAGTTGTTCGCTCACTTGCGTCGCTAACTGAGAAACACTAATACCATCAAGAAAATTTGCTGCCGATACCTCTACACCGAAATTAACTTCAATACAGTTCTTCAGTTCGATTGCCATGATGGAATCCACCCCCATCCTGTTCAACGATTGCCAAGGTTTGAATTGCGATGGCTCTACTTTTAGAATATAAGCGACTTGTTGATGTAGGTAATCCTCCAATAATTGCTGACGATTTTTTGATTCAACTGCTAGGAGAGCTTCGCGATTAAGATTATTATTATGCTGTAAATGAGAATTATTACTTAAATGATTTAAAATACTATTTTCAATTACATTAAATTCGTTTCTTAGAAACTTTGCACGAGTTGCACGACGTTGAATTTTACCACTAGAAGTTTTGGAAATACTGCCAGGTTTAATGAGAACCACTGCATATACTTGCACTTCATGCTCTTCTGCAACAGCTTGACGAATTGCTGTTATGACTTCCTCTGTATTCGGTTTAGCGCGAAACTCTGGCTCTTGCACTATTACCAGCTTTTCTTCATTATCTATTTCTACTGTAAAGGCTGCACAACTTCCTGAACGTAAGGAAGGATGACTACTTTCTGCTGTTAGTTCTATATCTTGTGGATAAAGATTGCGTCCCCTAATAATAATTAAATCTCTAGCTCTGCCTGTTATAAATAATTCATTATTGCTATCCAAAAAACCCAAATCTCCTGTCCGTAAGAATCCCTTAGAAAACTCGTCTCTTACACAAGCACGGAAAGTTTGCTGCGTTTCTTCTGGACGATTCCAATATCCCCTACCAACACTAGCACCAGATACCCAAATTTCACCGACTTGATTTGCTGAACAACAAGTTAAAGTTTCAGGATTAACTATAATAATTTGCTGTTCTGGTAAAGTCTGACCACAACCAACAAGAGTTAAGCAATCTTTATCACCAGACTGGATATCAATGACCAAATTCCGTTCTAAAGAAGTTTTTTGAATGGTTTTAGTCATGGGGAGAGCAGCCTTTACACCACCAGAAACCATTAAAGTAGCCTCAGCCATTCCATAGCAAGGGTAGAAAGCTTCTTTTCTAAAGCCACAATCCGCAAAAGTTGTCGCAAAACGTTCTAAAGTATCATGTCGAATTGGTTCAGCACCGTTAAAAGCGACACTCCAACTGCTTAAATCAAGAGTGGCACGTTGTTCCGGAGTTATTTTTTGAACGCATAGTTCATAGGCAAAATTCGGTCCACCACTCGTAGTGCCTTTATAGTCAGAAATAGCTTTTAACCAACGATATGGACGCTGTAAAAAAGATGCAGGGGGCATTAAAATACAAGTAAATCTACCGTATAGGGGTTGCAAAATAGCACCAATCAAGCCCATATCGTGATACAGTGGCAGCCAAGATACAAATACACAACTAGAGGAATGTCCCATATATGTGTAAGTCATGGCTGCATTATGCATTAGATTGCCATGAGTTAGCATTACCCCTTTCGGTGTTCCTGTAGAACCGGAGGTGTATTGCATGAAAGCTAAAGTATCTATATTTACACATGGCTGCTGCCAATTATATTCTGTTCCCTGTGGAAGGTTATCAGTAGTTACCCAGAGTAAAGAACTACTATCTGCCTTTTGTGTAAGCAAAGACCGCACTGTAGGTAAAACCACTGTTGTCGTGAGAGCTATCGCTGCTTGTGCATCAGCCAAAATAGCCTTTATTCTTGGCGTATTGCGCTCATTTCTAGGGGGATATGCAGGAACAGCAATTACTCCTGCATATAAGCAGCCGAAAAAAGCAACCACAAAATCAAGACCGGGTGGATAAAGTAGTAAAGCTCGTTCACCAGCTAAACCTTTGGATTGTAATTGAACTGCTACCCTACGAGCAAGCCTATCTAACTCTTGATAGGTTAGCGTGACTTCCTCTGTTTCGCCATCTTGCAAAAAAATAAAAGCATCTAGGCTTGGCTGTGCTAAACTTACGTAGTGCAATAGCTCGACAATTGTTAAACACTTGTCACAAGTTTTCCCTGAATCAATATAATGTTTATCCATTTTCCCTTCTATGATTTAGATGCACCCGCGAAAAATAACTCTTACATTCTTCACTCTGTCAAAAAAGAATTAAGAGGTAAACCATTAACTAGAAAAGCTCTCAGGTTGACTATTCAAAATTCAAGCATCAAAATGAATCACTACTCTTTCTATTTCCGGAATAAACAACTCACCTGGGACTTTACTCATTCAGTGATGCCGACTGACAATAGTTTACACCAATTCTACGCGGATTAAAAAATACTGTTCAATTTACTTACAGACAGGTTTAACTGCGTTCAATCAGTGCAAGAATGCAGCTTAACACTTTCTGAATTGTTACGAAATCGCTCGACATATAAAGATTTTTCATCTCATAGCTTTCCTACCACGACTACTAGCTTTTTACTCACGAGATTTTCTAATCTCAAACTTAGTAGTCAACCAAACAGAAGGTTAATTCTTGAAGTTAAAAAGTTTAATTACCTCAATGTTCAGCCAACCACCCTGATTAATTAAAGACTACTCGTTAAACAATTGCCGAAGATAAATCTCTACAGAGGTTTTTGCAACTATTTTTCAACTAGCCTTATTTACTTTATAAAAATAAATTGCTTTATGCAATGGAATATTAATCGCCATCTATTATCAATAGTTAATAAGTTATTAGTTTTAGCTATGAATCTGTTTTTTATTTCTTTAGATAGATGACGCAAGCAAATATTTAGTTTGCTTACAACCTCGCTTCAGGTTAAATTATTTCAGTTTGCAGACTCTACCATACTAGTACAACAAGTTAAAATCCCAAATTAAAAAGAATAAACCCTTAATTATCAAGGATTCTAAGTTCAATCTGATGGAATGGATATTTCCGCTAAGCTGTACTAGTTTCGTTTTATCTGGTACAGTTCAATATGAAAGCTACCTATTTTGCCTTCTTCCCATACTTTTTCAGAAAGTACTTTAACTCAACATCACAGTTTTTGCTAATGTACCAAATGAATATCAAGATTAAGAAGAATTGTATTTGGCATATATATAGTTGAGAATAGTTATTAACTATTCTGTGTTCTACGCTACTTAAGAATATTACCAAGTCGGTTTAAGCTTAAGTAATAATTATTTTTAATAATGTCCTATGCCTTTGAGATAGGACAGTGGTGTAATAGTTTGTGAGGAGAAAATGAAAGTAGATAAATTGATTCAAAACTTGCTGCTTACCAGTGTGGTAGTTTCTTTTGTCACAAGTCCTGCAAAAGGAGAAGAAGCACAGAAAGATGTAAGAGGGACATTTTCTACGCAAACGCTAGGTAAATTTCGGTTAAATGATACGAGTAAATTAACCATCAAGAGATTAGTCACAAACCAATCTCAAGTATTTGTCCCTGACCCCAAACAACCCCAAGCTTTCCAGTCTCTAATTCCAAATTCTTTTATGTCAGCCGAGTCAACTCAGGCAAGCAGGGAAATTCCTCAACTGAGCGAGGTAAAGCATTTTTATAATAGTGCAGAGGTACTTGTGCAGACACCAGCATCAAACTCAGCACCTTTAAAAGAAGTTATCCCTATTAGCTCAGTTAAAGCAAATCCCACCGATAAAGGAGTCGAGGTAATTTTACAAACTACTCAAGGGGAGCAATTACAAGTTGCAAATCGCAGTAGCGGTAATAGTTTTATTGCTGATATAACAGACGCACAACTGCGACTACCGAATGGTGGCTCTTTTGTATTTCGTTCCCAGAAGCCAATTGTTGGAATTACAGAAATAACAGTTACAAATATTGACACAAATACTATTCGGGTGACAGTGATAGGTGAAGCAGAGTTGCCAAAGGTTGAGTTATTTGATGATGATTCAGGGTTAATTTTTGGGGTAATTCCTGCTGCAACGCAGCCACCCCAGCAACCAGAGGCATCACCAAATACCGAGCGAGAAAAACCGACGAGTGAAGCTAAGCCGGAAAAACCAGCAGCACAGCAGGATGAGACAATTGAGTTGGTAGTGACAGGGGCGCAAGATGGTTATCGCGTACAAGAAACAACAACGGGAACAAGAACTGATACGCCGCTACGCGATATTCCCCAATCAATTCAGGTAGTTCCTCAGCAAGTGTTGCGAGACCAACAAGCAACTCGTTTAGAAGATGCCCTCAGAAATGTAACTGGTGTAACTCAAAGTTTTTCTACCCCTGGAGTAGTTAGCAACTTCACGATTCGTGGATTTGAAGTAAGTGAAAGGACAGGTAACAGCTTTCTGAGGGATGGATTATCTGACCCCACAGCTGGACAAGTCGTTGAACTCCCCAATATTGAACAAGTAGAAGTCCTCAAAGGACCAGCATCAGTGCTATTTGGTTTTGGGAACCCGGGAGGAACCGTCAATTTAGTAACTAAACAACCACTGCGCGAGCCTTTTTACGCCATTGATGCAACATTTGGCAGTTATAGCTTCTACCGAGGTGCGATTGATTTATCGGGGCCATTGAATGACTCAAAGACAATACTTTACCGCTTAAATGCAGCCTATAGGAATTCAGGTAGTTTTATTGATTTTTTAAATAGTGACTACCTAAGCGTATCACCTGTCGTTAGCGTAGCAATTAGTGAAAAAACCAGCTTGGCATTAGAGGGGGAATACGTCGATACAAGAGCTTCTTACTCATCCGGTGTACCCATCCAAGGTACGATATTAACAAATCCGAACGGTAAAGTACCCCGAAACGCTAACTTTGCTGAACCTACGGACGAAATCACACAAACAATTAGCAGAATTGGATATCGGCTGGAACACAAATTTAACGATGACTGGTCATTACGTAACGCTTTTCGAGCAACGTTTCGCGATTACAGCGATAAAATGACAATTCCTACAGCTTTGGATTCAGACAACAGAACATTCAATCGTTTCTACCGAGAATATGACCTTGAATATGAAGATTACTCTTTAACAACAAATATAGTTGGCAAGTTTGCCACTGGAGCAATTCAGCATCAGCTACTATTTGGATTTGATTTAGGTAGATTTAGCATCAGAACACCAAAATATATCGATTTTGTATCGGCACCAATTGATATATTTAACCCGATTTATGGTCAGCCTCTGGGTGATATTATTACGACCGATTACCGAGAGCTAGTGGAAACAGACTCATTAGGAATTTATCTACAAGACCAAATTGCACTCTTAGATAACCTAAAATTATTGCTAGGAGTACGTTTTGATGCTTTTGAGCAACGATACGAGTTTTTCACCAACGACACACGAAGCAATCAATCAGATAGCGCATTTAGTCCTCGTTTTGGAATTGTCTATCAACCTATCCCGCAAATTTCGTTGTATGCCAGCTATACAAGTTCATTTACTCCAGCAAGAGGCACAGTTTTTTTTAGCAATTTTGACCGTTCCTTCAAACCAGGACGCGGAACTCAGTATGAGGTTGGAGTTAAAGCTGATTTGAACAATCAACTTTCGGCAACGCTGGCATTCTATGACTTGACCCGTACTAATGTCTTAGCAGATGACCCTAATAATCTAGGCTTTTCTATCCAGACAGGTGAGCAAAAGAGCCAAGGTATTGAACTTAATATTGCGGGTACAATTTTGCCGGGATGGAACATTTTTGCAGGCTATGCTTACAACGATGCGCGTATTACTCAAGATACTACTTTTCAGGCTGGAAACCGATTGGAAAATACAGCAGAAAATTCTTTTAATTTATGGACAACCTATCAAATTCAACAAGGTAATTTGCAAGGTTTAGGATTTGGCTTAGGCTTGTTTTTCGTGGGCGAGCGTGCTGGAGACTTAGCAAATACTTTTGATTTACCTAGTTATCTCCGTACTGACGCAGCTATTTTTTATAATAGAGATAAATTCAGAGCCGCACTCAACTTCAAGAACTTATTTGATGTAGACTATTTTGAGTCTTCCCTTAGTTCTAGTCGTGTTTCTTACGGACAACCATTCACGCTACAAGGAACAATTTCTTGGCAGTTTTAACCCCTTTGGCAAGCTACAGCTTAACCAATTTTAGCTATGAAGAACGATACAGTACGATATTTTATTTGTTGGCTGTTTATAGGTATATTAAGCTTTGCTCTAATTACAGGTTGTAACTATCATGCAACTCAGAGTAAATACTTTTACTCAAAACTGCCAACTACAGGATGTCGTATGGTTAAGGATGAAACGGGAGAAACTTGTGTTCCTATGAACCCCCAACGTCTTATTACCTTGCACACAGCAACCTTAAGCAACGCACTTATTCTTGGTGTAAAACCGATTGGAAGCGTCGGTGAATACCAAGAACGTATGCTACCAAAATATACCTATCTAAAGGATAGAGTAGAAGGAATAAATTTCTTAGGAGGCGTAACTCAACCTAGTTTAGAAAAAATACTACTTCTCAAACCTGATTTGATTATAAGCATGAATTTTGAGCAAAGAATTTATCCTCTCCTTTCAAAAATTGCTTCAACTGTTCAGTATAATTGGGAAAGCACGAAAAATTGGCGAGAACATTTTAACTTTGTAGCCACGGTATTAGGTAAACAAAAAGTTGCACAAGAGATTTGGAGTAATTATTATAAAAGGATTGAAGAATTACAAACCGCTTTGGGTGAACCATATCGACACAAGAAAATTTCCTTATTATACTTCTGTTGCAACTCAATATTTAGCGAAGTGAAAAACTCATTCGCGGGTTCTATTCTCAATGATTTAGAGCTACAACGACCAGAAGCGCAAGATATAGTCGAACCTTCTGGATTAATCTATATTTCGGAGGAAGAATTGCAGAAAGTTGATGCCGATGTTTTATTTGTTGTTACTTACGATAGCAAAGATAATAATGTTGTAAAAAAACTTCAAAAAAGACCACTTTGGAATCAACTTCAAGCAGTTAAAAAAAACCAAGTCTATTTTGTAGACTATTCAATTTGGAGAGGAGGAAATTTACTTGCTGCAAATGCAGTAATCGATGACTTATTTAAGCATTTAGTAACAACACCCTAGGAGATTATTTCTAAAGTAAAGGTTAAATTGCTCTAGGGTGAGTTATTTGACAGTACTGATGAGAATTCAAATTGTCCTTAAAATTTAAGTTAGTTTGAAAAAGCGTAAGATTACCAAATAGGAGGTGGGAGCAGAGAAACTAGGAGATAAGAAGAAAATATTTACTTATTTCTCGATTTAAGATAGCTAAAATTTTTTTAAAACCTTCGCTTCCTGTACTTTATTGCTCTACAATAAAAAAACTTAAACATTATGGAAATCATTACAGACGCTGATTTTTATCAGCAAAAAGAAGAAAGCTTCAAACAAGGACAACTAATTTTTAACACCAACGGCTTCGACCGTATAGAAAGATGTCAAGATAACTTTAGCAAAAATAACTGTAGAATGGTCGAACTTCGTCCTGATTTAAATCTGGATATATGTAATGAACTATATCATAAATCAGTTAATGTAAAAAGTCAGTACGACGACACATGTAAATTACTTGCTAAATTCTATATTTCAGGAAATCGAGAGGTAATTTTTCCCAACCTTAAAGGAGTAGATAATACCTCTCAAGAAACAGGAGGAAATAATTACTTATTTTACTTACCAGAGACTGAACAAATCGAGCAATCTCTTGCAGGCGAACACTACCATTTAATTTATATATCTCTAGACATAAATCTTCTACAAAACTTTGCAATAGGTCTAGTAGAAACTTTACCCAAGCAATTACAGCTTTTAATCGAAACAGATTCTATACAACCATTTCATCGTCCGGTTGGAAATATTACACCAGCCATGCAGACAGTATTACAGCAAATAATAAACGCACCCTACCAGGGAGTAATACAGCGAATGTATCTGGAAAGCAAAGCATTAGAACTATTTGCCTTACAATTAGCGCAGTGGCTAGAAACAGAAGAAGGAAAACTAAAAACGGTTAACCTTAAAGCCAATGAAATTGACAAAATTTATCAAGCAAAAGAAATTTTAATTTCTAACCACGCTGAACCTCCAACCATACTAAATTTAGCCCAGCAAGTTGAGATTCATCACATGAAACTTAAGCAGGGTTTTAAAGAAATTTTTGGAATGACAGTGTTTGATTACCTGTACAATTATCGTATGGAAATGGCACAAAATTTGCTGTTAGAAAATAAAATGAATGTAACCCAAGTAGCCTTCAGCATCGGTTACTCAAACCCTAGCCAATTTGCGGCTGCGTTTAAACGTAAGTTTGGTATCACCCCCAAAGCTTGTAAAATGGGCAAGAAAGCAGCCTTAACATTAATGTTTGTCCTCTAGGGGTGAAAATTAGTCCTTTACGGGTAGACTGGCAAAAACGAAAACGCTTAGACTTGTATTAAATTTTAAACCCGACAGCATCTGGTTGTGTCACTTTACATTAGTGTGAGGTAAAAAATTTATGAAATATTTTTCTGTTTTTGTTGTTATTCCTGAAATGCTACAGGTCTCTCCTAGCGCAGAATCTGAATTGCGTGAGATTCATTCTAATTCCAATAATCAATCTTAGCGATTTAGAGGGATAGTAGAGTCAGCTTAACTTAGTTTCTGTCATTTCTTGTTTGTTGTCACAACCCATATATGGGCGGCACATCTCATTATGCCTGCAATTGGGCGAAAGAAGTCGCTTATATCTTTGCATAATTATCTGCAAGGCTAAAAAAGTCGGAAGCAAAGTAAATTTTAATATTTTATTAATGTCTGCGCTTTATCAATTTGCAGTCATGTTTATGATTGCGTTTATAAAAATTAAAATTTCTTAATATTCCGTAAAAATATTGATTACTCTCTTGGTATATTGTGGAGGCTTGGCACATGATTGTACCTTAGAAGGTATTCTAAGCATATGACAGTTGCCCAGGTTTTTATCTTACCCCAGACTGTACTCTCCACAAACCAGCGTAAATCTCATTCTTGTCCAACAAATCTTCATGAGTTCCCGACTCAACCAACTCCCCATCTTCCATTACATAAATACAATCTGCATTACGGATAGTAGAAAGACGATGAGCAATAGCGATGGTTGTCCTATTCGCAGTAATTCTTTCCAAAGAACGCTGGATAGCAGCTTCCGTCTCATTATCTACAGCGCTGGTTGCTTCATCAAGAATTAAAATCGGTGGATTCTTAACAATCGCTCTAGCGATCGCAATTCTCTGTCGTTGTCCCCCAGATAATTTTTGTCCCCGCTCCCCAACTATCGTCTCATAACCATCAGGCAATCCCATAATAAAATCATGAGCTTCAGCAACCTTTGCAGCTTTGATAATTGCTTCATCGCTAGCATCAAATGTACCATAGGCAATATTCTCTGCTACGGAGCCATGAAATAAAAATACATCCTGGCTTACCAAGCCAATACTGCGACGTAATTCCCGTAAATTTAACTTCTGTATATCAATACCATCAACAGTAATTATTCCAGAACTCAGTTCATAAAATCTGAGCAATAGTTTCACTAAAGTACTCTTACCCGAACCTGTAGAACCAACAATAGCAATAGTTCCTCCAGTTGGGATATTTAAGGATAAATTTTTAATAATCGGCTCCCTATCGGGATAGGCAAAAGTTACTTTCTGGAAACTAATTTCACCGCGTACTTGCTCAATTGGTAGAGGTACATCACCTGTATTTATCTTAATGGGAGTATCTAACAAATTCATAATCCGATTTGTAGAAGCCATCGCTTGTTGGTACAAGTCAAACGTTCCACCTAACGAAGCCAACGGCCACAACATATTCTGGATTAAAACAAGTAAAACACTGTAACTACCAATAGAAATTTGTCCATAATATGCAGCCATTCCTCCCAACACTAATAAAAGAGAGAACCCAGCTAAAATCAGCATTCTAATTAATGGCACAAAAGCCGCAGAAAGCTTGATGGCTTTGGTATTGCTTTGCCTATAAGCCTCACTTTCCCTTCGCAATCTACCATTCTCATATTCTTCAGCCGCAAAGCTTTTAATCGTATTAATACCACTGATATTATTCGCCAAAAGAGAATTTAATAATCCTACCTTTTCCCGTACATCCTCATATCGAGATGTTAACCGATTTTGATAGTTCAACGAACCCCAAATAATAAATGGTATCGGTAGCATAGTCATGACAGCTACGCTAGGAGCCAGAATAAAAAAAGCACCACCAATAAAAACTACAAGCGTTACGGCAACTTGAATAATATCATTTGCTCCCACATTTAAAAAATCATCTAATTGATTAATATCATCACTAAGAATTGACAACAACCCACCTGTACTACGTTCCTCAAAATAAGCTGATTCTAGTTCTTGTAAATGTCTATAAGCATCCAAACGTAAATTATGTTGAATATTCTGTGCTAAATTCCGCCATAGCCTATCAAACCCATACTCTGAAAGAGATTCAAGCATCCAAATGAGAATGGTGACCCCAGAAAGCAATACAAATTGCCAAAATACATCCTTAACACCAAACCTACCAATAATCGAATCTTGTTGCTGTACCAAAATATCGACAGCCGTACCAATTAGCCAAGGTGGAGCCAAATCAAAAATTTTATTCAGAATCGAAAATGCCGTTGCTTGAAAAACTTGTTGGCGATATTGCTGTCCGTAGTTTAGCAAGCGCAAGAAAGGATGGGTTGAATTGCTACGTGAGTTAAGCACTTGAGGAGATTTTGATATTATTGCCACAGAATTTATCACTTATAAAATAATAAAGCCGGGATTAGACTCGCGCTGTTAGAATCTGGATACGTAAAGTGAGAGGTGTTTATTAAGCGTGTCGCTATATAGAACTTGTATTAGTTTGTGTCAACTTATGACACAATAAAATTTCTGAAACAAGTAAAGCTAATAACAAATTATACTAACATACTCTATTAAAAGTAATTACTGTTTATTTTTAATTATTTATAAACGCAAATACGATAAAAAAAAGTTAATTTGATAGGTAACCTAGGGATTTTGCGGGAGTTGGAATTTGCCCAAGGGTATAAATGCTACGAACTCAAGACGCCTTCTCCTCATTATCACCATCATCTAGTTTGTATCCAATGTCACAAAATTCTAGAGTCTCAAAATGATTTAATCCTCAAGCAAGCCTCAAAGCAAGTCGGGGAAGCGGGCTTAAAAATCCTAGACGGTATATACAATTTGTCCGGAGGCTTTACGTTTGGGATGGCCCGCTTCAACTTCAAATAATTGGACTTGCCGCTGTGCTAAAGCTCTTAAAACACCTTGCTAGAAGACAAATGAGCCTTAATTTCCTCTTTTGTTCGCCATACGGGACGTAACTGCTTGCGTGCAAAAAATGGCAATTGGTCTACAGTGTGGGGTGAACCTGGTTGAGTCGCATTGCCGTAACTAGTAAGCGCCATAGCCCGTACTGGTTTGGAAAACTCAATTGCCGCAACATAACTGTCTCCACCTACAGATTGAAAATGGTTCTTTTGTGATGGAGCAAAATCGACAACGCGGAATATACCAAGGTCGCCATCACCGCCATTGGCAGGTAAATCCACATTGCCATGCTTTAGGCGGAAAACATCTCCCCAAGCAATATCTAGCTGACCATAAGCTTTTTCTACTTTAGTAGCCGCTGTTTCTAATGATGCAGCTGCACTTTGAGGATTAGCTAACCCATCAGGAGTAGTACGTGGTAAATGCTCGACCCAAGGTTTACTAAAAGCTTTATCAAAATCTATTTCTTGTGCCCAAGTCGCAAAAAGTACCGCTCCCCGACTATTGGCGTTCGCTTGTCTATCCCACATGGACAAAACAGTGGCTGCTCGCTGCGCTAATTCATTCCCATACTTCTGTGCAGCAGGAATCAAGTCATCTAAAATCCGGTCAGCAAATTCCATGCGCGTTGAATGCTTGTATTGAATCATTTCATCAAAAGAAATTTTTTCATCCTCATCCAACATTCTTGCAGAACGCTGTGCCCGAAAATCCATGTAACGCGGAGCCATATAAGATGGGTAGTTATCTGGTTTTAAAGCCAACGGGAAAGTAGTTGTCCAAGGTGGGTCATTAGCATTTTGTAACCAGCCGCTTGCAGGGTCTGTAACACGCGGTAAATCTTCATAGCGATGAATTTTTGTCCATAAAGTCTTCGAGGTATCGCCAGGAATAATCCCTTCCCAATATTTATAATCACCTTGGTCACGCACTGGAACTTGACCATTGAACAGATGCATAATATGTCCTTCTCGGTCTGCGTACATCACCGTAAACATTGGCAATTGTAAACGCGAAAGCGCTTTCTGAAATTGTTTCAAATTTTGCGACCTAGCCATATCCCACCACTGCTCAAGCGTACCTGGACGGTCAAGACCCACAACCCGCAACGCCAAACCTTTACCGTCTTTTCCCATAACTACAGGACCATGAACGGAACTTTTGACTACCAGCGGTTGCTCACTTAACTTACCATCCTCCTGCTTGACCTTTAAAGGAAAAGTTTTTGTCTCAAAAGCACGAAGTTTACCATCAAAACGGTAACCATCACCATCTAGTGCTAGTTCATAAACGTCCCACCCATCATGGGTATTTACAGTATGAGTCCAACCCAAATTATCATTAAAGGCAATCGTTAAAACCGGAACACCCAAAAGTGTTACCCCATAAGCATCTATTTCTGGAGTATTCATTTGAGCTTCATACCACAAAAATAAATTTGACCAAGGTAAATGCGGGTTTGCTAACAGCATTGCGTTTCCACCCACTGTTCTTTTTGGTGCGATTGCCCAACCATTAGAACCAGGTTTTGGCTTTTGCTTACCCATATTTTTCGGCTCAAGCTTAAAGTGTGCTGCTACTCTGTCTGGGTCAACAACAAAAGTAAAATTTAGCACCCTTTGAAGATGAGCCAGAACATCTTCACCTTTTACAGGCAAAACAACCTCAACAGAATCATCAATTAAATCAGAATGCTCTCGAACATAAGCATTTATGCCATCAGCAAAGGAATCCAGGTAGCTACGGAAAGTAGGATTTTGTGCTTCATACCAAGAACTAGCACGGTCTGGTATTCCCATGGTTAAGACCCAACGGTCAGACTCAAGGTATTTCTCTCCCCAATAAGAAGCAGCGCGCCCCCGCGCTTGACCGTAAAGACGCAAGAGTAAATTACCGTGGCTTTGCGTCTGCGCCCAACCAAATGCTTTGAAAGCACTAAGAGTATCTTTACCGTAAATATGCGGTACACCATAGGTATCCCACAATATTTCAGTACCTCTTGGTTGAGTACTGAGAACTTGACACCCCATAACCAAGGCGAACATCAAACAAACTATCAACCGTAGAACTCGAATCTTTTTTCCTTTAAAAAGCCTAAGCAAGTTAAGCTTGTTGCAATAACGCAAAATAATCCTAGGAGAAATTAACACTACCCTGCTAATAAACATTATGGTTGTAGCAAATTCTACAAATTCAAAAAGCAAAACGATGGGCAAATATGCAACATCTACAAAGCAATGCTCAGATTATGCTTTTTACTAATTTACTATTAGAGAATAAAATTACTAGGAATAACTGTCAATTAATCTTAATCTGTCTTAATCTAAACCAAATTCAATCTACTGATAAAACCGTTAGCACCGACTAAAGCAGTAATTTTCCCTTGAGGTATTATTAAATCTAAATTTTTAACTATTGCTTTGCCATCATATCCTAAAGTTAAACCACATACAATACTGTTCGTTTAAGGTAACCGTTCACAGGATTTAATCAGTTACCGTAGAAAATAGGTACACATCGATGGTAGATTAGAAGGCATGGATTTAAAGTGCCTCTTTTTCGGGATTGAAATTCCTAACTCCGATTGGGAAGAAACTCCCACCAGTGTCAAAGAACTGGTGGAGAAGTTGGGGCAGAAAATATTGCAATCAGAAAAAGAGCTAGCTGATAAAGAGGCACAAGACCAGGAGCTTTTAGAAAAAATCAACGTAAGCGTTCAAGATGCAATTGGTGTGAAGAACAAAACATCGCATTAAACGCCAATAACACCACAAATAAAGTCGAAAGTGCTGTACCTGCAGCAAGCATAAAATAAATCACTATTTGGTAGCGGACAGCATCAATCGGATTTGCACCTGCAATAATTTGACCAGTCATCATCCCTGGCAAACTTACCAATCCCAGCACCATCATACTATTAATAGTTGGTAGCATTCCCGTTTGCAAAGCATCGCGTAATGGTTTATGGGCTGCTTCCCAACGAGTTGCTCCTAAACTTAGCAGAGTTTCAATCTGGTGTCGTTGACCCGGATAGATAAACAGTGCTTTGTTAACAATCTTGTTGCATTTGTATGAAAATCAGTAAAGAGCAGAGCCTTTACCCCTAATTTTTTTTGTGACAAATTCTGGAAACAATGTTGCCAAATAAAAGTTTTACGTTATCATGAAAACGATTCTCATTATTTGGTAACTATGGTTAGTTCCTTACCCCAGTCCCAAGAACAAGTTAAAAACCAAGATAGCCAAAAGCTGAAACGCATACGCCATACCTGCGCTCACATTATGGCTATGGCAGTGCAAGAAATATGGAAGGGGACTCATGTTGCAATTGGACCAGTTACTGAGACAGGATTTTTCTACGATTTTGATTGTCCGGTAAGCATTACGCCAGATGATTTAAGCAAAATAGAGGCGTCCATGCGGCGCATAATCAAGAAAAACTTACCTATAATCCGCGAAGAAGTCAAAAGAGAAGAAATTCGCTCAGAAATTACCGCTTTAGATGAACCTTATAAATTAGACATATTAAACCGTATTCCCGAAGGGGAAATAATCACTCGCTATTATATTGGTAGCCCAGATACAGCAAAACCAGATTCCTCCTTGTTTGTCGCCGAAACCTTACCAGCAAAGCAATATTGGTGGGATTTATGTGCGGGTCCCCATGTTCACTTTACTGGGGAAATCAATCCAAACGCTTTTGCATTATTAAATTTAGCAGGTGCGTATTGGCAAGGAGATGAAACCAAGCCTCAGTTGCAACGTATATATGGTACGGCTTGGGAAACAAAAGAAGAATTACAAGCTTATTTAAAACAAACAGAAGAAGCGCTGCGTCGCGACCATAGAAAAATAGGTCAAGAATTAAACTTATTTAGTATTCAAGAAGAAGCAGGTGGTGGTTTAGTATTTTGGCATCCCAAGGGAGCTGCTATTCGCTACCAAATTGAAGATTATTGGCGAAAAGCACATTTAGATGCGGATTATCAATTACTTTATACCCCACACGTCGCTAACCTTGATTTGTGGAAAACTTCCGGACACTACGACTTTTATCGAGAAAGCATGTTTGACTCGATGGATATCGAAAAACAGGCTTATCAAATCAAACCGATGAACTGTCCCTTTCACGTTCTGACTTACAAAAATCAACCACATTCCTACCGAGAATTACCCTTAAGATGGGCGGAATTAGGAACAGTATACCGTTACGAAAGGTCAGGTGCATTGCATGGTTTGATGCGAGTCCGTGGTTTTACTCAAGATGATGCTCACATTTTTTGTTTACCGAACCAAATTGCGAATGAAATTTTGGGAGTTTTGAATCTTACCGAAAAAATTTTATCAGACTTTGGATTTCAAAATTATGAGGTAAATCTCTCCACCCGTCCGAATAAATCAGTGGGTGAAGATGAAGTTTGGGAACTTGCAACAGATGCACTAGTGTCAGCTTTAAATACTAAAGGCTGGAAATATGTAGTTGATGAAGGTGGTGGTGCTTTCTACGGACCGAAAATAGATATCAAAATTCAGGATGCTATCGGTCGTCTATGGCAATGTTCTACAATTCAAGTAGATTTTAATCTACCCGAAAGATTTGATATGGAATATGTTGCTGCTGATGGCATCAAAAAGCTTCCCATTATGATTCATAGGGCAATTTTCGGGTCGTTGGAAAGATTTTTTGGTATTTTAATAGAAAACTACGCTGGTGATTTTCCCTTATGGTTAGCACCAATTCAAGTTAGATTGTTACCCGTAAGCGATGAGGTGCTAGGCTATGCTGAAACAGTAGCACAAGATTTGAAAAAAGCTGGTTTGCGCGTAGAAGTAGATAATACTAGCGAACGTTTAGGAAAACTAATTAGAACAGCGGAGGTGGAAAAAATTCCTGTTTTTGGGGTTGTTGGAAAGCGGGAAGTAGAAACTAATACTTTAAGCGTTCGCACACGGAAATCTGGAGATTTAGGTGTATTAGATGTTAGCGATTTAATTAGTCGCTTACAAGAAGTAATTTTAGCTAAAACTGTAATATAGTAACTATAAATATGGGTTTTTCATTTAGCAAACAGACACGAGTAACTTCTCTCAAAAACAAGCAAATAAAAAAATGGGTTCATCAAGTGTTTGAACTTGATGAAGAGATTCCTATTTCACTTAGCCAACTACGGTGTATTGAGCCAGGTTGTCCTCCAATTGAGACAGTGATTAATGTTTTAGTATCTCCTGTAAAAATGTACAAAATTCATAAACAAATAACAGATATTGAATATTCTGATATCTGTAACCTGATTGAAGATAAATAGTAGACTTTTACACCAATTAGGATAGGTTCGTAGGTTTGTTATGGCTGTTCACGCTTTATATATTTGTAAATCTTGCTTTGTTTCACCCACACAAAAAGAATATATGGGTGAAAGAGGAGGAAGCTATTTATTTAAGCAAGTATTGAATTTAGCTGACAAATGGTCTTTAAATCATCAATTTGTAATTAAAGAAGTTGACTGTTTGAGTGCTTGTAAAAGACCATGTGCTATAGCTCTAGCTGCACCCAAGAAAATGTCCCTTATGTTTGGAGATTTACCACCATTAGAAAGTGCAGATGCAATAATAAAGTTGTGCGAACAATATTACAAAAGTACTGATGGAGTGGTTCCGCGACAACAGCGACCAGAAATATTACAAAAAGGTATTTTAGCACGAATCCCAGCACCAGAAGAGAATTCTTAGATTATAATTCGTAATTTAAAGAGATTTTTATTGTCCCAGGAGACATCATGAATACTACAATTGCCTCAAGCCCAAATCACAATCTTAATATTCCTAAGCGGGGAATGCCTGTTACTATTGTCACTGGCTTTTTGGGGAGTGGAAAAACTACACTGCTCAACCAAATTCTCAAAAATAAGGAAGATTTAAAAGTTGCTGTACTAGTGAATGAATTTGGGGATATTAATATTGATAGCCAGTTGCTTGTCTCTACAGAAGAAGACATGATGGAACTCAGCAATGGTTGTATTTGCTGCACCATCAATGACGGTTTAGTTGATGCGGTATATCGAGTTCTCGAACGGGAAGAATCCATCGATTATATGATTATTGAGACAACTGGAGTTGCTGACCCTTTACCAATAATCTTAACTTTTTTAGGTACAGAATTAAAAGATTTAACCAACCTAGATTCCATTATCACTCTGGTTGACGCTGAAGCTTTTAACCGCGAGCATTTTAATAGTGAAACAGCCATAAAACAAATTACTTATGGGGATATGATTCTCCTAAATAAAACTGACCTGGCTAGTCAAGAAAAAGTTGAAGACCTGGAAGATTATATCCGCGAAATAAAATCGGGTGCAAAAATTCTTCGTACAAACTATGGACATGTTGCACTACCTTTAATTTTAGATGTTGCTCTAACACCAAAGGATGAATATACATCTTTTAAGGAGGATAACCACGAACATCACGACCATGCACATCATGACCACAAGCATCACGACCACGAACATCACGACCACAAACATCATGACCACGAACATCATGACCACAAACATCATCATCACCACTCCCACCATTTAGAAAATGATGGGTTTGTATCGGTTTCTTTCAAAGTTGATAGACCCTTTGATATACATAAGTTTGAGAATTTCCTGACTGAAGAAATGCCTGAAGATGTCTTCCGTGCTAAAGGTATTCTTTGGTTTACTGAGAGTAAATTACGCCATATTTTCCAACTTAGCAGTCCGCGTTACAACTTAGATGTTGATGAATGGCGCACTACACCAAAGAATGAACTCGTTTTTATCGGTAGACATTTAAAAGCAAATGAAATTCGTTCTCGCTTAGAAGAATGTTTGGTATAATTAAGAAAAGTAAACTTCTAACACTCAGCAACTAAAATCGCGGTTCTGCCTTTAATCCACAGAAGTAGGTTAAAGGTAGAGTTTATGTTAGGTCTTTACCTTTAAAAATTTTCCCCATTATTTGAAAGAATGACTCTATCATTTCGTCCAGAATTCGACTCTGCCGAGCAAATCATCGCGTCTGTATCTACTCAACTTCTTCAGAAAGTCACAGATGCGGAAATGATGCAAGCTGTACGTACTTTGCTTATCGGTTTAGGAGAAGACCCAGACCGAGAAGGACTCAAAGATACTCCCAAAAGAGTTGTTAAAGCATTGCAATATCTGACAAGTGGATATCATAAATCTTTAGATGAACTGTTAAATGGTGCGGTTTTCACTGAAGATGCCAACGAAATGGTATTAATTCGTGATATTGACATTTTTAGTTCCTGCGAACATCATATTTTGCCTATCATTGGTCGCGCTCATGTAGCTTATATTCCCAATGGTAAGGTGATTGGACTATCAAAAATTGCCCGTATTTGTGAAATGTACGCACGACGTTTGCAAGTGCAAGAACGTTTAACTCTACAAATTGCTGATGCATTACAAGGCTTACTCCAGCCTCAAGGTGTAGCAGTAGTTGTAGAAGCAACTCACATGTGTATGGTGATGCGTGGGGTACAAAAACCTGGTTCTTGGACTGTCACTAGTGCGATGCGTGGAGTTTTTGCGAACGATGGGAGGACTCGTGAGGAGTTTATGAGTTTGATACGGCATAGTCCAGCTTTTCACTCATAAATTGATTTAAATATCAAATCTAAAGTCTATTTATAGGTTTGTAGTAGTGCTGTAGCTTTTCTTCGATGAAACGCTTCAGGGCAACTACAAACTTAATTCAACCTTCCTACCGAGTTAAGAATTTAGTAAATAGCATTAAAACCCTATACAAGAATTCAAGCATTATTAAAATATTAAAAAAAATAGCTGAATTTATATCAAGTGTAAATCAACTAGCTATTACAATACATTTTGATTAACCCATATCATTTTCAGATAAATTGCTACCAATCCTTAATTGTTTTTTAGAGTATTTCAACTGTTTATAAGCAAGCTTAATTTTCTGGTAAGCTTCTTCAGAAGAAATTTTTCCACCCGTCTGTAAGCCAGTTATATAACCTATCTGTTGAGAAAACTGCTGCAAATTTGCATTAAAAACCAGATTTTCTGGTGTAAATTCACCGTAGTAGCTGCTGCGTGGGTATAAAAAGCTGTCTTTATCCATCAATTTCGCCTCCTGCAGTCAAAATTTATCTAAATCCTATTCTTTAGTCCTGTAAATGCTAAAGACATTCCCAACGTCAAATTCAGACTTTTCATCAGTTCTCCTCACACTAACTCACTTATAAAAAACACAAACAGCAAAAATATACACACTAAAAGCAAAGCCATCTGTCGTGCAAAAACGAATTAAGCAAGTGTCTAACAAATATTCTGCAATGAACCTGATGAACAATCGTGACTAAACAAGACTAAATGCACAGAAAATAGCCGCAAACAAACCTGTAGATATGCAATTCCTATAATCAGAACCTATCCAAATGCAATTATTCGGAGCTTTTTATGAGATACTTACCTAGGGACGTATAAATATTATCACAAAATCGAGAATGATTCTCATATAATAAAAACATTTATTTTTCCTTAATAATGCTGTTCAAAGTAAATTTTCCTTTAACTGCCTAAGTAAGTTTCTTTACATTACTTAATATCAGAACAATAATAATAATGGTTATCATGTATTTAAATTTAACAGGTGTAGTCTACGTATAATATCAAGAAATGTAGTGTAGCAACTATCACTAAAATGCAAAATATGCTAGTTTACTTGAATCGACTCGGTTCTGGTGGAAAGCAGCCATCAGACGCAAGGGGGAAAGTTCGGTGTAAATCCGGCACTGTCCCGCAGCTGTGATGAGACGTGAAATATTGTCTCTTAGTCAGAATGCCCGCCGAGAGTAACATTAGACACCCGTCTGCGAGGTACAGATGAAACGTATGAATGTAATATTTGCAAGCTACAGGTATTATTTGAAGTTAGTCAATTATCTTCAATCACGTATTGTTTTTCTTTGTTAAGTATTATTGTGCTTAGCTATTTACTTTCTTGATAGCTTTGGCTTAAAAGCATTAAGGCATTCTTTTTTCAAGCATTTTCCACATATTTCGACATATATAGGTGAGGAGTAAAAATGAATAACTTGCGCGTTCCTAATTGGGGAATTCATATTCTTGCGTCAACTTTTGCGTTATCTTTGATGGTTTTGTATAGCGAGTGTGTTTTTGCGAATGAAGTAGCAGTAACAGAAGCTAAAGCAGAAGAAGAAGTTTCCGAAGTTTCCGAAGTAAAAGTCAAAGTTCCTCAACTAGCGAACGAAGTACTAACAGAAAAACATTCAGCAACAGAACTACAACAAAATCAACAAGAAATATCTCAAACTCCTCAAAATAATGATGAACAAGAATCAGATATTGAGCTAACTGTCACAGGGAAATTATTAAATCAACCAGTTTTTTCTCCATTCCGTCGAGAAGGAACGGTCAAAGATTCTACCCGTCCGATTTACGTGATTACAAAAGAAGAAATGGAAGCGCAGGGTGCAAGAAGTGTTAGAGAAGCACTGCGATATCTTCCTGGTATCTTGGGTGATGGAACAGTTGGAAGCGAACCTCATGCATTGAGCGGTCAATTTATTAGAGGTTCTAACACCAATCAGGTATTAATCTTACTTGATGGTAGACCAGTCAATAACTTAGGTAGCGGTGGTTTTGACCTATCAGAATTCACCACTAATATAGTTGAGCGTGTCGAAGTACTACCTGGTGGAGGTTCAACTCTTTATGGTTCCGATGCGATTGGTGGAGTAATTAACATTATTACCCGTCGTCCCATATCCGGAAAAATTACCACCGACGCGACAATTAACTTTGGTTCCTACGGACTCAATCAACAAACTATTCGCAATAGCGGAAAAACCGGAAATATTGGTTGGGTTGTTGGTTATAACCGCACTCAAGGACAATATAATTATCCTTTTTCAATTCCCGAAGCTAACTTTAGCGGAGTCAGAAAAAATAACGACGTTCTCTACAATAACTTCAACGTCAAACTAGAAGCAGATTTAGACAAGCGTAATACCTTAAGTCTATCAACATTATATTTAGGCAAAGACCAAGGAGTACCAGGAGGAGTCCGTATCCTTGTACCGCAATTTGGTCAAGGTTCTGGTAATAATCTGACCGACCGAAACCGGAAATTTACAGACCAAGTTTTAACCGATTTAACTTGGAATTCTAAACTGGGAGGAGGGGACGATTCGCTACTAACAGCAAAACTGTACACAGATTTTATCAATACCCGCTTTGATTCTAACTCTATAACTATCCCAGCTCAATTCAACAGAAGATTTGAGACCAAGCAAAGTTCTTACGGTATTCAAGCAACTCATAGTTGGAACTTCAGTAAAAATCAAAGCGTTGTTTATGGCTTTGACTATCGTAATGTCAACGTTGTAAGTAATGCTGTGAGGTTCTCTACAGGTGTTAACAGCCTCAACTATGATAATAACATTGCTCAAGGTGCGATTTTTGCAAGATACGAAGCAAGCTTGATTCCTAACCTCAAGTTAAATTTAGGAGTGCGTCAAGATTTTAATAGCTTGTCAAATGCTTCTGCCACATCACCATCAGTTGGTGCAAAATGGGATATTAGCGACTC
This sequence comes from Scytonematopsis contorta HA4267-MV1, assembly GCA_019359035.1. Lineage (GTDB taxonomy): Bacteria > Cyanobacteriota > Cyanobacteriia > Cyanobacteriales > Nostocaceae > Scytonematopsis > Scytonematopsis contorta. The sequence goes on along the minus strand of JAHHIC010000038.1, from coordinate 67,082 downwards.
TACTACCATCAGAGCAAACTACATTAAAAATTTCCGCGTCCCAACCATAGCCAATTTATTTAATTTCAATCCAACTAATATTGGTAACCCAAATCTTAAGCCAGAAAAAGGTGATAGTTTTGATATTGGTATTGACCAAAAACTTGGCGATATTGGATTGTTGCGCTTAACATTTTTCCAAAATAATATATCTGACCTAATTGCCTTTAAGCCACTGATTCCCGCTGTGAATGGAGCCACAGGAACTTGGGAAAATATTGGCTTAGTTGAAACAACGGGTCTAGAAGCTTCATTAAATTTACAAGTAGCGAAAAATGTTTACGCTTTTGTCAATTACACAGCCAACGACCCTCGAATTAAAAAGAGTAGTACTTCTGCGGAAATTAATAAAGAATTAAGATTTGCGGGTGCAGATAAATTAAATTTGGGAGTATCTTATGAAAATCCAGATGGTTGGTACTTGGGACTATTAATGAACTCATTAAATGGTTACCCTACCAATAATGTCAACACAGAATTTTTATCTGGATATACAACTTTTGATTTCAAATTACGAGTACCTCTCAGCGATAGGTTAACATTAACAGGTAGTGTTGAAAATATTTTCAACCAGCGCTATCAGTTATTCCCTGGTTTTCCTGACGGAGGTAGAATGTTCCAAATCGGTCTCAATTCAACATTTTAATTAAAATCGCTCGCTTATGCCAGGGAGATAAATAAGGAGGAGAATGCAGGGTGCTAAATAAGGCTAACTACATGTGATAGGAGAATAAATTATGAGTGGATTCAATCCTTGGGTAACTCCATTAAATAATGTTGTTACTGAGACTACTCCGACTAATTGGAAAATTGAATATGAGTATTTTGATTGTAATGGAGATACTCTTGCTTGTTTACTTTATACTTTGTTTCAAGAAAATTGGCATCAAGTAGGGCTAGGACATATTGAGCAAGGTAGCGTATTGGAATTGGAATTTAATGAAGCACCAAAAAAATGTGTTCTTTATGATGGATACCTGACAGTTATAGCGGGTGAATGGCATTTTCATTTATGTATAGAAGAAACTTTCGGAGGTCTGGAATCGGAAACTCCTGTAGAGTTAAGAAAACAACGCTTAATTACTAAAGCTGCATTTTATCGTCGCTTAAATCCAGAGGGAATACCAAAATCATGGGGAGTTCAATTTTGGAATGGTGCAGAACAACAAGCTATGACAATTTTCTTACCTAATCCCTATGTTGAAGACGAAAATTTATTGCCTGAAGGGAAAGCTAATTTCGATAAGTTAGAGCTTTATAAGCAACTTAGGGATATTTATGTATTAGGGACAAAGCCTATTCCGTTTGAAAAAAATCCGCTCAAGTGTGCATATATTGCAGTTTGCACTTCAGGACGCTGTTACCCTTCACGAAATTGGCAACCTATATTTGAGTCACTACAATCAGCGGTAGAAAAAGCAGGGGTAGATATTGATGTGAGAACCACTGGTTGTTTACAAGTTTGTAAGCTAGGTCCGGTAGTTTTCAATTCCAATGACAAAACATGGTACACTCGCGTTAAGCCAGAAGTTGCAGAAAGAATTGTCAATGAACATTTAGTTGAAGGGAATAAGGTTACCGAGCATATTTATCCACCTGTCACCTAACTCCCCTACCGGGTAAATTAAAGCCCCTCCTATTAAAGTTCCGGGGTGGGGTTTCTTTTGAATGATTATGAACAACTATTAGATATATGATTAAATCAGGTAAATCAAAGTTGATATCACTGCTCTGTCTTGTATTCGCAGTGGCTACTTTTATAATCAGTTGCCAAACTCGGCAACCCGATAAAACTTCCTTATCAACCACAAATAGCGCTTGCGTACAAAATTATAATGAAAATCTTGACTATTTCCCTAATAAAATAAGTATTACTCAAGCGAAAGGTTTCACGGTCGAGTACCATAAAAATTATAAAATTATCACCGTTAAACAACCTTGGAAGGATGCCAAAGCAGGTTTTAAATATATTTTAGTTCAATGTGGAACACCTGCACCACAAGCTCCAAAAGATTCGCAAGTAATTACTGTGCCTGTCAACTCTGTAATTTCGCTTTCGACTACACATTTACCACATATTGCGAAATTAGAAGTAGTTGATAAACTGATTGGAGTTAGCGATACCAAACGGGTAAATACACAAGAGGTTGCAGAAAAAATTAAATCAGGAAAAATTGCCTCAGTGGGAAGTAATTCCAATGTCAATGTTGAAAAAATATTAGAACTCAATCCCGAACTAATAACAACCTATGGAACTGGGAACGCTCAGCAAGATAGCTATCCAAAATTACTAGAATCAGGTTTAAAAGTAGCAATAAATGCTGAGTATATGGAAAATACTCCTTTGGGTAGAAGTGAATGGCTAAAATTTACAGCACTATTTTTTAATCAAGAACAAAAAGCCGAGCAAATATTTAGCGAAGTTGTCAAAAAATATGAATCAGTTGCAAAATTAGCAAAATCCATAAAACAACGTCCAACAGTATTTGTTGGCTTTAATTTTAAAGGGACTTGGTATCTACCAGGAGGAGGAAGCTACGCAGCGAAATATTTAGAAGATGCAGGAGCTAACTATTTATGGCGTGATGAAAAATCTTCTGGTAGTTTACCTTTATCATTTGAAGTTGTTCTAGAACGCGCAACAAACGCTGATTTTTGGGTAAATTTAAGCCAATCATGGAAAACTGTTAAAGACTTACTAAAAGAAGATAATCGTTACGGTGATTTTAAAGCAGTAAAAAATAATAAATTGTACAATAATAATGCTCGTGTGAACGAAAATGGTGGTAATGACTATTGGGAAGGTGGTATCAGCAATCCAGATGTTGTGTTATCCGACCTGATTAAAATTTTTCATCCGGAAATACTGCCAAATCATCAACTAGTCTATTACAGAAAAATAAATTAATGGGAAGTGAAATGCAAAAATTTAAATATAAATATAACCTAAAATATAACCTAAAATATAAACTAAAATATTTAGGCTCTTGCAACCTAATATTTTTAGCCCTAATCACTGCATTAATCTTTGCATTTTTACTCGACTTAGCACTAGGTTCAGTTCATATCCCCATCAATCAAGTCGTCACTATCCTACTTGGTGGAGAACCCGAGAAAACAACTTGGACAAATATTATCCTCAAATTTCGCTTACCAAAAGCTATCACTGCCATATTAGCTGGTTCAGCATTGGGAGTTAGCGGTTTACAAATGCAAACTCTATTCAAAAATCCCTTAGCTGGTCCATTTGTATTAGGAATTAGCTCTGGTGCAAGTTTGGGAGTAGCAATAGTTGTCCTAGCGTCAAACGCAATCGGCACAAATATATTACTTCAAAATCTAGGATTTATAGGGGAAGCTTTAGGAGATTTAAGTTTAGTTGTTGCCGCAATTTTAGGTGCTGCTGTAGTTCTCGGTTTAGTCTTATTTGTATCGCGTCGCGTTCCCGATACAATGACTCTACTTATTTTAGGTTTATTATTTGGTTATGCAACGAGCGCAATAGTAAGCATTTTATTGCAGTTTAGCGAAAGCCAAAAAATTCAAACATATTTACAATGGACTTTTGGTAGTTTTGCTGGAGTTACTTGGAGACAAATGCCGATTTTAGCAACTGTTGTGATTTTGGGATTAGCGGTTGCAGTATTACTATCTAAACCATTAGATGTCTTATTGGTTGGTGAGTCCCATGCATTAACTTTGGGTTTAAATTTACAACGTATTAGATTTTGGATTATTACAAGCGCGTCAGTTTTAGCAGGTGGAATTACTGCTTTTTGTGGCCCGATTGCATTTTTGGGTGTGGCTGTTCCTCATTTGTGCCGCAGTTTATTAAACACATGCGACCATCGGATACTCACACCTACAGTGATAATAATGGGTGCTACTTTGGCCTTAATCGCGGATTTGCTTTGTACAATTCCCGGAACTCAAATGGTTTTACCCTTGAATTCAGTGACTGCACTGATTGGTACTCCCGTGGTGAGTTGGGTTATTTTGCGTCGCTACTATACTCGGTAATTAGATATCTTAAGAACCTGAAGAAACCCGGACAGTAAGTGAGGTAAATTAAGCATCAATATCCCAAATATATAACCCTTTTCCCACGTACTGCCAACCTTTTCCACAACCTTTGCTCAGGGTCTTGGTAACAATTGGGCTAACAATTTTTTCCTGAGAAGCTGGTAAACCATCGGGGTAAAGCCATTCCAAAACTGTACTAGCATCCATCATTCCAGGATAATGTATTTGCAAACACTCAAAAATCGCTGAATGCAAGGTATCAAATTGTTCTAATATCTGCGAATTAGGAAGACCTGTAGGATGTGCTTGTTTCGACCGAGTGTTATTCTTTTTACCATTAGATGAAGATGTTTGAGTTTGTCTATTAAAATCAGGAAAGTCATTTAAATCAATCGTCCAGCACCCAGGAGAATCTGGAACTGCATCCCAGAAACCATCTTGCTCTCCCAGTTTTAGTATTTTTCCTACTTCTGATTTTAAGGTTAATTGCATTTTTTCATCTTGGTTCCCAAAAATTTCCCAGATTAGGTAGTCTATTTGCAAGATTTTGCCTCTATTTGCTTCAAGAATCTCAACTATCTGTGGGATTAGATTCTCTTGGTCTAGGTTCTCCACCCCCACATCACTATCACTGTCGGAGTTGTATTTTTCCACAGCAGGCAAAGCCAAATACCCTCCAGCAGAAGCTTCAGCATCAAAGGTTTGAATCGGGTTCATCAGTGCTTCCACATAAAAAAGTTTTTCCTCTGCTTGTGCAGCTGCTTGACGATAATACTCAATCAACTGACGATAGTAATCAGCTAACTCTTTTAGTGTTTGCTTACTGGGTAATGGTTGTGATGGTGGTGGTGGTAGATTCAGCATTTACATTCGTTTGAATATTACAGTTTATTTCTTAAACATTTTTTTTCTACTCCATTACACTCATTACCATATTTAGGACAACAAGTTGCATAAGTCTCTCGTTCAACAGCTGCACGGCAGTGTTGGCAAATAAACTTGTATACCCTAGTATGGATATCGCGGGTATGTGCTTTGACGGTATACTGTCGGACGTAGACTTTTTTGCTGGGCATACTTTTTACATAAGTTGATTCAACACAAAAGTTGAACCTGTCTGTGCAAGTTCAACTGTGATAATGATAATCGATAAATACCAAAAACCAAATATGCCAGAAACTTGCGAACGTCTTTGGACTGTTGTGTTTTCTCCAAATGGTAAAATTCTTGCTAGTAGCGGTCAAGATGAAACGATAAAACTTTGGGATGTGGAAACGGGAAAATGCTTAAAAACACTTGTGAGCGAAAAACCTTATGAAGGTATGAATATTGTTGGTGCTACTGGGTTGACTGCTGGGCAAAAAATGGCTATGAAGGCTTTGGGAGCGGTGACGGAAGAATAGCTGTTTTCGGTTGCATCTAATACACAGACCTAACCCCCAACCCCTTCCCTACAAGGGAAAGGGAGTAAGATTTTGTATTGCTTCTTACCTGAATTTGCTGGGGGTAGAAAGACTAATTGTTTTGGGTATTTTCTTGCTTATTATTGCATCGCTAGAATCACCAATAATATTGATTTAAAACAATAAATTGAGCTTGTAAAGAAATTCCAGTATTCTGCAAATTATTTATAGCTTTAACTATTGCCGTATAACTCATATTCTTCATAGGGTCGGCATCTTGATATATTGCTATAATTCCTGAATGTTCTGGGTTTGCTTGATGAATTGCCAGAAAATCATCACAGTTACGGGTAAGTAATATCCTTTGTTGAACTCTAGCTAGTTCCATTACAGATGCATCTGGTATACCAGTCACACCAGCCTCACCAATTGTTAACACATCATGACCATCTGCCCGTAACATTTCGACAAGACGGCGTGCTTGTGTATCTTCGTCTACCAATATCCTAAGACTCAATACTTACACCCCGTTCTTTCAGTCGATAAAGTTCTTCCTGGGCTTCCATCTTGATTAGTTCTTTATTTGCTTCGCAGTAACGAATAATTTCATGAATTGTATTATCAGGTAAATCGAAATTCTCTGCTGCTTCTTCGCTGCTAAGTTCGTTTATCAGCATATCTTGCCATACTGTAGAAGCTAAAAGACGCCGTCCTTTCACATAAAGCTGTCGTCTCCAAGGATGGGGACGGGACACTAAATATTGCCAAGTTGACTGCGGTGGTGGTTCCAGTTCGGGTATTACCAGATGAATTTGTTCGTTTGGCGTTAGGAGTCGAATTTGGTAGCCTTGTTGCAAATAATTTTGGAGAATTGTTACCACCGATATTGAACGTAGAATCGTTTCTTTAGCAGTTGTGGCTCCCATCGCTTGCCGCAACCACTCAATTTGCGCTTCTTGTTCGGGTGACACGTTGAAATTCTGCCGCTTTGTTTCTCCTGCTTGGCTCATTGGATTATGGTTACATGAGTATATAATGAGTATAGCTTACTTATCTAATTTGGATTAATTTTATAAGCAATTTATTAAGTTGTTGTGCCAAACTGGCAGGTATGAAATGATTAGTACTTTTATTCTCAGTGTTGTACAAAGTTTATAAACTTATAACAGCTAAGTTACAAAAAACTCAGGCAAAATAGAAGAAGAGCTTCTTGTGAAGAGAGTCACTCCGTTCAATACACTGAATCGCAATTGGTATGGCAAAGGATATCTACCACAATACTCTAAAAATTGCCTTAGAAAAAGATGGATGGGTAATTACAAACGAGTTGTTCCGGCTCACTATTGGCTCTCGCTCAATATATATTGACTTAATTGCAGAAAAGCTCCTAGTTGCCGAAAAAGAAGGATGTAAGATTGCTGTAGAAATCAAAAGTTTTATCAGCCCGTCACCGATAAATGACCTTGAAAATGCACTAGGGCAATATATTCTTTAGTATTTAATGTCAAATCGGAAGTAATGTATATGACAATCAATAAACTACCTAAAAACAAGGATAAAAAAGCTCTGCCCAAACATCCTCTTGCGAAGCTTGCTGGCAAGTTTGAAGGTACGCTTTGGGAAAACACCCTAGATGAAATGAAACGTCTTAGAGAAACAGACAAAGAGGAGATTAGTAAACATTTAGATAGTAGTTTAGCGTCTGAGTAAAATAAGTGTAGCTTTAGATACTAGAGTAGTCAGTAATTACCTGGATAAACGTCGTAACTTTCCCCAGCTAACAAACAAAATTTTAACTACGCCACCTGAACTTATATTTATTAGCATAATTACTGTTGAGGAAATAATTCAAGGAGCCTTAGCTACGATTCAAAAATTGAGGCAAAAATCCGCCGTCACTGATGGATATAGATATTTTGAAGAATTATTTGAAGCTAGAACTATCCTCAAGTTTGAAGCATTTTTAAATGAGTTTAGTATTATATTATCTGCAAGAATGGCGTCTAAGCATTCTTCTTCAGAATCAAATACCCGGTAAGAGCATTGAAGAAGGCAGAAGGCAGATGGCAGAGGGTATAACTCATTACTCTTACTGTTTTTTGTCTTCTTCTAGTTCAAACCACCTAAAACCACCTAATATATTTGTAATATCTCTATAAAGCTCAATATTGCCATACTCATCGATTCGGAGAAAATAATGGCAGAAATGTATAAAACTACCTTTTTTTAATACCGATGAAGATAGAAAATTTTGAGAATAAAATTCATTATTATCATGTAATTGAATAAAAATGAGGGATGGAATCAAATGAGGTTAGCTGTTTATGGTAAAGGGGGGACTGGTAAGACGACTCTGAGTGCTTGTATCCTGCAATTCTTAAATTATTTCGGTGATTTTCGGGTTTTGGGCATTGATGGCGACCACAATTTACACTTAGCGCAGGAATTAGGTGCAACGGAATCTGATTTACAACGAGGAAATCTGGGAACAGCATTAGATATTGGTAATGATTTAGAGTGGTTGAGGGGCTACTTTGCTGGTACAAATCCTTTCATCACAGCCGATTTACCAATTATTAAAACAACCCCACCGGGGAAAGGTTCCAGGTTGTTGCAGTTCTCTGACCCTGCTGAATGGCGAGAACGTTACGTGACTTTTATTGATGGAGTTGAGTTAATTCGCGTCGGCGATTTTACTGAGAACGATTATCGGAAAAAGTGCTTTCACAGCAAAACGGGTTCGATAGAAATTTTTCTGAAGCATGTTTGGGAAAGCTCTAATGAAGCCATAGTCGTTGATATGTCTGCTGGTAAAGATGTTTTTGCATCTCCTTTACCTAGTTTGTTTGATGGTAATCTTTACGTTGTCAAGCCAACACGCAAGTCTGTCAGCAATGCTGTTGATTTTCTCTGCCATGCTCATAAATTTGGTGTGGATATGTTGCTGGTAGCTACAGATGTTTGTTCTAATGAGGAAGTCAACGCAATTGAAAGCTGTTTAGGACGAAAAGTTGATGCGGTAATACCCCATGATGAGTTTTTCGTAAAACGCGATCGCATTTTGTTGTCACGCCCAAATCATGTACGTGAAGCCAGTTTCCAAATTTTAGATGCACTGTATAGTTTGACAGAATTACTACAGCAACTTCCCGCACACAATTGGGATAAAATTTTAACCAAGATGATTTACCATCACGAAGAAACCGCAAATGATTGGGCTGGAACTAAATTTAATGCTCAAATTCAACCTGGTTTCAATCCATTTGAACACTTTCAAAAAATTCCTGTATCATCCCTGAGCTAGAGCACCTGTATCAGGTGGGTCTCGCGAACCCACCCTTATTGTAATTAATCTTTACAATTCGAGCTTAATAATCGTTCTCATGAGAGAATATAAATAGTAGTGTCGCTCATCGTATAATTAAACATTTACTCTTTAACAAAGTTTTATGAAAATTGCAGTACTCGGAAAAGGTGGAAGCGGAAAAAGCACGATTAGCTGGCTTTTATGCCAATATTTGAGTCAAATCAAAAAATTTCAGACCCTGGCTATTGACGCAGACCATAATATGGACTTGTCTACTTGTTTGGGGGTAAATCCCTACGAAGTGAACCATTTCAAAGACTTTAACTCGGAGTTTAGACAGTTGGCAAATATGCCCAAGGTTGGTATGTGGAGGGAGTATTTTAAATCCAGCCCATTTTATTTTATATATCCGCAAACCGAGAAAACGCAAATACTGGGCAAATACTTGACTTCAGTTAGTTCCAACTTGGATTTAATAGTATTGGGACTTGGAGACGAAGAAATAATGAATAGCTATAAATGCTCCCACGCACTATCGGCTCCAGTTAAGCATATGCTACCAACTCTGAAGATGGAGAATGACTCATGGCTAGTACTGGATTCTGTTGCAGGGTCTGACATGGTAAACTACGGTTTATACTTTGCTTTTGACTGTATTATCGCCGTGGTTGAAGGAAATATTAACAGTATAAAAGTAGCAAAGCAGCTTCGCAGTCTGATAAATAAACAGGATATGAAACTAAATTTTATTCTGAATAAATATAATTCAGAAAACAAATTTATTAAAGACTTTGAAGAAGAATTTAAAGATTTAATTATAGGTAAAATCAATACAGACTCAGCTTTGACTAATTACGATTTTGACTCAATCAGTCAAGAGAACCTGGATAATTTATCAAGCATCGTCACTAAAATGCAATTCTTTCCTCAAGTCGAGGACTCCTATGAAAAACTAAAGATATTTGAAGAAAATAAAGTTTTGTGAAGAAGGCAGATGGCAGAAAGAAGCGAACGTAAGAAGGGATATTTGGGGATATTTCCGGAGATGTCTATTACATCCAGAACAACGGCGTAAAAAAATGTTACAAAAGCTACACGTTATCAAAAATGATTTACAAAATTATTGCGCTATCATGATAATGATTCTAATTCCAATTTGTTCCGATGGAAGCAAAAGCGCTACAGTTACCCGATAAAACCAGCCTAGCAATTATTGGTGCTGGTCCCCACGCTCTTACATTAGTCACCCATCTGCTACAAAAGCGTTGTAAAATGCGGGGGAGGTTTGTAGTATTTGACCCCAGTGGTCAATGGATGAGTCGTTGTGAACAGCAATTTGCAGCATTCGATATTCCTCATTTGCGGTCACCTGCGGTACATCATCCCGACCCAAATCGTTTTGCCTTACGAAAGTTTGCTGAATCTCGTGCAAGCGAACTTTTCCCACCTTACGATTTACCGGGAACAAAGTTATTTCGAGATTTATGTGAGGATGTAATTTCTCGCTGGGATTTACATAATCAAGTGATTCCCCTTGCAGTAACTCGGATTGAACCTCTCATTAATCGGTTTCGGCTATGGTTTGATGATGGACAATCAATCATAGCTCGACGGGTAGTTTTGGCAACTGGTAATGCAAGCTTACAAATACCTAATTGGGTAGAACAAATTGAGTCAGAATACCCACAAGATAAGCTTTGTCACTCAAGCAAAGTTGATTTACGTGGATTACAAATAGCAGATGAAAAGATATTGATTGTTGGAGGTGGTTTGACTAGCGGACATTTAGCAACTGGTGCAATATCAAAGTGTGCAAAAGTTCATCTGATGATACGCAGACAACTGCAAGAAAAGCTATTTGATGCTGAACCTGGTTGGTTAGGGCCAAAGTATCTCAAGGATTTTTTTGCCGAATCCGATTTATCCAAGCGCTTTACAATGATTCAACAAGCGCGTAATGGTGGTTCAGTGACACCAGCAATGGGAATCGAACTACGACGGCTGGTGCGTAATGGTAATCTCAGAATTGATGAAAACTGTCAAGTAGTTAAAGTTGAGTGGTTGGGGAATAAATGGTTAGTACAATGTAGTGACGGGAACATGCACGAGTTTAGCCGAATTTGGCTATCGACTGGTACTAAATTTGATGTAACTGCTGAAGCTTTGTTAAAGGAAGTTTTAGCAACCTACCCAATTCCTGTGGTCAATGGTTTACCAGTGTTAGATAAGTTTTTGCGTTGGCAAGGCTGCGAATTATTTATTATGGGTGGGTTAGCAGCGTTGCAAATCGGACCAACCGCACGAAATTTATCGGGTGCTTTGATGGCTTGTGAAAAAATAGTTCCAGGTATAGTCAAGCCTAATTTTATACCTCTGGACAACAGAAGCGTGTCGTAATGGATTCAATCCTATTTTTGATTACCACCACAAGGAGAACAGACACCAAAAAATTCCAAGGTATGATAGAAAATTTGAAATGATTCTGACTGCTCCAATTGAGTTTCCAACTCCTGAAGTACAAAGACATCTATAGGAACTGACTGACCGCATCGCAAACAAGTTATACACTGGTCGTGTCGGCTGATTAAACTGTAAACCAACTCATTATTGCTAATAGTAGTGCGACACTGAATTAATCCTCGCAACTTCAAAACATCCAGAGCGCGATAAACCGTAGCCAAACCCAAACGCGGATAGTTTTCCCGTAGGAGAGCATAAAGATTTTGCGCTGAAATTGGTGTGTCAAGTGTTTCCAGCTTTTCCAGAATAATTCCTTGATAGCGAGTTAGGCTATATGTCACGGCAATTTGACCCATATGTAATGCCCAAGTATGCTGGCTATATGATTTAATATAATACAATGATTATCATTATTGATTAGAAAAATGTCATCTGTAAATATGGATACGGAGCATATCCCAACGCAATAGTTGCACAAATTCGGTCTTTAGATATTCCCACCGTTGCTGGTTGCTGGGATGAAGATGTTGTTGAGGGCTTAAATGCTTGTGAATGTGGATTTCCTTCAATTCTGGCAGAAAAAAGAGGAAAATTAGCTCACGAGTGGACAGATAAAGAGATTTATCCAGAAAATAGAGAATTTTTAGCAAATTTACCTCAAACTTTTAAACAAGAAAACCTGGCTTTTGTTCACGGTAGCCCCCACAGCAATCACGAATATTTATTACCTGAACTTAGTGCATTTGTCGCGCTAGAACGAGTACTTACCACTGGGGCTGATGTGCTGTTTTGTAATTAATTATCTGTTGCATGCAACCCTTGTAGAGAGAGTAAATTTAGCTTGCTTTTCACCTCTCAGGTTTCCAACACAACACCTTCATACAGTAGCGCGATTGCTAACTCAAATTCGATGCTGGATAGGGTAATAATATCTCCCTCAGTATAGGGATAGTAAAGCCACATTCTTCCCTCTCCCCGACAGTAACGTTCGACGGAAATTTTTTCTGAATCTATTAATAAATATTCCTGTAAAGAAGGCATTTTAAGATAATTAGTAAATTTTTCGTCTCTATCTTTGCTTGCTGTACCAGGAGAGAGAACTTCGGCTATTATCTTGGGATTTTGAATAAATTTGCGAGCATTGAGGTCTTGAGGGTCGCAACTGACAATAACATCAGGATAATAGTAAGGACTTTTAGGAGTGACTTGCACCTTAACATCTGACACATTAACTCGGCAACCTCTAGCACGTAAATGTGGACGTAAGGCTGTGTACAAATTAAGTGCGATATCATTGTGGGGGATTGTGCCACCTGTCATGGCAAAAACTTCGCCGTTGACATACTCGTAACGAAGCTCTTGCAAGGGTTCCCATGCGAGATATTCCTCGATGGTCATTTTTTGCGGTTCTTGGGAAATGGCTACCATAGCAAGATTTTTCCAGTTTATTTTGATTTTAGCGAATAGGACGTGATAGTTATAATATCAGCTAGAAGCAAGCCAGGTTAGGTTTCCTATGGCTGCACCTACAGAAATTCGCCAAAGAACGATTTTATATTCCTGTAAACCTTGTTCGTATAGATGAGCGTGCTGGTTACATTTCAAAGAATGCGAACTGCAATTAGACAATATTGTTGTTCAACTGCCAAATTTGAATAGCGAAGGTACTGAATTAACTTAAACCTAGCTCAATCATTTGCAGACAATTACAAGCAATAGTATTTTGTGGGTCAAACTCAAGTGCTTGTTGCCAAGCTGATATCGCCTCTCTAAATTCCCCTTGCAATGCTCTTAATTTACCAGCTAAGGCATGGAAATTGGCATTACTATAATGCAAAGCAATAGCCTTGTTGTTGTGTGTTTCTGCTTCTGAATAAAGCCCTTGTGATAAAAAATACAGTGCTTGTCTGTGATACCAGATAGCTTGGTCGTGAAGGCAAATCAAATCAGATAAATCAGCTTTGCAACGTCTACAAGCTAGAGATGGGGGAGATGACAGGAGAGAAATTGATACAGCTTCTTCCGGAACCCCTGCTCCTCTATTTCCCTGCTCCCCTGCTTCTTTGCTGGCTTTTACGGGACGATAAACTGCACCACAGACAGGACATTTCATAATTGGTCACTCTAATTCATTAGTACTAGCATAGTAAAGAAAATCTTCCAGTTCTTCTTGTAAATCGGGTAGTTCAGCACTATTGTTAGCGCTCGCATCTTCAATCTGTTCTAATAAGTCTTGTAATTCAAGAGCTTGTTCTTCGTCTATGGTTTCTAATAGTTTTTGAGCGCTGTCTAAAAGTGCTGCTAATTCTGGTGTGATTTCGACTACATCGGTTGCAATTGTTGTGGAGATGTCAATTGTGGAGGTTTCAATTGTTTCGTCACTTTCAAAGTCAAACAATGCCTCTAAATCAGCTTTTGCTCGCGTCAATTGATGACTAGAAAGTTTTTGTATACCTGCATTATTTACTACTAATGTACCTTGTTGCCCTTTGCCTTTCTCGGTAGTAGTGACGGTGAGAATACCATTTAGGTCAAAGTCAAAATTAACTTCGATTTGAATACCTCCTGCTGGTTTGGGTGGTAAGTTCTCCACTTTATAGGAGCCTAAAGGAACATTTTCCTCGGCAATCGCATTTTCACCTTGAAAAACTTCGATTTCCACAATTTGCTGCTGGTCCATTACCGTGGAATAAACATGGGAGCGGGAAACGGGTACAACGCTGTTGCGAGGGATAATCACACTAAAGTAACCTGGCATAATACCAATTGGTGTGGCCACAGCCGCAGCAATTCCCAAGGAATGGGGAATCACATCAACAAGAATAGCGTCCACGGATTCGCCTACCAATACACCAGCTTGTAAAGCGGCTCCTAAAGCTACACAAAGGTCTGGTTGAATACCATCCGTGGGAGCTTGTCCTAAATGCTCCTCAATCATTTGTTGCACTAGGGGAATGCGCGTAGAACCACCAACTAGAATAATCCGGTCAATTTCTTCGGACTCCAGGCTAGCATCAGTGAGGGCGCGGTCAATTGCCTCCAGGGTTTCTTGTAATAGTGGACGAATCAATTTTTCAAAATCTGCTCGCGCAATTTCCCTCTCTAGATGTAGTGCGGTTTTGCCTTTAGTACCCAAAAAAGCTTCCCGGACTGTGGCAAAAGCATGGGAACTCAAGTCAATTTTTAACTGCTCTGCTGCACCGAGAATACGCGCCTGGGTTGCCGCATCATCTGGCACATCGACATTATGCTGCTTCCGAAATATATCCGCTAGGTGAAGTTGTAAAAGCCTGTCAAAATCGTCTCCACCCAAGCGGTTATTACCATGACTAGCTAGTACTTCTGTGACTTCGCCCGTAATTTCCACAACCGACACATCAAAAGTACCACCACCTAAATCATAAACCAAGACCCGTTCTGTCTCGAATGAGCGCAAATCGTAAGTTAAAGCCGCAGCTGTTGGTTCGTTGATAATTTGTAGCACTTCTAAACCAGCTATCTCACCAGCAGTTTTAGTTGCTTGCCGCTGAGCATCTGTAAAGTAAGCTGGAACCGTAATTACTGCTTGGGTGATTGTTTCGCCCAAAGCATTCTCAGCCCGTTGTTTCAGGGCACGGAGAATGATAGCAGAAACTTCATGGGGTAGGTATTCTTTATCTCCTAAAGTGGTTTTGTGCTCAGTTCCCATCCAGCGCTTAATTGACTTCACAGTGCGTTCGGGAGCCGCAGCATACTGACGGAGTGCTGGGCGTCCCACCAACAGCTTTCCTGTATCGCTAAACCCCACTACTGATGGTAAAATCAAGTCCCCATCTTCTCCTGGCAATACCCGCACCTGTCCGTTTTCAACAATTGCTACTTCGGAATTTGTTGTGCCTAAGTCAATACCAATTGCTTTCATAAAATTTAAAATTTAAAGTTTCAAGTTTAAAATTTATTTGCCCAGTTTTGTGGTTACACCTACTCTTAGCTGTCGCTTGGGTGCTGCTTGCAAAAAGTTTACTATTTATTAAAGCATGACAGCGTTAATTTGGAATTTGGAATTTGGAATTTGGAATTTGGAGTTCATGAAGTTCCTCCGGTTGCGACAATCACCTGTGCTTCTCTAAGTACAGTATTGCCCCATAAATAACCCCGTACTACTTCCTGAATCACGGTATTATCTGTGACATCTGCCTTTTCTTCACGACCTACAGCATACATTGTCTGGGAATCAAAAGGTTTTCCCATAGATATAATAGGAACAACACGGCGTTGTCGTAGTATCTCTAAGAGAGAGCGCCTAATTAACTCCACTCCCTGTTGATTGCTAGTGATAATTTCGCTTAATGACCCGGATACTGGTATCTCGTTAGACAGTGTAGGCTGAATTTCCTTGCCAGCAAACCACTTTCCTAGATTTGACCAGAAGCTTTTTTGCTGAACATTTTGCAGTGTTGAAGTAACAGATGAGGTAGCAGATAATGCTTCTAATTCTTCTTGCCAGTAAGTGCAAGCCCGGTCTAAAGCATCCAGTATACCCAGCAAATCTTTTAGCAATTTCTCTTGCTGTTGCTCAAATTGCCCATTAGCCTGTTTTTGGCTTTCTTCTAGACGTATTTGTAGTTGTTCTTTATCTGCGCGAGTTACTTCCAATGCTTGCTGGAGAGTATCTTGAGTCTTAGCAAATAATTTACCCTGTTGCTTAACTTCATGGCGTAAAGCAGTCCATTCTGCAAGCATTTGATATGGGTCAAAGGGACTGGCAGATTCCGGTGCTTCTCCTAGATATTCAGGAGGTGCTTGTTCTGATTTTAAATAATCTAGAAATTTAGCAAATAAAGCTTTTTTGTCAATTGTCATTTTGTGATTAAGTTATTTCTCATTTTTCATCAGCAATTTTAATTGATTAATTGCTTAAAGGAATTTCAAATTATTTAAAATGTGGCACGAATTAAATCATCAAGGCTAATTTCTAATTGAGCGATTGCTTTTTCTCGCACCTGATTTAATATTTCTGGGTCAAGTTGTGCTTCTAATGGACGAATTTTCAAGAAATCCTCATTTTGAGATGTCTCTCCTTTACGAAGTGCCTCATAAGCTCCTCGAATTGCCTTAAACTCTTCTGGATAAGTATGAGCCGGAAATGAGCGCAGCTTAGAATGATACGCTGCTTTGATTTCGGCGTTTGTTGCTACTGGAGATACACCTAATATTTCGTAGTGTGAAGTCATATTAAAAGAGGGGAGTGGGGAGTATTACCCTAAAATAATTCCTGAAAACCTTTTTTTCTACCCTTTCGCTTCTTAGAGGGTAAACTTCTAAAAATAAAGTCTAGATCTAGCTCATCTTCCTCATCTTCCTCATCTTCATCGTCCTCAAAGTCAGGCATATTGTTTAACATCATTTCCTTAAGTTCTGGAAGCATCCGTTCAAACTCAGCTTTGGGGATTTTGTTACCAAGTATTTTTCTCAGCATACCAGATAATAAATCATCCATATCTGACATATCCAGATTGTCAAATTTATCTGGGTCTGGCATGATGCTAGTAACTTCTTGATTTGAAAGAAACGCCTGTTCCTCCCGAAATGCTTGTAAGGCTTTAGCATCTTGGAGACGACGAGCTAATTCAAATCCTTGTTGCTTTAATTCTTCGTATTGTGGGCTATCGACATCGTAGGTAGTAGCTCTAGCTAATAACAATAAAGGGTTTTGAGGCTCCCGACGAAGTGCTTCATCTAAAGCAGGTACGAGGGTTTCGATACTGCCAAAACGACGTGCCTGAAGTTGAATATTTGCCAACGCATTTCCTGGTTGGGGTATAGTGTCAAGGTAGGTACGCACAGGAACCTGTAATTTTTGGGGACTATTTTCTTTAACAGCTAAGACAACGAGATGGGCAATTCTAGCTTCTGGGTGTTCTGTTGACAGATTGAACAATTTGTTTAAATACTGATTTGTTAAAGCGGCGATGCCTTTTTCACGTTTGGCGAAGAGATTAATACAAAGAGCTATAGCCTGCAATACAACAATTTGGTCGCTTCCAGATAATTTTTGTAGGAGAGTGTCCCATGCTTCAACTGCTTCTTTTTGCTGTAATGAAACTCGACCACCAGAATTGGGCGGACTTTTAACTGCATTCACGAATATCTGACAAGCGCGTATCGCAGAGTCTTTTTTATCTGCCCCCTGCACTAAGCGGCTAAACAAAGGATAACTCTGCGTAGATAAGGCATCTATCCAAGGGAATATTTCTACTTCTGTTTCAACACTAAGGTCGCCAAAGTGCTTGCCAAAACGGCGACGGGCTTCATCATATGCTTGTTTGTCTCTTATGGACGAGTAACAGCTCAACAAAGTACGGTAAGCTTCTTCGTATCGACACCCGCCTTCAAGACCTTTGGTAATCAGTGTTATAGCTTCTTGGTAATTTTCATCTAAGGCGGCCAATAGTCCCTTGCGCCCCAATACTTCTGGCGATGTGGGACAGATGCGTTCTGCTTGTTGCAAAGCTCCTAAAGCGGCGCGATGGCGGTCTAGTGCCATGTACGAATCTGCCATCCAACAGTGGAGATGGGCTAAGGTTGGTTTTAATCTTGTATCTGGCCATTCTTGGGGTTTTTGTTTCCCTTCCTGCTCCAACCACCGCAAAAATTGGGTGACAACACGCGGGCGTTCTTGGTCAGAATCATTAGCGTCCAAGACTTCTAATAGATTGACTGCCAACTGGGGATTAAAGGGTTTCTCTGTTAACAAAGGTTGCCAGAAAAGTTCTGCACATCCTACTTGTCTTTGATTAAATGCTTGTTGACCTGCGAGGGTAAGTAGTGATGAGCGCAAGTTCTTTAGTTCATTGAAGCGAGTTGAGCGCTTAAACATCTGTAGAAACACATGGGCAGCATCATGATGGTTGCCATTATCAATTAGCTGTACAACCGCTAACGCAGATAGTGCATCTTGGACTGCTGGTTCTTCTCGTTCCAGATTATCGGGTTCTAGTGGTGGTTTTCCGGTCTTGGCTTGTTGGGCTGTTACCAATTGTTCTAAAATTGGATGTTCCAAATACTTTGGTTTACCAAAGCTATATTCAGGTGACTCCAAACCTAAAAGATTCGCAGCTGCGTCCCACTCACCGCTCATTTGCTGGCTGTAAATAATCCAAGCAATTGGTAAATCTCCAGGTGTTAGCGCGTGCTTAATTTTTTGAAAAGATGTCAAAGCGGCTTCTGGTTGTCCATGTTTGAGAGCCAGCACCCCACGTACCCAGTGGAGTTGGGCAGCGCTAAACGCTTCAGATTTTTGGTTGATTAACTGCTCAACTGTGGCGATATCTCCTTTGAGCAATAGGAGTTTGAGATAACAAATGCTGTGGTCTTTGATAAGCGTGCCTGTTTCAAAAGCATCACGGAGCAATTTCAAGGCCGCATCCAATTTATTCAACGCAAGCTGACACCTTGCTTGCCAGTAGTGAGCGTCTCCCACCAAACCCAGTTCTAGAGAGCGGGCAAAGGATTTTTCTGCCTGTTTAAAATCTTGCTTTTGGAATTCCTGCTGACCCCGCAAAAACCAAATCTCTGATTCTTTGGGACTGAATTTAATCTCAGGGTGCGAGCGCTGAATTTTTTTGATTTCTTCCAATGCCTGCCGATATTTTTCCAGGTCAAGTAATTCTTGTAGTTGTCTCTCAAAGGAGTTTTCGGCAAGCTCTGTTCCTGTTGTAGATACCTGTTGTTGTGGGCGGTGTTTGGATTGATGTTTAGCCACTGGACAATATCCTGATTATTTTTGCATTTTCCCCTTATTAAAGACCTCGCGTTCTTTGTGTAGAAACCACGTGGCTTTAGCTCAGACACTTTTTTAACTTGTAATTAAAAGTTGGTGAATCTTCTCCTTTTACAAGCTCCTCGGCTTTAGCCAGGGGTTAGTGATAGGCAAGGGGTGGCTTTCACTGCTCTCTTAATTTTAATATTAGTATGGCAATCGCATGAATTTTTATCGCAAACCTATTTTATTTTATAAATCTTTACCAATACCTTCGCCATTTTACGAGAAATAAAGCTTTCACCCTCCACCGTTGATTAGGCGTTTCCGTTTTTTTAGCTTTGTTGAAAGCTGTATTAACATCGTCCAGATTTTTCGGGAAGGGGTTTTATTTAAATTCCTGTGGCATCAAGGGTTTCAGCTTTTGCCGTCGGCTGAAAATAAAACCCTTATTTTTTCACGAGTCGTGGGATTTTGCCCGGTTTCTGTGATACTCCATTTTGGCGAAGGTATTGTTTACTGGACAGGGTAGTTAAGAGAGGGGAGAGGAACTCTTAAGCGGGACTGGTAAGAAGGAACTCAGACCGACTGTTTTTATTCGCAGAACTAGGAGGTAGAGGCATCCCATAGCGTCCTAATAATACTTGAAAATATGAAGCAACATTAATAAACATCTTCATGAGTACCAACGTCAAATAACTGGTCTAATATACCAAAAGATAAGGCGGTCGTCACTAGTATCTTATAACACCTAAATTTTCAACTAGCACGTTAGCTTTATGATTTATATAGTGAATTAAACTCAGTGCTATTATAAGTATAAAAAAGTAATTAATATGTTTATTTAAATTTTTTTATCAAAATAAAATCTTTTTGCACTCTAATATATTTACCAGTACAATTGATTAAATGAATGAGGTACGTTCTTACGCTACTAATTTCAACTCACGAAGTAGTGACAACTCCATACACGCACCCAACATTTAGAAGCTCGGCGTTCGTTGTGGTAAATTCTTAAAAGTGCTGTCTGCTCCCTCTATCTAATCAACACATTATGAAAATTGACCGATGGCAGGAACTCAAACAAAAACTGACTAATGAAGCTGACTTTTCCGATATCTGGTTGTTTTATATGGATAATTTTGCGGATCATCCAGAATTCACTGATTTAGGTAAACCTGCTCATAATCAATACCTAAACGATGTTATCCACAAAACTTGCCAGCAAATGTTTGGCAAGAAAATCAAGATTACTAACTTTTTATTAATTCACATTGCCGAGCATAAATTCTTCCATGCACCTTTCCAAGTTAACGGACGAATCGGTGGTGTGATTTATTTTGAGGATATAAAAGTGGGGTTACTTGCTGTATCAGCCGATTTTCCCCCTACCGATGCAGTCAAGTATTCGCGTTTTACTGAAATGATGAGGCTGTCGAAACCTAATGGCAACGACCTCAATTGAGAAAACTACAAAGGCTTTGTAAATCATCGACTCTCAAAAAAGTGATGCCTCATAGCTGCTTAATATTATATCCATTGGCGTAAAATTCAGAACAAGTCTTCACGTAAATACAGATACCACAAGCAACGTATATATACGTTGCTTGTAAGCTAGTTTATACCAATAGTAAGCTATCCGCACTATACATTACGCCTAGTAATTACACTCAGGGATATTTATAAATGGTCAAATAAAATACATATTATACTGTTTGCTTCACTAACTATTTATATGGAATTTCCTTACCAACGCTATCAAATGTCTCTATTAGTATTATTTGTTTTACTATTTCCAAGTACAGCCTATTCACAAATAGTACCAGATAGTACAGTGGGTACAAAATTAATGCAAAATGTACTAACTAATGGTGACAGAATCGATGGTGGGTTGATTAGGAATAATAACCTTTTTCATAGTTTTCAGGAATTTAATATCAATGCTGGAAGAAGTGTTTATTTCACAAACCCGACAGATATCACGAATATTTTCACGCGAGTGACGGGGGTGAACCCTTCTAATATTAACGGTAAGCTGGGAGTTTTAGGCAATGCCAATTTATTTTTCATGAACCCCAATGGTATTGTGTTTGGTAAAGAAGCTTCCTTAGATATCAAGGGGTCATTTTTAGGGACGACAGCCAGTAGTATTAATTTTGCCGATGGAACACAGTTTAGTGTCGGTAATACGCAAGTTAACCCAGTACTAACAGTAAGTGTACCCGTGGGATTAGGCTTTGGCTCCAATCCAGGAAATATTACAGTAACAGGTATAGGTCATAAGGGAACTGAAAGACCGCAAGGTACGACTACTGTTTTTATCCCGGAATATCCAAATGTAAAACCTCAATTACAACTACAACCAGGAAAAACATTGGGTTTAATCGCATCCGGAGTCAAACTTGATGGTGGAACAGTAAGCGTTCCTGATGGACGGATGGAAATTGGTAGTGTAGGGGGTAATCAAACCGTACCTTTAAGTATGACAAATAGCGGTTTTGCGCTTGATTACTCCGCAATTCAAAATTTTCAGGATATTGGGTTAGTAAAAGCCGCAGCAGATGTTAGCGGTAATAATGGAGGAAGTTTACAAGTACATGGTCGTCATATTAGCTTAACTCAAGGTTCGGAAATGTTAGCTCACACTTTGGGTACTAACGGAGTCGGACAAGGAATAAATATTCGCGCTTCAGAATCTTTGGACGTTGCAGCTATAAACAGTCGTACATCCATCAGTACTATTATGACATCTGTCCGACCTCTGGCATCAGGTAAAGGAGGAGATATCAACATAGATGCTCCGAATTTTAGGTTGGCATATGGTGCAAATCTCAGGTCTGAACTTTATGGTAAAGGACAAGCTGGAAATGTCACTTTCCGAACAAAAAATTTTGAGATGCTTGGGGTTAATGCGTCTGGTGAACAAGGTGCTGTAACCGTTCTTTCAATGGGACTAATAGGAAGAAATGCATCTGGTTCGGGAGGAACTTTAACCGTTGAAGCAGACAAAATACGTATAGCAAATGGGGCACGAATGCGTTCAGATTTATCCCTTGGTGCTTCTGGTAAGCTTGGAGATATTAATATTAAAGCTACAGAAATGGATATATCGGGTATTGTTACCGAAGGAAGAAGCTTTTTTAATAGTTGGATATCATCTAGTATTGAATCCAATACAAATGGTCAAGCTGGAAATGTTAACATTGAAGTTCAAAAAGCTAGGTTTGCTGATGGTGGAAGTATTCGACTAGATACTTTGGCTGCTGGAAAAGGTGGAAATTTAAACTTCCGAGCAGAGGATATTGAAATCAAAGGAGTAAACGAAATCAGCGGAAGAAGAAGCCGTCTCTCTGCTAGGGCTGGTTCAAGTAATAAGAATGATACGATTCAAGGTGGTTTGATTACTATTAATACCCAGCGCTTGCGAGTCAATAGTGGTGGACAAATTGACCTAAGTACAGCAGAAAGTAACTCAGGTACTAGTGGGGATTTAATAATAAATGCTAGTGAACTTGTTGAAATAAACGGAGCTTATTATCCTAAAACAGGAGGTAATATTTTAGTCAGTACATTACAGGCAATTGTTGACCGAACGGGAACTGGTAAAGGAGGTAATATTACATTACAAACTCCTCAGTTAAGAATAACAGATGGAGGAGAAATCAGTGCAGCTGTTTTGGGTAATGGAACTCCAGGCAATATTAATATTAAAGCAGGAAATGTTGAAGTATCCGGCAAAACTGCTAATGGTCTTTTACCAAGTCAAATTACAGCTGCAAGTAATTCCGCTATCCCCAATACCAAAGATTTTACAGCCTCAATTACTATCCAAGCAAACCAATTAAATGTTAAAAATGGAGCAGAAATATCCGTTAGCAATCAACAGCTAGGCAAAGCTGGTAATTTAAATATAACATCTGATATAGTTCGTTTAGACAATGGCGGCAGTTTGCGTGCTGATGTCAAGTCAGGCAGCGAAGGTAATATTACACTTAACACTGATATATTACTAATGCGTAGTAACAGCCAAATTACCACCAATGCTGGAACAAATTCCAATGGTGGGAATATAACTATTAACGCTGGTGCATTCGCTCAATTAGAAAGAAGCAAAGTTACGGCTAATGCTGGTGTTAGAGGTGGTAGTATCACTATTAATACCCAAGGGTTTTTCCAATCTCCCGACAGTAGCATCACCGCAACTGGAAGTATCAGCAATGGGGAAGTTAAAATTATCACTCCAGATATCAAGCAAGATAACGCTCTGCAAGAACAAGCAACTAACTTTGTTGATACAGGTGCTGTAGTCGCTTCTACTTGTCTAGCTCAGAGAAACGCACAAAAGGGAAGATTTGTCGTTACGGGTAACGGTGGACTACCAGAATCGCCTAATGATAAGTTTGAGTTACCTTACGAATTAGTACAAGTGCAACCAGTAAATTCACTTAATTCGATAATTCCTACAAATCAAACTTCTGGTAGCACAAGAGTTTGGAAAATCGGAGACCCAATAGTTGAAGCACAAAACTTAAAAGTTATTAACGGTAGAGTTCTGCTGACCGCAGCTGATTCTGGTAACTCAGTTTCCTCAGCTTCTAATTTAACTTGCGAAAAATAAAAATTTACAGAAAATAAGTAACCGTAAGTGATATTACACCACACCTTGGGCGCTAAATTAACATAAAATGTAAGTAGCGGGGGTAAACATTTCTTCGCCATGCAGTAAAGAACTTACCACAGCAAAAGCTTTTGCAGCCTTTGCAATGTAAGAATGCATCGAAAGTAACTTGGTCTATAATGGTAAAATCTCAACCTTTATAACGATTGTAGGATAAACACGAGAGCGCCAAATTGTTAGCATTAATTTCACCCCCGTGTTTAACAGCTATTATATGGTCAAATAGGATGCTAGTAATTGCTTCTTAAGCATTATGTGATTTAGTCTTGTCTAGATTGGTAGCGATGAATATTGTTCTCAGCTTGTCGGGTTTTACCTTCGATATCCCACTCTGAACCACCTTGAGTCAAGCGAATTTCACCTTCAGCTTGATTCACTTTACCTTCAATTTGCGCGTTGCGATCGCCTGTCGCATTTCCATAGGTTTCTTGAATTTTCCCCTGGGCTTTTTTGATATTACCCTTGACTGCGTTACCTAAATCTGGCGTGCTTTCTACTTGGGTTTGTGCATGGGTAGTGGCAAATGCAACGCTGACATTATCAACAAATAAAATCATTGCCAGAGCTGAAACTAATAATATTTTACTGACTTGCTGAATAAATTTCATGCAAATATCTCCTGTAAATGGTAATTCGTGCTTCTATTAAAAGACACTTACTTAAGATATTTACAATTTACTCACTGCACCTCTGGCTGAAGTTATAGATGCTAGTGCAAGAAGGTAGAGGGCATTTCGCATTCCTGAACAAGCTCTATTTCGCAAGTTTTTTTGCATTTTTTGTTAATTAAACTTGTATTAGTACTTAATCACTGTTTCAGAAGTGACTTTATTTGAATTGTGACAGTTTTCAATCTAGAATATGCATTTTATCAAAATTTTGAATTGTTAAAATTAGCGCTACAATACCCATAATCAACTAATTCTAAAAACCTTCCCTTTAGCAACAAAAGGCAAGTGCCTATGTGCAGGAAGCAAAATAGCATGTTCGCGACGTATATGAAACCTATCACAAAACCCATCAGTAATAATTAGTAGCGGTCCATTTTTAGGAAAATCCGCAGCAGCTTCCAGCAAATCAATTCCTGGTTGTAAAACAGTACCCCCTCGACCCTTAACTTTGACTCGTTCAGCAAGAACCTCCGGTGCTAAATAACCTTGGTCATAAGCAAAAGCGTCACAGAAAACAACCCGTACAAAAGGCACATCATGAGAAATACTATAACTAGCAATAGCTCCCAAAGCCTTACCCAGCAGTTCCTTATCCATAGAGCCAGAAGTATCTAAAATCACCCCAAATGTCCGACCTTCCTCAGCGTTGCTATCAAGAACATAACGAGGACGGGGAATATCAGGAGTAGAAGATTGACGACGACTAGGACGAGCGTAAGACCTAACTTTTACTAAAGGAGAGAAATAATTATCAAACCATTTCGCTAGCTCCACATCCCAAGGAATAGGAGGATGACTTAAAGCATTAATTTCTTCAATTAATCCCAAAGGAAGAAAACCTCGGTTTTGTTCGTGGTGATAAACTAACCCCTGATTTAAACAACGTCGGTAAAAATCATCCAGTTCTACACCATCACCAAAACTCCACCAATCTGGAACTGTTTCCTCTAAAATGTCACATTGTCCCACCCCCCGTAAAGTTGCGAGTTTACGGAAGCGACGCAAATCTGTAACTATTAGGTCGTAGAGAGCTTCTGCCGATAGACCTTTTAAATCGGGGTCATATAATGCACCAAACTTAGGTAATTCTCCTATACCCATTTCTACTAGCCAGCAATTAATCACATAATCGCAAGCAACGTTCCAAAAATAGGGGTCTCTTCCTTGACGACGTGCATCATGTCTTAATCCCACATGCAATAATTCATGTGCCATCACAAATCGACATTCTTTATCATCAAGTCCAGCAGCAGGATTAATAAAAATTTGTTTGCTTTCAGCATCAACAGCAGCTACAGAAATATCCAGACCCTGACAAATTAATGGGTCTTCAATAATTTCAAAATTAGCTGCTAAAGCTCCCAAAAGAGGATAACTATTAATAAACCAAGACTTAGCTCTAGTTGCGAGAGTATTTCTTTGAATATCTGCTCCCAAAGAAGATTGAACTCCTGCTGCAACATTCACTGCGCTAGTAACAGCCCTAATTAACCCTTCACCAAAGCGAGTTTGCCAGTCATTATTACTAGTTACATATCCATAATTATTTTTAGAAGATTCAAAAATCATGTCAACAAAGTTATACCCAGGAATACCTTGAAGACAAAATTCCTGATATAAACTTTCTTCATCACGAGTAGAAAAATTTAGGTGAAAATTATATTCATCGGGAGCGCGTCCAAATTTTAAATCAGCTAGAAATTTAGCAATAAAACAATTGCACGCAGCATTCCATTCTCGAAAATTTTCACGTTGTTGAAAATGACCAAATCCTAAATGTAACGCGCAATGAGCCAGCACATATGCCCATTCTTCTTTAGACCCAAGTCTTGTAGGATGTACGTGAATGTTACCTTTATTAGTGACTACAGCCCAGGATGTAGGCGGACACCTATTTCCTGGCTGACGTACAGTATAGACTAATCCCGAAAACATTGGATGTTCACTAACAATTTGACACCCTAATTGATAATTTAATAAAGCAATATCCTTAGCTGCTTGATGTTTTTTATTTGCCATTTTCTTTTTGCACCAAACGCGGCAAATCTCTGACAATTTCTACCATGAGCCAACTTGGTAAAGCATCACCTTTTTCTGATTGGGCAACAACCATCTGGGCTATTTCTAAGCTGATGGAAGCGAGTTCTTTTAGCAATGCTTTAGCACGATAAGCTAAGTCTTGACGATTACCTGTAGATGCTTTTTTATCTTGAGGTAATTCTTTGATTAATTGAGCGCGGAACGATTGTGCCAAGAAATATAAAACATCTCTATCTTCTGGCTGATGCGGCCAACCTATTTCTCCTTTCAGAATATCACTTAATTGATATTTACTTTTAATTTGTTTAATAAAACCTTTAAACTGAGTCGCATGATGAGGAGAAAGACAGCCCATAGCTAAAACTTCTAGCCAATCATTTGTAATACTATCCCCAAACTCATGCAAAGCATCGCTCAACATATGCCAAGAGCGTGGGGTAGAAAAAGTTTCTTCATGTTTAGGTGGTTGACTCCATAAATGGTCAGGACGAGTTTGGATATATTCAATTACCCAGGGATGAATATTACTATTTTTCGCCCAATCTAACCAATCTCGATGGTTCGCTTTTAAATGCACATGAATCATGCGATTAAGTAACGCAGAAGACATCGGTTTAACGATGGCACTATCTTGAGCGCGATTTCCGGCTCCTATTACAATAGAACCATTGGGAAGATGATACTCACCAATCCGACGTTCGTGGATAAGGCTATAAAATGCCTTCTGAACTTCGTGAGAGCAAGCATTTAATTCGTCTAAAAATAAACAGTAGGGTTCATCTCGCGCAATTATTCTTGGTGGGCAGAAATGACTTGTCCCATCAAGAATTTGCGGTACACCAATTAAATCTTCTGGTGCGAGTTGGCTACCAAGTAGGGAAACACAGGGTATTCCTACTTCTTTTGCAAATGCTTCCACTAAAGATGATTTGCCAATTCCGGGTGCTCCCCAAATAAACACTGGTCGCACTACTGCCACATTCAAAAGAAATTCAGAGAGTTGTTTTTGGGTGAGTGCGATAGCTGGGTTCATTCCGTAAAAATCGTATTAATTTATATGTTACAAGCGTATATATTATGTACAACAGCTTGCAAGAGTATTTTTCCGGAAATAGTTTATTCGCATGTAGAGACGTTACATGTAACGTCTCTACAATGGTTTTCACGCGATAGTTTTAGCCCAGCACTTTAGCGTTATAGCCGTTTGCGACAACCCCTAAAATGTTAATTCGCGACATTTTTAAGTTATCCAAAGCTTGCTGTACAACAGAACAGTCTGTTTTGTCCATCCTCACCACCATTAATAAGCCATCAGTGTAGGGTGCTAGCAAGCTAGTATCAGCGAGTCCTTCCAAAGATGGAGCATCATAAATTACTAAGTCGAAGTGATGATGAAAATCTTCCATTAACATTTTCATTTTCCCTGAAGAAAGTAATTTAGCAGGGTCTGGTGGAATTGAACCTGCTGTAATAACGTGTAATTCTCCAGTAGATGACACTCGTTTAAATGCTTCATCTAAAGATATTTCACCAGAGAGTAAATCACTTAATCCTCCATCCTTTCTTAAATTTGATAGTGAGTGAACTTGAGGCTGACGCATATTTGCATCAACTAAAAGTACTCTCTGTCCCATTGAAGAAGCTACCTGAGCCATATGAAATGCTACTGTTGAAGCACCGTCTCCAGTTGAAAATGAACTTACTACTACCGAGCGGACTGGACTTTCTGAACCTATTAATTGTAAGTTAGTCTGGATAACGCGCAAAGATTCTAAAGATTTAGCAGTATCTGGTATGCGAGTAGATACAGATGCATTTTGTAGTCGTTTGTCAAGTGGAATAGCGCCTAAAATTGCTGGCTCCAGTTTTGCTTTTAGTGTATCAATGTTATGGAATGTATTATCAAGCTTTTCCATAACTATTCCTGCAGCAGTTCCTAAAAGACTACTAGCTATAATTGCTAAAAGTAGATTACGCTGAACATCTGGAGATGACTGTTTACTAGGTTCTACAGCTTCCTGAATTAATTGCCAAGGAAGTTCATTTTTAGCTACATCAATTTGTAAATTTTCGCGAGTAGAGAGAAAACGATTTAAGCTTTCAGTTGCAAGCTGTAAATCTCTTTGCAATTCTGTATACTTACGTGCCAATACAGGATATAACTTAGTTTGCTCAGTAAATCGCTGCTCTGACTTTGCTAGCACCTGACTTCGCTGCTCTAAAGCTTGTAATTCATTTGTAACTTCTGCTAATTTTGTAGTCAAAGCTCCTTGTGCTTCTTGCTCTACTAGTGGTATCAAATTATCCCGTTTTTCTATTAATGTTTGCATTGCAGGATTTTCTTCTTGAAAACGAGTTTTTTCAAAAGCTATCTGAGCTTCTACTTGACGTAACTGAGCAAGCAACTGTTGATAAGAAGCAGAATCCTTAAGTACTGTAAGCTTTCCATTATTTTGCTGTAAATAATTTAAATTTGCACGTGCTTTTGCTAAATCTTGGTTTACTTTGAGTCGCTCATCGCGTAATTGACGAAGAGCATAAGATATTTCTTCAGATTGGATATTTGGTTCTATAAAATTATACTTTTGTCGAAATATTTGTAGTTCTTTTTGCAAACTTTCAACTCTATTCTTAATAGCAGGTAATTCTTTATCAACAAATTGAATTCCCTGACGTAATTTACTCTGTCGCTTTTCTAGACTATATTTGAGGTAAGTCTCGGCAACTCTATCTAATACTGGTTTAATTTTCTTTTTATCATCACTGCGATAAGTGACTTCTATAACTTTAGTTTGATTTAGACGCTGAATAATCAGAAATCTTGCCAAATAGTCATAATTTATTTCTGGGTATTTCACTTTTAAATTATTAGCAATCTCGTTCATGAGTTCAGGACTTTTTAGCACCTGAATTTGCGTTTCATAATCTAAATTTTGTTTCCCACCAACCTCAGTATTAGTATCAGTGAGTTTATTTAAATTAGTATTTTCTTCTTTAACTGGTTCTACTAACAGCCGAAAACTACCTTGATACTCTGCTTTTTGAGTTAACGTCAAATAGGTCATTCCACCCATAATAACCGTTGCGACTCCGACAATGACAAGCCCTCGACGCTTTAGAAAACCTAATAAATTACGTAGTCCTTGGTCATTTTCTTCAGCTTCAGCCAATCGCAATACAGTTGGTTGAGGTGATGTTGCTAAGGAATTTTTTTGATGTTGTGAATTCATAGGTTGGGAAGAAAATTTCTCCATTGTTATTCATCTCACATAAAATACTTAGGTCAGATTGATATAATCAGTTAATCTAGAACTGATTTCTTTCTTTTGAAAATAAAATTATTTGTAATTTGCAATAAACCCTGGCTAATTTTAATATGACTATTCTCTACTATCTAAACTTGTTGACTAAATCGGTCGCTTCTAATTAGCTTTTAAATCAAATTATTTTACTCTGCTAACTAGCATAATAGGCTTTTACATTTATCATTTACTATTAGTGGCATAGCTCGACAGGATAATTTAACTATTCGTTCAATAGAATACAATTTTTAGCTTAACTAAATTAACTTAGTAACTCTATTATAAATGTCACCCGTATTGATTTATTGATGTTGATTTATGGCAACATTAATTTTGAATTTATCTAGATATTAAGAGCATGATATGTTATAAAAAATATATCTATTGCCATAATAAATATAGATTACATGAAACTATTTTTCAATCATAGATTAACCCGATACATTATAGCATGATTCACTAATTCTTGATAAACAAAAGAGGAATTTAAAGTTTTAGTGATTACAACCGTAAAAATAAATATTCTCATAGTCTAAATTATAGAATTATATATGAAAATATTTACCAGAACATTTACCAAAGAATATTCTGATAACCTAACTCAACTATTGAACAGATAGTAAGTATATTTATTATCTAGGCACGTAAATACTTAATTAGGGAATCCAACTACTTTTTGATATTAAGTAGTATCTCTTGATACTAATAACAGCTACGATTTGTATTACCATACTGTTTGTTTTATCTTCGATTTGTAGTTTTTTATGATGCAGTTTGGTGACTGTAAAGGCAAGCATTATCATTATTATCGAAATATCTACTGATAAGCAAATCTACTAAGTTAATTCTATATTCGTAGAAAGAAGTATTAGTATCTCTGAATAACTTAAGTCTCTGACAGCAAAAAATATCTACCAATTTATCTTTAAAGATTAGAGCAAGTTCAATGCATATGTTACTACCGAAGTAAAATGTACATCCAGGATTATAGTGCTTAAATAACGGATGGGCAAAAACTGAACTTTACTTCATTTCACTAAATCAATTTATCTGCTTTGTTCAAATAATCTCTATAGGAAAATATAGCTAATGATATTAAGTGACTTGTGGAGGAAGTTTCGTTCTCAGGTGTTTACCAATAATCTAATCGCAGAAAAGAAGAATCAGAGTTTCTCCAACCAAGCATTGAATCTGTCTTCTGGCTCAGAAATATCTGAAAGTATTTCTACTCAGAATACGAAGGCTTCATTGGAGCAGGTAATTAAGTTATCTGTTATTACTCAGTTTTTTCCGCCTGACTATGCAGCTACAGGTCAGTTGATAGAAGAACTTACTAGACAATTAGGAATTTTGGGGGTTGATGTTGAAGTATTTACAGGTCAGCCCGGATATGCTTTTCAGACTTCTGTTGCTCCACCTATAGAACAATTGGGTAGAGTCAGAATTCAACGTTCTCGTGCAACTCAAATTTGGTCTAAAAAGATACGTGGTAAAGCACTTAGCGGTGTAATGTTTCTGATGCGTACGGTACTTCATATTCTCAGAAACCGACAACGTAGTAATTTATTGTTGATAACAACAGCTCCCCCGTTTTTGCCAGTTATAGGATATCTAGCCCACATTTTTTTCCGAATGCCCTATGTGTGTATTCTCTATGACCTTTATCCAGATATAGCTGTTGATTTAGGAGTAATTTCCAAACATCACTGGTTAGTAAAGTTTTGGCAAAGCTTAAATAGACGGGTTTGGCGAAATGCAAAAGGACTGATAGTTTTAAGCCCGGAAATGAAAGAAAGGGTAGCCACTATTTGTCCTCAAGTAGACCATAAGATTACTGTAATTCATAGCTGGGGAGACCCAAAAGCAATCTTACCTATTCCTAAAGCAGAGAATTGGTTTGCTAGTCAGCATAATTTGGTTGATAAATTTACTGTTCTCTATTCCGGCAATATGGGTCGCTGTCATGACATGGACACTATCCTAGATGCCGCAAAATTACTGCAAGACGAGCCAATTCAATTTGTATTTATTGGTTCGGGAGCGAAACGCAAGCAAGTGATGGAAGAAGCGCAACGATTGGGATTGGATAATTTTATATTCCTACCTTATCAAGAAAAACATACACTGCCATATTCACTAACTGCTTGTGATTTATCTCTAGTCAGTGTTGATGTCCGTTTTGAAAGTTTGGTTGCTCCCAGTAAACTTTACCCTGCATTAGCTGCTGGTAGACCTGTTGCAATTATTTGCTCAAAATATTCATATTTGACAAAATTAATGCAAGAAGGCGATTGTGGTGGGACTTTTGAGAATGGTGACGCAGAAGGTTTAGCTGAATTTATTCGTCTACTTTCCAGAGACCAGTTATTAGCTGAATGGATGGGTAAATCAGCCCGAAACTATATGCAAAATAACTTCACTCCGGAAATAATTTCTCAACAATATTTAAAGGTTTTGCATCAAGCAATTTATTCACCTACTGAATAATATAAAGCATTCAAGAATATCAAGGGTGTTTTCTTCACACATTTATCTTCAAGTATTTAAAGTTAGATTGCATCTATTTTTATCAGTCAAGATGTGAAACTTTCAGTTATCTAATAAAGATATTTTTCTATAAAAATTATTTAAATGTTAACTGGAAGACTTTTTGTCTATTTTCATCAAGTAGATAAATGTAGCATTGCTCATTTAAATATTTAATTACTTCCTGAACTTAGACGTTTTTCATGTATATTGTTAATAGTTATTAAGGTTCAAAAAGCTTCTTGGAGCTTTGACAGTAGGTAGGGTGATTGATTCATCCCAACGGGAACCTTTCAGTGAGCGAATTTACCCGCAGGAATTCCCGCAGGGTTAATTACCAAGGTATTAAAGATTTTAAAGATTTTAAAGTTATAAATTAAGTTTAAGTGGTGTTAACGACAAATCAAAATAAAATCTATGAGAAACCGACGAGATACCCCTCCTAAGCAGGAACTGATAATTGAAGCTGGACGTACGGAACGGCAATATTGGAAAGATTTATGGCGCTACCGAGAATTGTTTTATTTTCTTGCATGGCGAGATATTTTGGTGCGCTATAAGCAAACGGCAATTGGTCTTGCTTGGGCACTTATACGACCATTTTTGACGATGGTAGTATTTACTGTTGTCTTTAGTAGCATCGCCAAACTACCCAGCGAAGGTGGAGCGCCTTATCCAATTTTAGTATTTGCTGCAATGTTGCCTTGGCAGTTTTTTGCCAATGCTCTTTCCGAGTCCAGCAACAGTCTAATCAGTAATTCTAACTTGATTTCTAAAGTTTATTTTCCTCGACTGATAGTCCCTGCTAGTGCCGTGATTGTCAGCTTTGTGGACTTTATGGTATCTGGAATGATTTTGCTAGCGTTAATGGCTTGGTATAATTTTGTGCCTAGCTGGCGGATTTTGACTCTACCTTTGTTTATCGGAATTGCCTTTGCTGCTTCGATGGGGGTGGGATTATGGTTAGCTGCTCTTAATGTAAAGTATCGTGATTTTCGCTACATTGTACCCTTTATTGTTCAATTTGGACTATATATTTCTCCTGTAGGATTTAGTAGCAGTGTTGTTTATCAGAGATGGGGGCAATGGAGCTTAATTTATTCACTCAACCCAATGGTAGGGGTAATTGACGGTTTCCGTTGGGCAATTTTAGGTGGAGAATCCCAACTATATTTACCAGGATTTTTACTCTCTTTAGGATTAGTAATTTTCCTTCTTTTCAGTGGTATTTGGTATTTCCGCAAAACAGAACGCACATTTGCAGACGTAATTTAGGTGGGAGTATAACAAGTGACGGATACAGTGATTCGGGTTGAAAATCTAAGCAAAAAATTCATTCTTGGACATCAGCAGCAAGAACGCTACACTGCGTTACGAGATGTCATTAGCAATGGAGTCAAGTCTGTAGGAAGTAGATTGCGTCATCCAGAAAAAAGACTTATAGACTCCAGTAAGCAAGAGTTTTGGGCACTGAAGGATGTCTCTTTTGAAATTAAGCAGGGTGACCGAATAGGTGTGATTGGACGCAATGGTGCAGGAAAGTCCACATTACTGAAAATTTTAAGTCAAATTACAGAACCAACTAAAGGACAAATACGAATTAGAGGACGTATAGCAACTTTGTTAGAAGTTGGTACAGGTTTTCACCCAGAATTAACTGGTCGAGAAAATATCTATCTCAATGGCGCAATTTTGGGAATGAGTAAGGAGGAAATTACTAAAAAATTTGACGAAATTGTCGCATTTGCTGAGGTGGAAAAATTTTTAGATACACCTGTGAAACGTTATTCTTCAGGAATGTATGTACGTTTGGCATTTTCTGTAGCAGCACATTTAGAACCAGAAATTCTAATTGTAGATGAAGTCTTAGCTGTTGGGGACGCAGAATTTCAGAAAAAATGTTTAGGCAAAATGGAAGAAGTTGGTAAAGACGGAAGAACTGTATTATTTGTCAGCCATAACATGGCAGCAATTCAAGTTCTCTGTACAAAAGCCATTTGTTTGAAACAAGGTTCACTCATTGGTTATGGTGATGTCGCACAACAAATCGAGTCTTACTTAAATACATACCGCAGTCAGGTGAATAGTTCCACTAACACTCAAATTGAATTAAGTAAAAATCTTATACTCGAAAAATTCGATATTGCACCAAATCCAGTAGTGAGTAATTCTCAATTGCAGTTTGTAATCACTTTTTTCTCTCCTAAACCAACTTGTTTAGAAGATATTTCCATATTAATTTATTCCTCTTTAGGAATGAGAGTTGGCATTCTCGATTTAAGACAATCAAATGCCAAATATCAGTTAGATGGAAAAAATCGCTATACAATCACTGTGAATGTCAATTCTTTTTATCTGATAGAAGGAGATTATAGAATTGGACTTTACATAAAAAATGAGGAAGTACAAAAAGACTTTTTAGACCTAGCTAGCTTAACTGTTATTGATAAACCGATTACGGGAGAAATTATTCCTTATCCTAATATGCATCGAGGTGTAGTTGATTTTAGTTTCAGTATATCCTCTGGATATTAAATCTATTTATAAATATAGTATTTACCTAACTTTATGAATATAGACAAATTACCATCTCTACTATATATAGGTGATGTACCAGTAGAATCCAGTGTAGGAGGTTCAGCTTTACTCTTTCGTTTACTTCAAAATTATCCACCAGAAAAACTACAAATTGTTCAAGCTAAACCACTATCATCATCTCACAAAAGCTTACCTAAGGTTAATTATAAAATATTGAGTCTTCCACTCAGTAGATTACTTATTAGTCGCTTTGCTCAGCAATATTCTATTTATTTACTACTTACGGCAAAAAGTCGTACTTATAAACTTAATCAGATAGTTAAAAAATCCAAGCCAGAAGCTATTCTCACTGTTACTCATGGTTTTTCTTGGCTGACAGCAGCAGTCGTGGCAAAGCGTTTTAATTTACCTCTCCACTTAATTGTTCATGATGATTATTTAAAGACTGTAGATGTACCAAAATGGGTAGAAATCTGGTTAGAAAAACAGTTCGCTAATGTTTACAAACAAGCTCAAGCTCGTTTTTGTGTTTCCCCTTATATGGTAAAGTGTTACGAGAAATTATACGGTTTATCTGCGAATATATTGTATCCTTCTCGTGCAGTTGATGTACCTGTATTTAATTCACCTCCAACTTTCCAAAAAATAAATTCCCTTACTTTTGCTTACGCAGGTTCAATTAATAGCCCTGGATACGCTCATCTCTTAGTTTCTCTAGCTAATGTCTTAGAAACTCTTGGATGTTATTTTATAATTTACTCTTCATTAGATGCCAAAACAATTGAGAATATTGGACTCAACAAAAGTAATGTTATTAACCGTTATCTTGTACCATCAAACCAGTTAATTGAAACATTACGTAATGAAGCCGATGTTCTTTTTGTGCCGATGGTTTTTGAAGAAAAATATCGCCTAAATATGCAAATTAGTTTTCCAAGTAAGCTAACAGATTACACAGCATGTGGTTTACCTTTGTTGATAGCTGGACCTGAATATTGTTCTGCAATCCAATGGGAAAGACAAAATCCTGGTGTTGCTGAGGTTGTTAATTCTGATAGTGAAGATGCACTCATGATTGCTGTGAAAAAGTTAGTAGAAAATCCAGAATATCGTACTCAACTAGCAGAGTGTGCTCTAAAAAAAGGTCAAGAATATTTTACTCACTCAATAGTTGTTCAAGGATTTTACGACCAAATTAAGCAGGTTAGTCAATAAACACTTATAAGGAGTTTAATAATGTCAACTTTAGCTCGTATCAATCAAATATTCTCCTTCACTAAGGTGGCATCTTCTCCCATTGAAATAGTAAAATTACTTGTTTTAGGCTTTGCTCGTGGTCATACCTTTGATTCACCAGATTTAATTTCTAAAATAGGTCGTTTGCTTTTTTCTGAAATTACAGTAAAACCAAAAAACCTGGGGAAACTCCAAGCACAATTGAAACTAACTGATTTAGGTCATCTCATTTCTTTTGAAGAAATTTTTCTGGAAAACTGCTATGACTTAAAACTGATTCCTTTCAACCCAGAAGTTATTTTAGATTGTGGTACACATATCGGATTTTTCTCCTTATTAGCTAGGTATACTTACCCTGAAGCGAAAATTATTGCTTTTGAACCTAATCCGGAAAATATCAAACTTATCAAAGAGCAAATTGAAATTAATCAACTCGATATCTCTTTGATAGAAGCTGCAATTTCGGTAGAGGAGGGTGAATCGTGGTTCCAAGCAGATTACAGTAATACTGGTTCTTTACATACAGATAATTCCAAACTAGCTAGCAGTTACAGAGTCCCAGTTATTGATTTCCCACAATTTGTCTCTCAGTTAAATTGCGAAAGTTTACTATTGAAGGTTGATATTGAAGGAGAAGAAGTTAAGGTGTTACCAGCTTTAATGCCTTATTTACCTACAAAATGTGGGATTTTCTTTGAAAGTCATGGTGAAGGAGATAGTTGGGAAAAATTAATTCAACCTTTAGTTGCTTCAGGTTTTCAAGTCCAGCAGATACGTTCTCGTGGTTCTTTTATTGATGCGCTAGCTTTACGGATTTA
This sequence comes from Scytonematopsis contorta HA4267-MV1, assembly GCA_019359035.1. Lineage (GTDB taxonomy): Bacteria > Cyanobacteriota > Cyanobacteriia > Cyanobacteriales > Nostocaceae > Scytonematopsis > Scytonematopsis contorta. The sequence goes on along the minus strand of JAHHIC010000038.1, from coordinate 30,300 downwards.
AATCTATTTAAATTACAGAATCCCCATGAGAATTTTTATTGCTGTCCGTCACTCCAATAACCAAAAACAATTCTATGGTGCTTTATGGAGTGGAAATTTTTATCCCGCATTACAGCAATTGGGACATGAAATAATTGAATCCCAGGTTGACTTGTTACCAGCAAGTCGATTTATGCAAATTGCTAATAATTTTACCTCCCAAGAGCTAGAAGTTCGCGCTCAAATCACCCAAAAAATTATCGACGAAGTCAAAGAAGTCCATCGTCAAAAACCAATTGACCTTTTTCTAAGTTACTTCTATAATTCTCATTTTGACACCGCAGGTTTTGCCGAAATTAACGCACTAGGTATTCCTACGGTTAATTTCTATTGCAATAGTATTTATCAGTTTCAATTAGTTTCCGAAATCGCAGCCAAAGTAAATTATTCCTGGCACGCGGAAAAAGATGCACGCTCCCTTTATTTAAAAGCAGGAGCCAATCCTATCTGGGTACAAATGGGGGCTGACCCAGAAGTTTATCGTCCAGTACCAGGAATTTCTCAAAAATCAAAGGCTTGTTTCGTTGGTCAGCGTTACGCAGACCGCGACCGTTGGATGGCAGCTTTAGTCAGGGCTGAAATACCCCTTGAAATTTATGGCCCGGGTTGGGGAGAAATACAATCCGCAGCTACAAATAAATCCGCAGAAAATAATCAACCAGAGGAATACCTCGGTCGCAAACAAGCTGTCCCAGGAAATACAGCAAGTTATCTGCGAGTAGTTTTTAACAACATTAAAACACAGGGTGTTTGGGACGGACTTGCTCGTAACTGGCAACAAATTCAGTATCGTCAAGAAACTAAAAAATTATCTCCCCTATTTCCACCCTTTGCTAAAGGAGCGATTCCATTTCAACAAATTTGTTCAGTTTTCTCTAGTTATGAAGTTATTCTCAACTTCAGTAATGTCTGGGCTGATGGTACTCCCGGTTCAAAATTAATCCCCCATGTACGCTTGCGAGACTTTGAAGCACCCATGTCCCGCACTTGTTATCTTACAGGGTACACAGAAGAAATTACTAACTTCTATGAGTTAGGCAAAGAAATTGATACCTATCACACTGCGGAAGAGCTAGTAGATAAAACCAAGTTTTACCTAAGTCATCCAGCAGAAGCTGAAAAATTACGGAACGCAGGATACCAACGCGCACTAAGTGACCATACTTGGAAACGTAGATTTGAACAGCTTTTTGCGGCTATCAATTTATAGAATTGAGGATGTTTTATTTACTCATCTTCAAACTATCCAATAAAGAATATCACTAAACTTATATTGTAGGAATAAACACATGAATAGACTGTTAGTTACTGGTTCTTCTGGATTGATTGGTTCAGAGGTTGTAGAATACTTCTGTGCTCAAGGTTGGGAAGTATATGGTATCGATAATAACCAACGAGCAGATTTCTTTGGCTCTGGTGGTGATACCCGCTGGAACCAGCGACGCCTTTTAGAAAAATACAAAAATTTCAAACATATTGAATTGGATATTCGCGACCGTCAGGGAGTTCTTGCTTGCATTGAACAACTGCGTCCGAATATGCTAGTTCACACAGCAGCTCAACCCAGTCATGACCTAGCTGCTTCTCGTCCCTTTGATGACTTTGATGTAAATGCCGTTGGTACTCTAAATCTATTAGAAGCAACCAGACAATTTTCTCCAGAAACTGTTTTTGTTCACATGAGCACTAATAAAGTTTATGGTGATAGACCTAATACAATTCTTTTGAAGGAATTAGAAACTCGTTGGGAGTACGATGACCCAACCTATGCTAACGGTATTTCTGAAGATTTTTCTATTGATAGAAGTAAACATAGTTTATTTGGTGCTTCTAAGGTAGCGGCTGATGTCATGGTGCAAGAATACGGACGTTACTTTGGTATCAAAACTTGTTGTTTGCGTGGTGGCTGTTTAACCGGGCCAAACCACAGTGGTGTAGAGTTACATGGATTTTTAAGCTACTTGATTAAATGTAATCTAGAAGGCAAAACTTACCGTGTTTACGGTTACAAAGGTAAACAGGTTAGAGACAATATTCATTCTTTAGATGTTGCGCGATTTATCCATGCCTTCTGGGAAAATCCTGGCGTCGCTGAAGTTTATAATCTCGGTGGTGGTAGAAGTAATAGCTGCTCAATCTTAGAAGCTTTCAGCCGTATCGAAGCGTTGAGTGGTAAAAAAATGCAGTATGAGTATGTTGATAAGAATCGTGAAGGTGACCACATCTGCTACATCAGCGATTTAAGCAAGATGCAGTCCCAATACCCAGAATGGGGAATCACCAAATCTCTAGATGACATTTTTGGCGAAATTTACGCTAGCTGGCAACAACGGAGTCATTAATAGTTCTATGTGTAAGCTTCTTCCTATCTCTGCAATTGTCCCCACACGTCACCGTAGCGTACCTTTTGGACGGATGCTTCATAGTCTGGCCCAACAATCGGTACAACCAATGGAAATGATTGTGGTTGATGGCTCAAGTGATGATAACACCAGAAACCTTTGCCAGAGTAAAATTCCAGGACTTGCTACTAAGATACATTACCATCGGGCAACAGAGATAGGAGCTGCTACTCAACGTAACCAAGCCATGTCTCATGCAACGCTTTCAGTAATTTGGTTATTAGACGATGATATTTTGTTTGAACCAGAATGTCTCGCACATCTTTGGGCTGCACTTGAGAGTGATTCTCTATTGGGCGGCGTCAACGCGATGATTACCAACCAGCGCTATTCTACCCCTGGTCGGGTGAGTCGCTTACTATTTGCTTTCTTGAATGGTCAAACGGAAATTAGCTACGCAGGTAAATGTATCGGTCCAGCCCTCAACCTTTTACCAGAAGATAACCCTAACTTACCAGAAGTGGTGTCAGTCGAATGGCTTAATAGTACTTGTACACTTTACCGACGTCAAGCTTTACCGCATCCTTTATTTTCTTCCATGTTTACTGGTTACTCTTTAATGGAGGATTTAACACTTTCCCTCATCGTAGGTAAAAAGTGGAGATTAGCAAACGCTCGTACTGCTCGCATTTTTCATGATAGTCAGTCTGGAGACCATAAAAACAATGTTGCGACCCTAGCACAAATGGAACTGGTCAACCGTCATTACGTAATGACTAAAATTTTGAACAAACAGCAACTAGGAGACTATTTTAAGCTGCTTGTTCTCCAAATTTATGAAATTATAGCTACCTCAATCTCAGCAAAGCATTCTCTACCTTTGTTGCTTCTGGGCAAGTGGCAGGGATTAAAAGAAATTTACAAACAGAAGAAGTGAGTTTTAATTTTTAGCTTTTGCCTTGCTGCTTTGAATCTTTTAAAATATAACCTCACAAAATTTTATCCTTCCTATGCATAAATCTGATAAAACTAAAAAACGTTTCTTATTCATTGATGCCCTGCGCGGCATTGCTGCTATTCTAGTCACATTTTACCATTTCTATGAAGGAGGTCCAATAAAAAATATTGTATCTGGGAAAATTCCCAGTTATATTGATATTTTCTTTGCTAACGGTTGGGTTGGTGTACAAATTTTTTTTGTTATCAGTGGTTTTGTTATTGCACACAGCTTCAAGGATTATTCTATAACACCCAGCTTTATTCGTAACTTTTTATGGCGTCGAGCGATTCGTCTGCTTCCTCCTTATTGGGTAGTTATCTTTCTGTCCATTAGTTTGAATTATGCTTCTAACTTTTTTCTCACAGACCGCACAGTTCCTGTTGCCAATGGAAATGTGATTTTAGCAAACCTTCTTCTTGTTTACACTATTTTTGGATTAAATGCCATAATACCTATTGCATGGACTTTATGTGCTGAAATACAATTTTATACTTTATTCGCTGTTAGCCAGGGAATATTTCAAAAACTTACAAGTAAACTTGAGTATCAATTTCCAGTTCTTGTAATTGTATTTGCTCCTTTAGCAATAGCGTCTTTATTTCTCAAAAGTCAACTTATTACCTTTCCTTTAGGAGGAGTATATTTGGGTGAATGGTATTCTTTTTTTGTAGGGTTTTTATCATATTTAGCTATTTATAAAAATCAGCATAAAATTGAATACTTTTTATATTCTTACTTAGCGATAATGATTACAATTTTAGCTGTAAAGTGGAATTTAGCAATAGCAATTTCACTAGCAACAGTATTTATTATTTATTTGCTCGGCAAGTTAAATCATCTTTATGATTACTTGAATAATGATTGGCTTCAATACTTCGGAAAGATTTCTTACAGTTTATACCTTATACATACTGTAATCGGGTCACGAATTATCAACATTGGATATAGGTTTACTGGAAATAATTTTGTTGCAGCAATAATATTAGTTATTCTTGCTTCCGCAGTCAGTGTTTTAGCATCACATTTACTTTATATATTTGTTGAAAAACCTGTGATTGCTTACAGTAATCGTTTTCGTTATAAAGCTCAATCAACTCATTTTTGAATCATTAATTACAATGCATCGAGTTCTATCAGCAATTGCAAGTCGTTACCGAAATATTTACTACCAGATTTTAGGTGTTAAATTACACGGTTACGTATGGATGAGGAATATTGATATTCCACGAAACTTCCGCGATATCGAAATTAAAAGTCCTTGCGCTCTTGACAACGGTGTCGTACTTCTTTGTAGTGGTGAATCTTTGCCTCATCCTAAAATTTTCATTGGCGCTCACACCTACATTAACCGTAATACATTTTTAGATGCAACTCTATCTCTAAAGATAGGTCAGCACTGCGCTATAGCATCTGGTTGTTATATTACCGACCACGACCACGGTCTTGACTTAAATTTACCCCCTCTCAGTCAACCGATGATTTCTAAACCAACAAAAATTTGTGATCGCGTTTGGATTGGAGCGAATGTAACGATTCTTAAAGGTGTAACTATAGGTAACGATGCAGTTATTGGAGCGGGTAGTGTAGTAACCAAGGATATACCAGAAAGAGCAATTGCAGTAGGTGTACCAGCTAAAGTCATTAAGTACCGGAGCGAAAAACCATGACAAAAACTCAAAAGCTAGCAGATTTAGCAGATTTAGTCTCAATTGGGATAGCAACAAAAAATCGCTGGCAAGATTTAAAAATAACCTTGGCTAAAATTTTGGAAGCTGGTTTAGGAGAAATACCTATCATCATTTTCGATGATGCTTCAGAAGAATCCTGCCCATTTGATATTTCTGAATTACCCTTAAACGTTAAACTAAAGCGATTTACTGAATCTAAAGGTTACATTCATCGTCGTAACCAACTAGCCCAAGCAATACAAACAAAATACTATCTTAGCTTAGATGATGATTCTTTTCCTGTAGCTGGTTCCTTATCGGCTGCTGTAGAATTTGCGGAATCTCGTCAAGACCTTCTCTGTCTTAGCTTTCCAGTATACAACCCTACCATAGAAGAATTTCAGTGCCAATCTCAGCACAAACTACCTTACCAGGTTAGATGTTTCATTGGTTGTGGACACCTGTTACATATTGCCAATTTTTTACAGTTGAGCGGATACCGAGAAGAGCTTATCCATCAGGGTGAAGAAATGGATATTGGAGCTAGAGGTTTTTCTCATGGTTTGTACTGTTATCATTTTCCTGATTTTCAGGTTTATCATACAGCCTCAAACGCTGGCCGTAACTGGTACAGAATGGATTTTTATGGGGCACGGAATAATGTTTTATGGAATGACTGGTTTGTACCAAATGAGTCCAAGCTTGTCAAGCAAAGCCGTACTTTAATATCCAGATTAATTCAATCAGTAAAATTTAGGCGTCTTGGTCAGATAAAAGGTGAACTTGCTGGGTTTAAAGATATTCCACGCTATAAAACCTATCGCAAAACCATGTCTTTAGAACTGTATAGAGAGTGGCAGAAATTACCCTACAGTTAAGTGTATTTTCGTAAAACATAAAGTTGTTTGAGGCATGGGAGCCAATAATGGTGATTTTTATAGATGTGCCCATGCCATAACATTCCATTGTAAACAAGCGTCTCTACAGAAATTTTTTATTTCAACAGATTAAAAATTGGACTATTTACTTCATGTCTGAAAAATCTCCATTATGGATTTGCTCTCAGCTGGGCGCTCGCGAGCATTATGCTATTCCCAGAGTTCTGCACCAACAACAAATACTCGCCCACTTAATCACAGACGCTTGGATTTCACCCCAGTCTTTGTTAGGAAAATTACCAACCGGAGTTTTGGCTAAGTTACAGGGACGATTTCACCCAGACTTAACAAAAGCTCCCATCCATACCTTCACAAATTCATTAATTGCTTTTGAAGTATCACAGCGCGTCCAAAAAACTAAAGGTTGGGAGAATATAATAGCTCGAAATAAGTGGTTTCAGCAGCAGGTAGTTAAGACCCTAGATAATATAAGTATCCAACAAGACAAGAGTGTTGTAATTTTTGCCTATAGTTACGCGGCTTTAGAAATATTTCGTAAAGCCAAAAAAAGAGGCTGGAAAACTATCTTGGGACAAATAGACCCAGGCTTGATTGAGGAAAAACTAGTATTAGAGGAACACAAAAAACATTCAAATTACAACTCTACCTGGCAACCTGCACCAGTGAAGTACTGGGAGAATTGGCAAGAAGAATGCTCATTAGCAGACCGGATTGTAGTTAATTCTTACTGGTCTAGGCAAGCTTTACAAAAAGTTGGTATTCCGATTGACAAAATTGATGTTATTCCCCTTGCATATCAGCCTCCTAAGTCATCTGAAAATTTTACAAGAATTTACCCTCCTACTTTCTCTAAAAAGCGTCCACTTCGAGTACTGTTTTTGGGTCAAATTATTTTACGTAAAGGAATTGCAGCTTTGTTAGAGGCTGCTAAACTTTTGCAAGATGAAGCGATAGAGTTTTGGTTAGTTGGTTCAGGTGATATCACTATTAATGAATCGGGTGATTTAGAAAAACTGAAATGGATTGGTTCAGTTCCTCGTAGTGCAGTAGCAGAATACTATCAGCAGGCAGATGTTTTTTTATTTCCGACTCTCTCTGATGGCTTTGGATTGACACAATTGGAAGCACAAGCTTGGAAATTACCTATTATTGCTTCCAGATTTTGCGGAGAGGTAGTGAAAGATAAAGTAAATGGACTAATTTTGGAAGAAGTAACAGGAGAAAATATTGCTAATACTTTGAGGTTTTTCCTGAATAATCCTGATAAACTAGCATTATATTCTGAAAATTCCAATGTCAAACTAAACTTTAATCTCTTAAAATTACATAATTCTCTTTTATCTTTATCGGACAGTTAATTTAGCTTTAACTTTATCTGAAATAATCCTTTTTTGAAATTCCGGCTAAATAAATATGGACAATATTACTCAAATTTATGCTGACTTACCATATACTTATAAATTTGCTGCTATCCTTTTAACTTGTGGGATAATTGAAACTCTTGTAAGACGGAAAAAAAGCTGGTCAGTACCTTGTCTAATTATTTATATAACTACTATTATTTGGTATTTCACTGAGGTGATAATCTATCCTAAATATTATATTAAATTTTCTCAAGACATAAAAGAAAATGCGTATTTGCAAATTATAATTTTTTTAATCTCTTTCAGAATATTAACACCATTTTTATCTGCGAAACTTAAGCCAAAAAAACTCATAAACCATCCATCTTTTGTTGGGCTATCGTTAAATGTAAATAGTTTAACAAAAATTTTAGGTATTTTATGGTTGCTGCTATTTATTTATGGTGTCAGTCTTTTAAATTGGAATTTTATACAGGCACTATTACCTGTAACAGCCCGTGATGGTCTTAGTCTCTGGGCAAGACCAGGTGGTGCTAGTGCTGGGCCAACAGGCTTTATAGTTTCGACAGGAAGCTATATTTATCTTCTTACTTGTTCTTTATTCGGAGTACTTTTAAATTTACAAAAAACTAATAGAGGAAGGCTATTAAACATAGCACTGATTTTAATATCATGGCCTAATTTTATTCTAGGGGGTTCACGTAGCGCATTTCTTGCTGTTTCTATGCCAGCATTCTTTACCTACATTTTGGTTTCCAAACAAAGAATGTGGATTAAATTAATTGTAACCGCTGTTTTATTTTCGATATTAAATTATGCATTTACAGTAGTTATTACTTATAGAAATGTCGGATTTTTAGAATATTTTAATAACCTCAGTCAAGGTGTGGTTGAAAAACCAAATACTGAGCATGAAGGTTTAAATATGGCTGAAGAACTTATGTTTATCAATGGTTTTTATGAACAAAGAGTTTTAGAACTACAGTACGGTAGGGATTATCTTGTTGAATTCCTCAACTTTGTTCCACGTGCTATTTGGCCAGAGAAACCAATTCTTGGCTTGGAGTATAATATACTACGAGGTTTTGGTAGTAGCAACAGTGATATAGGAGTATTCGCAACAATAACTGCAGGCTTTATTGGCAGGGGTGTGATAAATTTTGGTCCTTGGTTTGGACCGATAGCACCAGCAATTCTTCTATCTTTTTGGTGTGCTTTCATAAGTCGGCTGTGGTGTCAACGTTACTCAGTCATGCGTCTTTGTTTATTCTTAATCTGCTTGGGAGTTACACCCAACTTAGGGCGAGACGTAACAATGCTTGTTCTGTGGCCAGCAATATTCGGATATATTTTAGTACGCTGTTTAGAATTCATAAATAAAAAAAGATTAAAGCGTATGTATCTAGTGGCTCATAGTCAAGAAAAATTTTCAACATATAAACATAAAAATTACTAATAGCTAGTATAAAATCTATGGGGCAAATTCCTCCAGACTTACCATTCACCTACAAACTTGCTGCTATTCTTATAATATTTTTAATCATCGAAGCTTTGATAAGGAGAAAAAAAAGCTGGGCGATACCTTCTTTAATTGTCTATTTAACAACTTGTATCTGGTACTTTCTGGAATTAATAATATATCCTCAGTACTATACTAAATTTGCTCAAGATGTTAAGGAGAATTCCTATTTACAAGTTATTATTTTTCTGATAATTTTCAGAATTTTAACTCCAATTGTATCTAGAAAATTTCAGCCAAAACGGCTGCTAGAGTATTCATTTTTTGCTGGTATCTCGTTAAATTTAGGTAAATTACTCAAGTTATTAGCAATTTATTGGTTCATGCTACTTCTTTATGGCGTCAGTCTTTTAGAGTGGAATTTTATGCAGGCATTATTTCCTGTCACTGCTCGCGGTGGTCTTACTCTTTGGGCGAGGTCAGGTGCTATTACACCTGGACTGACAGGTTTTATAGCCTCTGTAGGAAGTTATATTTACCTTCTTATTTGTTCTTTATTTGGAGTACTTTTCAGTTTACAAACTAGTCCAAAATTAAAGGTATTAAATTTTGTACTTATTTTAATATCATGGCCTAATTTTATTCTCGGTGGCGCACGAAATGCATTTCTTGCTGTTTCTATGCCGGCATTTTTTACTTATATTTTACTTTCTAAACAAAAGCTATGGATTAAATTAATTGTAACAGCTATTTTATTTGGCATATTAAATTATCTATTCACAATAGTTATTACATATCGAAACGTCGGGTTTTTAGAATATTTTAATAACCTTAGTCAAGGTATAGTTGAAGAACCATCGACTGAGCACGAAGGTTTAAATATGGCTGAAGAACTTATGTTCATTAATACTTTCTATGAACATAAAGTTTTAGAACTTCAGTACGGTAATGATTATTTTGTTGAACTTCTCAACTTTATTCCACGTGCTATTTGGTCTGACAAGCCCATTTTAGGTTTGAACTATAATATACTACGAGGTTTTGGTAGCAATAATAGTGATATTGGAGTTTTTGCAACAATAGCTGCTGGCTTTCTTGGTAGAGGTGTAATAAACTTTGGACCTTGGTTTGGACCTGTAGCACCAGCAATTCTACTCTCTTTTTGGTGTGCTTTTATAAGCAGGCTATGGAGTCAGCGTTACTCAGTTTTGCGTCTTTGTTTGTTCTTAGTCTGTCTAGGAACAACACCAAACTTAGGACGAGATATAACAATGCTTATTCTTTGGCCAGTAGTATTTGGCTATGCTTTAGTACGCTATCTAGAATTTCTCAACAAGAAAAGATTAAAAGAAATATCTTTTGATATTTGTAGCTAAAAAATTTACGATATCTCAGAAATAAAAGTATTGGTAAGTAATATAAAATTTATGGTAAAAGTTGCAGTACTATTTAGTAATTATGGTCCTTACCATATTTCTCGTGTCAATGCTTTAGATGCCCATTGCAAAAAAATTGGCTGGGATTTAATCGGTATTGAATTAGCAAGATATGAGAAAGAGTATGATTGGAAAACGGATACCAATAATTTACCTTTTAAATTGATTTCGGTTCTAGAAACAATACCTCTGGAAGAAGTAAAACCCGTCTATTTGCTTATAAAGCTTATTTCTGTTTTAAATAAAGTAAAACCTGATATCATAGTAATTGCTGGCTATTTTCACTATGCAATGTTAGCAACATTAATGTGGGGATTATGGAATAATAAACCAGCTGTCTTACTTTCAGAAACTACTGAATATGATGTACCACGTTCTAAGTGGCGTGAGGCTATAAAAAGTTGGATAGTTACTAAATATAAATCTGCTCTTGCAGGAGGAAATCCACACAAACGTTATTTAATTAAGTTAGGCTTACCTGCAGATTCGATATTTTTAGGTTATGATGTGGTAGGTAATGATACTTTTCATCCTGACAATATTAAACATCTTTCGCGACCTTTAGACAAACCTTATTTTTTATCAATCAATCGCTTCGTAGCAAAGAAAAATTTGTTATTTTTGCTCTCATGTTATGCTGTTTATAGGCAAATACAGGGTGAAGAAGCCTGGGATTTAGTCCTTTGTGGTGATGGTCAGTTACGTTCGATAATTGAAGAACAAATAGATTTATTAGGCTTAAAAAAAGCTGTGCATCTCCCTGGATTTTTACAACAGCATGAGTTGCTACCTTATTTTGCCCATGCTAACTGCTTTATTCACGCTAGTATTCAAGAACAGTGGGGACTAGTGGTTAATGAAGCAATGGCAGCAGGTTTACCCGTTTTAGTTTCTAATCACTGCGGCTGTTGTGAAGATTTAGTAATTGAGGGTGTAAATGGGTTTAGCTTCGACCCAGAAAAGAAAGAAGAGTTAACACAATTAATGCTGAAAATAAGTTCTAGTGAAGTTGATTTACAGGCAATGGGCAAAGCTGCTTTATTGCATATTGAAAATTTTTCACCAGATTATTTCGCCGAAAATTTAATCCAAGCAATCAAAACTTGCTTATAAATTATTAGTTTTATCACGCTGAATATGAGAATTTTACATGTTATCCCAGCAATGGGTACAGTATATGGTGGTCCTTCTAAATCTCTCCAAGAATTAGCTGAATCTTTAGCTATTTGTGGAGTTGAAATTGATATTGTAACAACTAACGCCAATGGTTCTAATGTGTTAGATGTTCCTACACAAACTTGGATAGAAGAAAAGGGCTATCGAATTCAGTATTTTTCTTGCTGGTATTTAAATGACTACAAAGTCAGTATCTCAATGGCCAAATGGTTGTTCCAGAATATTCGCGATTATGATGTAGTTAACACCCATGCTATTTTTTCTTTATCCATTTTACCTGCATATTGGGCATGTCAACTTTACAAGGTTCCATATATTATTCATCCGCATGGGATGTTAGAAGACTGGACATTAGCTTATAAAAAATGGAAAAAGTCTTTTTATTATGAACTCATAGAAAAGCCGGCTTTACAGCGTGCAAGTAAAGTTAGAGTTTTAGCTTCTGCGGAAGGTGAAAGTATTCAAAGACTAGGAGTAAAAACTCCTTTAACTTTAGTTCCTAACGGGATTTGGCAAAAGGATTTTGCTGAATTACCTGATTTACAAGAATTTTACCAAAGATTTCCTGAGACTCGTGGTAAAACTCTGATTCTATTTTTGGGACGCATTGACCCAAAAAAAGGATTAGACTTGCTTGCTTCTGCTTTTGCCAAGGTGCATAATTTATTCCCTCAAACACACTTGGTTGTAGCGGGACCGGATAATATGAATTTTCTACCAATAGTCAAAGAGTATTTTGTCCAAGCAAAATGTTTTGATGCTGTCACATTTACAGGGATGCTAAGTGGTTATCTTAAATCTGCTGTTCTTACAGCTGCTAATCTTTATGTTGCACCCTCTTACTCTGAGGGATTTAGCATGTCTATTTTGGAAGGAATGGCAGCAGCTTTACCCTGTGTGATTACTATTGGTTGTAATTTTCCAGAAGCAGCAAATGCTGGTGCTGCTCATGTAGTTGGTATTGATTCTGAATATATTGCTGATGCTTTAATTGATTACTTGAAAAATCCTCAACAAGCTAAAGTTATGGGAGAAATTGCTCGTCAATTAGTATTTGAGAAATATACATGGGAAAAAATAGCAATAAATTTAACCCATACTTACAAAACAATTATCTTTGAACAAGATAATCATAATCTAACTTCTGTACCATAAATAATGCTTGATTACTAAATATAGCAATTATTACTATTATGAGAATACTTTTCATTCACATGGGTTACTGGCCGTATATGGCAGTCGCAACAAATAAAGCATTAGCTGATTTAGCGGAATATTTATCTGCTCAGGGAAATGAAGTACACGTTATTTGCTCTGGACCACATTTTAGTGAGGAAACACCTAATTCACTGAGTAGCAAAAAAACTCATAATGGCGTTTATATACATCGTATAGCACAATTAAAAGCAGGTAATTGGAACTCACCTATTAATATTGCATATTATTTTATATCTGCAGGAATTTTAGCCATACAATTAAGTGGTAAATTGGATGCTATTGTTACCCTAGATTTTCCACCATTATTAGGAATTTGGGGAAATATTATACAGTTGATTACGGCTGGAAGAGTAAAACATATTTGTTGGATTATGGATATGTTGACAGAGAGTCGTTTTTTACTTGGGTTATGGCAAAAAGAAAAACTAGTTCATCGCTTAGTTGATTATTTACATGTTTTACCTTCGCGATATGCTTCCCTAAATATAGTTTTAGGTAAATGTATGCGTGAGCGTTTAATTAATCGCCATGCTGACCCTTCACGTATAAAAGTTATTGGTATGTGGCACGACTCAAATCTTATTAAACCTATTAAACTACAACCTAGTCAAAAAGCACAAATTTTAAATAATGAACTAGCGGAAAAATTCATTGTTATGTATTCTGGAAATGCTGATAGAATTCATGACTTGGGAGTTGTTTGTAAATCTATATTAGCCCTCAAAGATAATAGTCTTATTCATTTTGTATTTGTTGGAAACTCGGACGAAATTTTAAAGCTAGAATCTTTTGCATTTCATCATAATTTGAAAAATTTTACTAGACTCGAACCAGTTGCATGGGACAAATTAAATTTTATTTTGTCTGTTGCAAATCTTCATCTAGTTGCATTAAAAGATGGTTTGCAAGGAATTTGTGTGCCTTCAAAGCTCTATGGAATAATGGCATCGGCTAAACCTGTAATATTTATAGGTCCAAAGGAAAGTCAATCAGCAATCGATATTATCGAAAGTCAAGCAGGTTTTGTCATACATCCATCAGATTCTGAATTACTTACATCTACTATTATTTCTCTAGCTAATAATATATCAGAATGTCAGCATCTAAGTAATAACGCTTATCAAAATTTTATGCAAAATTATGATTATCCTATTCGTTGTTCTTTGTGGGAGGAAGCTTTGCAAATGTCTATAAATAATCATTAGTTATTAGCATAACTAACACAACTGGCATGATGTAAAGCTTGGTAGTTGGGGGTGAATCCCGCATTTTAGAGAGCTAAAGCCCAACTACAAACAAAAAAGATATTTCTACTAGAGTTTTAAAATTAATTACTGTACCTAATGTACCTATAAATCTCTGTAGATATTATTTGTTTAATTGTAATTGAAAAATAGTATAAAAATATTTGAGAGATGTATTCTATGTTTTTAGAAAAAATTATACCCCTTATCCTTACATACAATGAAGCTCCTAATATTGAACGAACTCTCAAGAGTCTTACCTGGGCAAAAAAGATAGTTGTGATTGATAGTTTTAGTACAGATAAAACTCTAGATATTCTGTCTTCTTACCCACAAGTAGAAATATTTCAAAGAAAGTTCGATTCTTTTGCTAATCAATGTAATTATGGTTTATCAAAAATTACATCAGAATGGGTTCTATCTTTAGATGCTGATTATATTCTAACACCAGAATTAATCAACGAATTAAAAGTATTCCATGTAGAATCTCACATAAATAGTTATAGTGCTAAGTTCAAGTACTGTATTTTTGGTAAACCTTTGCGTGGCACTCTCCTTCCACCCCGCAAAGTTCTTTATAGAAAAGAAAAAGCCACTTATATAGATGACGGACATGCTCATCGGGTTTTTGTTGAGGGTGATTCTGCTATGCTGCTTAGTTATATTCACCACGATGACCGCAAACCTCTAAGTCGGTGGCTTTGGGCACAAGACCGTTATATGGTGATTGAAGTCAAAAAGCTATTGGAAACACCTATCAACGAACTCAGCTGGGGAGACAAGATTCGCAGACAAAAAATATTGGCTCCTTTGATTATTTTGCTATACTGTCTCATTCTCAAGGGGGGAATTTTTGACGGGTGGCGTGGTTGGTACTACGCATTTCAAAGAGTACTGGCAGAAATTCTTTTAGGAATTCGTTTAATCGAAGCCGAGAAGCTCAAAAGCTAATTCTGCTATATCAACTAATTATCGCTTATAAATATAATATTTCGTCCCTCCTATGCGTTTAGACCAATATACTAACAATACATATAATCCTGGTGCGCCTTTCTGGAAGCAACTTTTGTGGTACTTCGTTGGGTCACCTTTACTACACAGTTATTGGCTTCCCATGTCAGGTATCAAAGTTTGGACGCTCCGCACTTTTGGAGCAAAAATTGGCAAAGGTGTCCGCATTAAAACTGGAGTGAGAGTAAAATTTCCCTGGCGGTTAATCGTTGGCAATTACGTCTGGATAGGTGAAGATGTCTGGATTGATAATCTTGCTCCCATCACAATAGAAAGTCATTCTTGTTTATCTCAAGGGGTCTACCTTTGTACCGGCAATCATGACTGGAACCACGCCAATTTTAAATTAAAGATAGCCCCTATACATATTCAAGAAAGCAGTTGGATAGCAGCGAAATCAGCAATTGGTCCTGGAGTTACCGTTGGCAAAGGAGCTGTGCTTGTTTTAGGTGGAGTTGCCACACGTTCCTTAGAAGCAATGACAATTTATGCAGGCAACCCAGCTCAACCAATTAAAAAAAGAAATATAGTCGGAGATACAGAAAATCCTTGAGAGAAAGCAATAAAAAAATGTAGAGACGCGATTAATCGCGTCTCTACAAATATGTGAAAGATTTTATTAGTTTTTACAGATAAGATTCTTCCGCTTCCTCTTCCTCTTTCTCTTGCTCATAAATAGATGTTTCCAGAATATCGTCCAGGGATTCTAACATTTCGGGGTCATTAGTTTCATCTGGCTCACGCGGTTTGAATCTACCCGTATTTTTAATCCACTGGAAAAGAGATTCATTTTCTCTTGTATAGATAATTTTTGTTCGCTGGTTCCGAGGTTCTTCGCGGAGTGCAGGACTGTTATAGCGTGTAACCATCTTTATTTACCTATTGAAACTTTATATACATTATTCCTGTCGCTCTATCAGATTGCTTCTTAGTGATTTCGGATTTGCTGTTACTTTCAAAAGCAATCTAGAGATGTAGCTGATTGATGCATCTGTTTTAAATCATAAAATACAGCCACTTAGCGCGATAAACTTAATGACTAATTGCTTAGTATTTTGTGAAATTGCTCGATAACATTCTTACAAACGTTAAAATTTTCTTCCGTGAGTAAGGAAATTAATATTTGTGTTAATATTTTCTTTTTTTCTTTCACACTATAAGTATAACTTACTTTTATCTTTAAGAACCAAAAACCTTTTTTGCAACGAATTAACCTGTTATTAACGTAAAAGTTTGTATAAGTTAGATATAGAATTGCCATAGTGAAATACGCACGAAAAAGTAGTTTATTGTCTACCTTCACCATTACAATGTTGCACTATTAGGATTAAAGGTTTAGGTTACAAAAAAACAACCGCGAGCATTGGCTCGTTATTCACAATGTCGAATTGCAGCAAAATATAATATTAAGCTGAGCAACATCGCATTGTACTTTTGCAAATTAGCTCGTTAGTAACGGATGCTTAGTCGCAAGTTTAATAACAGGTTTCATTAGATATCTCCGTCCAAGAAAAAAGACCCCTCTCCAAACCTCTCCCGTCCATAGGAGAGAGTCTTTAATTTTCCCCCTTCCCTATAAGGGAAGGGGGGTAGGGGGGTTAGGTCTACGTGTAAATTTATGCTTAAAAAAATAAGAGGCATAACTAATTTCTTAGTTACACCTCTGTTTTAGCCTAGACCTCTAGATTGTTAAGAATCTAGATTTAGAATGTGAAGGTTGTACGCAGTGTACCTACGTACTGGGTAGCGTTGTTAGAGTTGTTTTCTGGGTTGAAGATAACCAACAAACCAGGAGTGATGGACATATTGTCGTTCATCTGCATACGGTACAGACCTTCCAAGTGGAAAGAAGAAGAATTTTCTGAGCCTGTATTAACACCTAAAACGCGGCTTCCGGTAACTTTGGGAGGCTGACCAAAGGTTAGACCTAACAGGTTACCTTCTCCACCGAAATCTTTGATGGCCAAGTTTGCTGCCCAGTAGAATAAATCAGCACTGGTATCAACACGAGCACCAGCAGCAGTATTCTCAGCATAAGCATTGGTGAAACCAACCCAACCACCAAGAGCAACAGTTGGACTCAGCTTGTAGTTAGCTTGAGCACCGTAGTTGTTAGATGATACACGAATACCAGCAGGAATAGCACTACCAATAAAACCACTACCAGTTCCACCTAATAAATTACCACCAGTTTGATAACCACGAGCATAGGTCAAACCAATGTTGAAATTGTCGTTGGGTTTGAAAGCTACCTGACCAAGGATTGTGCTGTCACCATTGAACAAACCACTTCCAAGAGCAGGGTTGTTAGCTGTGGTTTTACCACTGGAGCTTCCGCTTAAGTAACCTACAGAAGCGTTAAAGCTGCTACTAGGAGTAAAGGTAACAGTTGCACCACTACCACCAGCACCTAAACGATAGATAGGGCTGAAACGACCGTAGCGAGAGATAGAACCTCTACCATCGCTAGCAAGGTCGGGGTTGAAGTTGTTGATGTTTCCGAAGAATTCACCGTTGGAAGCGTCAACACGAACACGAATATTGTCAGTAGGGTTGAAAGTGTAATTGAGTTTGTCTACTTCAACGTTGTTTTGATTGTCTCCGTCGAAAGACAAGCGGGTCATGTTAGTACCTGTAACACCACTACGACTAAACTCTGGGGTGTTACGAGCTTGTAAACGAATGTTCAACTGGTCTTTACCAGTGAAGCTGCTATTTAAGTTCAAACGAACACGGTCAGAGAAGACAATATTGCTGTCTAATTTAGGATTGTTGTTGCGATTGTTGTCTAGGTCAGCTCTCTTGTCACCAAAAGGAGCAGCAACGTTAAAAATTACTTCCCCAACTAATTTGGTGGTAGTAGAGAACTGCTTGCTTTCTAATTCTTCAGTGCGAGCTTCTAAACCATCAACACGACCACGAAGAGTAGCTAATTCAGCACCAAATTCTTCTTGTAAGCGCTTAACAACTTCCAAGTCTTCTTTCTTAACGAGGTCAGCTGTAGCGGTAGCAATCAATTCGTTAACGCGGTCTAAACAAGCATTCAAACCAGCAGCAAACTCATAACGAGTCATTGCGCGGTTTCCACGGAAAGTCTTGTTAGGGTAACCAGCAATACAACCATAACGTTCTACCAAGGATTGTAAAGCTTGGAATGCCCAGTCAGTGGGTTGAACATCAGAGAACTGAGAAACGGAGGTAACTTGACCAATGTTGTTGGAATCAGCCAACTGAGCAACAGAGGTTACATTTCCAGCTTCAGCAGCGAAAGCACTGTTAGAAGTTAACAATGCAGCAGCAAGCGCTACTGGACCGAACTTTACAACGTTCCAGAATGTTTTATTCATCGTTTAAATTAGTTTAATTCTCACTCACACCTATGTAAGAATCAGGGTACTTCCTGCTATTGTTTTTTGCGGAAATACCCTGGCTTTCACATGTATTTAGTTTAGCCTAAGCGTGAGTAGAATCAAGTATGCTACCACACCTTTAACTACCGTATTTACTACTTATTTATTAGGTAATTGAAGGATAATACGACGTTTGTGACGTACCATTGTTCCTTCTTCTTCAAACTGTTGTAACAATCTGGTTACGGTAACGCGAGTAGTATTTAATACTTCTGCCATTTCTTGATGCGTAACATTGAGGTCAATTAATTTACCTTGCTCAACGGTACGACCAAACTTTTCGCTTAACCAGACTAAAAATTGCCACAAACGCATAGAAATGGGTTTGCAATGAACGATGCTCAGTAATTCTTCAGCTTGCTGAATGTGAGACAACAAAGCATTGACTTCCTGGCTCCACATTTGAGGAGGTACAACACTCACTTCAACGCTGGTCAAGCATTCTATTTGGTATGGCTTGACTCTAGAAAGAGGATAACCAATCAAATCACCAGGACCCCAGTAACCAAGAGTGATGAATGTACCATCTTCGCTCCAGGTTAAAGTACGAACCGCTCCACGCTCGATTCTCCACAGTACATCGTTACGTGCAGGAATTACTTCACGACGGGTAAACAGCCTTTGTGGCAAGCTAGAACCTAAGCTTGGATTAGAAGCATTTGTAGCATTAAAGGAAGAACCTGAGTTTTGTGTGTTGCTTGTCGAGTACATCATGGTTAGATTTGATAGAGTAGTAATGTTTGATTGAATTAAGAGTTATTGGAAGTTATCCTGGCAATTTCGCCTGAGGTATGCCCTCTACGCAGAACTTAGTCAGGATTATTTTTTGCAATTCGGTTATTACCGCAAAGCTCAGCCAAAGGATAGATGCTAACTTATTAGGAACGAAGTTAAATTCAAATTATTCATTTGACCTACTTCGTCTCAGCCCAGAGAAAAATAATCACTTTTGATTATTTTGGCTGAAATATGTACCCCTGGAGGTAAAGCTTTGTGTAGATTCTATGTGAGTTGAATCATAGCTTTACAAAGTATTTTTATGTATATTTAATCGTTTTCATTCTACATATTTTAGTCTAGTAGGTATAAGCTTTTACTGATGCATTGGTTATTTATAATACGTTAGTTGAGAATAGCTGTCAACTATTTACAACTTAAGCAATCATAAATAAGCCCTGACAATTGATATGTATAGCTCGATACTTATCACAATTGGCAAGATTAACAGGGGAACATGTTGTTTTTATACCATCGCACTTGCGTAGGCGTTTAATTTCCTCTGAACAATGTCTAAAAGATAACATTTTTTGTTCCTTATAGACAAAATAAAAATTTGCCAATTCTGCCATAAACAGTTGTACCGAAAACAGTTGTGCTATAAACATCTGCAAAGCCGCCAAAAGCTCAAACAGTGTCCAATTATACTTTGCAGACTTTATTTGTAGGTGAATCGAAGAAAGAAAGAAGTCCGAGTGAAGAAGGTTTTGAGAAACGCCCTCTTTGTAAAGTTTTAATACGTCGGACTCTACAGTTAGCACTTTTTTAATCGAGGTCGTAATCCCCTTATGCAAACTCCGTCCTTCCTTCAATATTTTTCCTTCTTCTTTCAAGCAGCACTTTAGCCAAGAAAGTTGCCTTGTCCAAGTATAAACTGCAATCCTATATAATTTATTGTAGCTTATAAAACTGAACCACCTTGTATTTTCACGATTGTTCTTTGTGCAACTTTTTACAGTATTTTTGTATGTTTTATTATTAGTGTCTGTTACATTCCATACACTCTCATAAAGTTTAAACAATAAATCTAGCTGTAGCAGTAAAAGTCCACAGCCCAGCACTTCTCTACCTAAAACTAAGCAATTATTCTTACAGTAAAATTTCTCTATAAGAGTTGTTTTGTTATCAGTAAAAGTACTGTTACTTAACTCATCTGCCATCACCTCAGCTACAGAGGCTAATTTCGCAAACGAATTACTATTCTGTATGATTGCAACCCTAACCGGATAAACTACGTAATTTGCACCCCATTGTTGCGATTTACCACTTAGCAAACTTCTTAGTGGTTTTTTGTACGCAAAATTACCATATTCAATTTTTACACCTGCAAGAGAAATGTTTTTGTATTCTATAATACAATTAGGCAAGTTGTTGTCTTTTTTATTGCCGTCTTTTTTATTGCCAAGTAGGACAAGTCGCGATTGAAAGCTTTGCCCCGTTGCCAACTTATCAAATACTTTTGTTCTCAAGCCAAGTCTGTTCAAAATGAATATAGCCTTTTACGCATGTTTGATTGGATAACTTAAACTAGCCACCCTTACTGGATAACTATTGGGTCAAAATGTCGATTTTTGTAGATTTCTAGACTTTCGTAGCGCACCCTAAAATATACTCACCTCTTACTACCAACACTTCCGTGCGATAGTTGCGCCCTAACCAACTGATATTACTTTTACCAGCTAGGTATAAAAATAATTTGTAGCTGTCTTTTGATACTTTAATACCGCAAGTTTAAGAGGAGGTAAGGTTGATATGAAATGTATGTTAGGAAACCAATGTTTATTTATTCCTTAACTGCTTCAACGGTATTTAATCTAACATGAATCTCTAAAGATATATATTGTAAATAACTTGCACATAAATAAATAAGCTTAATGAATACCGTATCCAGTAAGTAACAAAACGAAGAACTGCCTACGTAAATAAAAAATTTTAGTTTCTTACATCTATCTAAAGTGGTATAAAAACACTGTAATAATTAAAATATTCCTCCGGGAATACTAATAAGTATTTATATAAACCGTCCCCCAAGTAGGTATCATAAGAAATCAAAAATCAAATCATAATAAAATTTGAAGAATGCAAAGTGAAGAATAATTTTCCCATGGACGTAGGATGGGTTAGGCGCACGATAATTCATAGTTTGACGCGATAATAATAAAGCGCCGTAACCTATCATTAACTACAGCTTAGTCGCTATGTTAGATTTCCCTCAAATTTTGTTGGGTTTCCGTCCCGTCCTCAACCCAACCTACAGTCGCTGACCTGTAACAATATAAGCTACTCGCTGACCGATATTTGTCGCATGGTCAGCCATCCGTTCCAAGCAGCGAATTGCCAATGCCAGCAGTACAATTGGTTCTATAACCCCAGTCCAATCTTTTTGATAGGCTAAAGCTTGATATAATCTATCATATGCATTATCTACAGCATCATCTAAATGCTTAATATTGCGTCCACCAACTTCATCCAAATCAGCCAATGCCAGTAAGCTGTTTGCTAACATTGCTTGAGCATGATGAGACATAACAGCAATTTCTGGTAAAGTATGGTGGGATGGATAAGGAAAGATTTTGATAGCTATATCAGCCAAGTCTTTGGCATAATCACCTATTCTTTCTAAATCTCGTACAAGTTGCATAAAGGCGCTTAAACACCTTAAATCTTCTGCATTTGGTCTGTATTGAATAATAATCTCATTACAATCTAATTCTACTTGCTTGTAAAAACGGTCAATTTTTTTATCTAAAAGTGGCAATTCTTTCGCGGCAGTTAAGTTGCGAGCAAAAAGAGCTTGATGGCTGAGTCGGAACGACTGCTCAACCAGAGCACCCATACGCAATACGTCTTGCTCTAAACGCCTTAAGCGACGTGTAAAGTCAGATTTTTCTGGGTTGGGGTTGTAAAGGAGGACGTTCACATTTGCGGCCTCAAACATAAAAGTATTTTAAATATAGTCTTGCTTTAGGATTTTGTCATGATTTCTGGAAAATGTAGTTGTAACCACGCTCCTCCAGTTTCGGGATGATTCATTGCTTTTATTGTAGCGTCGTGGGCAAGTATAATTTGTCGCACAATTGATAGTCCCAACCCACTGCCTACTATTGTTTTTGTTGAAGTAATGACGCTATCTTCTATTGGTCTTGAAGTTCTGGCTTGGTCTCCTCGATAAAATCGCTCGAAAACTAAAGGTAAATCAGCTTCTGAAAAACCGACCCCGGAATCAATGATATTTATTTCTATGGTCGATGAGTTATTATGCTTTTCCAAAATAATTTTAGCATCTACACAGATTTTGCCACCAGTCGGACTATATTTAATGCTGTTGTCTAACAAATTTAAAAATACTTGGTACATCCTGGATGGATCAACATTTATCAGTAAACCGGATGGTCCTGAATAGCTAAGACTCAATTCTTGACGTTGTGCTAAAGGTTCAAGGGATTCCCAAACAGATGTAATTAATTTTTGCAGGTCTGTCGGTTCTCGATGCACCTGCAAACTAGGGTTGATTTCCAGTTGAGTCAGGTCTAACCAGGTTTGTACTAAATTTATTAATCGGTCAACCTCCTGCATCAAACGACCCACCCAACGGTTTAGTGGTGATTCCAATCGGTCGTGTAAAGTTTCCGCAACTAATCGTATCGAAGTTAGAGGAGTTCTAAGTTCGTGAGCTAGTTCCGAAAAAGCGCGGTCGCGAGCTTGGGTCATATCCACCAAAGGTTGGCGATTTTCCAGAAATACTCCCACTTGTCCTTGAGACAGAGGCAAGCTAGATGCCCGCAAAGCAAGAGACTTAATATCTAGCATATTCGCCGGATTTTCGCAAGGGGGGTGAAACACCCACTCCCTTGTTTGTGGAAATCCAGTATCACGAGTTTTCTCAATTAATCTATCCAGTTCATAAGACCGCACCAACTCTAACAATAAGCGAACCTGTCCAGGTTGCCATCGTTGCAGGTCTAGCATTTTTTGCCCCAATTCGTTACACCATAGCAATTGGTTTTCTTCGTCCACTAACAAATATCCAATAGGGGCAAAATTTATCAAGTCTTGGTAAACCAGCAACTGTTGACGTAAAGACAGTAGGGATTGAGCTGTTGTACTAATATCTTGACGCGAACGAGGGAGCAATGGCAGGAAAAAAAGAGCTTTTTCCGAACTTAATGACCGCAAAGTTTGCTTTAAATAGCGTATCAGTTGAGTTTGCTGCCAGAGCCAAAAGCCAACACCTACCGCTAAACCTAATAAAAATCCGAAAACAAACATCGCAGTAATTAGTGTCTGACCGACCTATTAAAAATAGCAGTTAAATAGATAAATTTTAATTAGGTATCGGACAGATATTGAATCATCATAAAAAATGAAGATAATACATCAGCTTCACCCAAACCTATATCCAAAACCGCGTACAGTCACAATATACTCAGGACGGCTGGGGTCTTTTTCCAACTTTTCTCTTAACCAACGGATGTGAACATCTACAGTTTTGCTGTCTCCAACAAAATCCGGACCCCAAACCTGGTCTAACAATTGTTCACGAGACCACACCCGACGAGCGTAACTCATAAACAATTCCAACAAGCGAAACTCTTTGGGTGATAAATTTACCTCTTGACCCCGTACCAGCACCCTACACTCTTGGGGGTACAAAGTTACTTCCTTGTATTGCAAAACGGGAGCTGGAGGTAAAGTACTTAAGCGTTGACGACGCAATAAAGCACGACAACGAGCAACTAGTTCCCTAACACTGAAAGGTTTGGTAAGATAATCGTCCGCACCAACTTCTAACCCCAAAACCCTGTCAGTCTCGCTACCCTTAGCACTAAGCATCAAAATAGGTACAGGATTACCTTGATGACGAAGTAAGCGGCAAATATCCAGCCCATTAATTTGTGGCAGCATCAAATCCAAAACCACCAAATCAAAGGGAGCTTCCGCGTTAACAGAATCATAACTTTTCAGGTGTTCAACAGCCGTCCTACCATCATTAGCTGTCACCACATCATAACCTTCCTCTTCCAAAGCCAAAACTAGCATTTCTCGGATAAGTTCCTCATCTTCAACCACTAGAACACGGCTGGTTTGCCCAATGTCTGCTCTTTGAGGATATTTTGCAGGTTCACTTGTGTACATTGATATCACAAACTTATCGTTTTTATTCTGTATGAATTTTATTGTGATTCTTTCAGTAAATTCACTGTCTAAACAGGAAATTATTTAGGCAAATGTCAAATATGTCACAGCACCCATCCCATTATAAACCAAAAGCGTGGAAAACGCTGATATTTTTGCGAATTGTTTCCCCACTCCCCACTGCGAATTGCGTTCGCGCAGCGTGCCGCTTCGGCTTATTGCGAATTGTTTCCCCACTCCCAATATTTCTATTGACAGGATATATTTTATTCAGTATATTTGTACTATGGAAGCGAACTAAGCGATAAATAAGGCTTACCTCAGGAAAGCAATTAAGTTTTTTGTGTATTTCCACCGAACTTTAAGCTTTGAGAATAAGTTACCTTGGCAAAAAATAATTTGTTTTTGCTAATACTCGCTGTAAGTAAACAATAGGACATAACTAAGGAGTCTAAATATGACAGGAATTGCGTCTAAAGATAGTAAACAACAATTGATGCAAGCGTTTGGGCAGATTTTTGCTGAAAGAAAAAGAATTGATTCAAAAATAGCGACCAAGCAAGAAGAAGCTGAAAAAGAAAAGAGTAAGGAAATTTTAGCTGCAGCTTCAGAATATACGGTTGACAGTATTGTCAAAGCCATAGCTGATTTGCAATTGGAGTTTGGAAGTATTGTCAATGGATTGTCAGAAAAACTCGCTGGAGAGAACTTTAAGCTGGAGCAGCTAAATAAAGCGATAGAAATTGAAAGTCAAAATTTAAAAGAATTACAACAAATTAGGGTCATTGCGGATACGCTGGACATTTTAACAAAAGAACACCAAGAAAAATTAAAGGTTTTAGAGCAGGATACTGCAAGCAAGCGAGAATTGTTGGAAAAGGAAATTACTCAAACGCGCAAAGATTGGCAAAAAGGACAAGTAGATTTTGAGGAAGCGGAGCAGACTTATAATGAATCGTTGATAAAAGAACGAACGAAAGAAGAAGAAGAGTACTTGTACAAATTAGAAACGACTCTCAAACTAAATACTAATGCTTACGAAGCAACGAAACGAACAATAGAAAGAGAAGTTCAGGAAACAAGCCAAGAGAAAGAAAAAAATTGGGCAGAACGGGAGAAGTTTTTGACTGCGAATCAGAAATTATTTACAGAATATCAACAAAAAGTTGCAGCTTTCCCCAACGAATTAGCAGAAGCAATTAAAAAAGCGAGAGAAGAAGCTATTAAAGACGCTACCCAAAAAGCAACAGTTGAGGCTAACTTGTTTGAGAAAGAATGGCAAGGTAGTAAACAAAATTATGAACAAAGAATTGAAGCTCTGGAACAAACGATTCTGAAACAATCCGAGCAAATTGAAAGTATTACATCCCAGTTACAAGCTGCATTAAAACAAGCGCAAGATTTAGCAATGCGAGCTTTTAATAAGTAATGGGGAATGGGGAATGGGGAATGGGTAATGGGGGGGGATTGTAATAAATTGTAACTAAATATTTGGGAGTTAAATTATGCCGACGAAAAAACCAAGTGATAGAAGTACAAAGGCTGAAATACTCGAAGCTTATAATGAGTTAGCAAAGGAGAAAACAGCCCTAAAGTCGCAGTTTGAACAGCTTCAAAAAAACGCAAGTTCTGCACCATCGACCACAAGTAATAAGCCAGTAATCGAAACAAATACACCTGCGAAAAATACTATGAGCCAATCTCAATCTCTGCAACAAAAGATGAATTCTACTATCGAAAGCTTAGCTAAAATTCAATTAGGTTTTGGTAGTGCAGCGAGCGAATTATCAGAACAGCTTTCTGCAAAGGCTTCACAATTAGAAGAAAGTCGCAAATCTGTAGAAAAAGAAGTAGAAGAATTACAACAATTGCATAGCTTAGAAGTTACGGAAGAAACTTTAGATACTCTGATTCAAAGTTATGAAGATAATTCCAAGGCTTATCAAGAAGAGTATAGCCAACGTTATGAGATTTTATCGCAGGAGTTCGCTGAGCAAAAAAATACTTGGCTAAAAGAACAAGATGAACATAAAATTGTAGTCCAAGAACGCGACGATAACCAGAAAAAAACCCGTCAAAGGGATGCTGCAGAATATAAATATAATTTAGAACTTCAGCGTCAAATTCAAAAAGACGAATACGAACAGCAACAAAAAGATTTGTATAAACAACTGGACGAATTTAAACTAGAGCGTGAAAAACAGTGGACAGAACGCGAAAAAACAATTTCTGAACGCGAGCAACAATTTGAAGAACATAAAGCCAAAGTAGAAGCGTTCCCGAAAGATAAAGAAGCTGCTATTAAGAAAGCTACGGAAGAAGGTAAAGGTATTGCTATCTACCAAGCCAAAATAAAATCTGATTTATACGCAAAAGAAGTCGAAGGACAAAAGCGCTTTTACGAACAAAGATTAGTATCTTTGGAACAAACTATCCAAAATCAAGAAACACGAATTCAAAATCTCTCGAAACAATTGGAATCTGCACTCAAGCAAGTTCAAGATTTGGCTGTGAAGGCAATTGAAGGAACTTCTAATGTTAATTCTTACCAAGCGATGAAAGAAATTGCGTTAGAACAAGCTAAAACTCAAGCTAAGATGAAATAGACCTAACCCCCAACCCCTTCCCTATAAGGGAAGGGGAGTAATATAAAAAAAATAGAGACGCATTATTACGTCTCTAATCGAAGAGGAAACCCATTAAATTAAACTTAGAAAATTTCAAATCTAAAATTCATATTTAAAATATTTATAATAGATATATTGAATTTTTGAGTTATAGTTTATAGCAAGCTCCTGAAGTAATTTCCAGTATCTGCTACTTCCTACAAATTGAGATACACTGGCGTAAATACTTAATCCGGAAATTTTATAAAAATAATTTTATTGAGCTCTTAGCATAAGTAAATATTTACCAACATATAGTCGTCCCTGCAAAATAAACCCCACCCCCAACCCCCTCCCCGCACGCGGGGAGGGGGCTACTATTGGGCTACTATTGGGCTACTATTGGGTTTACTTTCTTAGCCCCCTCCCCGTAAACGGGGAGGGGGTTGGGGGTGGGGTTTCTTTAAGCGAAAGTGGAAAAATCCAAATTTGGTGGAATATCCTGAATGCGTCCATCTCCCACAGCACGCAAAGCTTCTTTGAGTGAAATATCACCAGTATACAAAGCTCGTCCAACGATAGTACTCAAAACCCCTTGGGGTTCCAGCGCTAACAAACTCAATAAATCTGTCACGGAACTCACACCACCGGAAGCAATTACAGGAATATTTACAGCGTTTGCAAGTTCTCGCAAAGCCTCCAAATTGGGACCAGAGAGAGTACCATCACGATGAATATCAGTGTAAATTATGGACGCAGCACCTAACTCTTGCATTTGTACTGCTAACTGAATCGCTAAAACCTCGGAAGTTTCTAACCAACCACGAGTTGCGACTTTTCCATCACGAGCGTCAATACCGACTATTATTTGACCAGGAAATTCTTGGGATAATTGTTGTACTAATTGAGGTTGCTCAACTGCAACAGTTCCTAAAATTCCCCATTCCACACCTAAATTAAATAATTGTCTTACACTGTCTTGAGTTCGCAGTCCACCACCAACCTCAATTGGTACGGGAACTGCATTTACTATTGCCTCAATTGCAGTTAAGTTGACTAATTTTCCGGCTTTTGCACCATCTAAATCAACTACATGTAATCGGGTCGCACCTTCTTCTACCCATTGTTTTGCAACATCAGCAGGGTTATTGCTAAAAACTTGTGATTTATCGTAATCACCTTGATATAAACGCACACAACGACCTTCGAGTAAATCTATCGCTGGGATTATTTGCATAGCTATTTGTTGACTCTTATTTGTTGACTGTTATTTGTTAACTGTTGACGGTTGACTGTTGGTGGTTGACTGTTGACTGTTAACGGTTGACTGACCATTTTTAATTAAAGCTTGACGAAAACCCAAAACAATCAAAATATTAGAAAGAGTTAAAAAAAACTCAGCTCCACCATGTAGCCAATCGACATTAGCAAGAGATTCACCATAATGCACTTGAGCATAAATTCCTGCTGGGATGGTGACCGCAACAAACACGAGGGTGCCATAAAATCCGATTAACGCCAAACGCGGCATTTGTCCTGAACGGGTAATAAACCACAGAAAACCCAAATAGGGAAATAGTGACAACCCAAATAGTGCTTCTTTTGGTATCATTGCTCTTTTGAATCTTGAATTGTTAAAGACTGCTTACTATTACGCCAAACCCATACTGCACCTGCCCACAGTGTAAAATTCCCAACAACTGTCATTGCAGCTTGTAAAGTTACTAACCATTCCAAAGATGGTGAATTGTCGAAATAATGCCAAGTACAAGCGCACATAGCACTAACTAAAGCAGGTAACATCCCTAGTGATAATCCATACCATCCACGGTTACCCGTAACTTGCCCATAGTTCCAAATTAACCAAATAGCGGCTATCCACTCAATTACACTAGAAACGTGAATTATCCAAGTCGGTATCGAAAGTGCGTTCATGGTTGATTAGTAATTGGTAATTGGTAATTGGTAATTGGTAATTGGTAATTGGTAATTGGTAATTGGTAATTGGTAATTGGTAATTGGTTCCCCACTCCCCACTCCCCACTCCCTACCACCCACTCCCTACCCCCCACTCCCTAGTTTTGAATTTTGAATTTTGAATTTTGAATTGTTTTGTCCTTGCATGGTGTGCGGATTGGTGCAAAATATGAGTGAAAAAGGTTTTTAGTTCCAAAATCCAAAACCCAAACTGAAAACTTTTAACTCTTAACTCAAAACTCTTAACTTTTAACTTTTAATTCCAATGGCTAATATAAGGGCGTTATTATCTGGTTACTACGGTAAAGGAAATGGTGGAGACGAGGCTTTGTTAGCTACGCTTTTGCAGATGCTACCACCTCATGTTACGCCTGTGGTTCTCTCTGGTAATCCCGAAGAAACCCAAATTCGCTATGGTGTAGAAGCTCATCAACGTTTTTCTTTTACTGATGTTATCCAAGCTTTGCGCTCCTGTGATGCTTTGATTTGGGGTGGTGGTAGTCTAATTCAAGATGTTACCAGTACTATTAGCCCATTTTACTACAGCGGGATGATGGCTATTGCTCAAGCTAGGGGGATGAGAACTATTGCTTGGGCACAGGGTATCGGTCCAATAAAACGTCCGATAATTCGTTGGATAGCACGACGAAATTTTTCTGGTTGTGCGAAAGTTAGTGTCCGTGACAAAAAAAGTGCGGAATTATTAAATGGGTGGCAAATTCCTTGTATTTTAGCACCTGACCCGGTTTGGGCGTTGGAATCAAAACCTGTTTCTGGACTTTGGGATTTACCCGCTCCCAGAGTTTCTGTAACTTTAAGGTCTCATCCTGAACTTACTCCTGCGCGTTTGGCTAATTTGACTCGCGCATTAGTGGATTTTCAGAAAGCTACTGAAACTTTTATACTCTTGTTACCTTTTCAAAAGAGCGAAGATTTAGAAATTGCAGAAGAGATTGCACCTCATTTACAAGGTGTTAGCCAGATTATGTGTCTGGAAGAACCCGAAGTATTAAAAGGTGTATATCGCGGTGTGGAAATGAATATTGGGATGCGCTTACATAGCTTAATTATGGCTGCGGCTGAAGGAAGTCGCTGTTTTGCTATTAGCTATGACCCCAAAGTTAACCGCTTGATGGAAGATTTAGATATGCCCGGTTGGGATTTGGCTAATTTACCTGATGACCCTAATGAAATCAGTCGGACTTGGATTGAACATTATGCTAATGGGGAAGCTCTTTCGCCAGATAAAATTCAGTTTTTGCTGGATAGAGCGTTGATTCATCGTGAGATTTTAAAGCAAGTACTGAGTTGACGAGAGAGCAAAACGGAGAGAGCAAAACGGAGAGAGCAAAACAGGAGAGAGCAAAACGGAGAGAGCAAAACGGAAAGAGCAAAACGGAAAGAGCAAAACAGGAGAGAGCAAAACGGAGAGAGCAAAACGGAGAGAGCAAAACGGAGAGAGCAAAACGGAGAGAGCAAAACGGAGAGAGCAAAACGGAGAGAGCAAAACGGAGAGAGCAAAACGGAGAGAGCAAAACG